>JAZQJG010000026.1:0-20796 GCA_045541535.1 Eubacteriales bacterium
TTAGCAGAAAAGTCGGGCTCATAACTTGGCTCCTGCGATCTCGCTGCCGGTGGCAGATGAAGCGAGGTGAGCGAGCAGCCGCAACACGACGATTGGCAAGCAAACGACGGCTTGCGCCGACAGAGTCGTTGTTGCAATGGGTCGTTGGTTCAAGGTCTCCGCTGCCGCCTCGGTCGGTGCTTCTGTGCGTTGCACAGAGGTGTCCACCGGACACCCGCACCCTCGCCTCCTGTCAACCCCTCCATGCGCCTTGGTGTATGGAGGAATTTCTTTACCGTTTTACGGGTGGAAAAAATGATAATTATGTGCTATAATCAATTCAACAAATTATATGAAGGTGGTGAGAGTATGGAGCATACGTTTCAGGGAAAATGGATCACAAATGCGGAATTTGCCGATGTAAAGCCGAGAAACGTTTTTCACAAACAGTTAGATACCGTTGATTTGCCCTGTGATGAGCACAGAAACCGTCACCTTCTCTTTCGCAAAAAGTTCTGCTGCGATGCCTTACCTCAAAACGCCACCCTTTATATCTCCGCCGACGATTATTATAAGCTCTATATCAACGGCCGCTTTGTGGCCCAAGGGCCTGCCCCTTCTTATCATTTTAGTTATAATTATAACGTTGTGGACGTAAGCCCTTATCTTAAAGAGGGCGAAAACCTGATCGCCGTGCATACGCTGTATCAAGGGTTGATCAATCGGGTTTGGCAAAGCGGGGACCACCGTCACGGACTGATCTGTGATTTGGTGATGGACGGGAAAACGGTGGTGGCAAGCGATGAGAGTTTTAAAACAAGCCCTCATACCGCCTATACCGAGACGGGAATCTGCGGCTATGACACACAGTTTTTGGAGCGATACGATTCCGGCGCTCCGGAGGTTGGCTTTGCCGAGATCTGGTTTGACGATTCCGCCTGGGAAAATGCAAAAATCAACCAATTTGCCGACCATACGCTGACTCCGCAAAAAAGCGATATGCTGGTCTTTGAAAAGATTCAACCTGTGAGCACGACCCTTTCCGGAAATGGCATTATGTGCGATTTTGGAGCCACTTACGTGGGGTATTTGTGCGTGCGCGCCAAGGGTAAAGCGGGTGACGTCGTTACCGTGCGCTGTGGGCAGGAACTCCATGAGGACGGCACCCTGCGACACAAGCTTCGCGCCAACTGTACCTATGAGGAGGAATGGCTCTTATCCCGGGGCGAAAGCCGTCTGGATTGGTTTGATTATAAGTCCTTTCGGTATGCAGAACTCATGCTGCCGGCAGGGGTGGAAATAACAGAGGTTTATTTTTCTGTAAGGCATTATCCCTTTACACTTAAAACGATGCTGAAACCGGAATATGCCGCCGACAAAGCCCTGAAGAGCATTTGGGATTTGTGCATTCATACCCAAAAATACGGTGTGCAGGAAGTGATCCAGGACTGTATGGAACGGGAAAAGGGATTTTACCTTGGGGACGGATGCTATACCGCCTTGACCCATATGATTTTGACGGGCGACGATGCTATGGTACGCAAGCTCATTGACGCCGCCTTCTCCACCGAGCGCATCACCGAAACACTGGTCACCTGTCTGTGTTGCTCCTTTATGCAGGAAATTGCGGAGTTTCCGCTCATTTTGATCCATCTCGTTTTATGGCATTATAACTACACCGGCGACAAGGACTATTTGCGGCAAAATTTTGCAAAGGTCACCAAGTTGTTGGAGGCCTACCGCCGCAATTATGAAACGGATCATCTGTTGAGAAACCTTGACAAATGGTGCGTGGTGGAATGGCCCAAAAATTTCCGACACGGGTATGACGTGGAGATCAACGAGGGTCAGCTTTGTAAAGAAGCCCACCTTGCCATCAACGCTTATTACCTGGCCGCCGTGGGCGCGGCAAATAAAATCGCCTCTATTCTTTCCCTGCCCCAATATCGGGAGGAAACACCGCTGTTATCTGCTTTTTACACCACCTTTTACGATGAACAAAAGCATCTGTTTAAAGACGGGGAAAACACCGAACACATCAGCTTGGTGGGTAACAGCTTCGTATATGGCTTTGGCCTTTGTTCCGACCCGGCCTTTCAGCAAAATTTTTTAGAAATGCTCAAAGAAATGGGCATCAGTTCCCTTTCTTTGTTCTGCACCTTCCCCGTTTTGATGGGACTGGTACAAAACGGTCGGCACGACCTTGTAAAGCAATACCTGCTGGAGGACGGCGCATGGAAGCGCATTTTGAAAGAAGGCGGTACCACCACCTTTGAGGGCTGGGGCAAGGACACCAAATGGAACACTTCCCTGTTCCACCTGACCCTGTCCTACGCCGCCACCTTTATGGCAGAAATTGATTTGGAGCGATTGTTTAAGTCCCCTTCCCCGTCCCTGCGGCGGGTCATTGACTTTTCTGAGAAAGATCATAATTCTATCAAAAATACAGGTTGGTAACACTATGGACTATAATTTTCACACCCACACGTGGCGCTGTTCCCACGCCACCGGAACAGAGGAGGAATATATCCTCCGCGCCATCGAAAACGGCATTCGGTATATGGGATTCAGCGATCATATCCCCTTTCGGGACGTCGACGGCTACGAGGCACCCAAAACCCGTGTTCCTATGGCCGACGCGCAAACCTACGTACAAGAATTACGAGCCCTGCGAAAAAAATACAAAGATCACTTGGAACTTTTGATCGGTTTTGAATCGGAATATTTTCCGAGCGAATTTCAAACTATGGTGGAAAATGCGCGCTCTTGGGGTGCGGAATACCTGATTCTGGGGCAACATTACGTAGTACCCGAAGGGCAAGGCGGCAAACACACCAACACTCCCACCGACGATGCCAACGCCTTGGAAGCATATGCCGACTCGTTGGTGGCGGCGATGCAAACGGGTATTTTCACCTACGTGGCACACCCTGATGTCTTTCGCTTTACGGGAGATATAGAGGTCTATCAAAAGATTATGCGGCGGGTCTGTATCGCCGCAAGAGAGTTCAGCGTCCCCTTAGAAATCAATTTTTACGGTATTCGTGACAAGCGCCACTACCCCAACGTTGCTTTTTGGCAAATCGCCGGTGAGGAGGGCTCCCCCGTCACCTTCGGATTTGATGCCCATGACGTTTCCAGTGCCTATGACGGCGCCTCTCTCGCAAAAGCTCGTGAACTGGTCAAAAAATATCATCTCAACTATATCGACGCTCCGCCGCTGATTCAGATTTAAACGTCCCCCTTCCTACAAGTGTATGAAAGGGGCTTACTTTTATAGAAATCAGATCATTTCAAAAACCATTACAGCGCCTTGCATATCTGCAAATATATGATATAATGAGGATAAGAATATGCTTTTTGGGAGGTTGAGCGTATGGCTTCTTTTGGAATTAACGTTTTTGATTTCGGCGCCAAGGGTGACGGCATCACCGACGATACCGCCGCCATTCAGGCGGCCATTAACTTTGCGGCAGAGCGTGGCGGCGGTAAGATTTTGTTTCCCTTTACCAAGGGCGGGTATCGCATTGCTTCTCCGGGCATTGAGGAAGTGGACGGAAAGCCCGTTCGCGCCCAGCTGGTCATTCCCGCCGGCGATGCCAACATTCAGCTGGAGGGAGAAATGCCCTGCCGGATGTTGCAGGCCTACATCGTTCGTCCCATAGAGGCGATGAAAGACAACTATTCACCCACCACCTTCGGCACTCTGTCGGGGCATAACACCCGTTTGTTTTCCGACTGGGAAGCCCCCGAAGAACACGATCCCACCGCACGCCCCTGGGCGATCTTAGCGGCGCCCGAGGGCACCTCCTGCAAGGGGAAATTCAGCGTGCGTCAATTCTCCATTACCAATCTTGAATTTCGCGTGCATTTAAACACGGATAAAATGTATCCCACTCAAACGGCTGTCAATTTGCAAAACGTCTCCCGTATCAACGTTACCGACAGTCAATTTTGCTTGAACGAACAGGTGGGTGACACCCTGCTGCATAAGGAGCTTTTGCCCAACCCTTGCCACACCGCAGGTCTGATCACCTCGGGGGATCAAAACGACAACAACGTTTTGCGTAACGTAGCGGCCCAAGGCTTCCGCTACGGCTTCGTTTTGGGCGAGCACGTGGTGGCCGATTACCTCTACGTGCACAACTGTGAGGAGGCCCTCACCTTCCACGATTGCTCCCATCTGTCGGTCATCCAACATATTGTGGCACAGCACAACGCCATCATCCTGTCGGCGGCTAGGGTTGAGTTGTTCGGTATGCCCAAGGGACCCTGTAACGTGTTGATCAACACCCTCAACTTTGAATGCGGCACGGGGCTCAAGCCCGCCGTCAATGCGCTCCGATACGGAGTGTACGATCCCGAGGAACGTCTGCGCGGCGGCCTTACCTGGCACAAGCCCTGGGGCAAAAAGGAATTCCCCACCCTTTGCGGCGAGCGTTTTACCGTCAAATCCTTTCGTGAAATTTGAAAATTTATGTCCAAGAGGTGTGAAATATGAAATTACAGTTTGAAAATAATCAATGGGCGTCCCAGGCCGATCCCTTTATTTTTGAGGATGACGGTCGGTTTTATCTCTATCCATCCGGCATTGCCGACCATAGCCACGGCATTGGTGTGTACGTCAGTGACAGCCTGACGGGAGAGTGGCAATACAAGGGTGTCGTGACGGATTTTGCCGAGGGGTACGACTTTTGGGCGCCTTCGGTCATTAAGATCGAAGACAAATACTATATGTACGTTTCCTGTGTCACCAAAACGGGAGGGCAGTTTATGCACGTAGCGTGCGCCGATTCTCCTTTGGGCCCATTCACCAACGAAAAATGTCTGTATGATCATTTCAGCATCGATTCCCATATGGTGCAGACCGAAGCAGGCCTGTTTTTGTGGTATGCCAAGAACAACAGGGAGGATCCCCTTCCCGGCACCCGTATTTACGTAGATCGGTTTTTGGATCCCTACACCCCTGAGTATAACCCCAAGGAAGTGTTGACCCCTGCATTTGAGGAGGAAAAATACACGCCCAAGTGTGTAAATGGAAAACTCTGGTATACCCTGGAGGGCCCCTTTTGGTTTCAAGAGGGCGAGTGGCAATATCTGATGTACAGCGCCGGTTGTTATCAGGACGACACCTATCATATCGGCTATGCCGTGGCCAAAAGTGATGAGGCGGATTTGAAAAAAGTAGAGTTTGTCAAGGTGACCGACCACGGAAAATTTGCCCCCCTGATCATTAAAAACGAATTTGAGGAAGGCACGGGGCATCATAGCGTCATTAAGGTGGACGGTACTTATTACGCCATTTATCACGGACGGGATTATGCTGCGGCAGAGGATGAGTACGTGGAGCGCCGCACCGCCCGTATTTGCAAGCTCTCTGTTTGTAACGGCGTGATCACCGCCAACCGATACCAAGCTCATTTATAGAAAAAACCTGCGATTTTAAACATAAATCGCAGGTTTTTGATTGACTATCGGAAAAAAGTGGATTAATATTAAGATATAGAATGATTTTGTTATGTAAAGTATGTTATCTTTACACAGAAAGAGAGTGATCGTAATGAAAATCACCGTGGTACAACCCCCTTATTTTGCGGGAGAAACCCCTGATGCCACCATTGCTTCTTTTTTGCTAAATGAAATGGAAACGGTAACGGAAAATTCCTTGATCGTTTTGCCGGAATATTCCAATGCCGGCGGCATTTCCGATGCGGAAAGTGAGATCAAGGCGATGCCCCGCGCCAAAGAAATGCTGAAATGTGCGGCAAAGGTGGCCAAAGAAAAGGCGGCTTTCGTTGCCATCAACGTGTTGGAAGAGCGGGAGGGCAAACGCAAAAACAGCACCTATCTTTTTAACAAGCAGGGTGAGGTTTCCTTTGTATATGACAAGATCCACCTGCCTCCCTCGGAGGTAGCCTTAGAGGTGGCCTATGGCGAGGGCGCCTGCGTGTGCGAGGTGGAGGGTATCCGCTTTGCCTTTATGACCTGCTATGACGTATATTTTAACGAACAGATCGAGTATATCGCCGCCCAAAAGCCGGATATTATTCTCATCCCCGGCTATCAGCGGGGGGAGCGTACCGACATCATTCGGGCCCAAGCCAAGCTCACCGCCTTTCGCTGTAACGCCTACGTGGCCCGTTCCTCCTATTCTATGGACACCGACGAGCGGGGCGGTTGCTCTATGATCGTTGCTCCCGACGGTCAGATTTTGCAAAATCTTGGCAAGGAAGTGGGCCAAATTTCCGCCGACGTGGACCCCAAATGGAAGTATATGCGCCCTGCCGGCTTCGGCGGCGGTATGATCCGCAACGACGATTTTGTAAACGACGGTCTCCGTCCCGCCGTGTTCAACAAATAAGGAGGATAATACCATGGCAACCATTCGGGTAGATCAATCTAAAACAGTCAAAGCAATGAAGCCCTTGCACGGCGGCGGACAGCCACCCTTGGACGAGCCCGGTGTGCTGGCCTGGGCGCCCCACGCCGATTTCATCGAAAACAACACCGTAATGCTGATTGAATGGTAACGGTTTCGCTCTCCTTTACAACCGTTCCATCACGTGGTATAATCAGAGTATAAAGACAAGGAGGTGTTTTTATGAAGACTAACGTTAAAATCATTTGTTGTTTGCTGATCATCAGCACCGTGGTGTTGCTCTTCTCCTCCTGCAATTACGGTGGTTATAAAGGAGATCGTACCGACCTTTATACCGTCGCTGTCAACAACGTTTTCGGCACTTTTGGCAATCATTCCAACGGTGAGGTTATGTTTGATCCCCACATCCGCGTTATAGAAACCGATGCATTCGGCCGCACACTGTTCTTTTATAGTGAGTTTTACACGTCTTCTGCAAATCCCGTCGTGGATAATGGGATGGCCTTTGTCATTATGCAATACAGCAATGACGAAACTGTATATTACTATCAGGACGAATGTTATCTCCCCTTCTATGATACCAACAATTATTACGACACGGAGAGCGACTGGGCCGCCATTGAAAAGAAAATGGACACAGCCGCACTGGATGCGCTAAAAAAAGCCAACGATTGGAATCAGGAAATCAACGAAGAAAAATGCGCAAGTCTTAAAATTTCCAAACATAAAAATAAAAGCGCTTTGCGACCTCATAAACATGAACTGAACGAACCCATCTACGCATACGAAGTTCAAAATGGTTATACCGGAGAAGATGAGGACTTTGTAGGTGGAACCGAATATTGTCAAACCGATCGGTATGGAAAAGAACTGTTTTGGGTTTGGGGAATGACAAGCAATGCCGACGAAACGGGCAAAACGGTATACGAGTATCACGACTATGCCGTCATCCTGAATGCCGATGGAAAAGTTGCCGAAAACGGAACTGCAAAAATCCCTTCCCCCACGGAAAGTCTCAAAATCGTAAATCAGTTAAAAAGCGCAACCGGATGGAATACCCCAACTTAAATAAATCACAAAAACGTCCCCATACAATTCCGTATGGGGATGTTTTCATATGATTTCAATATACATTTTACAAGCGCTCTGCCACATAAAATAATTATAATTTGATGCAAGGAGCTTGTATAACCATGATTTTCGGTGTTTTGAAGGATATTAAAGAGGGGGAATCCGCGACAAGGTGCTTCACGCTCTGTACAAGCAGATGGGAATGCAGCATAAGGCCCGGGGCATCGTATTCGCCCTCCCATGATCCTTGCCCATTCATTTTCCGCGCAGTGTGTGGGGGGTAAAAACCAATCCAACAGAACAGCGACGTTATCGGAGGATCATATCAACCAACACGGTCTTTTGCATATTACAGCAAGGACTGCAGTTCTTTATGATCGGCCAGGACGGTGTGCAGACAGCCAAGGAAATGGGTCACCGCCTCATTCTCCCGCTCCGGGGCGGTGAGTACCGAAATTTCACGCCGTGGCAGCTCGAAAGAGGTGTTAAGCATATTCACTTTACGATCTTTAAACAAACCGTCGGCAACGCTGACGGGCAGAATGGCCCAATACGCCCCCTTGTTCATAAACTGCTGTAGCTGTGCCATAATGGAAAGGGTGATCTGCGGCATTGCGTCAGAAAACGTTTCTTTATGCCACCGGGCAAAGGGACGGCTCCATTCCACGTAAGCCTCTTTATAAGGCGCCAGATCAGCGACGGTCACCGGCCCTTCCACGGCAATGTCCGTACCGCAAAGCAGCACCATCGGCTCGCTGAATACCGGGGTCTGCTGCAGGTCGGCTTTGGAACTTTTTCCCGAGGTGAAGGCCAGATCGGTCAATCCGCTACACAGGCTGCTTTCGGCGTTTTCCCGTTCCATATCCTGAATTTCCAGACCGTATTGCGGGAACTGCTGCATAAAATATTCGTAAACCTCCGGCAAAAAGCAGGTGCCCAGCGAATTGATGGCCGACACCCGCAGCACGGTAGGCTGCACCTTGCACACCTGTTGCATCTCTTCCACAATTTCCTGATACTGTAAGGCCAGCTGATACAGTTTCTCCCCCGCCGGCGTAAGAGTCATTTCCCGACTGCCGTTTTTACGAAAAAACAGAGCGCCGCCCAATTCCTTTTCCAGGGTTTTCAGGCGAATGCTAAGGGAGGATTGGGTGATAAAAAGCTGTTGAGCCGCCTTGCTGATGGTCTTATGCCGACAGATGGCCAAAAAACATTCAATGGATGCTTGTGTCATAGGTTCCTCCAAAATATTGAATCTATTCAATATTTTACCATATAAATATGAATTTTACAATAGCTCTGCCACATAATATAATTAAAATTGATTTAAGTGCAAGGAGCTTGTATAACCATGATTTTTGGTGTTTTAAAGGATATTAAAGAGGGGGAAAACCGCGTGATCTGCACCCCCGTGGAGGTAGCGAGCATTGTGGCGGCAGGCCACACTGTGCTGGTGCAAAGGGGCGCCGGTGTGGGAAGCGGCTTTAACGATAAGGCCTATGAAAAGGCGGGAGCCAAAATAGCAGATACCGCCGCCGAGCTGTGGGAGCACTGCGATTTTTTGGCCAAGGTAAAGGAAATTGAGGCCTCGGAATATAAATATCTGCGCAAGGGGCAGATGATCTATTGCTGTATTCATCCCGCCGGTCATCCCGAAGAGGTGCAGGCCATTCTGGACAGCGGATGCATCGCCATCACCGCCGAGGACAGCCACCGTTACGGCTCCCCCAACTGCGAAGCCGCCGGCAAGCAGGGCGCCCTTTTCGGGCTGGAATCTATGCTGACCATCAACGGCGGCAAGGGCAAATTCGTGGGCGGCTTTGCCGGTGCGCCGGGAATGAACGTTCTCATTCTGGGCGGCGGCATCGTGGGACAGGGAGCCCTGTCCGTTTTGTATGGTCTGGGCGCTCATATAACGGTGATGGATATCAACTTGGGCGTGCTGAAAAAACTGGGAGATCAATATCAAAACAAGATCAACACCATGTTCTGCACCAAGGAGACCATCACCTCTCTGCTTCCCCAAACGGATATGGTCATCAACTGTGTTAAATGGCCCAAACAGCGCAAGGATTTTCTCATTGATAAGGAAATGCTGAAGCTGATGGAGCCCGGTAGTGTGCTGGTGGACATCTCCAATGATGATCCCGGCGCCATTGAATCCAGCCACGAGACCCATCACGACAACCCCCGTTACGTAGTAAACGGTGTCGTCCACTATTGCGTCAGCAACATTCCCGGCGCCGTGGCCCATTCCACCACCGTGGCTCTGGCCGCCGAAACCTTGCCGATGCTGTTGAACATCCTGAACAACGGACTCAAAGAGGCCTGTGTGCGGGATGGCTTTATCCGTCGCAGTCTCACCGCCTTTGAGGGCTATCTCACCCATGAGGAGACCAGCGCCATTCAGGGTCGTCCCTGGATCCGTCCCGAGGACGTGCTGGGCATTGCCGACCGGTCCTTGGATCCCGCCCCTCCCGCCACCACCACCAGAAGCAACAATTTTATTATAAAATAAAGGAAGAAAAGAATGAAAGTATTATTGTTGGGGGATATCTGCCCCTCCAAGATCACCTCGGCCCTTTTTGCGGCGGGGGACACGCAAACCCTGTTTACCGATACCCTTTCCCTTTTTGAGGGAAACGATATTAACTTTGTCAATTTGGAGTGCGCCATTACCGAAAGCACCCAACCCATCAAAAAGTTCGGCCCTCCCCTGCCCGCCCCGCTCAATACCGCTAAGGTATTAAAAGAAATCGGTGTTACCCACGCGGGACTGAGCAACAACCATTTCTTTGACTACGGTATCAAAGGCGCCACCGATTCACTGACCGCGCTGGACGCCGTGGGGATTGCTCACACCGGTTTTGGCAAGGATTATGAGGATTCCAGAAAAAATCTGATCGTGGAAAAAAACGGCGAGCGGGTATGCCTGATTGCCGTATGTGAGCACGAATACTCCTATGCCCTGGAGGATCGGATGGGCAGTCGCCCCTTTGATGAATTTGACACCATAGAGGATATCCGCAACGCCAAAGAAAGCTGTGATCGGGTGATCGTATTGTATCACGGCGGCAAGGAGCACAGCCGTTATCCCTCCCCCCGCCTGCGCAAGGTGTGTCGGGCCATGGCCAAAAACGGTGCCGATGTAATCCTCTGTCAGCACACCCATTGCATCGGCTGTTATGAGGAATATAACGGCTGCCATATTCTGTACGGTCAGGGCAATTTCCATTTTGTCATTGAAAAGCCCGCCCATCCCGAAAGCTGGAACAATCTTTTATCTGTAAAGTATGACACCATTACAGGAGAAATGGAGTTTATTCCCATCGTAAATACCAAGCATGGCATCACGCTGGCCAAAGGGGAGGAAAGAAAACGGATTTTGGAAGAGTTTGCCACCCGTAACGGGGAGCTTGCAAACGGTCAATGGAAAGAGGGTTGGCACGCCTTTTGCCGGCAGATGCGCCCCACCTATCTGCGCGCCATTGCAAAGGCCTGCGCCCCCGACGCCACCCAAAAGGATTATGACCTATTCGGTCATTTTCTGGACTGTGAGGCCCATACCGACGTCTGGCGGGAACTGTTTCCCTCCTACAATCTAACCAACGAAAAATAAATCCTAAAAAGCCGCCCTCGGGCGGCTTTTTTATTTTGAAAACCGATTGATTTTTCAAAAAGATTTGCTATACTTAAAGCAAGAGAAAAGCAAGGAGTGAACGGGTATGGAAATTGCGGGACACATTGTCGGCGCCGTGGCGATCGGTATGTTTTTTCTGTCCTATCAGGTATCGGAAAAGAAAAAATTGCTCATTGTGCAAACGCTGGCTACAGCCCTGATCTGCCTGCAATACGTGCTCATCGGCGCCTATTCCGGCTTTGCCCTCAACGTGGTGTGTATCCTGCGCAACCTGCTGTTTTACCATCGGGACAAGAAGTTTTTGTCCGGTGTGTGGTTGCCCATAACGCTGGCGCTGATTATGGCAGGTATCAGCCTGTTTTCCTGGGACGGGTATCACTCCCTGCTTATCGTGGGCGGCCTGATGATCAACACCCTTTGTATGGGTCTGTGCAATCAGCAAAACCTGCGCAAGAGCGTGCTGATCACCTGCCCGATGGTATTTGCCTATAATCTGGTGGCCCATTCCTACAGCGGAATGATCTCGGAAAGCATCTCTTTCCTCTCCGCCGCCATCGGCATTATGCGCTACAGAAAAAAAGGAGAATAACGCTATGGCACAACTGATTATGAGATGGAAAAGCGACGGCGCGGCGACAGAGGCCCCCGTGATGCCCGAGGGAATGACCCTGACCACCCTGCCCGAACTGGAGGACGGCGTACACCATTGGCTGGATATCGTCCGTTTTATGGAGCAGGAGGAGCAGCCCATTGGTGATCGGTCCTTTTACGACAAGGAGATGACCGCTCGTCCCGGATATGATGATAAAATGTGTTATTTCGTTCTGCTGGAGGGCGCGCCCGTGGCCACCATTACGGTGATCTGCGACTATACAGCCAAGGCGGGTTACATCCATATGGTGGCCTGCAAGCCCGCCTGTCGGGGCAAGGGCATCGGCCATCTTTTGAACAAGATCGCCGTATACGCTCTCAAAAAAGAGGGGATGGAAACCGCCCATCTTACCACCGACGATTGGCGTCTGGCGGCCATCAAAACCTATCTGAAGGCAGGCTTTGTCCCCGACACCGAAAGCAAGCCGGACTTTGCCGAGCGCTGGAAAAAAATAATGAAAGCCTTTGAATAAAAAAATACCGCAAGGAGCATCCTTGCGGTATTTTTTATAAACTGATTTCCATTCCGTCGGTGGTGGGATAGAGAGGGACGTTTAGCGCCTCCCCCAAGGGACGGAAGTTTTGGGGGGAACGGCGGCCGATATACAAGCCGTAATGGTTGATATAGATTGCCTTGACGGCTCTGTCCCGCAGGGGCGCCTCGTAATTCATAATGGGAAAATGGGCGCATTCCAATACGGCGGCATCCAGATCGTCCACCGGCGGAAAATCAATGGCGGGATCCTTGAGATCTCCCGAAAAGAGCACTCTTTTTCCCTCCGCTTCTACCAAAAAGGCAAAGGAATGGGGGCAATGAAGGGTGGGAAAGGCCGTAACCCGAATCACGCCATCCTCATATACCACGCCCTCCCCGTAGGAAAGAATACGCTGTTCGGGGCGCAGGGCCACCGACAGCCCGGGAAAGACCTGCTCTTTATAGGCCTTGGCCAATCCCTCATCGGGCAGATAACAGGAA
Source organism: Eubacteriales bacterium (assembly GCA_045541535.1). Lineage (GTDB taxonomy): Bacteria > Bacillota > Clostridia > Oscillospirales > QAKW01 > Firm-08. The sequence continues at coordinate 12,697 of JAZQJG010000026.1, forward strand.
AAATCCGCCGTTTTGTAAAACCATTGGGTGATGGTAAAAAACGGGATCAAACCGTTGATGTGATCGCTGTGCGGATGGGTGACGAAAATCGCCTTCACCTTTTCAAAGGGAATTCGTTTTTCAGTCAGCTCATAAGCAATATCACATCCCGCATCAATGATATAATAATTCTCCCCCACCGAAAGCAGGGTGGCAACACATTTTTTGTGTGCCTCGGGCACACCGTGACCGGTGCCTAAAAAAGTAATTTTCACAGATGATCAGCTCCTTGTCTTTTATTATACTCTTTCGGTTTTGACGGGTCAAGTATTTTTAAAACAACACAAAAGTTAAAAAAACGCATTTCCCGCCGACATTCAGAAGACGGCCCCACCGATTCCGTGAAAAACGCCAAGTAAACAATAGACCGGGAAAACCTTGCGTTTTCACAGCCTATTTTATATAATGATAAAAAAGGTAAAGGAGATGAGCCGCCGTGCAACATTTGGAGCAATGTATTGATCAATATCTTTCCAATGGGTATTTGCGCCATCTGGCCCTGAGAGTGGGACGGGGAGAAACGGTTATATACGAAACCTTTCGGGGTGCGGGCGTGGATCGTGACACCCTCTTTGATATGGCCTCGGTGACCAAAATTTTGGCCACCACCTCCTTGGCGCTGATCGCACTGGACCAACGTCTTATTTCATTGCATCAGCCGGTCAGCCACTTTTTCCCCTGCCCCGAGGACAAGGAGGCAATGAATGTTTATCATCTTCTCACCCATACCATGGGATTCGGCCATAAATCGCTGAATACGATGAACGTCACCAAAGACAACGTGGCGGATACCATCTTAAAGATTCCCTGTGACGTGCCCATCGGCGAGGCCGTGTTGTACAGTTGTCCCGGCTTTATTTTGCTGGGCAAGATTTTGGAACAGGTATGGGATGCGCCGCTGGATCAGCTCTTTAAAGATCTGGTCTGCGCACCTCTGGGAATGAACGCCACCGGATTTTGCCCCACGGAACGTCAGAACATTGTCAATGCCAACGGAGAGGAAAGCTTGCGGGGCACCGTCAACGATTATAACTGCCGTCATCTGGGCGGCGTGGCCGGCAATGCGGGAGTCTTTTCCAACCTCACCGATATGACCGCTTATGCAAAGGCTCTGTTACAGGGCTTTCCCCTTGTGTCCTCCGAAACCTTTGCTCTGGCCACCCAAAACCATACTCCCACCTTGGAGGCAGACCGAGCCCTGGGCTATCTCTACGTCACCCCTCGCTATGAGCAAACGGGCGGTCTTTTTCCCACCGGCAGTTTTGGCCATTGCGGACACACGGGGCAATCGGTATTTGTAAACAGAGAGAGCGGATTGTACGTTATCGTCCTGTCCGATGCCACCAAGTCCACTTATGAGACCTTCGGCCACTCCCATTATGAAACGGTAAAACAATTTCGTGCCGATCTGCACGCCGCCATCCGTCAGGATCTTAGAATATAGGAGGAAAACAAAATGAATCGTTCACTTGACAGTATTTGCGCCACCCTTGCCTACGCTATGGGCATTGAGCCGCCGGCCTGCGCCGCCCCCAAAAACGAGGAGCTGGCCACCTATATTGACAAAGTATTTGAGGGAGAAAAGGCAGAGCGCATCGTAATGTACAATCCCGATGCCGTGGCCCGCTGGATCTATGAAAAATATCCTACCCTTTCCCAAAACCTGCGGGAGCGGGCAGATATTGAGATCCCTCTGAGAAGCGTCATGCCCTCTGTTACACCGGTCTGCTTCGGCACTATGTACACCGGCGCCCAGCCCGAAGTGCACGGTATTCAAAAATACGAAAAGCCCGTCATCACCATTGATACCCTCTTTGATGCCCTTCTGCGGGCGGGCAAAAAGGTGGCCCTGATCGCCTCCCGCCGTTGCAGTCTGGCCCATATTTATCTGGGTCGGGAGATGGACTATTTCACCGAGCACGACTCGGTGGACGAGATCAACGCCACCGCCGCCAAAATCCTCACCGAGGACAAATACGATTTTATCGTCATTTACAACGGTAACTACGACGGCACTATGCACAAAAACGGACCCGAAAGTCTGATCGCCCTGTCAGAGTACCGCGCCAACTGCCACGCCTACGCCCAGTTTTACGAAATGCTCAAACACACCGACAAGAATACCCTTCTGGGCTTTGCCATGGATCACGGCTGTCACGAGATCGACGGTGATTGCGGCTCCCACGGACTGGATATGGACGAGGATCTGCTGATCACCCATCTCTACAAAGGCATTAAAGGAGAGAAACAATGAAAGTTTACGTCATCCGTCACGGAGAGACGGTGAACAATCGGGAAAACCGCTGGAGCGGGTGCTACGACACCCCCCTCACCGAAAAGGGCTATGAGGATGCCCGCGCCGTAGGCGCTCGTTTGCAAGGCATCCCCTTTGACAAGGTGTATGCCAGCACCCTCAGCCGCGCCGTGGGCACCGCCCGCACCGCCCTGCCCGACTACGTACCGGAGCAAAACGCCCTGCTCAGAGAACTGGACGTGGGAAACATTGAAAACAAGCCCTCAAATATCATCACCCCCGAGGAACGGGAGCGCACCCGCACCGAGGGCTACACCGCCTACGGCGGTGAATCCCGAGAAGAGTTTTGGGCACGGGTGCGGGAGTTTATGGAACTGCTGGAACAGCGGGAGGATCAAAGGGTGGCCGTCTTTACCCACCTTGGCTGGCTGCTTGCCATGCTGAAAGAAGTACTGGGTGTCACCATCCCCGCCGGCCGCCTTTCCTGCGGTAACTGCGTCACCGCCATCTTTGAATATACCAAGGAGACCGGCTGGAAACTCCACAGTTGGCTTGCCCCCGACCAAGCCCCCGCCAAACCCAAAGACGTCCTATAAAAAATGACACTTTCTTCCGAAAGTGTCATTTTTCATTTTCTACCACCCTACCCAGGTCATCTATTCTTCGAACTATTCCAGTAGCTTTCATAATATATAATAATCTCCTTGCTTTACAAATTTGTACTGTTAGTATCTGTAAAACAAGGAGATTTATACTTCTTTTTGCTGAGTTGATAATCAATATTTCTTAATACTTTTTTTAAATTCTGTTGGGGTCATTTGCATATGTTTTTTATAAAGTCTGAAAAAGTTGGAATAATTCTGAAAACCTACCCTAAAACATGCTTCCTCAATGGAGGTGTTTGCCCGAATCAAATCATTAAAGGCGGTTAGCCTGCGAAAAATTACATAGTTCCACAGGGTTACTCCAACCTTCTCTTTAAACAAATGAGATATATAATACTTATCTGCATAAAATTCTTTTGCTATGCCTTCAAGGCTGATATTTTGACTGAAATTTTGATTGATGTAGGCGATAACATTATTGATTAAAGGATCTTCCCCCGTTTGGGAATATTGTTTTTCCGAACTGCTTAAAATGATGGTTCTTAATTTTGCCAAAATCTCAACCGTTTTACAGACCGAAACTACTTTATTCACTTCGCTTTGATCTTTTACAAGATTCAGTAATTCCTTAATTACAAGGTCGATATTATTTTCTTTAACGATTTTGGCAGGTATTTTGTTTTCAAAGCCGTCCGGTCGATTATAAAACGCTTCAAGGAAGACTTTGCCCGATTCTTTAAAATTTCCAAGTAAATCTCCGTTAAAATAGAGCACCAATCTTTCGTGATACGTGCCATCTTTAACGGTAAAATGATATAACTCTGACGGTTTTAACAGAATTAAGTCATTATCTTCAATGATGTATTTTTTACCTTCAATTTTTATTTCACCTATACCGTGAATAAAATAAATTAAAGACAGCTCCACATCGTAGTGGAGATAGCCTGTTGTAGATTCTGCCGCGAATCGACCCTTTGTATGATGTAGTCTAAAGCCGGAATTGTCATCGTACAAAAATTTTGTATAGCCCTTGTTCATTTTTTGTGCCCCTTTAATCCTTATAGCAATATTGTACATATTTTTCTCAATATTGTCAATTCAATATCTTATATTCACAGATATAATAAAAGCAAAAACGATTAAGGAGCAAAATAATTTTGATTAACGAAAGGAAAGTAAAAGGGCTTGCGCTTCTATTTACTGCAACATATATGGTCAGTTACATAACCCGAATAAATTTGGGCGCGATAATATCGGAGATTGAAGCGAACACACAAATATCAAGAACTTTGCTGTCCACAGCGGTTACGGGCAGCTTTATAACCTACGGGGTCGGTCAAATTATCAGTGGAATATGCGGAGATTTGTTTTCTCCTAAAAAGCTGGTGCAAACGGGACTTATAATATCTGTCATAATGAATCTTCTTATGCCTTTGTGCGCCAGTCCTTATTTAATGTTGTTGGTTTGGTGTATCAACGGCTTTGCACAAGCGTTTATGTGGCCGCCGATTGCTAGAATTATGGTTGCCGCTTTTTCAGAAGAGCAATATAAAAAAATGGCAGTAAGAATTTCCTGGGCAAGTTCATACGGAACGATAATCATATATTTTATCGCTCCAATTTTGATAACGCTCTTAAACTGGAAGTCAGTATTTTTATTTTCTGCTTGTTGCGGAATTGTTATGATAATGTTTTGGAACAAATATTGTATTGATATTAAAGATATAACGCAAGAAAAAGTTAAAACAAAAAAAACTTCGCAAAAAAGCGCTATAAAAGTACTTCTCTCACCTGTCGTTATTGCTATTATGGTTGCAATTATTTTACAAGGAATGCTTAGGGACGGTGTTGCAACCTGGATGCCCACATATATTGCAGACATCTATCATTTAGGCTCGGCGGTTTCCATTCTAACCGGCGTTGTGCTTCCGCTTTTCAGTATTCTTTGCACACAGACTGCTTCTGTTTTGTATCTCAAAAAATTCAAAAGCCCTGTACTGTGTTCTGCAATTATGTTTTTGATAGGCGCAGTATCTACGGTTGGTCTTTATTTCGGCTCGGGAAATAGCGTGATACTGTCGGTAATATGTTCGTCACTTCTTACAGGCGCTATGCATGGTGTTTCTTCGATGCTAACCGCGATGGTGCCCCCATTCTTTAAAAAATACGGTAATATTTCTACTGTGGCAGGCATATTAAACGCCTGTGCGTATGTAGGAAGCGGCATTTCAACTTTCGGAATTGCTGTTTTATCTGAAAAAATAGGTTGGCAATTTACACTGCTTATGTGGTGTGTAATTGCTGTTGTGGGAACCTTGATTTGTTTTGGTTCAATAAAATCTTGGAGAAACGGTTTTTCGAAGGGTACATAGCCAAATGTGATATTTATCGTCAAAAATTTTTATTCAAAAAGTGCGACAAAACCCAGTATTTATAAGGCTTTATTGCATTTTTGTGTTATTATAACACGAGCCTCTATTCTACGAACTATTCCTGTTGCTTTCATATATTCATTTCTCCTTAAATCACAAATTGTGTTGTTATTATCTGTGTATTTCCGGGAGAAATATACCGCAAGTTTTACTTTTGAAATTAAATATGATATAATTAATTAAAGGTGGTGAGTATATGATTATTTATACAACGAAGCTTCTTCGAGACAGATATAAACTGAATATGCCAGAAGAATGTGCTAATAATGCAAAGACAATAAAGTTTATTATTGAAAAAGAAAGAGGCGACCGCATGCTTGAGTGGGGAGCAAAGTTGTTTTACTTCGATAGGCGAAAATGCATACAACTATCGCATTTTGCAAGTAAATTCACCCTATTTCTTTGCGATATTAAGGTAAAAGACTTATCTATCATTGGCGACTATATTTGCGGTTATTTGTACGATATATATTCCGACGACGAAAAGACATGCGAACTGCTTGAACGTTATTTTATGAGCACGCCAATCGTTTGCTTTGATAAGCTTACGGACAAAAGCGCTATTTCGACACTTAACCGAACACAATCCGATTTTGCATTTGACGGATATCGTTTCTACGATTATATAGAAAACGGTATATTAAAAACTCGCCAAATAAATGAAGAAGTCAATACAACTTGGTTGGTCACACAAAAAATTGACGGAAAAACAACCTATTTTTACCCAAAGGAAAGATTTCGCGATCTGCTTCGAGAGCGATATGGCAATAATGAGTAAAGCGAGGGAAAAATCCCCTCGCTTTTGCTATATTAAATGATCATTTGTTGTATTTCAGCGTTATAATCGCTTCAAGGTTATCTACAATAAAGGTTTGCGCTTCTTTATTGTATACAACTACTGTATATTCACCTCTTTGTCCTGTTCTGACTTCTGTGGAAATTCCGATACTGCTTCCTTTCTCTGTTGGACGTTTAGTTGTTTTTCCGTCGTATGTGCTTTGTTCACAAAGCATACCAGTGGCAAGAAGCCAATTACTCAAATCTCTATGAGAAATTTTTCTCATATTTTCTTCTGTAATAAGAGAATTCAACCTTTTTGCAATTTCACTTATCGGTATAGGCGATTCCGAATAGGCAAAATTCAATATTTGATCCGCTGACAATTCAAACTTTAACCAATCGTTTTTCTTTTTATTTATACCACCATTTTCAATCACCTGCCGTAAAACATCTGACACATAGAAAAAACAGCGCGATAGTCTAACATTATTTACTACATCGTCTTCTTTAATTACTGTATCATCAAGAGGATTTATCCCATTAGCTAACTTGTCGATAAACGATTTTGCATATTCTATTTTCTCAACTTCTGTCATTTTTTATTCCTCCAAAAAAGACATTTATTTCAACCTAATATAACAGGTTGACTTTCCTTTACCTTCACGTTTCAGTTCACCGGATGCTACCATTTTACGAAGAGCGCCTTCTACAGAACTAAGACTAAGTGAAGGGCACAGCTCACGTATATCTTGCTTATTAAAGCGGCCGATCTTATTCATAGTAGCTTTGCGAACCATCTGGGCGGCAGGAAGTTTCTCTTCAACAAGAGCAAATCTGTCTCCAAAATCTTTGTAAGCTGCAAGAACGATGCCGAGCAGATATTTAATAAATGGAACGGCATCTTCTGTTCCTTCGTGCCATCCGTGCTGCGAACGACTCAAGGCATCGTAATACAAGTCCTTATTCTTAGCAATCTTTGCTTCTAAAGAAATGTATTTACCCACATAAAATCCGCTTCGGTACAGAAGCAACGTGGTGAGCAAACGGCTCATTCTCCCGTTGCCGTCGTTAAAAGGATGAATACAGAGGAAGTCATGAATAAAAATTGGAATTGCGATTAACGGCTCCAATTCCATATTGCCAATAACACGATTGTATTCATCGCAGATTTTATCTAACGCTTCCGGTGTTTCAAACGGAGCAAGGGGAGTAAACAAAATCTCGGTATGTCCGTCTGGGTAGGTTGCACTAATATAATTCTGAACATTCTTTGTCTGACCAGCCATAGGGTTGTTCATATGGCTGTACATGATTTTATGAAGTTGAAGAATATAATTACGAGACAAAGATATCGCATCGAAACTTTCGTGAATAATCGAGAGAACATCGCGATAACCTGCAATTTCCTGCTCATCACGATTCTTAGGTGTCGTTTTCTCTTCCACCAACTGCTTGATACGGGTATTGGTGGTAACTATACCTTCGATCGCATTGGATGCTTCCGTACTCTGAATTTTTGCAATCTCAACCAACTTTTCCAATTCTTCCGGACGTTGCTTGAGATAAAGTTCTTGCTTTCCCGCCTCTTTATATATTGCAGCGATAAGTCCTAAAATTTCAGAATCCCATTTTTGATCTTTAATAACAGAGTAATTAAAAGGTCTCATTCCCTTATCCTCCTTCTCTTTCCCTTATATTATAACCATTTGTAAGGGAATAGTCAATAAGATGTTTGAAATATTCCCTTAATTGTTTCTTGATTTTAAGGGAAACGCAATATAATTACGGGATATTGTCCCCGTGTTTTTATCATTTATTTATAATGAGTGTAGTTTGTCGAAACGCTTTTATTCGTTTCGACAAGCCGATCATATCGGATTTGTTCAATTAAAACCTTTAAGTTTTAATTGAACACGACACTCATTGCAATGGTTATTGTCAAATTTTCTTTGAAAATTTGCTTCCAAATCAAAGATTTGGTGTCGAAAAA
>JAZQJG010000027.1:0-11196 GCA_045541535.1 Eubacteriales bacterium
CGTATTTTCCTTACGGTCGGCGGCAACGGGGCCGGCATATTTGAGAAAACTGTCCTCCAGTTCTGCCTGCTCCGGTTCCTCCAAACGACCCAACACGCCGTGCTCGGCGGGAATACGGGCGCCGTATTTTTGCGTAAGATATTCCGCCACCAGACTCTTGAGAAAAATCAGAGCGCCGGTACCGTCGGTGAGAGAATGAAAGATCTCCACCGCTATACGGTTTTCATAGCAGATCACACGGAAGGCGCAATTGCGGATCTCTTTTTTGGACATGGGAGTGAGTGGAAAACTGCATTCCTCCCTGATGGGAGGCGTCTGCTCCAGCTCCTGCAAATAATACCAAAACAAGCCCTTGCGCAGGCGCACCGCAATGGAGGGAAACCGACGCAGGGTAACGTCCAGCGCATTTTGCAACACACCCCTGTCCACCTTCTCCGTAAGGGTGGCAGACAAACGGAACACGTTACTCCAGTTTTGGCGGCGGGCGGCAGGATAAATTTTGGCCGCATTGTCCAAGGGCATCCAACGCAGTTTGCGCTCCCCTGCCATAAAGCGATTGAGGAAACGGTTGATGCGGGTCAGCTCCTTGCGATCCTCCTCCAACCCGTAGAGAATATAGCCGTGCCAACGCTCGGGGGCAATGATCAGCTCACTCTCCCGTCCATGGCGCAACAACTTTTGATGCAGGGCGGTGGCATCATCCAACATAATCTCGTCTCCGCCCACAAAGATCAGAGAGGGCGGCATTTCCGAAAGATCGGCAAATAATGGGGAAACCAGCGGATGCTCGGGTTGATCGGTATAATTGCGGGCGTAATAGGCCAGCAATTCCCGGGTGATGGATGGATCCACCTCCCGATTGACGTGATAGGATTCTCCCGAAGCGGTCAGATCGGTCCAGGGAGAAATGGCGATAATTCCACAAGGTAGCGGCAGACCAAGTTCCCGCAGTTTCAGGCACAGGGCGTAGCAAAGGCCGCCGCCGGCGCTCTCCCCACACAGGGTGATCCGATCGGGACCGTACCCCTTTTGCAACAGATATTGATAGGCCTCCAGCGCATCCTCCGGCGCGGCGGGAAAGGGATGCTCCGGCGCCAGACGGTAGGCAGGACAAAACACTCTGGTCCCGCTACGGGCGGCCAACATAGAGCCAAAGCCGGTGGCGTAGCTGACGTCCCCGCAGGTGTAGCCGCCGCCGTGAAGATAGAGGATCACACCCTGCCGCCGCTCATCCCTCGGGATGACCCAGGCGCCGACAAACCGGGCAAAAGCGTGCTCACGAATGAGCACGTGGGCACGGTGCTTCCATTCCATCAGCTCACCCACCAGATTCTGACCCCGGCGAATAGTCCCCAGAGATGCGCCGTTGGCAAAGGTCTTCAGCGCGGCCAGACGAGCGCGAACGGTTTTGGCAGATACGGGCATATTCCTCCATCCTTTCTTTATAAAATACAGTTTAATTATATCGCAGTGCCGTTACACTGTCAACTTTGAAGAAGATTAAAAATGCCGTGACAAAGTCACGGCATTTTTTCACGACATCCGGGTTTATCCGAAGATTTTCAGCAGGCGTACCAATCGGCGGGCCAGCCGATAAACGGGGACCTCCAACTGCTTTTGGGCATTTTTCAGCTCCGTGCGGATGGGAATATTTTGAGGGCAGTGCTTTTCACATTTGCCGCAACCGATACAGGCGCCGGCGCCGCTGGCATCCTTGCGGATGGCGGTACATTTGAAGTAATCGGCCAAGGCCCAGAATTTGCCCTCGCTACAGCTACGGTTATAGGCGGAAAAGGTGCCGGGGATATCCACCCCCTTGGGACAGGGCATACAATAGCCGCATCCGGTGCATCCCACCTTTTGCCCCGCATTGATGGCGGCGGCCACCTGCCGCAGAAGTTGCTGATCCGCCTCGGTCAGATCCCCCACCCCCGCGCGCTCGGCGGTGGCCAGATTTTCCCGCACCATAGCCTCGGAATTCATACCCGAGAGCACCACGGTAACCTCCGGCTGATTCCACAGCCAGCGAAAGGCCCAAGCCGCCGGCGTTTCCTGACGGGGATGGGCCGCAAACAGTTCCTTGGCCGCCTTGGGCAGGGCGCTGACCAGCTTACCGCCCCGCAGGGGCTCCATGATCATCACGGGCAGACCCTTACCGTGGGCGTATTGCAGTCCCGTCTCCCCCGCCTGAGAATGACGATCCAGATAATTATACTGAATCATACAAAAATCCCAATCGTAGGCGTCCAGCAGGCGGCAGAACATATCACTGCCCCCATGGTAGGAAAATCCCACCTGACGGATCTGGCCCCGTTGCTTTTTCTCCGCAATCCAGGCCTCAATGCCCATATCCTGCAGGCGTTTCCACACGTTGATATCCGCCAGCATATGCATAAAGTAATAGTCGATATGATCGGTGCGCAGGCGGCGCAGTTCCTCCTGAAACAGCCGTTCCATCCCTGCCACGTCCTTGATGAGATAATAGGGCAGTTTGGTGGCAATGTAAACTTTTTCACGGATGCCGTTTTTCTCCAGCACCTCTCCCAAAAGGCTCTCACTGCCGGGGTAAATATAAGCGGTATCAAAATAGTTGACACCCGCCTCAAAGGCGGTCATAATCTCCCGCTCCGCCTTGGCAAAATCAATGGCCCCCAGCTTTCTGGTAAAGCGCATACAGCCAAAGCCCAGCACGCTCAGGCGGTTACCGTATCTATCCGTTCTGTAATTCATTGCTTGTCACCCAGAGCCTTCTCCAGTTCCGCAATGCGGGCGTCCCGTGCGGCAAGCAGAGGGGCGATCCTTTCGTTGATCTCGTCATAGCTCATATCCGAGGTATACACCATTTGCAAAGCGATACGGGTACGCAGTTCCTCCAGAGAGGGACAGGGCATCAGTTCCCCTGTTTCCACCAATTGATGGAGTTTATCCACCACCGACAGCAACCGCTCATCCTGCTGCAGTTGCCAATGGCAGATCACCCCCTGCTCTCCCGCCAGCGTCAGCAGACGGTCCATAAGATAAAACAAAGTATCTGCGTCGGGATTCTCTCCGAGGAGCGCCAGAAGGCGGCGATCCAGATTATTATTTTGCGCCATGATTTTCCCTCCCTGTCGGTTTGATATTATTATACGGCAAGCGGCGGCAAAAGGCAAGAATTTCCCACGGATTCGGCGGGGAATACTTGCAATTTTTGTCGGAGAATGGTATGCTAAAAAGTAATAAAAGAACGGGAGGAAAACGTATGCCCTACGGAACGCAAACCCTGGAGGTCTTTAACGGACTGCTCAGCCAGGATCTTAAGCCCCATCTGGATCAAAACAACCGTGTCGTGGAATTTGTAAACACCGAAAACGGTAAGGTCATCGGCATAACCATGCTCCGCCCCAAGGGCCGCAGTGCGGAATTGCTGGAGGACTATCTGGAGCATCACGACTTTTCCCGTAAAAAAGACGGTGCCGAGGCACTGCACATCCCCCCTGCCGCCTACAGTATGTACATAAATTTAGAACTTGCCAGACAGATTCCCAGAGATCAACTACTTACCGTTTTGCTCACCGATCCCGAGGGCTATGATACGGCGGATGCCGACCATATTTTAATGGAGCTCAACCGTCCCGGTCTGTTCACCACCACCTATGCGTATGAAGAAAACTGTCGCAATATGGTGTTGCGTTTGCTCTTTGATTATTGCAAAAAGCACACCGAGATCGAGCCGGACGAGCGGGTATGTCTGCTCAACGGTCTGCTGGAGGAAATGAGCCGTCGGACGGGTGCGGTGCTGGAGCCGGTGCGGGCAGAATATTGGCCGGCAAAGGTCCCGGAGGACGAAACCCTGCTCACCCTGTGCGATACGGCATTGCAAAGTATTGCCGCCAGTGACTATACCATCTTCCGTCGGCAAAAGTACAACGAATACCGCGCCGCTCATCCCGGCAAAAACTGCGTGCTGTGCATTGCCGACGAGGTGTATTTGACACCGGACGTGGTGCGCACCATTCTTTCCGCCGATATTGATACAGAGAACAGCATCGGTGACCGTGATTCCCTGATCCGTATTGCCATTGCTATGAACTGTGATCTCTCGGAGATCAACCGTATGCTGGTGGAATCCAACCGCTCCCTGCTCTATCCCAACGACCCGTTGGATGATCTGATCTATCTGGAGATGCTGGCAGATAAACACAATTAGGAGGACGGGTATGGAAACCAAATATTTTACCGTGGGTGACCGTACCCTGACCCTGCAACCCTTGCATCGCTACCGCCACGGACGTACCGACCGCAAGCCGGTATGGAGAGTACGGCTGACGGAGATTTCAACGGGGAGCGCCCCGCTGCCCCGTTGGTTGCGCATCGGTACGGAATATTGCCTGAAAACCACCGATATGTCCTTCCCGCCCCTGGCGGGCTTGGGTCGCAGTATTCATCCCCATCGCAGAGTCCATCTGGACTTTTTGCCCTATCAGGGGGATCATCTGCGGCAAGGATTATTGAATGACGGGGCAAAAGAATTGTTCCGCGATCTGCAAAACGGTAGCTTTCTCACCAATGGCAAGCTGTATCGCTGTCAGGTATTGGAGCCCCTCTATCAGCCCTTTTCGGCAGAGCGCTTTCCGGGATTTGAGGACAAGGTGCGCTTTTTATTACAGGTCGTGGGCGCCCTCAAGGAATTGTATCTCACCCTGCCCGGCATCCGAATCACGGCCCACAGAGATCTGAAGTTTGACAATCTGGTGCTGGATCCCTTCAGCCCCTATGCGCCGCCCAATATGCGGCTGATTGATTTTGATTCCATAGAATTTGAAGACAGGGAAAAATACGAACGGCTGACCCTATCCAAGCATCCCCTCTCCCCCGGTAACACCGCTCCCGAATGTGTGTTGCCCCATTGGGCGGTGAGCGAAAAAACCGACGTGTTTGCCCTGGGGATGATGCTGGCAGAGATCTTTTCCGTGGTGCAGTTTCCCGTTCCCGACGGGCAGGCCATCACCAATCCCCTGCATATCTTTTTCCTGACCGACGAGCACAATCCTTTTTCACATCATCGGCTCACCTATACCTGCCGCCCCTATCGGCGACTGTATCAAAATCTGACTGCGGTGGGTGGCCATTGGTTGGAGCAGATTCTGGCCCTTCGGGGCTATCCTCTAAATTGGGAAAGGGTGGGAGCACAAGGGGCGGCACTGCAAAAGCTCTTTTGCAAGGCCACGGCTTTTGATCCACAAGAGCGATGCTCCCTTTACGAGCTGGAGTGTGAACTGCAACAATTGTTATCCACTCACACCGCCTTGTATTTTTACGATCGGCGGGATCTGGAGCAACACGCGCAGGAATATATGGCGGAGACTATGATTGACTTTTGCAAGGGAACGCATCGCATTATTCCCGTGTTTTTCACCACAGAGCCCCGCACCTTTACCCTCTATCCCGCCCTGCTGTGCAAGGGGGACGTTCCGGCTCTCTTTGCCGGACGACTACAGGGAACTGCTGTTGAAGTGCCGCCTATGGAAGGCGTGCACAGCCTGAGAGTATTTTCCAAAAGCCTAAAAGGAGATTCAGTATGAAAATCGGCATTACCACCGGTGTGTACACCGATCCCGAAACGGGAAGCATTGATCTGCAGGCCATAGCGGCCCACGGATATGACTGTGTGGACTTCGACCTTTGTGACACAAACGGACCCGTCTATCAGCTCTCCGAGATCGGTCTTGCCCCCTATTTGCAAGATATCAAAGCGCAAATTGCGGCGGCGGGGCTGAGTGTAAGTCAAGTGCACGGCCCCTGGCCCACCGACGACAAAAGTGAAGAAAGCCGCGCCGCCAAAATGATTTATATGCGGCGGGCGGTGCAGGCCGGCGCTATGCTGGGCAGTCCCTATATGGTGGTACATCCCGTGATGCCCTTCGGCTGGTCGGGGGGCGAGGATGCCGAGGTGGCAAAGCAAATGAATATAGAATTTTTCAGCGAGCTGTGCGACTATGCCGCCCCCCTGGGTGTGGGCATCTGCGTGGAAAATATGCCCTTTTTGGAGCAACGCATTTCCACGGTGGAACGCATCGTGGAGCTGGTGGAAGCGGTAGACCGTCCCAACTTTCATATCTGTCTGGATACCGGTCACGCCAACGTATTCCGTCACAACTGCGGCGAAATGGTGCGTTTATGCGGCAAGTATTTGAAAGTGTTACACGTACACGACAATTGCGGCAAGCGGGACAGCCATTGTATTCCCTTTGACGGCACGGTGGACTGGAACGGATTTGCCGCCGCCCTGAAGGAAACGGGCTTTGCAGGTGTTTTGAGCATTGAAACCAAGGTAAGAAGAGATTACCCCAAGGGTATGAGAGAGGAAACCTTGCGGCATCTTGCCCGCCTGATAAGAGCGCTGGCAGATCAATGTGAATAACAAAAAAGAACTTTGGTTTTTCCAAAGTTCTTTTTTATTATAGTTGTACAGGAATAGGTGTATCAATCCTCAAACTGTCGGCGGTGACGACACAGTCCATCGCCAGCACCTTGACCCCGGCGGCCGCCGCTTTTCGTAAGGCGTCGCCAAAAGCAGGATGGGTAACGTCGTTGGGAGAAAAGGAGTGTACCCCTTTCATTTGGATCACAAACAACACGTAGGCTTCATAGCCTTGTTCTGTAGCGCGGATCAATTCCTCCAGATGCTTGATGCCACGCTGGGTGGGGGCATCGGGAAAACGGGCCACACCGTCCTGTTCCAAGGTGACCCCCTTTACTTCCATAAAGGCCTTTCGTTCCCCATCCTCTACGAAAAGATCGAAACGAGAGTTGCCGAAGGTGACCTCCCTGCGAACACAAGCCGCAGAAGAGAACAGGCCGCTTTGAGGGAGCCATTCTGCCGCCACGGCGTTGGGAGCCTGGGAATCCAGATTGACGGGTCGCTCCCCTTTATAAACCGTTACAAGGTCAAATTTCGTCTTGCGAAGGGGATTGTCACTTTGACTCAGTATCACGGCAACACCCGGTTGCAACAGTTCCTTACAGCGACCGGTATTTTTAACGTGTGCCGTCTCTTCCCTGCCACCCAGAAGAACTTTGGCCACAAAGCGATTGGGTCGCTCCAGAAAAGTGGCGGTAATGCAGTTTGAATACCGCATATTACACCTGCAGGGTGTGGGGACGGTGGTCGGAGGCCACGATGGCGGGAACCTCGGCCGTGATCATTTTAACGTCGGGGGTTACGAAAATATAGTCAATTTTTCGATTTGGTGCGTCGGAGGGAAAGGAAAAACCATCCCCCTCCATCACCTCGGCGGCATCCTTCATTTTGGCGCGAATGGGGGCAAGCAATTCATTATCGGGACGGACGTTGAAATCTCCCATCAAAATACATTTTTCGGGCGCCAGATTTTCAAGCACCGTTGCCACCGCATTTTGCTGCTCGTCGGGATTGAGGCCAAAGTGGGTGACCAGCACGGTATAACCGTTTTCCAGCACCGCCTTTAAGACACAGCGGGTTTCATAGTAACCGTTGTATCCCCGCACTTCAGGATCGGGAATGGCAATGGTTTCTACAGAGGTAATGGGAATACGGGAAAGAAAGCCGTTACCATAAGGGTTGTTACCGTGCAGACGGGTGGCCTCGGCAAAATAGTAGTGGCTCATACCCGTAAGATCCGAGAGCTTTTTCACCTGATCGGTGTAGTCCTCCCGCTCACCGGCACTGCGCATCTCATTGAGGCCCACGACGTCGGCACCACAATCCACAATAGCCTTGGCCATAATTTCAAAATCAATTTCCTGCGTGATATAATTTTTGCAGTGTTGGGTGTTAAAAGTCATAATTTTCATAAAAAAGTCCCCCGTTACGATTTATTTTCATTATAATGGTTGTCTGCAAAAAAAGCAACAAAAAATGCCTGCTGTACAGCAGGCATTTTTGTTTTGAAACAGGTAATCTCATTATTGGGCACAGATGATCTGCGCCCGAGATCGTCGGCAGGGACTCCCTGCTTAAAAGAGGCCGGTGATCTTGCCGTTTTCGTCCACGTCGATGCGCTCGGCGGCGGGAACTTTGGGCAGACCGGGCATGGTCATAATATCACCGGTAACCACAACTACGAAGCCGGCGCCGGCGGAAACCTTGACATTTTTGATGGTCACTACAAAATCCTCGGGAGCGCCAAGCTTGGCGGGATCGTCGGAAAAGCTGTACTGGGTTTTGGCCATACAGACGGGACATTTGTCAAAACCGAGGGCGGTGAGACGGTCGATCTCTTTCTTTGCGGCGGGCAGAACGTTGATTCCCTTTCCGCCGTAGACCTTTTTAACCACCGCTTCGATCTTGTCCTCGATGGTGCCGTCCAATTCGTAAGAGAAGGTGAAATCACCCTGCTCTTCTTCACAGAGACGGACCACTTCTTTGGCCAGCTCCACACCGCCTTCGCCGCCTTTGGCCCAGACGTCGGAAAGAACGGTGTTGACCCCCAACTCCTTGCACTTGGCAATGATGAAGTCAATTTCCTTGTCGGTGTCGGTGGGGAAACGGTTAACGGCTACTACACAGGGCAGCTTGTAAACGTTTTTGATGTTGGAAACGTGGCGCAACAGGTTGGGAATGCCCTTCTCCAAGGCCACCAGATCCTCGTTGTTCAACTCGGTTTTGGCCAGACCGCCGTGCATCTTGAGGGCACGAACGGTGGCGACCATCACGACGGCATCGGGGGTGAGGCCTGCCATACGACACTTGATGTCCAAAAACTTCTCGGCACCCAGATCAGCGCCAAAGCCGGCCTCGGTAACGGTGTAGTCCCCCATCTTAAGCGCCAGACGGGTGGCCATTACGGAGTTACAGCCGTGGGCAATGTTGGCAAAGGGACCGCCGTGTACGAAGGCAGGAGTGCCTTCCAGGGTTTGTACCAGATTGGGCTTGAGCGCGTCTTTCAGCAGAGCGGTCATAGCGCCCTGTGCCTTCAGATCGGCGCAGGTAACGGGCTTGTCGTCGTAGGTGTAACCCACGATGATGCGGGACAAACGCTCCTTCAGATCGGTGATGGAGGAAGACAGACAGAGCACGGCCATAATTTCGCTGGCAACGGTGATGTCAAAGCCGTCCTCACGGGGCACGCCCTGCATTCTGCCGCCCAAACCGTCAATGACGTTTCTGAGCTGACGGTCGTTCATATCCACACAGCGCTTCCAAGTGATCTTTTTAACGTCAATCCCCAGAGCATTGCCCTGTTGGATATGGTTATCCAGCATAGCGGCCAACAGATTGTTGGCGGCGCCGATGGCGTGAAAGTCACCGGTGAAATGGAGGTTGATATCCTCCATAGGTACCACCTGGGCGTAACCGCCGCCGGCGGCGCCACCCTTGATACCGAATACGGGACCGAGGGAAGGCTCACGCAGGGCAACGGTAACGTCCTTGCCGATGCGCTTCATACCGTCGGCCAGACCGATGGTGGTGGTGGTCTTACCCTCACCCGCCGGTGTGGGGGTGATGGCAGTGACCAGAATCAGCTTACCGTCGGGACGGGTGGATTCTTTTAAAAGGGAAAGATCAATTTTTGCTTTGTAATTACCGTATTGCTCAATGTATTTTTCATCCACGTGGGCGGCGGCCGCAATTTCGGTAATGGGACGCATTTTACATTCCTGTGCAATTTCAATGTCGGTTTTATAAGCCATGGTAGATCTCCTTATTTAAAGTATTTTACAGCCGCTTCAAACATACGGATGTCGTATTCGCCGGGGACGTTTTTGTAGAGGCCCTTACCGATACGCTCGCTGTGACCCATCTTACCGATGACACGGCCGTCGGGAGAGGTAATACCCTCAATGGCGTACATAGAATCATTGGGGTTGAAGGCAATATCGCTTGTGGCGTTGCCGGCAAGATCCACGTACTGGGTGGCGATCTGACCGTTGGCGGCCAGCTCACGGATCAGCTCCTCACCGGCAAGGAAGCGACCCTCACCGTGGGAGATGGGAACGTTGACAACGTCGCCCACGTTCATCAGACTCAACCAAGGTGATTTGTTGGAGGCGATGCGGGTGCGCACGATGCGGGACTGATGGCGGGCAATGGTGTTGAAGGTCAGGGTGGGACAGGATTCATCGGTGTCCATGATCTTGCCGTAGGGCACCAGACCCAATTTGATGAGCGCCTGGAAGCCGTTACAGATACCGCACATCAGACCGTCCCGCTTTTCAAGCAACTCGGTTACGCCTTCCTTGATGGCGGCGTTGCGGAAGAAGGCGGTAATAAACTTACCGCTACCGTCGGGCTCGTCACCGCCGGAGAAGCCGCCGGGGATGAAGACCATCTGGGCATCCTTGAGGGCGGTGGCAAATTGCTCCACACTGCCCTGAATGCCGGCAGAGGACAGATTGTTGATCACGATAATCTCGGGCTCGGCGCCGGCGTCACGGACGGCACGGGCGGAATCGTATTCACAGTTGGTGCCGGGGAATGCGGGAATGAGCACCTTGGGACGGGCTACCTTGATGGCAGGAGCGGGATAAGCGGAGGCATTGTATGTAAAGGTCTCCACCTTGCTATCCTGCTTGATGTTGCAGGAATATACGCTTTCCAGCTTGTTTTCGTAGAGATCGCAGACCTCGGACAGGGCCACGGCGTCGGCGCCAAAGGTGAGGTTGCCGTCGTCGGTAACAGTACCAATGACGGTGCCCTCGGCACAATCGGCGTCAACCTCCAAAAGGAAGGAACCGTAATTGTAGCCGAAAACATCTGTCAAGGTGATATCCTTGTCAAAGTCAAAACCAAAGCCGTTACCCATGGCCATTTTCAGCACCGCTTCACCGATGCCGCCCATGGTGGGCGTGTAGGCCGCATAGACCTTACCGTCCGCCATCAACTGATGCACCTTATCAAAGAGAGCGATCAGAGAGTCGGTGACGGGCAGGTTGTTTTCGTCAAAGTCGGGGGTGAGCTTGATCAGCTTGTGACCCGCCGCCTTGAATTCGGGAGAGATGACTTCCTTCAACTTACCGGTGGTAACGGCGAAGGAAACGAGGGTGGGAGGAAGTCGGATCGTAGCCATGTCGTTCTGTGAGCCAAGGAGTTGACTGCCTTATTTGTCTTCCTAAGACCGCTTGGCCTTCCGACTTGGTGAGCTTGACCAGCTTGTGACCCGCCGCCTTGAATTCGGGAGAGATGACTTCCTTCAACTTACCGGTGGTAACGGCGAAGGAAACGAGGGTGGGAGG
>JAZQJG010000028.1:0-26614 GCA_045541535.1 Eubacteriales bacterium
ACGCTCTTCTATGGTAAGATGATGATAGTTCATACGAATCCTCCTTTGGTGTTTATTGTGTGGTAACTTTATTCTACCAGAGATTCGTATGAACTTCTATTTTATTTCGCTAAAGTGTTGCACTTGATAGTATAACTCACCTTGTGTTAAAAATTGTGACAGGTATAAAACCTGTCACAACTCTTATTCAAATAAATTCTCATCAATCAGCGCCGACATAATGGCTTGGTATTTTTCGGTGGGGTATTTTGCAAATTGATCAGCAATCATATGTGCCTGCATTTCATCGGGAACGAGTACGGTGTACTCCAACAAGGTTTGCTCCTTTTCCGAGAGTCGGCAAACAACGTGAAAGCCGCCGGTGGTCGGTAGAATTTCTGTGTGCGTACTGCTGTCTCTTTGGATTTTCGCCAGCACTTTTGTAAGGGCGGCCAGCGTTTTCTTTTTAACGTTGAAGGGTAATTTCTTTTCGTACAATTGTTCCGTTTGTGCGCCGATTTCGGTGATAACGTATTTATCACTTTCTTCAACGGACAGGATATCCAAAAGTCCTTCTTGCAAAAGTTCTTGAAAAGCCTGGGAAAAATCAAAGTAGTTAACCAGACCGTCATTGAGGACGATTTCTGTGAAATTTTCCTGCGTCAAAGCGGTAGCTGCGGAACGGGAAATATATAAAATCAATGCCTTTACATCGCCCAAGGCGTGTAGGCCTCCGTGTTCAACCATAATAAAACCTCCTCTTTTTTTACTATTTTAACATATTTTCTTGCAAAAGAAAAGATATTTGATATAATTAAATTATAGTTTTGGAGGAAATTTCTTATGTTCAGACAAAAAAAGAAAGAATCGGACAACGGTTTTCTTAAATTGCACCATCAATCCATTCGTTGCTTCAGCGTTAAAGATTCTGTCACTTACCGTGAAACCATCTTGGGCAGAGAGGGCAGGATCAACGTTGCGGAAGGGGAGATGATTGTAATATGCCGGAACAGAGAGGTTTTCAGAAAGCCCTGTGATTGTCTTCAAATTGCAGAACTTATGAGCCGTGACGGCTTTACACTCCGGGATTTATCGGAGGATAACGGCGCTACTTACGTGGCATATTTTGTAAAATAGAGGTTGTAAATGGAAAGTTATAAATTTTTTGCACTGATTTCCCGAATGAAATATGTAAATCGTTGGGGCTTGATGCATAATGACAGAGAAGAAAATTTGATGGAGCATAGCTTTGAGACGGCTGTAATCGCCGGCGCCCTGGCAAACATTGAAAACAGTATGTTCGGCGGCGATTATGATGTTGACAAAATCACCCAAGCCGCTTTGTTTCACGATGCCTCCGAGATCATTACCGGCGATATGCCCACTCCTGTAAAATATATTAATACCCGTATGAGTGACGTTTATAAGGCGGTGGAAGGACAGGCGCAGCGGGCTTTGCTGGAGGCATTGCCGCCGGATTTGAAGAAGACGTACGATGAGTATTTTTGCCCGGACGATAAAAGTTTTCAAATCATAAAAGCTGCAGATAAGATCAGTGCTTTGCTGAAATGTATTCAGGAATGCCGTGTGGGCAATAAGGATTTTGAAACTGCCCGTCAAAGTACGGAGGAAAAAATCAGACAGTTACCGTTGCGGAGTGTACAGTATTTTATGGAAAAAATGCTGCCGGCATATAGCCTTACTCTGGACGAGCTGAGTATGTTGTGAGGTGATTTGGTGGCTTTTGAAGTAAGAAGAGGGAATCGTTTCTTTAGCGGTTTACTTTGCTTGATTGCAAATCTTGTTTGTTTCGGTATATGCTATTATGCCGGATTTTCCGTACGTCTGGAGCATATTGGCTCGTTTTATGCGGCGGCCGCTTTCGGATTAGGACCTGCTATCACGGTGGCGGTGATCAGCCAGCTTTTGTATGCGTTGTTTTATTTCGGATTTTCTAATATGTTGATGTTGGTGCCTGTTCTGCTGATTTTGTGGCTGATTTATTCGGCGGTTAAATTCGGTTGGCTGGATACCGTTATTTCAAGTCTCGGCACAATGATTTTGGCTTCCGGTATCAGTATGGTGCTGATGCTGCTTATTTCTTTTATGATTGGTAGGGAAGCGTTTCTTTCCGGAACTTGTTGGATTGAGGTTTATAATCTTGTAGCAGAGCATGCGTCGTATTCGGCATGGGCTTCTGCTATGGTCAGCGTGGTTCCGTATGCTCTCTTTAACACCTGCGCTACCTGGGCAATTTCAATGCTTGCCTATCGTTTTACTCCCAAGCAAACCACCCTCGGATTTTCCGAAAACAGAATTTATAAAAAAGGCTTGCAAATTCGAAAATAGTGTGGTATGATATTCTGGTCATTATACGGACAGTCCTCTGCCTTTGCTCGTACGAATGTCCGGAATTTTAAGGAGGAAGTTACAATGGATTATATCAAAGCTGTAACAGGTGAGCAAATTAAAGAGAACCGTTTTGAACTGAATATCGGTGATACAGTCAAGGTTCACGCAAAGATCAAAGAAGGAAACCGTGAAAGAATTCAGGTTTTCGAGGGCACTATCATTTCCAAGCACGGCAGTGGCATTTCCGAGACCTTTAAGGTCAGAAGAGTAGCCTACGGTGTTGGTGTGGAAAAGACCTTCCTGGTAAACTCTCCCAACGTTGAAAAGGTTGAGATCGTTCGTAAGGGTAAGGTTCGCCGCGCCAAACTGTTCTATCTGAGAGACCGTGTTGGTAAAGCTGCCAGAGTTAAACAGAAGATCTAACTGCAAACAAATCGGACAACCTTTCGGTTGCCCGATTTTTTGTACTCAAAAGTATGCCCGCAGATGCATTTGCATCTGCGGGCATTTTTGCTATACCTGTGAATCAACAGGAGCGTCGGGACCTGTCAGTATTTCAGGAGTTTCGGGAGTGATCGGTACAACCGGGTCGGTGGGGACTTCCGGCGTAATGGGCTGTTCGTGAACGTAATTCTCTTCCGGAATGCCATCAACTGGGGTTGCGGCCGGATCCAAAATGCGCAGTAAGGTCGCATCGGTGCTGTGATACGCATTTCCGTTGTCTGCAATGATTACCATCGGTTCAAGGACAAACTCGCCGATCAGCGCAGCTTTGCAGTGTAGTGTCAAATTGACACCGGCGGCACTTTCAAAGGTTACGGTCAGTTCATTTCCGGCATCGTTTGCAACATAACGAAAATGCTCTGCATTGGAGGTCAATTTTTGGAATCGCAGACCTGCGGGGAATTTGATATAAAGACGTCCGCATTCAGCTTGCGCGGCGGTGAGATTCAGAGAAATGGACACGTTGTCGCCTCGCATTGCCTCCGGCGGCACTGTCATTGAAATCACACCGGCCTTTTGACGCCCGACAATCCACTCGTGGGTTGCGGTGTGAGCGAAGGCAGAGATGACGGTGTTTTCCGTTTCATCTTTAATTGTCAGTTCTTCAAATCGTGCGTCAATGTTTGCTACCAAATAGGAGCATTTGGAGTAGGTGAATGTCTGGGCGCCAACGTCAGCAATGCCTACTTCTACCGTATTTGTTCCGTCCAAGGCGGGAGCGTATTCCTTGACGTAGCCGATTTCTGCCAAAGTGGCAAGGGTAACGTCGGAATCAATGGTTTGTACGTAGGCGAGCACTTGCGGCGCTTCCTTTGCGGAAATACGGGTCAACAGCAGGGAAAGCATACTGTTGCAATGCTCGTTACGCTTGACGTCGTCAGGGGTGAGCATCAATTTTTCTTCCTGCGGCATCAGCATAGTCTTTAAACGGTTGATATAAATATCATAGGCTTTCGCTTGATTTCCGCCAAAGGCATAGCCCAGCGCAAAATACAATTGCTGTTCACTGGTCAGCCCGTTTCCTTCGGCATAATAATAGGCCAGATCCTTTTCAAACGCTTCTCCCAACGCCGCTTTACCCCACAGGGCACAAAGTACTTGCTCATATTCGGAATCGGCATCTCCCAAAACGGAATCAAAGTATTGTTTGCACGCCTCTTTGTCAACGTTTTCGGGGAAGAGGGAAACAAGTTTTGCGGTCAATAACAAGTCGGGTTGTTTTTCGCCGGTGTAGGGGGCGTAGCCACCTGCAACCTGATATTGACGTAAGACCGTGGTCAGGGTATAACTATCGCTTGCATTTTTGCCGTTAAAAATGGTTTCTGCAAACACTCTGCCCAGATGTTTATCAACACGTAGTTCACCGTCGGCGTACATCTTTTCAAGTAGCTCCGGTAGCAACGCATTGTTTCTGTCTGTCAGCAAGAGGTTGGAAATCTCGCCCTTTGCTGCGTCAAAAGAAACGGCGTTTTCAAGGCGCAGTGCGCTTTTTGAGACGGTGAGAGGAAACTCTGCGGTCTCCGGTGCAAAACCGGCGTCAGCGGTGATTTTGACGGTGTATTCTCCTTCGGGGAGCTTGCCCAAATTTGCGCATTGTGCTTGCGGGCCGTGTTGTATGGAAAGAGAGTGTACGTTAACGTCGTTTTGTAAAACGGAAATACTCGTTTGGATAATGGAAGCGGAATTCACTTTGCTGCCGTTGCAGGCGAAAGAGAGGATAACGTCATCTCCGGCGGTGGCGTTTTCGGCAATTTGATAAATAATTGCCATCTCTTTTTCGGTTTTGATTTCGTGATTACCGCATCCGACCTGCGCTGATTTACCGATGGCAATAACGGTGGCAGTCCAGGTATCTACAGCCTCGGGCAATTTGATAGATAAGGCGGCTTTGCCGTTTTTGTCGGTTTTTCCAGAATAGAAACCGACAGAGGTGCCGTTTGCGCCGGTGTTTTTGCGCGGTTCCCCATTGGCTTGTGTTTCGGTCAGATTGATCATTGGGACTTTGCGTTCAAAATATTTGAGTTGCTCGGAGATGGTTGTGGCGCCGTAAAGAGTGGTGCCGGCGCGGGTAAGATTAAGGCAAAAAGCGGCGTTTTTGACGGGATTTCCGGTACTGTCGCGCACTTCAATGGTAACCGTTGCGTCGTCACCGGGAAGATAGGCGTCTTTGTCTGCACTGATTTTTACCTTATAAATCTCTTCGCTGTTGGATTCAACGATTGTTTCGGGGGCAATATAGTGATACTGTTTTCCGTCAAAATATGCGCCGTGCAATGCGATTTCATCACCTAAAGTTCCTTTATATTCAAAGGTGGCGTTGTTTTCTTCGGCAACGAAACTGGAGATCTCTTTTCCGTTATTTAAATGATATATAAATGAGCCTTCTTGTAAGTTTTGCTTTGCCGTGGGATCGTATACCGATAATTTTACAGAATCACCGTACTTAGCGGTTTCTGTGCAATCAAATTTGAAGTTTTTTGCGTTGTGGTCAATTGCTTTATCAAGATATTTGATCACAGTGCATTCGGCGCCCTTGCTGTCGGAGGTGATCAACTTGAGATAACGGTAGCCGGAGGCGGTGGGCAGAGCAAAATCATTTAAGGTAATGCTTCCGCCTTGGGTTTTCGCATCAACGGTTTTGACAATTTTGTCGATTTCTTTATAAGCATATTTCAGCTGTACCTTATTACTGGCGGCATCGTAATACGTGCCGTTGTTAGTGCGTTCAAAACTGATGTCGTGGATTTCAATTTTCACGGCTTTGTCTGTGGGTGCGCCTACGTAGTCGGTGAAGGCGAGATCGTCACAGGCTTTGATGAATTCATCCGTAGAAAGAGCGTTTAAGGCGGTGGGATCAATTTTTCCTGTGTTGATTTGCAACGTGCAGGAGTTTTCGGTTTGCTGTGATACGGTTCCATTGATATATTCAGTGGAATTGAATAATAACACGGGACGGGAAATGGCTTTGTGACTTTGGCCATTACCGATGATTTCAAACTTTGTGTTGATTATGACAGGAGACCAACTTGCTTGAGGGTTGAGTTTGCTGCCGTCGGCCGCATTCAGGGGAAGCGAGAGGGTGGCTTGTCCTGCTGCATCTGTGGTGCTTACGACGTTGCCTGCTTTGATTTCCATACCGATGGCGGGGAGGCGGTCGTAGTAGGCGGCATTTACGGTAAAGTTGGCGGTTTCGCCGGGGAAAAATACGTTTTTATTACTACTGACGTCAATTCTGTAATTTTCAAAGCCGGTATCACTTATGGCGATGGTGCGTTCACGAACACTAACGTCGTTAATTTGCAGACGAATTATAAGATCGCCGGATTCAATGCCGTCCAACGGAATTTCGGCGGTGAACGTGCCGTCAGCATCGGGCTCAATCGTTATGTTTTCCAGAAAACGATTAAAAGAAAGACGAAAAGCGGCAGAACCGGCTTTGCTGATTCGTTTTCCTACATTACCCCAGATTTTTACTACGCCGTCCGTGGTGTATTCGGCACTATCGGTGCAAAAATATGCGTTATATTCGGCGGTGGCGTCGCTGATTTCCGAACTTGGGCAACACAGAATATACGGGAGCAGATTGCTTTCTTTAATGATGGCGTACAAACAATCGGATCCGGTATCCTTTTGGGCGATGACAGCAAGACCGTTTTTATCGGTTTTTGCGGTTTCCTCGCCGAATTCTATTTTAACGCCGTCTGCAGGCAATTTGGTTTGGGTGTTATTGACCCAAAAAGTGTGCTCACCGTTGTAAGCGGCGGAGTAGACGGCAAGATCGTTTGATTGGACCAATTGATAGCATTTGAGCTCGTTCCAAAGGATCTCTGTGAGATAGTATCCGCTTTCCAATTCTTTTGGATAATTAAAATGATATACGTCTTTTTGCTCGGGATCCGGAATGGCGGAAACGGAAAACTGGGAATAGACGGAGCCATTTGCCTTTTTTGCTTCCGCAAGAATGGCGGAGGAAAGCACTTTTTCACGGCCATACTTTTGATGAAGCGCCTGATAAGTCTTTGCATCGGGCAGTTTGTACACGGTCATATCGGCTGTGGTTGTAGTCAGGCCTTTGGCGCCGACGGTGACGGAGGGGCTTTGGGTGGTGCTGAAAGAATCTGCGATATCAAACGTGTCTTTGATAACGTAAGCATAGCGGCCGCTTTCGCCGGCATCGGTAGTAAAACTGTAGACGAGATCTTTGCCTAAAGTGGCGTTACTGCCGAAAACGTCCCCGTTAATGGTTACGGTGTAGGTGGTGAAGGGGGACAGGGGGGCGTCGGGGGTGAAG
This sequence comes from Eubacteriales bacterium, assembly GCA_045541535.1. Classification (GTDB taxonomy): domain Bacteria; phylum Bacillota; class Clostridia; order Oscillospirales; family QAKW01; genus Firm-08. The sequence continues at coordinate 7,127 of JAZQJG010000028.1, forward strand.
GACCAAACACGACCTTTGTGTACAAAAGAACCGGTCACTTCCGGATAGATAGAAAAGTATTCTTGGAAAGCGTTTACACTGCTTTCGGTAAAGGTTACGCGAATTATGGTATCGCAGGGGACGTTGACGCCGTGATCTGCAGGATCAACGGATACGATGCCAAAATCCACGTCGGTTTGCAATGACCAACGGAATACCGTGGTGTTTCCCATCAAAGCGTTCACCGTATAGGAGGCGTTGTCCTCCAAAATTTCGTCAAAACGAAGGGAAAAGCGGTTAGCTCCCACTTTTTTCAGAGAATAGGGCACGGCGGGAGTAATAGAGAGGTGTTCCTCCAAGCGGGTGGCGCTGATACGATCTTTGGTTACGATGGTCAACGTAGTGTTGTTGGCTACGCCGTTTTGTTTGAGTTGATCGGCTGCAACGTAGGTGATGGGACAAATGGTTGCGGTATCTCCGCTGAAATTGTTGGAGTTGTCATAGTGAAAATAATGAAAGGTGTATACACCAACGCCTGCTATCAACAGCAGGGCAATGATACCGCAAGCCAACAGTCGCACCATAGCGCCTTGCTTTTTGCTGTTGTCGGCATTGATTTTTGCCATTACCCGTTGATAGGTTTCGGCCGGTTCGGGTTTGATCTGTGTTTTGAGTGCGGAAAGCAGTTCTTGTAATTTCATTGTGTTCTCTCCTATGCTTGTTCAACCGAGAACTCGGTACGGATTTCCTTGGTGAGCAGGTAAATGTGGTTACCGGCGCTTTCTTCGCTGATGTTCAACTCTGCGGCAATTTGTTGAATGTTGAAATTAAACAGATAGTACAAATAAAAAGCTCGTCTGATTTCCATAGGTTTTGCGGAGACGAAAGACATGATTTTTTGTAACGTTTCGCTTCTTTCGGTTTTGTCGGCAAAGGCGGGAAGTTCGGTTTCCAGCTCTTTTAATAACAACGATTCATACTTTTTGATTTTTCTGCCGGTTTCTTCTGCGGGGGAGTCTTCTAAATTATTATACAAAGTGTCTAATTGTTTTTGAATGATTTTGAACAGTTGATTTCTATGCTTTTTGAGGGTAGTGCTGCTACGAGCAACGTACTTATAAAGTTCAACATAACTGTCTTCTAGAATTTTGGGGGTAACGGCGGGGTCGGCGGTTTTTGCCAAAACGTAACCGTACGCTTCCTGATAGGTTTTGTTATAAATCTCTTCAAAAAGGAGAGCAATTTCTTTTTTATTCTTCATTTATTATTCCTTCTTTCTTTAAAAAGGTATATCTTCATTTTTCTATTTTAGCATAAGTAATAATTCAATGCAAGAATTGGATACAGTTTGTTGACTTTTCACGAAAAAATGGTATAATTGTTGTGAAATTCAACAATAGAAAGACCGGGGGAAAGAAAATGTTCTTTGAACGAGAATTTAGCATGAGTATGTTGAATGACTTTTATGAATTCACAATGAGCAATGGTTATTTTATTAAAAATAAGGGCGAGCAGATTGTGTATTTTGATATGTTCTTCCGAAACGTGCCCGACGGTGGCGGCTTTGCGATCACAGCGGGTTTGCAGCAAGTGATTGAATATATGCAAACCTTGCATTTTTCAAAGAAAGATGTTGATTTCTTGCGTTCTAAAAAGCTGTTTGACGAGCGTTTTTTGGAGTATCTGGAGAACTTTAAGTTTGCATGTGATGTTTGGGCTGTCCCTGAAGGTATGCCTGTTTTTCCGGGTGAGCCGATTTTGACTGTCAGAGGCCCTGCGGTACAGGCGCAGTTGGTTGAAACAATGGTGTTGCTCACACTCAACCATCAGTCTCTGATTGCCACAAAAGCCAACCGAATTGTGCGAGCGGCGCAGGGGAGAGCGGTGTCTGAATTCGGTGCCAGAAGAGCGCAGGGATATGCAGGGGCTGTATTGGGCGCCAGAGCGGCGTATATTGCCGGGTGCAACGGCTCCTCCAACGTGCTGACGGATATGCTCTACGGTGTGCCCAGCAATGGCACCATGGCTCATAGTTGGGTACAGACGTTTGATACGGAATACGAGGCCTTTAAAACTTATGCCGAACTCTATCCCGACGCCTGTGTTTTGCTTATTGATACGTATAGTGTTCTTAATTCCGGTTTGCCCAATGCTATCAAGGCGTTTGATGAGGTTTTAAAGCCTCTCGGAAAGCGACCTGTCGCTGTTCGGATCGACTCCGGTGATATCACTTATTTATCTAAAAAAATTCGCAAGAAATTGGATGAAGCGGGCTATTCTGATTGTAAAATTATGGCCTCTAATTCTTTGGACGAATATATTATTCGTGAGATGATTTCGCAAGGGGCTGAGGTTGATCTTTTTGGTGTAGGCGAACGCCTGATTACCTCTAAGAGTAACCCCGTTTTCGGCGGCGTTTATAAGCTTGCTGCGGTTGAAAAAAATGGAGAAATCATTCCTAAAATCAAGATTTCCGAAAATGCTGAAAAAATCACCAATCCGCACTTCAAAAAGGTGTACCGGCTGTATTCCAATGAGACAGGCAAGGCAATTGCTGACGTGATTACTTTATTTGATGAGGTGATTGACGAAAGCAAGCCCTATTTGCTCTTTGATCCGGTGCACGTTTGGAAGAAAAAGTGGGTCGAGAACTTTACGGCAGTTCCCATTTGCCAACCAATTTTCCGAAAAGGTGAATTGGTCTATCAGGTACCGACAATTCAGGAGGCCAAGGCTTTTTGCGCACAGGAAGTGGATCGTTTGTGGGACGAGGTCAAGCGTTTTGAAAATCCCCACAGATACTATGTTGACCTATCTCAAAAATTGTGGAACATTAAGCAAAGTTTGTTGAATCGCGATATTTAAATTGGACATTGTACAAAGTAGCCAAAAAAGGCGGTGGATAAAAAATAACCACCGTCTTTTTGTTTATTATGCACAAAAAATAGCCGATTTCTCTTTTATTGATGCCGAAAATAATGAGGAAAAAACAAGAAAAAAATTTAAAAAATCGTGTAAATTTATTAATAAATTGTTGAATTTGTTTATATAATATGTTAAACTAAATTATATTAAGGTGTAATATTTTGTGCTCTCGTCGCGATTTTATTCAACCTGCATATATAAAATCCAGCGTAATTGCAAAATCAGCACCAGTTTTGTAATCAAAATGTTTGGAGGTAACGCAATGTCAAACAGAAGTGCAATCAAAAAAATGTTTCGGTCTTCTGTCTGTCTGCTGCTGGCATTGATCCTGTGTCTTTCCATGGGCACGGTCGTGTTTGCTACTGACGGCGTGGCCGAAGCGGATGACTCCTATCTTTCCGGACAGGTGAATACCGACTCTTCGGAAACTGAGAGTTATCTGACTGGATTTGTCAGAGAGAATCTGTACAACGATTACTATGACAAATATTCGGAATACGATACGACTCTTCCCACCGTTGAGGTGGATGGTCCTGCTTTCAATGCTTCCACCGCTAAAGTGAAGGCTGAGGCCAGCTACGAAGGTGCCGCATCGGTTGCCGTAATTGAAGGGGCAGGGGAGCTGACCTACACCATTAACGTACCGACTACCGGTATGTATGCTCTCCAGATGAATTATTTCCCCATCATTAACGAAAACGGTAATGATATTGAGATCGCTTTGAAGGTCGACGGCAAAACTCCCTTTGAGGAAGCTGCCGCTTTGAACCTGAAGAGAGTATGGATCAACGAACTCGTTGACGGTCAGATCTCTACCGACAGCATCGGTAACGAACTGTTGCCTAATCAGATCCAGAAGCCCCGCTGGGTTTCCAAGGACCTTTACGATGCAGAGGGTAGATATCTTGAATCCTTCAAGTTTTATCTGACCGCCGGTGCCCATACCATCACTGTTAAGGTTGAAAATGGTGAATTTGGTTTGGACTCCTTGGTTCTGCATAATGAAGGTGCCAAGATTTCTTATGATGAGTATCTCTACGATGCAATTGCTTCCGGCGCTCAGGACACCAGCGTTCAGTTGAAGCCCATTGAGGCAGAGCAGTTCACCGATAAGAGTGACTCCATCATTCAGATGGCCTTTGACCGCAGTGATGCCCGTGTTACTCCCTATAGCATCAGCACCACCAAGTACAACACTTTAGGTGGCACCAACTGGCAAAAGAGCGGCAACCGCGTCAACTGGACGATTGAAGTTCCCGAAGACGGCTTGTATGAGCTTTCCTTCCGTTACAGACAGTCCTATCAGCGTGGTATGTCTTCCTATCGTGCCTTGTACATCGATGATGAGGTACCTTTTGCCGAGGCATATTGTCTTGCCTTTGATTACAAAACAGGTTTCCAGTATATGGTTGCAGGCCGTGAACTGGAAAATGGCGAGGTAGAAAACTATAAGTTCTATTTGACCAAGGGTACTCACACCCTCTCGCTGGAAGCAAGTATCGGCGAAATGTCAAATACATATCGCGAAGTTGAGAGCATTATCTACCAATTAAATTATATATACAGAAAAATCGTTCTCATCACCGGTATCACTCCCGATACCAACCGTGACTACGAACTGTTTAAGAGAATTGCCGATCTTAAGGACATGATGACCTCTGCAATTGAGTCTATGAAGACAACCAAGCAGAACGTTGACGCCCTGAACGACGGCAACGGTGGCGGTGACGCCGAGATTTTGAACACTTTGGTTGTTCAGATGGAAGACTTTGTTGAAAAGCCCTATTCCATCCCCGGCCGTTTGGATACCTTTAAGGATAACATCAGTACCTTGGGTAACTGGCTGCTGGACATTCGTGATCAGCCCTTGTGTATTGATAAGTTCTACGTTGCCGGTAGCGATGCCAATCTCGGCAAACAGACCAGCAGCTTCCTTGAGGCGGTTTCTCACGAAGTAAGAGGCTTTATTTCTTCCTTTATTGACGACTACACTGCCGTTGGTGGATCTGCTGATGAGGACGAACGTGCCATCAGCGTTTGGGTTGGTACCGGTCGTGACCAGGCAATCGCCTTGAAAACTTTGACTGATAACTATTTTACTCCCGAAACTGATATCGGTGTTAACATCTCTCTGGTTCCTCTGGGCATTTTGTCCAAGGCTATCATTGCCGGCAAAGGTCCTAACGTTGCTCTCCACGTTTCAAGAACCGAGCCGATCAACCTGGGTATCCGCGGTGCTTTGGTTGACATTCAGGATATGGAAGGCTATGAGGACGTACAAGCCAGATTTTCCAAGTACGCTATGGCGCCTTACACTTTTACCTCCACTCTGGAGGATGGTACGGAGTACAGCAAGACCTTTGGTCTGCCGGAGACTCAGAACTTTGAAATGATGTTCTATCGTACCGATATCTTTGCTGAACTGGGTATCAAGGCTCCCAACACTTGGGATGAGTTTGATGCTATCCTGCCGGTAATCCAGTCCAACAACATGACCGTTGGTTTGAATCAGAATACCGGTGGCGGTATGTTCTTCACGCTGATTCAGCAGCAGAACGGCTTGATTTATACGGAAGACGGTTCCAAGACTTGCTTCACCGAGCAATATGCCGTTGACGCATTTACCAAGTGGACCGATTACTACAGAATGTACGACTTCCCGCTGACCTACAGCTTCTACACCCGTTTCAGAAGCGGTGAGATGCCTCTGGCATTCCAACCCTACTCTCAGGCCACCTTTATTGAGGAGTCTGCTCCCGAGCTGCGCGGTCTGTGGGCGATGGCTCCCGTACCCGGTACCATTGATGAAAACGGTAAACTAAACCGCACGGAAGAGTCTTCCGGTTTGACGGCCAGTATCATTATCAAGAGTATCGCAAATTCCGAGAAGAAGAGACAGCAGGAGCAAGAAGATTCCTGGACCTTTATTAAATGGTGGACTTCTGCTGAAATCGCTGCTCAGTATGGTAAGCGTGTAGAGATGGCCATCGGCCCCGTTGCTCGTTACACCACTGCAAACCTGGAAGCTTTTGATATGATCGGTTGGGACCACGAGCACGCTGTTGTAATTAAAGAGCAAAGAGCCAGCGTTAAGGAAATTCCCGAAGTTGTCGGCGGTTACTACGTATCCCGTATGGTTACCAATGCTTTCCGTTCCGTAACCAACAACTACAGCAACCAGCGTGAGATGCTGTTCTATTACGACGATCAAATTAATAATGAGATTTGGAGAAAACGTTATGAGTACAATTTCTCCATTCCGGAGGAGGCTGATATCTAATGGCAGCTGCTTTGAATAAAAAAGATAAAGAACTTGAACTGCTTAAAAAGAAAAAATTGTCCTTCTCTGATAAGATGGCTCTGAACTGGCGTCAGATGAAGGAAGGCTATTGGAACTATATTCTGATGGCTCCGTTTCTGATCTTCTTTACGTTGTTCACCGTTATCCCCGTTGTTTCCTGTTTCGTTCTCTCTTTTACGAGATATGACATTATCAACGCCCCCATGTTTATTGGTTGGGACAACTATTTGAGAATGTTTCTGGAAGACGACGTATTCCTGATTGCACTGAAGAATACCATTCAGTTTGCAATTATAACCGGTCCTGTCGGTTACGTACTTTGCTTTGTGTTTGCATGGTTTATCAACGATCTGCCGCCCTTCGGTCGTGCATTCTTCACGGTTTTGTTCTATGCACCCACTTTGGCGAACATTTACTTCATCTTCCAGTATGTGTTTTCCGGCGATATGTACGGTCTTTTGAACTCCACTTTGATTCAGCTCAACGTAATTTCCGAGCCGATTCAGTGGTTACAGGATACGGCGTATATGTTGAACATTTGTATAATTGTTCAGTTGTGGTGTAGCTTGGGTACCGGCTTCCTTGCACTGGTTGCCGGTTTGCAGAGCTTGGATCCTGCTTTGAACGAAGCCGGCGCAATTGACGGTGTTCGTAACAGATTCCAGGAACTGATCTACATTATTCTTCCTCAGATGGGTCCCTCTTTGATGTTCAGTGCGGTTATGCAGATCTCCTCCGCTTTCGCTGTAGGTACGATCTCCTCTGCACTGGTTGGCTTCCCGTCTGTTGACTATGCGGCCCACACCATCGTATTGCACATTTCCGACTTTGCGCACACCCGTTTTGAGATGGGCTACGCAGCCGCACTGTCCGTTGTATTGTTTATTATGATGCTTGGCTTTAAGGCTATCGTTAATCTCTTGCTCAAGAGATATTCTGATGAATAAGGAGGTGGAAAAGAACTATGTCAAAGCTTAGAAGAAATAAAGTCGCTATCATGGGCGATATCACCACGTATCTTTTGTTGCTGGCTTACGGCTTTTTGATGGGTCTTCCGTTGATTTATGCTGTTTTGCAGGCGTTCAAGCCTTACAATGAATTGTTCATTTTCCCGCCTCGCTTCTTTGTTAAAAATCCCACGCTGTCGAACTTTACCCAGTTGTTTGACTTGACATCTTCTTCTTGGGTACCGTTCTCCAGATACGTTTTTAACTCTGTTCTGAACACCATTGTTGGTACCGTTATTCATATTCTGGCGGCTGCAATGTGTGCTTACCCCTTGGCTAAGAACAAATTCCCCGGCAAAAAGATTATTTTCCAGATCGTTGTTTGGGCTTTGCTGTTCCACTCCGCCGTTCTGGAAGTTCCTACCTATCTTGTTATGGCATATCTGCGGATTATTGACTCCTACTTCGCATATTGGTTGCCTGAAATTGGCGCTACGATGGGTGTATTCCTGCTGAAGCAGAATATGGATTCCATCCCCACCGCTATGATTGAGGCCTGTAAGATCGACGGTGCAAGTGAGTGGACGATCCTCTGGAATATCATTATGCCCTGTGTTAAGCCCGCTTGGTTGACTCTGGCAATCTTCGCCTTCCAGCGCAACTGGAACGCAACGTCTTCTTCCTATATTTATACTGAAACTCTGAAGACGTTGCCCGCGGCATTGAGTCAGATCACTGCCGCTGGTAGTGTCAGCCGTGCCGGTGAAGCGTATGCCGCATCCGTCATTATGATGGTTCCGGCAATCATATTCTTCATTTTCGCACAAGGTAATACGGTGAAGACCATGTCTCACGCCGGTATTAAGGGTTAAGGAGGGGAGTTACTTATGAATAGAAAAATAAAAAAAATTGCAGTACTCCTGATTTCCGTGATCCTTGTCAGTATGCTGACCACAACAGGCGCTTTTGCCTACATTCCTTACATCGGTTACAACTTTGACTTCTACGGTGAAATCGTAAACGGTCCTTCCGGCTATCTGCCTGAAGACGTTTTGTACGGCAGTGACGTTGGTATTGATGAATTCATCAACCCTCTGGATATGTACATCACCGAGGATGGCAGAATTCTGGTGGTTGACAGCGGTGGCGCAGGTGCTACTTCCCGCGTCATCATTATGGATTCTAACTTCAAGATGATTAAGATTATTGATCGTTTCATCGGTTTGAACGGCGAAACGCTGAACGTTATCAACGCCAACGGTCTTTGCGTTGATAAAGAAGGCTATATTTATCTGTGTGACCCTGATAGTTTTCGTGTTCTTAAGTTTGATACTAATGGTCAGGTTGTACTGATTTACGGTGCTCCTCCTGCAGAATTCGTAAATGAATCCTTCGTATATCGTCCTCAGAAGCTGGGTATCGGTATCAACGGTTCAATTTTCGTAATTTCCAAGGGTTGTACCGACGGTATTATGGAGTTTGATACCAAGGGCTCTTTCGTAAGATTTTTTGGCGCTCCTGAAGTTGAACTTTCCGTTACCGACTATCTGAACATTTATTGGAGAAACATTTACCGTGTTATCGGCGGCGATAGTGTTGATGCTTACTTCGCCACCTATGTACCCAGTGAGTTTTCCAATATGTCTGTTGATGAAAACGGTTTTGTTTTCACCATGATCGCCGCTAACGAAAAATCTACCGATGAGATGTACAAACTCAATTTCCAAGGCACCAACATTCTGGATCCCGCACAGAAGAGTACCAGCAAAAAGACTGCCGCTCTGTCTGCAAACTATGGCGATCTGATTACTCGTTCTACCTCCGGTGCCGGTAACGTTTTCAACGACGTTTGTCTGGATGACGACGGCTTCTTTACCTTGCTTGATACCAACCTTGGTCGTGTCTTTGAGTACGATAAAGAAGGTAATCTGATCTTCGTTTACGGTAACAAGGGTAATCAGATCAACCAGGTACAGAACGGTCTGTTGGTAAGTCCTTCTGCAATTATTAAAGTAGGGGATAAGACCGCAATTATTGACTCCGGTACCGGTGCGATTACCATTTTTGCACTTTCTGATTTCGGCGAGCAACTGCATGAGGCGGTTGGTCTTTACAATGAAGGTAAATACGATGAAGCCGAAGAGCCCTGGAGAAACGTTTTGAAATACGACGCCAACTCTGAGCTTGCGCATATCGGCTTGGGTAAAGTTCACTACCTGCGCGGCAATTATAAAGATGCCTTGGATGAGTTTAAACTGGGCAATGACCGCAACAACTATTCAAGAACTTATAAGTTGTACCGCGATGACGTGATTAGAAGCAACTTTACTTGGGTTGTTACCATCATTGTGATTCTTTTGATTCTGCTGATTGTATGGAAAAAATATGGTAAGCAGATCAAGGCAAAACTGAAAGAGAAAAAGGGAGGTGATCAATAATGAAGTTTTTTGAAGCTGTTAAAACGTTCTTTGTAAATCTTTATAATCGCGAAAAATTAAAGAAAAATCCGTTATTGATCCTGACCCATCCCATTGATACGGTAGAGGAAATGAAAGAAAAGCGTAACGGCTCGGTCTTTTGGGCCACCGTGCTTTTGTTCCTCTTCACTGTGTCCGAGGTTATTGTTACAGTTGCTAAAGGCTTTTTGTTCAACTCTGCTAAAGCGGATGATTTCAATCTGTTTTACGTTTTGATGCGTTCCTGTTTCCTGGTACTGCTCTACGTAGTAGGCAACTGGGCTCTGTGTACGCTGTTGGAAGGCGAAGGCCGTATGGTTGACATTTACGTCTACACCTGTTACTGTCTCACTCCTTTGACCGCTTACCGTATTTTTGACACCATCTTTTCCAACGTCGTTACCACCGATGAATACGTGTTCATCAATATGGTAAACGCTTGTGCTTGGATTTGGTTTTTGTCTATGCTTACCTTCTCAATGAAGCGTTTGCATAACTATACAATGGGTAAAACGATTCTTTGTATGCTGTTTTCAGTGGTAGCAATGGCAATTATTTTCTTCTTGATTTATTTGTTTGTTATCCTGATTCAGCAGTTGGCTGTATTTGTTATGACGATCTATACTGAGATCATCATGAGAACAATGGCATAGAAGGGAGGAGTAAACTATGAAAAAATTCAATAGACTTTTAGCTTTGCTCCTGGCTGTTCTGCTTTGCCTGTCCATGTTTTCAGCCGTAGCATTTGCTGCCGATGAGGAAGAGGATGATGCTCCCACTTCCGATGCCACCGATTCTTCTGAAAGCGAGACCGGCGGCATTAAGCAAAAGGTTGATCCTTCCAGATTTAATCCTTCCAGCGCGCAGACCATCCCTGCCAGCTTTTTGAAGGTCTCTGAGAACAAAAACTTGGCGTTGTATCTTGATAATATTACCGGCGAATATGCCTTGCATGACAAGAGAAACAATACCACTATGTTCTCCAATCCTCTGGATCGTAAGCAGGACAACGTCGCTAATAGCGAAACTGAACGTCTGGCTTCCGCTCATCTTGGTGTAACCTTTATTACTGCATCTTACAAATCCATTGACGTTACTTCTTTGGATGCCAAAATCATCACCGAAAAGTATGGTGATAGCCAGATTATCTCCTATTTCTTTGATTCCGATACCACCTTCTTTATTATTCCCGTTATGCTTACGCTGAAGGAAGAATATCTGGAGGTTGAGTTGTTGATTGATTGTATCAACGAAATGTCGGATTCCAGAATCCTTAGTATCAGCCTGATGCAGATGTTTGGCGCCGGTAACCCCAAAGATACCGGTTACATTCTGCTTCCCGACGGTATGGGTTCTTTGATGAAATTTAACGAGCCCCATTCCAATATTGACGTTTATAACGGCTGGATCTATGGAGAAGATCCCACTGCAAAAGCTGCTATTAACGAATATAACTATGGTCGCGATCTTACCGAGGGCGTTCGTCTCCCGATTTACGGTATTAAGAAAAATGACAGCGCCTTTTTGGCGGTCATTGATCAGTGCGAAGCCAACGTTATGTTGAAGGCCTACTGTGCCGGTATGCTGAACAGCTACAATTTCATTTATCCAACCATTACGATTCGTAATTCTCAGACCCGTCGTACCTCTACCGGCACTACCGGCGCCGGCGTATACTACTCTGATGAGTTGCCTGAAAACTTTGTAATGCGTGTCTATCCTCTGGTAGGAGATAAGGCCAATTACATCGGTATGGCCAACAAATATCGCGAGTATCTGATCAATGATATCGGCATGACTCCCATTGCTGAGGATGCCGGTACTCCTATGAACGTCACGATGATCGGCGCCTACAAGAGAACCAAGCACTTCCTTGGCTTCCCCTATACCGGCGTTGATACCATGACTACCTTTGAGCAGAGCGGTGAGATCCTGAAGGATATGACCGATAAGGGCGTTGACAATTTGATTTGCGGTATGCTCGGTTGGAATGCGGGCGGTCTTGAGTCTGCAGTCAGCACCACCTTTAATCCCGAAAAGCAGCTGGGTGGCAAAAAAGGTGCTGCCGCTTTGATGGACACTGCCGATAGTCTGAACATTCCCTTGATGTTTGACGTTGATTTGGTTCACTATTATACTGCTTCCGGCAACTATAAGAAATTCAATTCTACCGTTTACGGTTTGGACCTTGCTCCTACCGCAATGTTCCCCTTCATTTTGTCCGTAAACCGTGTTGATAAAAATCGTGAGCCTCATTTCCTGTTCCATCCCACTGCAATGCTCAACATTGCCAACGATTTCGTTAGTGATGCTTCCGGCGTAGGTCTCACCAACTACTCTTTCTCCAGTGTTGGTTCTGAACCTTATCCCGCCTTTAATACCGAGGATGTTTCCACCCGTGATCAGTCTACTGCGGCTTTGACGCAGATCTTTGATTACGTTGCTGAACAAACCGATGGTATTATCACCACCTCCAACGGTAACGCTTATGTGTTGCCCGGCGCCAACAACATCATTGACGCCCCGCTGTACAGTAGCCATATGTACTTTGCAGAAGAAGAAGTTCCTTTCTATCACATTGCTCTGAGAGGTCTGACCCGTATTTCCGGTCCTGCCATCAACCTGAGTGCCGAGAAAGAGGATTTGATTCTTCGTTCCGCACAGTTTGGCGTAGGCTTATATGCCGTACTGTCTCATGAGTCTTCCAGCAACCTGAAGGATACCTCTTATAACTACTACTATTCCACCGAATATGCGCTGCTTGGCGAAGAGATCGTCGATGCCTACAAGCGTTTGGACGTAGTTTATGATGCGATCGGCACTTCCGCCATCGTTAACTATCAGGTTGTTTCCGATACTCTTAAGGTGACCACGTTTGCAAACGGTGCCAAGGTTTACGTTAACTACAGCGACGCTGAAGTTAGCTACAACGGCATCAAGATTGCCGCAAATGATTTTACTGTAGTAGGGGGTGACAAATAATGGCTAAGAAAATCAATATTGCTGAAATCGAGGCCGCAAGAGATCTTGCATTTGCCGAAATTGATGAAAAATTAGCTACTCTTTCTCCCACCAGTAAAGAAGCAAAGAAACTGAGAAAACGTCGTTTGCAACTCGCAAAGAAGACGCAGAAGTTGAAAATTAAAGCGTCCAAGCGTAGAATTGTTGACGACGAGGAGAACAAGAAAAAGAAAACCAAAAAGGTTGATCCCAGCCTGCCGAAGTTTAAGAAAAAACGCGGTGGTATTTCTTATGAACAGCGCCAAGGTTTTGTTGGCTTCATGTTTGTCCTTCCTTGGTTTGCCGGTTTTCTGTTCTTCTTCCTCCAGCCCTTGCTGATGTCGCTAAACTTCTCTTTCTCTAAGATTGACCTGTTTAACAACTACGCGACTACTTGGGCCGGCGGTGAGAACTATCTGAATGCTCTGAAAAACGCTGACTTTATCCAAAAACTGTCTACCACTTTGACTGACCTTTTGGTTAATGTTCCCGTTGTTATCGTATTCAGCTTGTTCGTTGCGGTTCTCTTGAACCGTAAGTTTATCGGCCGCGGCGTTGCCCGTGCGATCTTTTTCCTTCCCGTTATCGTAACCACCGGTGTTGTTATGAAGGCATTTAATGCTGAATCCGACGCTTCTAAGGTTATGGACGGTGATATCGCCGGCGGTATCCTGTTTGAGGTTACCAACGCCACCGAAATCCTGCAGAATTCCGGCTTGCCCGAAGGCGTTCTGGATTATATGACTCAGGTTTCCAACCGTATTTTCAATATCGTTTGGGATTCCGGTATTCAGATTCTGCTCTTCTTGGCGGCCTTGCAGGGTATTTCTCCTTCGTTGTATGAGGCTTCCGATGTTGAGGGTGCTACCGCTTGGGAAACTTTCTGGATGATTACGTTCCCCAGCGTTTCTCCCATCATTGTCGTAAACGTTGTTTACACCATCATCGACTCCTTCTCCAGCAACGATAATGTATTGCTTAACCTGATTCAGTCTTCAATCAATCAGTTTGACTTTTCAACCGCTTCCGCTATGTCGTGGATGTACTTCACGGTTATCTTTATAATCATTGCAGTCGTTTACGTTCTGTTGCAGAAGTTGCTTGTAAAGAATAATCAGTAAGGGGGGATAGCAATGAGCATTTTTAAATCTGTTAAACATCAGTTGACAAAAAGTGAAAAAGGCAAAACTACCGACCGCCGTGCTATCCTAACCATTATCGGCAAAATCATTGTCGGTCTGTCTATTGCGTTGATCCTGATTGGTTTGAGCTACATCATTCTGTATCCCTTGATCTTCTGTTTTTCTTGGGCCATTCGTGATCCTATTGACGTATACGATTCCACGATCATTTTGCTGCCCAAGCACTTTACGATCAATAACTTCTTTGAAGCTTGGGACTTTATGGACTACGGCACTGCTTTGGTCAACACCTTTAATACGGCTGTTTGGCCCACTTTGTTACAGGTTGTTGTTTGTTCTTTGGCCGGTTACGGTTTTGCGAGATTTAATTTCCGCGGTAAGAATCTGCTGTTTGTGTTGCTGATCTTTACCATGATCGTACCTCCCCAAACCATTAACATTACCCTGTACGTAAGCTTCCGCTATTTCGATCCTCTGGCAATGTTCTCCGGTCTAAATAGTCTGGGCTTGCTGGCACAGCCATACGTTGACCTTACGAGTACTGTTTGGTCTGTAATTCTTCCTGCTGCATTTGCTGCCGGTATTCGTAGCGCACTGTTTGTGTTTATTTACCGACAGTTCTTCAGCGGTTTCCCCAAGGAACTGGAAGAGGCTGCCTGTATCGACGGTTGCGGTGCTGTTGGAACCTTTATTAAGATTCTGGTTCCCAATGCCGGTCCTGCATTTACTACCGTATTGCTGTTCTGTTTGGTTTGGTATTGGAATGACTATTACACCATTCCTCTGTTTATGCCTGAACTGGATACACTGCCTTACGTTATGGACAATATGCGTTCCCGTCTTACTGCTTCTGATAGTGAGTTTGCCGGAACCAACAAAAATGAATTGTTCCCCATCTGGCGTGCCGGTTTGGTGCTTTATATTGCACCGCTCTTCCTGTTGTTTATCACACTGCAGAAGAAATTTACCGAGTCCATTACTCGTGCCGGTATCGTTGGTTAAAACCAATTCTTTTTCAAAAAGCGACGAATTTTCGTCGCTTTTTGTTTTTTATCTGGAAAAAAACTTTTTTCGTGATATAATGATTTAAAAGAAGGGAGGGAGACTATGCCGGAATGTACCCTTTGTCCGAGAAAGTGCAGAGTAAATCGTACCACATCGGCCGGCCGATGTGGAGTATATGGTCATAGCATCCGTGTTGGACGCGCCTCTCTTCATATGTGGGAGGAACCGTGTATTTCAGGCGAAAACGGCTCCGGAACGATATTTTTCGCCGGTTGTAACCTCGGTTGCGTTTATTGCCAAAACAAGGCGTTGATCCAAAATTTGAACGGCATTGATATTAGCGAAAAGCAACTTGCTGACTTAATGTTAAAACTCCAATTGTCAGGCGCTCATAACATCAATCTGGTCACGCCTACCCATTATTTGCCGCAAATACGCTCTGCAATTCAGCAAGCCAAGAACGGTGGTTTGTATATTCCGATCGTATACAACACTTCCGGTTATGAATCGGTAGAGGCTATTCAATCACTTTCCGGTCTTGTTGATGTGTTTTTGACGGATTATAAATATGCAGACGACGTTTTGGGAACTCGTTATTCCGGTGTTTCGGATTATGCTACCGTTGCATTTTCTGCTATAGCTGCAATGGTCTCGTTGGTTGGACCGTCGGTTTTTGATGAGAATGATATGCTGCAAAAGGGCGTGATCGTCCGTCATTTGATTTTGCCGGGACAGATGCAGAATTCAAAAGACGCAGTTTCCAAAATTTTTAAGAGCTTTGGTGATGACGTAATACTGAGTATTATGAATCAATATACACCTGTGGGGGACAATTTGCCCGATGAGTTGAGCCGAACGGTTTCGGAGCAGGAATATAACGATATTATTGATTTTGCCTTGCATATAGGCATTACCAATGCCTATATTCAGGAGGAGGGGACACAGCAGGAAAGCTTTATTCCCTCATTTAATGGAGAAGGAGTATTAGATGATACAGATTTTAACAGTTAAGGATAAACAACTACGTTTGGATTTTTGCGCCAAAGCCGGTGTTAGCGATTCGCCGGATCTTTCGGTGATTGCTGTTTTTGATGAAAATGAAACACCGGAAAACGGCGCCGTTTTCCATTATAGTGGAGAACAAGGCGAAATTTTGTGGCTTGAGATGAATGAAGACCTTGATCTTTCGGTTGGGCTTGGTAAGTCTATTTTAAGTATAATGGAACTACGTGGTGTTAAAGAGGTGACTTTGCCGCTACATTATGAGACACTGGCCAAAGCCTTACGATTTGAAAAACAAACGGATGCTTATCGTGTGAACTTGGATGGCTATTTCGGTTGTTGCTGTCAACATAAATAAATGATTTTGTTGCATAATATATCCGAGGAGGATGGTTTATGCAACAAAATATTTATAAATGCGGAATTGTCGGTTGTGGATTTGTGGGTGCCGCCACTGCATATACTTTGGCTAAGGACGGCCTTTTTTCCGAAATTGTACTCATTGACGTAGATAAACAAAAGGCAGAGGGCGAAGCGCTGGACATCGCCCAAGGGATGCCCTTTGCGGCACCCCTTAAAATTTATGCCGGAGAGTATAGCGATCTTTCGGATTGTAGCGTAATTATCATTGCTGCCGGAGCGGGACAAAAAGAAGGGGAGACCCGTCTGGAACTTGTGGATAAGAATATCTCGGTTTTTAAGAATATTATTCCGAAGATTACAGAGTACAATCGCAACTGTATTTTGCTGATTTTGTCCAATCCGGTGGATATTCTCACTTACGTGACACTACAACTATCCGGTTTTGACCACAAACGAGTGATCGGCTCCGGCACGGTGTTGGATACTGCGCGCTTTAAATTTCTGCTGGGAGAGCATTTTGGCGTTGATATGAGAAATATTCACGCTTTTATCATCGGAGAGCACGGGGACAGTGAACTGCCGGTTTGGAGCAGTGCCAACGTTTCGGGAATTGATTTGGATCAGTATTGTCGGATTTGCGGTAAATGCGATGGGATGAAACAAATTCAACATTTGTTTGAAGAAACGAAAAACAGCGCATATCGGATTATCAATGCAAAAGGCGCCACTTATTATGCTATTGCGATGAGTGCGGCAAGAATTGTTCGATCCATCGTTCGTAACGAGCATTCCGTGTTGCCCGTTTCTGCGCTTGTAAACGGACATTACGGTTTGTCGGAGGTTTGCTTGGGCGTGCCCTGTATTGTAGGAAGAGAGGGGATTACTCAGGTGCTGGATATTCCGCTTTCGGACAATGAACGTCAATGTCTGGCCCGGTCAGCGGACACCTTGAAAACAATTTTAAACAAATTCAAGGCAGAAGCATAATGCTTCTGCCTTGCGTTTGCTGTTTAGTTGCAGCATTTGGGCTCAAAGGAATTACAGTCGGTGCATTCCACCTTTTTAGGATTGGCTTCGTGAGTTCCGACACTGATTTTTTCCAAAGAGCAATAGTTTTCGCCGTTACAATGATAGGCGCACTGTGTTACAGTACAGCCAATGGATTTGTTTGCTTTGCAATCGTTCATATTATTTTCCTCCTTTTCAGATTACAATTATAGTATTTGTCTTTGTTTCGGTTTTATTTAAAAAATATATGACAAAAAATCCAAAAAAGTTATTGACTTTTTCACAACTTTACTGTATAATAAATCTCGCTGTGCTGCTGTAGCTCAGTAGGTAGAGTGCATCCTTGGTAAGGATGAGGTCGTCAGTTCAACTCTGATCAGCAGCTCCAGAAAAAGAAAAGACACGCGAGAGCGTGTCTTTTCTTTTTGTGTTTGTGTCCTTGGGGACACAACATCGTTTTGCAACGCAGTTGCAAACATCATTTGACCATTAGGTCAACATCATTCCGCTTGTGGACACAAAATGATGTTATGGCAAAAGCCATAAACGATGTTTTGACTTCGTCAAAAACGATGTGATGCTTCGCATCAACGATGTTGTGCTTCGCACAAATACAATGCTCCGCATTGATTAATTTCCACTTTTATGTTATAATACATCCATAGGCGGTGATGAAATGAGGAAGTTATCAATTATTTTTATGTGTTTGGCGATTATCTTTTCTTTAGCTGCTTGTTCAAATAATGTTAAGTTTACGGAAACCGAAAATAAAACCATTGTAGCAACCGACGGCACGGAATATACTTTTGTCGGTTACGAGGGTAGTTTTTGGTGCTTTGGAGAGCAGGAGTTTGTCGGTCATATAAAAGGAGAAAAAAAGGAATTCGTTCATCTGCTCAGTAAAACAAAGACAGGAATGTATTCTGTGAACGGTAGCCAAGATGTTTTGACAAGATGTTTTCCTGATAATGAGTTTACTGCTATTTACGTAAAGTCTGAATTACTGAAAAAGGAAGTCACCCTAGATAATTGTATTAGATTTGAATTTGTTGAAGGTTCACTCTTTAATAAGGAAACATCAATTTCCAAAATAGGAACAACTGAATGCGAGCAGTTTCTTAGCGAAATTAAAAGTGGACAAAAGGCTAAAGATGCTGGACTGTATGATTTAGTAAAGCAACCTGACGGTACGATGAAGAATTGTTATGTTTACGGGTATGTTTGTGGAGTTATACAGGACGACATCAATATAGTTATTCCTTTGGAAGTAATGTCATTTGACGATAAGGCATATTCAATTAAAATCAATGATATAGAATATGTTTTACCTCAAGAATGGATTGATAAATTGATGAACAAGTAATTCTGTGAAATCAGAATAAAAATCTGCAAAATTAGAGAAAATCAGGTTTTTAGACCGGTTCCATTTTGAGTGTCGGTCCTAAAGAATTCCAAGTCTTCGGACTTGGAATTTTTTTATCCATTGCGAAAGCAATGGCATATCATCAACGATAGCGTTGCTATCGTTGTATCTCATCAGTCCGTAAGGAATGTATATCATCACGCGTTAGCGTGTATCAAAAAGCTTTCGCAATGATGATATGCAATGTTTCGCATTGATTTATTTTCGCTGTTATGCTACAATACACTTAAGGCGGTGGTTGAATGCGCAAAGGAAAGAAAATAGTAGTTATAAGTGTGAGTTGCATTATAGTTTTTGTAGTTATTACAGTTGGGCTGTATTTTTTAATAAATTCTATCTTGCCCAAGACATACAGCAGTGCAAAAAAAGAATGTGAAAAAGTTCTTGATGAGTATCAGATTCAAATGGAGGAAATTGCTGTTGATTCTTTAAAATCAGGTAAGAGTGTTTCAGGAGATTTCAAAGAATATTATTATAGTTGTTATATCGAAGAAGGACTTGTTTCGTTTGATATTGATGCACAAGGTTTCCTAGGAGGACAATATTGGGAATTGGTTTACACGCAGAACGGTACATTATATGGTGAAACGGAATCGTATTTACACAAAGAAACTAATGGAAACAATATTGTTAGAGCTGAAAAAATTAACGGACATTGGTGGTATCTTTGGACGGATTACGACGGAACAGATAGAAGTTATCAGTGAATTAACGAAAATCAGGTTTTTAGACCGGTCCATTTTGAGTGTCGGTCCCAAAAAGAAAGACACGATGTAAATCGTGTCTTTTTTTGTTTAAAGGTGAGTTATACTATCAAGTGCAACACTTTAGCGAAATAAAATAGAAGTTCATACGAATCTCTGGTAGAATAAAGTTACCACACAATAAACACCAAAGGAGGATTCGTATGAACTATCATCATCTTACCATAGAAGAG
>JAZQJG010000029.1:0-30457 GCA_045541535.1 Eubacteriales bacterium
TTCTTGTCTATGACAAAAATATCTCGTTTTTAAGTGCCGAAGGCAGTTTTTGGATAGGAAATTTTGTTTGCGGCGAAGTCAAAAACGTAGGAATACTGACGTATTCCGAGGCTTTTGACAAGATGGCGGGGAAAATTTACAGGCAAAAACCGGTTGATCTCTGCGGAGCACCGCCCTTCACTCTTTTTTCTTTTGGATAAAGGCGGCGGGAAGGGAAAAGATACAAACGAGGTGTTATCTATGAAACGGTTTGTTTGTGATTTTAAACTCAACAGCGAATGGTTGACCCGTCAGTTTGCGGGGGACGCTACCTTTCAGGCCAGACGGGTGGTCAACGCCCATCAGCCGGAGCTGCCCGTGATGGTGTTTTATTATGACAGTATGGTCAACGGAGACCGACTCAATCGGGACGTGATCACCGCTCTGCGACGGGAAAAGCTGACGGCGGCAGGGGAGGAAACCGCCACGGTGACCGCCGGCGTGCTGTATGCGGGCACCCAGATGTTGTCGGACGATAGTGCGCTGGCGGCGGTGCAGATCGCCTCGGGAGATTGCGTGGTAATGGTGGGAGATTGTCCACGGGTGATCATTCTGGATCTCAAGGGCTTTGCCTCCCGCTCGGTGCAACAGCCCGACGGAGAGATCAGCATTGCCGGCCCTCACGAAGGCTTTAACGAAAATATCATTAACGGTCTGGGACTGATCAAAAAACGGCTGTGTTCTCCCAAACTGCGCTCCGAATTTATTCGGATCGGCACCCGCTCCAATACGGCGGTGGGCTTGCTGTATATGGATGGCATTGCGGATCGTGGGCTGGTGGAACGGGTACGGCAACGGGTCAGCGCCATTTCCATCGACGGGGTGTGGGATGCCAACTACGTTTGTGAGATGCTGTTGGGCAACGCCACTCTGCTCTTTCCCCGCGTGGGTAAGACCCAGCGGCCCGACGTGGCGGCGGCCGCCCTTTGCGAAGGGCGGGTGATCCTGCTGGTCAACGGCTCTCCCACGGCCCTGAGCCTTCCTTGCGTATTTACCGAAATTTTTCAAACAGCAGACGACTATTATACCGTTCGTCCCTACGGCAACGTGGGACGGGTGTTGCGCACCGTGGGCTTTTTTCTGTCTTTTTTGGTGCCGGGCATTTTTATCGCCTTGGTACTGCATCATCCCGCAATGTTGCCGGGAGAGTTGATGTACAGTGTGGCGGCGGCAGGACGGGGCGTGCCCATGGGCTCTCTGCCCGAAATACTGTTGCTCACCTTCGTTTTTGAGATCCTGCGGGAAACCGGCGCCCGAATGCCCTCCGCCATCGGATTGGCCCTCAACGTGGTGGGGGCATTGGTGCTGGGGCAGGCGGCGGTGGAGGCCGGCTTTGTCAGCGCCCCTATGGTCATCGTGGTTGCCTTTTCAGGCACCGTGGGCCTGATGGTGGGTCATTTGCGGGGGACGGTGTTTTTTCTGCGATTGGGCTTTATTGCCGCCGGCGCTTTGTGGGGATGGTTTGGTATATTGGGTCTTGGCTTTGGCGTGTGGTGTTATCTGCACAGCCTGTCCTCCTTTGGGGTGCCTTATATGTATACCTTTTCTCCCTTTTATGCGCTGGTAAAGCAGGACGTATTTGCCAGGGCTAAAATACCATTTATGAATTTTCGCAACCGAAAATTCTCTCAAAACCGCAAAAGGCAGGGACGGGTATGAAAAGAGCAAAGACAATCTGGTGTATCCTTGCTGCCTTGGTGATGTTGGGGGCGATTTTACTGCGCAGTGAGGTGCGGGAAATCAGCGCTGTCAACGACGTGGCGGGCATTTCCGTGGATCCGGCGGAGAAGGGGGAATATCTTTTCGGGCTGGAGATTGCAATGCCTGTAAAGGAAGGTGGCTTTACGGTTAAGTCCAAGGTGATCACCGTGCGGGCAAAAAATCTGTCGGACGCCTTGTCCCAAGCGGCGTTGCAGGGGGAATACCCCCTGACGTTGACCCACGGTAGTCTGATCATTCTGGGAGAGAATATGGTAAAAGGGGATCTGAATAAAATTTCTAAAATATTGCTGTCAGATTGGAAAGGGCAGATGCGTCCGTGGATGGCCGTAGCGAAGGATTGTGACGGGGTGGAAATTTTGCGTCGCAATGAGGGAGAAAACCTGCGGGCCGGCCTGCTCTCTGCGCAACTGCAACGGGCGGCAAGGTCGGGACAACTGCAAACCCGAGACGCCTTTTCGCTGTGCAGTCGTTTACTTGCCGGAGAGACGGTATCACTCCCCGTGGTCACCCCCTTACAGGAGGGCTATCGGATCAGCGGCAGTGTGACGGTGAAGGGCGGTGACGGACGTGGATAAGCGACGGGGCATCGGGAGTTTTGTCGGTACGATGGGTCTTACCTTGGCGTCTGTCGCTTGGACGATTTGTTATACCTTGCGGCCGATGGCGTTGGTGGCGGTGATGGTTGCGGTGGGAGCGTTATGGTTTCTGCCGTGGCACCGCTGGCCTTTTGTACGGTTGGGATTACAAGGGGCGGCGGGACTGGGCTGTTTATATGCCGGGTTGCGGGCCGTGGGGCGAAGCTTGCCGGAGCAACCCTTGTGGCTGTGGCTGATCGGCTGGGGGCTCTTGTTGGGGGTGTTGCTGTATTGTGGGCAACAGGCGCTGATGGCGGCGGGACGTCTCCTGGGCCTTCTGTCTGCTGTTTTACTGCTGTTGTTTTCCGGCGCCACGGTGCCCTTCTGGCAAGAATTGCCCACTTTTTCATTTGGTTCTTGGTGGCAGGCGGCGGGTGCCGCAATTGTACTTTTGGGCTGTATGCTCACCGGTAGAGAACTTTCCTCTCATTCCAATGCCG
Organism: Eubacteriales bacterium; assembly: GCA_045541535.1. GTDB lineage: Bacteria > Bacillota > Clostridia > Oscillospirales > QAKW01 > Firm-08. The sequence goes on from JAZQJG010000029.1 coordinate 2,837, forward strand.
CCCGTTTGGGTGGACTTACGGGCTTACTGCTCTGGGGGGTTATCAGCGCGGCGCCGCTGTTTGTCTGGAGTGAGCGAGCTTTACGGGTACTGTCTATGGCGCTTGCCGTCACTTGGCAACGGATACAGTTGTTGTCTTTGATCTATTGCCCCGACGTGCTGTTGTGTGGTTTGGTCGGCCTGCTTTGCCTGTGGCAAAACGCCGCCTGCATCGGTATCTTGAAAAGTGTGCTTTACAAACGCCGTTCCTTGTAATATAATATAGTTTAGAATTTTACGGAAAGGAGCGGCTCTGATGAAGAAAAAGGGACAAGGCGCCACTTATATTTTGATCCTCGCCTGCATTTTGCTGACCAAGGTGCTGGGCCTGGCCAGAGGGGTTTTGCTCTCTGCCTTTTACGGAACGGGCATGGAGGCCGAGGTGTTTCAGGCGGTCAGCAAGCTGCCCCTGACCTTGTACGACGTTACACTGGGCACCGCCATCGTCAGCGCCTTTATTCCGGTATTTAACGAACTGCTCACCAAGGAGGGAAAGGCTTCGGCGGAGCGCTTTGCAGGCAACTTTATGAGTCTGGCGGGCGCCTTCAGCGCGCTGGTCTGCCTGTTGGGAATGCTCTTCCCCCGGTTGTTCGTTGGTATCGTGGCCTCCGGCTTTGAAGGGGCGCAACTGACCCTGGCACTGGAAATGATGCGCTACATCCTGCCGGTCATCCTCTTTGCCACGGTGACCTATATTTTCATCGGTATTTTGCAATCCTACGGTGAATTCACGGCGCCCAGCCTTGTCAGTCTGTTTACCAATCTTGCCCTGATCTTTTATTTTCTGGTGCTCAACCGTAGCTTCGGCATCAAGGGATTGGCGGTGGCCTTTACCGTGGGCTGGGCCTTGCAGTTTGCTTTTTTACTGCCCTTTATCATCCAAAAGAAATTCAGATTCTATCTTTCCTTTGCGCTCTCCAAGGATATGAAGCGGGTATTGCTGTTGACCCTGCCCCTCTTTATTTCTTCCCTGGCGCAACCCATCAATACCATTATTTCCACCAATATGTCCTCGGGGCTGGGGGAGGGCGCTCTCAGCGTACTCAGCTATGCCTACGACGCATATTTCATTTTGGCGGCGGTGTTTGCCAGCGCTATGACCAATCTGTATTTTCCCGAGCTCAGCCGTCGTTTTGCCGATGGGGACAAGCAGGGGGCGGCCGCCATCGGCGGTAAAATGATCCGTACCGTCAGCGCCATCGTGTTGCCCATCACCGCCTTTATGATCACCTGCGGTGCGCCCATCATTCGGATGCTGTATCAGCGGGGCAAATTCACCGCCGCGGATACGTTGGCGGTGGCCGGCTGTCTGGCCATCTACTCTCTGGGAATGCTGGCCCTTTCTCTGCAGGAGATTCTCAACAAGTTTTTCTATTCTATGCAAAAGCCCGTATATCCCATGATCGCCGCCGTAGGCGGCATCCTGCTCAATCTGGGGCTCAGCTTTTGGTTTGTGCATTCCTTCGGTGATTACCGCCTGCTTGCCTGGGCCACCGTGTTCAGCGGCTGGTTTATGGCAATATTGCTGTTGATCTTTGCGGCCCGTCGGGTGCCCGGATTTATTGATAAGGGGCTGTTGCTCTCCTTGGGTAAGACCCTGATGGCTTCGGTTGCCTTGGGTCTGGCCGCATACGGCGTGCGTCTTTTGATGGACGGGGAGGGGATTCTGCCTTCCGTTTGCTGTGTGTTGGCGGCGCTGATCGCAGGGGCCGCAGTCTATTTGCTGGTGCTGTGGCTGACCCGCTCCGAGGAACTGACGGAGATCCTTTCTATGAAAAAGCGAAAGGAGGTCCCGCCGTGCGACAAGGAATAAAGAACTGGCTGGAGGCCAGCTTCGTCTGCCGTTTTTTGGCAAAACTGGGGGCGAAGATCTCTGCCTTTTTTGCCGCCGGCGCCATCTGGCGTTGGCTGACGGGGGAGAAGGAGCCCGATGCAAACAGCCGTACCGATCGGCTGTTCGCCGCTTTTCTCAATAGTAAATTTTGTGATTTTCTTCGTTCGGGATGGATTCTCGGATTGTTGATGCGGATTCCGGAATTGCCGTGGGTCTTTTTGATGCTGACCCTCTTGGCCGCCCTGGGATTGCCCACTCTGGTGGTGATGCTCCTTTCCCTGATGACACTGGTGTTGACCCTGCTGTCCTTGATCTATCGCAAGGACAAGTTGCCGCCGGTAACCGGCGGGGTGCGGGTCTGGCTGCTCTTTGCTCTGATCACCCTGCTGTACACCTTTATTAACTACGGTGGACTTAAAGGCGTGCTGGCAGGCGGCATTCGTTTTTGTATGTTACCCCTGTTGCCCTGCGCCTGGGTGTTGCTGAGTAAGGAGCAACGGGTGTGGCGCACCCTGTACGTATTCGCCGTTGCCTCCTGCGGGGTGGGGCTGTACGGAATGTATCAGTATTTCACCGGTGCCCTCAGCGTCAAATGGACCGACGTGGATCTGTTTTCCGAATCCTTTGGCCGTCTGGTGGCTACCTTTGAAAATCCCAATGTTTACGGCACCTTCCTGCTGATCGCACTGCCGGTGGTGCTACTCTCCGCCGTCTTTGCCAAGGGTTGGCGGGGTAAGACTTTTTTGTGGTTTACCACCGTTTTGCTGACGGTAAATCTGTTTCTGACTTATTCCCGAGGCTGTTATCTTGCCTTGGTGGTCAGCCTGTTTGTCCTGCTGGTTTGTAAGGGACGGGGCTGGCTGTGGGTGGGTGTCGGTGCCTTGGCCCTTTGCCCCCTCTATCTGCCCGAAAGTGTGATGAGCCGTATTGCCAGTATCGGTAATCTGGCAGACAGCTCGGTTTCCTACCGCATCAATATCTGGAAGGGCGCCTTGTCTATGCTGGAGCAGTATTGGTGGATGGGCGTGGGCATCGGTGACGGTGCCTTCCGCAGTATTTATGAAAATCACGCCCTCACCGCCGTGGAGGATGCTCCCCACGCCCATAATCTTTTCTTGCAGTTTATGGCGGAGAGCGGTGTGCTGGGACTGGTGATCCTGGTGCTGTTTTTTCTCTTTCTCTTCCGCTCGGCGATTTCCGCCGTCTGCCGCAGTAACGGCGCCGGCAAATGGTTGCGGCTGTCGCTGGTGGCGGCTTGGTGCGGCTTGCTGTTCCAGGGCCTGACCGATTATATTTTCTACAATAACAATCTCTTTGCAATTATGATGATCTCTCTGGGAGCGATGATCTCCTGCATTCCACAAAGAAAGGAAGACGACCAAAATGAAGGGTAAATATCGTTTATTCGGCAAAATTCCGGTGGTGGATATCCTGATCGTTCTGGTGCTGGTGGCGCTGTGCGTCACGGCGGTATGGCTGTTGACCCGTGAGGAGGTATCCGAGCAAACGGGCGCCGAGTCACAGGTGGAGCAGACCTATCCCTTTACTACCGTATTGATGGTGAAGGATATCGTGGAGGAATACGCCGATCTGCCGGTGGTAGGGGACGAGTTGTATTTTAAAGGCGGCACCTACTTCGGCAAAATTACCAAGATTGAAAAAAAGCCCTACGGCGATTATTACACCAGCGAGCTGACCGGTGAGCAGTTGTATAACGAACTGCCCGGTAAGTATTGCCTGTATCTGACGGTGGACGGCACGGCCACCTCCGACACCGAGAAGGGCATTACGGTGGGCAAAAACCGTGTGGCCTATGGCCTGAGCTTTGACGTGGGTAATGAAAAGTTTTATTGGAGCGCATCGGTGGTCGGTATGGGAGAGGAGGCTGCAAAATGAAAAACGGCAAGCTGTTTTCAAAGTTTTCTCTCATTGATCTGGGCGTAATACTGCTGATATTGCTGGTGGCTGTGGTGGCTGTGGTCCGTCTGGGCTGGTTTTCCACTCCCGAGGAGGCAGAGGAGCAGGTGCAGCCCGTCACCTATGAAACGGTGAATTGTACCGTCAAAGTGCGCTTTTCCGTCAGCTCCCGTTTGTTGGGCGAGCCCTTTACCGTGGGAGAGCGTATGTTCATCGGCAGTAAGGAATTGGGCACCGTTCAAAGCATTCAGCGGGAAACGGCCACCCAACGGGTGGTGTTGCAGGACGGTAGCGTGGTCACCACCGAGCGCAAGGATGCATATAATTATATTGTAACGCTGAATGCCGCTCTGACCCGTAAAAACGGAATGCTGTATTTGAACAAGGATCCCATCGTGGTGGGGAGTGGTAAGACCTTTTCCACCCATTATTTCTCCGGCAAGGGCTATGTGATCAGTGTGGAAAAAAACCAATAAACGGGCTTGCAAGTCTCGGATTATTGGTTACATATTACAAAACTGCAAAAATTTCATTGACTTCAACCTTGATTTGAGCTATTATAATTCTACAATTTTCTTAAGGAGGAACTTACTTTGTATTCCAGAGAAGTTACTGTTAAAAACGAAGTGGGCCTGCACGCCAGACCTGTTACTTTTTTTATTCAAAAAGCCAACGAGTATAAGAGCTCTATCTGGGTGGAGAAGGATACCCGCCGTGCCAATGCCAAGAGCCTGTTGGGCGTATTGAGCCTGGGCATTATTCAGGACAGCGTCATCACCGTAATTGCTGACGGCGTAGATGAGGAAAAGGCTGTGGACGCACTGGTGGAGCTGGTAGAACACAATCTGGTGTAATTGTGAACACAAAACAAAAGGAGCGGTAATACTGGGTATTACCGCTTTTTAACTTTGGAGAGTATATGAGTCGTAAGGATTGTCTGGAAAAAATCAAACAATTGCCCCTAAGTCCCGGCGTGTATATTATGAAGGACCGAAACGGGAAGATCATCTATGTGGGCAAGGCCAAAAAGCTGTACAACCGTGTGGGCCAGTATTTTGTGGGCAATCACACGCCCAAGGTACAGCGGATGGCGGATCAAATTTGGGACTTTGAGTATATCGTTGCCCCCAGTGAGACCCAGGCGCTGATTTTGGAGAATAATCTGATCAAGTTGCACCGTCCCAAGTATAACATTCTGCTCAAGGATGATAAGAGTTACCCCTATCTTGCCCTGGACCGCAGTCTGCCTTGGCCCCGACTGGTGCTGTGCCGCAAGCGGGAGAAGGACGGTAAGATTTATTTCGGCCCCTTTGCCTCGGGCAAAACGGTGCGGGAGATCAAGCGGCAGACCGAGCAGCTTTTCGGTCTGGTGACCTGCATTCCCAAAACGGGGACCAAGGCCTGTCTGTCTGCCGATCTGGGTCATTGCTGTGCCCCCTGCACCGGCAAAGTGAGCGCGGCGGAATACGCCGATCGGGTGGAGCAGGCGCTGAACTTTTTGAAGGGGGATTATAAAAAGACGGTGGCCCGTCTCAAGGCGGAAATGCTGGAGGCATCCGAGCGGCTGGAATTTGAGCGGGCGGCGGCCCTGCGGGATCGCATCCGCAGTATTGAAAAATTGGGGGAACAGCAGATCATGGTGCTGTCGCCCGATATGGACGAGGACGTTTTCGGTCTGGCGGAAATGGAGGACAAGCAGTGCGTGTCGGTGCTCCAGATCCGTGGGGGACGGCTTTGCCGACAGGAGCAGTTTTTCTTTGAAACGCCGGAGGACGGTCTGCTGTCCTTTATCCAACAATATTATAATGAACTGTCCGATATTCCGCCCCGCATCGTCTGTGAGCGGGAGGAGGATCCTACCCTGACCCAATGGTTGGCGGAAAAGCGGGAGGGCAGTGTCCACTTTATCAAGCCCCAACGGGGAGAACAGCTTAAGCTGTTGCGTTTGGCGGAGAAAAACGCCACCGAGGGCCTACAGCTTCGCCGCTCGGTACAGCAACGGATCAATCGCACCAGCGTTTCTCTGGGCGAATTTTTGGGGATGGATCGGCCACCGGTACGGGTGGAGATGTACGATATTTCCCACTTCGGCGAGGACGCCATGGTGGGCGGTATGATCGTGTGGGAAAAGGGCGGACTTAAGAAAAATCAATACCGTCATTTTATTATTAAAGAGCAGGGACAGATCGACGACTATGCCGCCACACGGCAGATGCTGTCCCGCCGCCTGTCGGACTACAAAGCGGGCAAGGAAGGCTTTGAACGGGCCCCCGACGTCATCGTGATGGACGGCGGTAAGGGACATATCAGCGCCGTGGAGGATCTGGTGCGGGCGGCTCTGCCCGATTGCGCCCTGTTTGGCGCCGTCAAGGACGGACGCCATCGGACCCGTGCGCTGGTCACCCCCACGGGGGAGGAGATCGGTCTTTCCACCGCGCCCCAGTGGTTTAAGTTTTTTGCCGAACTGCAGGAGGAGGTCCATCGCTATACCATCTCCTTTATGCACCGCAAGAAAACGCAGCAGATGAAGGCTTCACCTTTATTGAGCATTCCCGGCGTGGGACCCAAACGGGTCAAATTGCTCTTTGATCATTTTAAAACGGTAGAGGCAATGGGACGGGCAGAACTGTCCGAATTGTGCGCTCTGCCCGGACTTACCGAGAAGGCGGCGATTGCCGTCTACCATTATTTTCATGGGGAGGAAGAGGCGTGAGAATCATCGGCGGAGAACGTCGGGGCAAGAAATTGCTGACGCCGACGGGGATGGACACTCGTCCCACGCTGGATCGTGTCAAGCAGCGGATGTTTGACAGTATTCAGTTTGAAATTGAGGGCAAGGTGGTGCTGGATTTGTTCGCCGGCAGTGGCCAGTTGGGGCTGGAGGCACTCAGCCGCGGCGCCGCCTTTTGTCACTTTAACGATATGGACCGCAATGCGGCCCTCACCGTACAAAAAAACATCACCGCCTGCGCTTTTGAAAAAAAGTCGTCGGTGACTTGCAATTTGTATAACGATTGTGTTACAATATGTAAAAGAAAAGGTCTGCGCTTTTCTTTGGTGCTGTTGGATCCGCCCTATCAGCAGGGTCTGCTGTCGGCGGCACTTGCCAAGTTAATGGACGCAGAGATATTGGAAGAGGACGCTTTGGTGATTTGCGAGCGTGCTCTGGAGGAGGAATGGACCGTACCCGCCGGCTTTTCTTTGTACAAGGAAAAGAAATGCGGTCAGGTCGCATTCTCCATACTCAAAAAGGGGGAACAAGAGTGATCACTGCCATTTGTCCCGGTTCCTTTGATCCGGTGACGTTGGGCCATCTGGATATTATTCAGCGGGCCAGCGATATGTTTGATAAGGTGATCGTGGCGGTTTTGTGCAACTCCAAAAAGCATCCGTCCTTCACGGTGGAGGAGCGTATGGAGATGATCCGTCGTGTCACCACCGAGATTCCCAACGTGGAGGTTGCCACCTTTGACGGGCTGTTGGCTGATTTTGCCGCACAGCAGGGTGCGACGGTGCTGGTCAAGGGTCTGCGCGCCGTTACCGACTTTGAGTATGAGTTCCAGATGGCACTGGCCAATCGCAAGCTCAATCCGGAACTGGAAACGGTGTTTATCACCACCAAGGCGGAGAATATGTATCTGGCCTCTTCCCTTGTTAAGGAAATCGCACGCAACGGCGGTAGTATCGACGATTTTGTGCCGGCCGAACTGCGCGATGAAATACAAAAGAGATTATGTAAAGGGGAATAAGTATGAATTTTGAAGAAATCATCAACGCTATGGAAGACATGGTGGAAAACTCATGGTCCGTGCCGCTGTCCGGTGGTAAAACCGTTATTGATTCCGAACAAATTCTGGAATTTATTGAGGATATGCGTACCGCTCTGCCCGAGGAGCTTAAGCGTTCCCGTCAGATCATCGCCCAGCGTGACGACGTGATTGCCCGCGCCCGTAACGAGGCCGAGGCCATTATCGCCGCCGCCAACGCCCAGGCACAGAAGATGGTCAGCAGTCAGGAAGTGTATCGTCTGGCCCAGCAAAAGGCAAACGAGATCGTTACCGACGCTCAGAACAAATCCCGTGAGATGGCCGCTTCCGTTGCCAACTATTGCGACGGCCTAATGGAGCAGTGTGAAAACGTGCTGACCACCGCCGCAAACGAGGTGGGCGCCAACGTTTCCGCCATCCGTGAAACCCGCAAAAATCTGAAAAAGAGATAAAAAAAGCACCCTTACGGGTGCTTTTTCTTTAGCAGCCGCAGTCGCAGCCGTGGTTTTCGTTACATCCGCCGTTACACAGGAAGATCAGCATCAGCACGATGATGGCGATCAATACCCAATTTTCATCAAAACAGTTGCACAAAGACATTTTCTCTTCACCTCCGTCGTATAGTTCATCCTATGCGATGGGGCAAAAAGTGTTACAACAGTACGAAGAGTAGTACGCTGAGGCCCACCAGCAAAGAAACGGTGATGCTGACGGCAAGCACCGGCAGCCACCCCTTCGGCCGACGGCGGGAGGGGAGCATAGCGGAGGAAAAAATATGGGCGTTGATGATGCGCTCCGCTTCGCTGAGCAGATCGGCGGAGCAGGCGCCGTCCTCCTGCTTCATAATAAATATGGCTTGTTCAAACAATTTGCTCCCCGGTTCGGTCAAAATGACCACCTGTTTGGATGAGCCTTTGATTTTACGCTTTTCCGTGTTCATAGAGTTCCTCCTGGTTTTTACAGATTTGTGCCAGCAGTACGGTGATATCGTCTTTTGCTTCTCCCTGCTCGCCCAGAGCGCAGGCCAACAGCTTCCGCGCCAATTGCTGTAGGGGAAGCCGGCGGTGCCGCTGGAGGGTATAGAGCATTTCGTCTTTATATTCGTAGGCGCCGTCGGAGATCAGCAGGACCAGATCCTGCTCCTTGAGTTGTTCAGTACGGGCGGCGATATCCGCCTCCTCCGGCGCTCCCAGGGGCATGGAAACACCGCAAACCTCCATAATGCGGTCCTCCCGTAAAATAAAGGTGGAAACGGCGCCGGCCTTGAGAAATCGGGCGCGCCCCGTGGTCAGGTCAATGGAACAGAGATCGGCGGTGGCAAAGGCGATCTCCTCCTGGGCCAGCCGCAGGGAAGAGTGGACCATTTCAATGGCACCCTCCTCGTTCATTCCCGCCCGTAGTAACTTTTGTAGCAGAGTGACCGTCCAGCGACTCTGGGCAAAGGCATCCTTGCCACTGCCCATTCCGTCACTGAGCAACAAAATATAGTGGCGCTGATCTGAGCTGAAGGCCACGGCGCTGTCCCCGCAAACCGTTTCCCCCTCTTTGGTTTTGCACAGGGCGGCGCATAAAACGGTGAGGGGCGGCCGGCGGACGAAACAGGCAAATACCCGCTCGCCCTCTTCATAATATTTGCCCGCCGCCAAGGCAAAGCCGCTGGCCCGTTCCATCAGCCCCAGCAGAGCGGCAGGGGGCAGGGGCATATTACCCCGAGTGAAGGTGACGTCCAGAAAAAATCCGCCCAGCAGATCCTTGGCGCAGGTGGTGTGGATATCGTCGGCCCCGCTCTCCCGCAGCAGGGAGGCGGCACGGGCGGCGATCTCGGGGTAAAAGGCGATGCGTTGTCCGGCAGTTTGCTGTAACTTGTCCACCTGTTCCACCATATCTTTATATTGGTCCTTCAGTTCTCTGGAGGGCTCTTCTTTTTGCGTGGAGGTGGGCAGAAGCATATAAATGCCGGCGGCAAGAGGCGGCAGTAACAGCCATAACAGTTGATCCAGCCACAGCCCCGTGGGCAACAGCGCCAGCTCACTGCATAACAGCATAGAGGCGGTGTACCGCTTTTTGCCAAACCGTGCCATCACCGTCACGGCAATAGCGGCGGCCAGATGAATGGACAAGACGGAAAACTGTAGGGAGATCAGCGCCGCTCCTACCGATAGGACGGTCCCGCAAAGGGCTCCCTGCCATAAAGGGAGCTGTCCGCAATAAAGGAGCAGAAGCAAGGTGAGCAGGTGGAGCGGTAGCTCGGAAAGAGCGGGGCAACTGCACACGGTCAGAAGAGCCAGAGCAACGAGCATTCCATTGCACAGTTCCCATCCCCGCAGTTCTTTGCCCTCCCGTTGCCGCAGATTGTCGGCAAAAAACAGGGCACAGCCGCTGAGCACGGCATTGCAAAGGCCCAACAACAGCTCCACACCACTCTGCCCTGTGATCCAAAATCGTACCAGGGCATACGCGCCCATCATTCCCACCAACAGCGGCGGCGGCAATCTCCGGCCCTTGGGCACGAACAGACAGCGGAAAAAGAAGATCAGTACCAATCCGGGTAACAGCTCCAGAGCGCCGCCCGTTACACAGCCCAACCCTTGCCCGAGGATCACGGCGTAGGGGGAGAGCAGTGGGAGCCCCGCTCCCGCCGCCAGCGCAGGCGCCGCCAGATAATACAGCTCGTAGGGCTTGTCTGCCACGCTCAGCAACCCCAGCCCCAGAGAGAACAGCAGCTTGCCCATCGTAGCAAGCCGTCGGTAAAAAGCTTTCATATTCGCACCTCTTTCGTCCTTTGATTGTAGCAAAACGGGGGCGGCCCTTTTTGTCACTTTGTGCGGTGTGTTCTAAATTAAAAAAGTTGCAAATGCAACTATTTATATTGACATTCCTTCGACCGCATTGTATACTGAAGAAAAAAGTTGCGTTTGCAACTATTGGTGGAGGAGACCGATGCGTTTTATTTCAGGATATATCAGCGTATTGCACCGTTACGCCGTGCAATTTTACAACCGTTGGGAGGCGGAAACGGGGATTCGCGGAGTGCAATATCCGTACCTATTTTATATCTGCCGCCACGAGGGTTGCCGTCAGGAAGACCTGGCCGAGCATCTGCACGTTAACAAGAGTAACGTGACCCGTCAGTTGGACAAGCTACAGCAAAACGGCTTTATTGAGATCCGTCCCGACGAGAGTGACGGACGGGGCAATCGGGTCTTTCCCACGGCCAAGGCGCTGGAAAGCCGCGAGAGGGTCAGAGGGGTGCTGGAGCAATGGAATGAACAACTTTGCGGCAATCTCACTCCCGACGAGAGTGAAACACTCAAATCATTGCTGGATAAGGCTTTGCGAGGTCTCAAGGAGGGCGAAAAATAATGAAAATGTTATTGAGATATCTCGCCCCCGTCCGCCTGCGGATCGCCACGGGTGTGAGTATCAAATTCGTGGGCTCCATCGTAGAACTGTTTCTTCCCAGCCTGCTGGCCTTTTTGCTGGATCACGTGGTGCCCCGGGCCAAGGTGGACGGGAATATGGGCCCCATCTTTTTCTACAGTGCGCTGATGCTGGTCTGCGCCGGCGTGGCGTGGGTGGCCAATATCACCGCCAATCGGATGGCGGCCTCCACCACCAGAGACGCCGTGCGTCAGTTGCGGCAGGATCTCTTTGACAAAACCATCCGTCTTTCCGATGCCCGGATCAACGCCTATTCCGTTCCCACGCTGGAAATGCGGCTGACGGGGGATACCTACAATATTCATCGGATGGTGGGTATGATGCAACGGATGGGCATCCGCGCCCCCATCTTGCTCATCGGCGGCGTGATTATGACCGCTTCTATGGAGCCGGTACTTACTTTGGTGTTGGTGGCCGTACTGCCCCTGATCGCGCTGGTGATCACGGGGGTGACCCGCAAGGGCGTGCCGCTGTATGATCTTTTGCAGCAAAAAACCGACGATATGGTCCGGATCGTGCGGGAAAATATCACCGGCATCCGGGTGGTCAAGGCACTTTCCAAAACCGTCTATGAAAAACAGCGCTTTGAGGAGATCAACGTCGACGTCAGCGATGCGGAAACCACTGCCGGCGTCACTATGGCGCTGACCAATCCCGTGATGAGCTTTTTACTCAACGGGGGACTGACCTTCGTGATTCTGGCGGGCGCCTATCGCGTGAATGCGGGGCTGACTCAGCCGGGGACGCTCATCGCTTTTATGAGCTATTTTACCATCATTCTCAACGCAATGATGGCGGTAACCCGTATGTTTATTATGTGTTCCAAAGGTCTGGCCTCCGCCAACCGTATTGCACAGGTGATGGATACCCCACCGGAGGTGGAGGAACTGGCGCTCCACGGCAGTGGAGAGACCCGAGAGGATATGCTGGTATTTGAAAAGGTCTGCTTTTCTTATAACGGCAAAAAGAACAATCTGGAGGATATTTCTTTCTCGTTGCCTAAGGGCGGTACCTTGGGCATCATCGGTGCCACCGGTAGCGGTAAGAGTACGCTGATCAAGCTGATTATGCGTTTTTACGATGCGGGGGCGGGCAAGATCTTTGTGGACGGCAGGGACATCCGTGATATCCCGCTGGAGGAACTGCGAGGCAAGTTCGGCGTGGCGATGCAAAACGATTTTCTCTATGCCGACACCGTGGCCGCCAACATCCGGTTTGAACGGGAGTTGGATCAGCCGGCCATTGAAGAAGCGGCCGCGGCGGCGCAGGCCGCAGAATTTATTGCCGAGCGCAAGGAGGGCTATGAGGACGTCCTCACTCAATCGGGTCACAACCTTTCCGGCGGTCAGCGCCAACGGTTGCTGGTGGCCCGCGCCCTGGCAGGCTCCCCTGAGATTTTGATTTTGGACGACTCCTCCTCGGCGCTGGATTATCGCACCGATGCGGCGATGCGCGGAGCGATCGGAACGTTACAGCCCCGTCCCACCACGGTGGTGGTGGCCCAACGGGTCAGCTCGGTAATGAACAGTGATTTGATTTTGGTGCTGGAGGACGGCTGTGTGCTGGCCCAGGGCACCCATGAGAAATTGATGGAAACCTGCGAGGTGTACCGTGAGATCGCCCAAACGCAGATGGGAGGTGAGCGCATTGGCAGCCCCTGTTAAAATCGGAAAAATGGCCTTGGGTGAAAAAGAACCTGTGTCTGTCAAACGACAAGCCAAGGTGCTGGTGCGCCTGTGGAAATATCTGGCCCGTTTCAAGGGAACGCTGGCGGTGGCCTGTGTGATGACCATCCTTTCCAATCTCTTGGCATTGGTGGGCCCTCGTCTCAGCGGCGCGGCGGTGGATGCTATGGCCGGCGGCGTGGGGAAGGTGGTCTTTACCAAGGTCTTTGTGTATTGCGGCCTGATGCTGGCCTTTTATCTGGTCAGCGCCGTCTTTTCCTATTTTCTCAATATTATGATGATCCGTCTGGGCAAACGGGTGGCCAAGGATATGCGCAAGGATCTTTTTGACCATCTGATGGAACTGCCTGTGGGCTATTTCGACCGTTATCAGGTGGGGGATATCATCAACCGTATTTCCTATGATATCGACACCATCAACGCCTCCTTGTCCACGGACTTCGTCCAGATCTGCGCCAGCATTATCACGGTGCTGGGCAGTTTAATAATGATGATCAGCATTTCACCCATTCTGGTGTTGGTGTTCGTGATCACCATTCCGCTTTCCGTCTGGTTTACCAAATACCGCGCCACACGGGTGCGCCCGCTGTTCCGTAAACGCAGTGAAAAGTTGGGAGAACTCAACGGTTACGTGGAGGAGATCCTTTCGGGGCAAAAAACCGTTAAGGCTTATGGCAGAGAGGAGCGGATGAGCCGCCGCTTTGCCCGCCGTAACGAGGAATCGGTGGAGGCCTATTTTGAGGCGGAATATCAGGGGTCCATTGCCGGCCCCAGTATTATGATGATCAACAATTTGTCGCTGGCACTGGTCAGTGCCCTGGGCGCCTTTTTGTATTTCAAGAGTATGATCACGTTGGGAAATATTTCTTCCTTCGTGCTCTATTCCCGTCGTTTTTCCGGCCCCATCAACGAATTTGCCAACATTATCAGTGAACTGCAGTCGGCCACCACGGCGGCGGAGCGTGTGTTCCGGTTGCTGGACGAGCATCCGGAGCCTGCCGACGGAGAAAACGCCCTCACCCTTACCAACGTACGGGGACGGGTGGAAATGAAAAACGTAGCCTTTGGCTACGAGCCGGAGCGCACCATCCTGCACGATCTGTCCTTTGTGGCAGAGCCGGGCAACGTGTTTGCCATCGTGGGTCCCACCGGCGCCGGCAAAACCACCATCATCAATCTCTTGATGCGGTTTTACGACGTTCATTCGGGTGAGATCCTTATCGACGGTCACCCCATTACCGAATTGACCCGGGATTCTCTGCGGGCGGCCTACAGTATGGTGTTGCAGGATACCTGGCTGTTTGGCGGTACCATCCGTGAAAATATTGCTTACGGTCGTCAGGATGCCACCGAGGAGGAGATCGTAGCGGCGGCCAAGGCGGCCCATATCCATTCCTTTATCGAACGTCTGCCCGAGGGCTACGACACCGTGCTCACCGACGACGGTATCAATATTTCCAAGGGGCAAAAGCAATTGCTGACCATTGCCCGCGCTATGCTCTGTCGGGCGCCGATGCTGATTCTGGACGAGGCCACCTCTAACGTAGACTCCCGCACCGAGCAGATCATTCAGGATGCGATGCGGCGGCTGATGGAAGGTAAGACTTGTTTTGTGATCGCTCATCGCCTTTCCACCGTGCGTACCGCCGATAATATTCTGGTACTGCGGGACGGAGATATAGCGGAGCAGGGAACTCACGACGAGCTGATGGCAAAAAACGGCTTTTATCGTCATTTGTACGACGCACAATTCAGCTAAACTATTGGCAACCTATACAAAAAATGCGGCACTTTTTTGGACAAAGTGCCGCATTATTTTTTTCTCTCGTTATTATCTTGACAAATTAAGGTATATTACTATATAATTTATTATAAATAATAGGCATATTATGCCCATTTTGAAATTCACAGAGAAGAGGAGAAACACACTATGAAAAACAGTAAACGTGTAATCTCGGTAGTCCTGTGTGTGTTGCTGATGGTCAGCATGCTGGCAACCTGCCAGTTGAGCTTTGCCTTCGCAGCCACAGAGGGTGACTACACCTACGAAACTGCGACGGCGGCAGGAGTTACCACCGCCACCGTCACCAAGTACAGCGGTACGGCTACCGACGTAACTATTCCCGCCAAGCTTGGCAGCTATGACGTCGTTGCCCTTGCCACCGGTGTCTTTGGTGAAGTTGCGGTTACCAAGGTTGACCTGCCCGTCACCGTGACCAAGGTTAACAGCGCTTTCGACGTTGAATCGCTGAAGACCGTTACCATGGCCGGCGTTGTAATGGCGCGGAAGGATGCCACCCTGACCGTCGTAGGTTATGAAGGCGGCGCCACCGCTGTGATCCCCACGCTGGAGGGTTGCCCCGTCACCGCCATTGCGGATGCGGCCTTTAAGAACAACACCACCGTGGAAACCATCACTATGCCTGCCGGAAAATACACGGTTGGCAAGGCTACCTTTGCCGGTTGTACCGCGCTGAAGGCATTGGATCTGAGTCAGGCTTCTTCCATCGGCGTTGGCGCTTTGAGCGGCTGTACCGCTCTGAGTGAGCTGAGTCTGAACAACGTGGGTGAGGCCAAGGGTACGGCCGGTGCGTTGTCCCTGCTCTTTGACGGTAACGCCACTCCCGATGCTCCCGGTTATCCCGCCGGTCTGAAGAAGATCACCGTCACCGAGGATAATACCATTGAAGCTTATGCTTTCAAGGGTCTGGAGAGTCTGGAGACCATTGTCATTGCCAAGACCATCAAATCCATCGGCGCCTCCGCTTTTGAGGGTTGTATCAATCTGAAGGAACTGATCGGTGTTATCGGTGGTACCGTGGAAGCCAAAGCGTTTTACGGTTGTGCCGCTCTGACTGCCATTGATCTGACCAACGCTGATACCGCTAAGATCGGTGCCTCCGCCTTTGAGGGTTGTACCGCTCTGGCTACCGTAACCGCCGGTGACGGTCTGAAGTACGTCGGCAAGAATGCCTTTAAGGGTACCGCTTGGCTGAACGCCAAGTCCGGCGCCGTTCTGCTCGGCAACGTGTTCATCACCTATATCGGCGAAGAAGAAGAGATCACCGTTCCCGCACAGGCAAAAGCCATTGCCGACAGCGCTCTGGAAGGCAACGTTACCGCACAGAAGGTAATCATTCCCAACACTGTTGAATACATCGGTATCAACGTATTGAAGGGCACCGCCGTTGTTGCCATTGAGATTCCTTACGTCGGTGCTGACGCTTCCGCACAGGAGAGTCCCTACATCGGCTATCTTTTCGGCGCAACCGAGGCCGGCGGCAACGCTTCCGCTTTGCCCGTCTGCCTGTTGCAGGTTGAGGTTACCGGCGGTACCGAATTGGCCGCCAATGCCTTTAACGGCTGTACCTCTTTGATGTATCTGTATCTGCCCACCACGCTGACCAAGATCGGCACCAACGCCATTGCCAATTGCGCCGCATTGACCAAGCTGGGCTATAATGCCATCAGCGCCACGGTAGATCCCAGCGCTTTAAGCGGCACTTCCGTGGATATCGTTGAGTTTGGTAAGAAGGTTGAAATCATTCCTTCCTACCTGTGCACCGGTAACGCTAACCTGACCAATATCACCATTCCCGTTTCCGTTACCAGTGTTGAGAGCAGAGCTTTTGCCGGTTGCTACAATATCGGTCTGGTTATCTTTGACGCCGCCAAGTGCACCTCTGTTGCCCCCGACGCCTTTGATTACTGCCACAAGCTCAGCGAGATTGAATTGGGCAAGAACGTTACCTACATTCCTGCCAACCTGTATTCCAAGTTTGGTAGCAGCGACGTAACCGAGCTGACCGTTCCCGCCACCGTAACCGAAATTGCGGCCGGCGCTTATGCTAATTGTGTTTCTCTGACTACTCTTAATTATAATCCCGCAAACTGTGTCATCGGCGACGATGCCTTCACCGCTTGCAAAAAGCTGGTCACCATTAATCTTGGTGATAAGGTTGAAACCATTCCCACCAACCTCTACACCGGCAACACCGCCGTTACCGAGGTTGAGATTCCCGCTCAGGTGACCCGTGTGGAAGACTACGCGTTCAAGGGCTGTACTGCTCTGAAGGATATCACCGTTGCCGACACTCTGCGTTCTGTTGGTAAAAACGCTCTGCAGGGCACCGCTTGGTATAATAACCAACCTGACGGTCCCATTTATCTGGGCAAGATCTTCTACGGCTACAAGGGCACTATGGAGGATGAGACTCTGACCCTGAAGGACGGCACCGTTGCTATTGCCGACGGCGCTCTGGAAGGTAACAGCGCTTTGAAGACCATCGTGATCCCCGGCACCGTTGAACTGATCGGTGTGGATGCTCTGGCTACCACCGACGCTACCATTATTAATAACAGCGATTCCGACGTGATCAACTCTTATGCCGATGCAAACGGAATCCCCGTTCTCTCCACTTGCACTCACAACGACGTTTACTACGTTGTTACCGCCCAGCCCACCGCCACCGAAGCCGGTACTATGGACGCTTACTGCAAGGAGTGCGGCGAGAAGTTTGCCGAATCCACCTTCACCACCGAGGATGAACTGCTCAATCTCTGGATCCTCACCGAGGCTCCCACCTGTACCGAGCCCGGCGTTCTGGAAATGAACACCGGCGTTACCGTTAAGTTCAACACTATCCCCGCCACCGAGCACGCCTTCGTTACCTGGAAGGAAATCGTTGCTCCCACCTGCACCACCGAGGGCGTTTCCGCCGGTTTCTGTGATGATTGCGGCGAGCAGCTGGTGGGTATGACCGGCGTAGTTGCCAAGGCTCCTCACACCGCCGGTGAGTGGCAGAAGATTCGTCTGCCCCGTACCTATTGCACCGGTTTGAACGCTGTTCTGTGTACCGAGTGCGGTGAGACCCTGCAGAGTAAGACCCTTCCCAAGTTGGAAGAGGGCAGCCCCTTGGATTTCATTCTGGACGTTCATGATGGCGATTGGTACCGTGACACCGTTGTCTTTGTTATGAACAACAATCTCTTCAGCGGTATTGATGAAAACTACTTTGCTCCCGGTAACAAGATGACCAGAGGTATGTTCGTAACCGTTTTGGGTCGTCTGGCCGGCGCCGAGGTTGACAAGACCGTTAAGACCAAGTTCACTGACGTTAAGCGCAATCAGTACTACACCGGTTACGTAAGCTGGGCCGCCGAAAACGATATTGTCAGCGGTGTAACCAAGACTACCTTTGCTCCCAATGCCGATATCACCCGTGAGCAGATCTGTGCTCTGATCGTTCGCTACTGCGATTACGCCGGTATTGAACTGGATGCTTCCAAGGAGACCGAGCTGTTCCGTGATGCCGACGAAATCAGCGCCTACGCTTTGGAGAGCGTTCTGCTCTGTCACAAGGCCGGTATCGTAAACGGCAGAGGCTATAACTACTTCGCACCCAAGGCCAACGCCACCCGTGCAGAAGTTGCCCAGGTCTTCAAAAACCTGTGCCTCGGCTATCTGGTTGTTGAATAAATCTACCATATAAATAAACAACAGCTTTCTGCTTGCAGAAAGCTGTTGTTTTTAGGAGTTTCTGTTATGGACAATATTTCTTTGATCGGGATGCCCGGCGCCGGCAAAAGCACCATTGGCGTCCTGCTGGCCAAGCGTTTGGGCTATGCCTTTCACGATACCGATATCACCCTGCAGGTATCCGCCGGTAAAACCCTTTCCGAACTGATGGAAGAGGTGGGCGGTGATGCTCTGATGGAGCAGGAGTGTGCCTTGATCTCCTCCCTTGACGTGCACCGTCAGGTGATTGCCACCGGTGGCAGCGCCGTATTCGGTGCCGCCGGTATGGCCAATTTGCGTCGCATCAGTCACGTGGTCTATCTCAAGGTTTCTCTGGAAGAAATTGAGAATCGGGTAGGGGACCTGCAGGCCCGCGGCGTGGTGCTCAATGGCTGTAAAAACATCGGTGAGCTTTATGCGCAACGTGTCCCGCTCTACGAGCAATATGGTAAAATTGTCATTGATTGTGACGGTAAGTGTGTGGAGCAATGTGTGGAGGAGATCTGCGCCGCCCTGCGGGAGGTGCGCCGATGATCCGACCTGCCACTCTTGCCGATATTCCTGCTATTCTTGCAATTTTTGCCGTTGCCCGCCAATATATGCGGCAAACAGGCAATCTCACCCAATGGTCGGGCGGCTATCCCGATGAGAGCATCGTGCGTGCTGATATTGCCGCCGGCGTTTGCTACGTAATGGAGCAGGAGGGGATCCACGCTGTTTTCAGCCTTTTCTCTCAGCCCGATCCTACCTATAATTATATAGAGGACGGCGCCTGGCCCAACGAGGCGCCCTACGGTACCATTCATCGCATCGCCTCCGACGGTACCCTGCGTGGCGTGGTCCGTCAGGCGGTGGACTTTGCCCTGCAATTTCATACCGTTCTGCGTTGCGACACGCATAAGGACAATCTGCCGATGCAACGTGCCCTCCGTAATGCCGGCTTTGTCCGTTGCGGTGTCATTTATCTTGAAAACGGCGATCCCCGTGAGGCTTACCAACGCGACTGATGTTTTAGTGTAAATAAAAAAGACGAGGATAACCTCGTCTTTTTGTATTGTTTTGGTTTAGGCCTTGCCGATGGAGCCGAAGAGTTCCATTTTTTCCTTAACCTTGGCCTTGATGGCTTCAAAGCCGGGAGCCAGCAGCTTACGGGGGTCAAAGCCCTTGCCCTGCAGATCCTTGCCGGCCTCAATATAAGCACGGGTGGCTTCCTGGAAGGAGAGCTGGCATTCGGTGTTAACGTTGATCTTGCAAACGCCCAGAGAGATGGCCTTGGCAACCATTTCGTCGGGAATACCGGTACCGCCGTGGAGCACCAGGGGCATACCTACGGTAGCCTTGTTGATGTTCTCCAGTACGTCAAAGCGCAGGCCGGCCCAGTTGGCAGGATATTTGCCGTGGATGTTGCCGATACCGGCGGCCAGAATGTCCACACCCAGATCGGCAATGGTCTTGCACTCTGCAGGATCGGCAACCTCACCGTTGCCTACAACGCCGTCTTCTTCACCGCCGATGGCGCCAACCTCTGCCTCAACGGACAGACCCTTGGCGGCGCACAGCTCAATGATCTCTTTGGTCTTTTCAATGTTTTCCTCAATGGGATAATGGGAACCGTCAAACATAATGGAGGAGAAGCCGGCATCCATAGCTTTCTTGGCGCCTTCATAGGAGCCGTGGTCCAGATGCAGAGCAACGGGAACGGTGATGCCCAGATCCTCAACCATTGCCTCTACCATCGCAGCCACGGTCTTAAAACCGCACATATACTTGGCAGCGCCTTCGGAAACACCCAGAATAACAGGGCTTTTGTTTTCCTCAGCGGTGAGCAGAATGGCCTTGGTCCACTCCAGATTGTTGATGTTGAACTGACCGACAGCGTATTTGCCGTCGCGCGCTTTGATCATCATGTCTTTTACATTGACGAGCATAGTAAAATCTCCTTTATATTTATTTTACCTATTTATTATACTGATTTATTTCACTAAAATCAAGAGTTTCCGCCCTACCGAATGAAAAATATTTACAAATGAAGCAAAATATGTTACCATTTATATATTAAATCGGAGGAGAACGGGCTATGAAGGGTTATTTTGCGGCCGCTCACGCAGCAGAAACTGAATTTGTAGAAAAGAAAAGCCGTTTCATCACCCACGTGGCCACGGTGGAAACGGCGGCGGAGGCAGAAGCCTTTGTGGCAAAGATTAAAAAACAGTATCCCGACGCCCGCCACAACTGTTGGGCCTACCGTGTGCACGAGCCCTTTGGGGAACGCTACAGCGACGACGGTGAGCCCCAGGGAACCGCCGGTCCTCCCATGCTGGGCGTGTTGCAAAAGGAAGAAATTGAGGATATTTGCGTGGTGGTCACCCGTTATTTCGGCGGTATTTTGCTGGGGGCGGCGGGATTGACCCGCGCTTACAGCCGTGGCTGTGCCGATGGGGTACACGCCGCCGGTAAGAGCTATAAATGTCCGGCCAGAATCCTTACCCTGGAGATTCCCTACGATCGCCTCAGCTCGGTGGAACGGCAACTGGAGCATCTGACCCATCAGGTGCTGGACAAGACTTATCACACCGGAGTTACATTGCAAATTGCGTTGCCAAGTGCAGATGCGGAGAAATTTACCGCTCAGCTTACCGAACTGTCCGGCGGCAAAATTGCCGTGCAGGTGGGGGAAGAACGACTGATTTGCTTTGAAAATGAATGATTTTTAAAACTTTGTCGGAGTTTATTCACAATTTATCCAACATTTGAGCATTTGATATGAGTATAATAGAATTGGCGAAAGGAGGAACGAGCCATGACGAAAATTTTGGTCGTTGATGATGAAAAGAATATTTGCGAGCTACTCAGCATTTATCTAAAAAAAGACAATTATGAAGTGGAATGCGCCTACGAGGGACACCAAGCTTTGGAAAAGATTGCCACCTTTGTGCCGGACTTGGTGTTGCTGGATATTATGTTGCCCGGCCTTGACGGGTGGGAGATCTGTCGCAGAATCCGCAAAAATTCCTCGGTCCCCATTATTATGATCAGCGCCAAGGGAGAGACCTTTGACAAGGTGCTGGGGCTGGAACTGGGGGCGGATGATTATATTACCAAACCCTTTGATACCAAAGAGGTGTTGGCCCGCATCAAAAGTGTATTGCGCCGCACCGGTAGCGAGAATAAAGAGAGCAGTGGTGAAAAAGTGGAGGAGGTACAGTTTGACGGCTTGTACGTTTCTCTGACCAATTACAAGCTGCGTGTGGACGGCGTAGACGTGGATGCCCCGCCCAAGGAGATTGAACTGTTGTATCATTTGGCCAGCCATCCCAACCGTGTGTTCACCAGAGATCAGTTGTTGGACGAGATCTGGGGCTTTAAATACTACGGTGACTCCCGTACGGTGGACGTTCATATCAAGCGGATCCGGGAAAAGCTGGAGGGTGTTTCCGACCAGTGGATTCTCAAAACCGTTTGGGGCGTCGGCTATAAGTTTGAAGTGCTGTAAGCTATGCTTCGGAAGATATTTCTAAATTATTTCACCATCTGCGCTTCCATTATCCTGATCGTGTTGATCCTGATGGGGTGTTTGTGTTCTGCGGTGCTGGCCAATCAGGCCATACGGGAAACCACCCTCAATCTGGAAAGTGCCGCCGGCAAAATTGCCGCCACCTATGCCGAAATGCCCAAAAACGGATTTTTCGTCGGTGGTCGGGTGTTGAAAAACGCTATGGCCGTCGTGCAGGATACCTTGGATGCAGAGGTGATCATACTCACCGAAAACGAGCTGATTGCCGCCACCACCATAGAGAGCAACGCCACCACGGCATCAGAGTTGGGGCTTCCGGAGGAAGCGGTGGAAACGGTGCTGGCCGGCAAGGATTATCATCGCACCGGTGTGTTTGTCCGGGGGGAGCGTCCCTATCGCACTGCCTATACAGTGGGCTCACCGGTAATGGTGGGGGATAATCATATCGGGGGCGCGGTGTTTGTCACCACCACCGAACTTTCTCTGATGGATGCGCTGTTACCATTTTTACTGCTCTATCTCACCTTCGTAGGGCTGGCGCTGGCCATCGCTTTTGTAATCATTTACTTTGTCAGCGTGCGGATGTTTTATCCGCTGACCCAGATGAGTCGGGCCGCCAAACGTTATGCCGAGGGCGATTTTTCCATGCGTATTGACGTACGGAAAAATGACGAGCTGGGAGAACTGGGAATGGCCTTCAACAATATGGCCGATTCCCTCAGCCGTTTGGAGGAAATGCGGCAGAGCTTTGTGGAGGACGTTTCCCACGAATTGCGCACCCCAATGACCACCATCGGTGGATTTATTGACGGGATTCTGGACGGCGTGATTGAGGAGAAGGACAGAGACCGCTATCTTGCCATCGTTTCCGACGAGATCAAACGACTCAGCCGAATGGTTTCCTCTATGCTGGACGTGGCCAAGATTCAGGCGGGCACTATGGTGTATACCCGTGTCAATTTTGATCTGGCTACGATGCTTCGGAAAAATCTGGATACCTACGAGGAACGGATGAACGAAAAGCGGGTACGGTTGGAGATTGAGGCAGAGGACGATGCCGATTGGTACGTTTATGCCGATCGGGACAGCGTGTATCGGGTGATCTTCAATCTGCTGGATAACGCCGTAAAATTCGTGGATGCCGGTGGCGTCATTACCCTGCGGCTGGAGCGTCGGGAGGGACAGATTTTCACCTCGGTGCGTAACACCGGCGCCGGCATTCCCCAAAAGGACGTGGGCCATATTTTCGAGCGGTTTTACAAAACTGACAAGAGCCGTTCCGAAAACCGCCACGGCGTGGGCATCGGCCTGTATCTGGTTAAAACCATCGTTAAGGATATGGGCGGCGATATCTACGTCTCTTCAAAAGAAGGGGAGTATGCCGAATTCACCTTCAGCCTGCCGATGGCGGAGGAAATTTAAAAAATAAAAGGTCTTTGTTTAAGATTTTTTAAAAAATAAAGTGTACAATAAGAACAGACAGTAAACCGAAAGAGAGGTTTGATTCCTATGGAGGAAAATAAAAACATTTACGATACCGAGCCGATGCAACCTGAAAATGATACGCCTGCTCCCGTTGCAGAAGAACCTGCAGTGGTGGAGGAAACTGCGGCGGTGGAGGAGACTCCCGTCGTGGAAGAAGCGCCCGTTGCAGAGGAAGCGGCGGCTGAGGAAGAAAAACCGGCGGAGACTCCTGCCTACACGGTGCAAAATCCCAGCCCCTATTATACCTACACCCCCGGTGGCAATCCGCCCACGCCTCCCGCACCTCCGGCCGAACAGGGCGGGTATTACGAGCGTCCCGCCGTCAATCCCGTTCCCGTGAAGAAAAAGAAAAACGGCCTGCTGATCGCTTTGATCATCGTGTCCGTTTTGCTGATCATCTCTATCGTGGCTTCAATGATCGGCATCGGCTATATGGTAACCCGTATGAACGGTAAAACCGAAACCCCTGATGAGCAAGGCAACGAGGTAGTGCTGGGCGGCGACTCCCAGTCCGAAACCGAGCAAAAGCCCGGCGCCGCCCCCGAGGTCAACGTGGTGCAAAATTCCAAGGAAGACAGCGACCGTATGTCCACGGAGGACGTGGTGGCAAAAACCCTTCCCCAGGTAGTCGGCGTTGTGGTCAGCACCGGTCAGGGCTTTTACGGTACCGAGAGTCAGGGTAGCGGTATTATCTTCTCTTCCGACGGTTATATCATCACCAACGCTCACGTGGTAGAGGGTGCCGCCACCGTTAAGATCGTATTGCCCGACGATGAGCAGACCTCTTATGATGCCAAGGTGATCGGCAGCGATACCAAGACCGATCTGGCCGTACTGAAGGTGGAAGCTACCGATCTTTCCGCTGCCGATATCGGCAACAGCGACGAGCTTCGTCTGGGTGAAACGGTGATTGCCGTGGGCAATCCTTACGGCCTGGAACTGCAAAGCTCCGTTACCTCCGGTATTGTTTCCGCTCTCAATCGCAGTATCACCACTTCCAACGGTAAAATGAATCTCATTCAAACCGACGCCGCCATCAACCCCGGTAACTCCGGCGGTGCGCTGGTCAACCTGTACGGTCAGGTGGTTGGTGTGTGCTCTTCCAAGATTTCCGGCACCGATGCCGAGGGTCTGGGCTTTGCCATTCCTATCAACGACGCCCTTCCCATTATCAAAGAACTGATTGCCAAGGGCTATATCAGCGGCCGTCCCATGATCGGCATTCAGGGTCAGGATATGCCTGCCCAAACTGCTGTAATGTATGGTGTGCCCACCGGTGTCTACGTGGTACATGTGGAGGAGGGGAGCAGTGCTTACAAGGCGGGTCTGCGTCCCTATGATATCATCACCGAATTCAACGGCCAGACCGTCACCTGCTTTACCGATCTGGACGCCGCCAAGGACGAGTGCAAGGCGGGGGACACCGTCAGCATCAAATTCTACCGTTACGAGAACAAAAAGACCTATACGGTGGATATTACTCTGAGCGCCTCCACCGGCGAAGAATAAGAAGAATAAAATGAGAGAGGCATCCCTTGTGGGATGCCTCTCTTTTATGTGAAAACGTACGAAAATAAGGATTTTTGTTCTATTGCGCAAATGGTGTTGAAAAATGCAAGTGGATTTAGTATAATAGAAACAGTATACAAAATATACTGAAACGGAGAGAAGGAAATGCGTTTTAAACGCCTGTTACAAATATTGCCACTGGTGCTGTTGGACTGCGCCTGCATTCTTTTGGCGGGTTGGGTCAGTGCCGGTCTTTTGACAAAGTTGGATTCCACAGGGGAGACCATGCGTCAATTTTTGTATTATAGTCCCGTATTGGCCGCCGGCACGGTAATTATTTATTATTTCTTCGGCCTGTACGCCGGCTTGTGGCAATACGCCGGTATGCGGGACGTTATGATCACCATCGGCGGCGCCGCCGCCAGCACGGCGCTCTATTATATTGGTAGCACCTTCTGGCTGACACCGATGAGACAGCAGGTGGAGTTCTATCTGTTCTTTTTGATTTTCCTGGCGCTTTTCACCGTCAGCGTGCGTATGTACAAGCGGTTTAAGCGCCTACTCACTGTGGCCTTCAGCGGCATTACCCGCAGAGCCCATCATATTTTGCTCATCGGCGGTGGTGAGGCGGCCCATACCATTCTTTCCGAAATCGGCTCGGCCAAGATGTATTCGCACAGCGCCGTGGTGGGTATCATTGACGACAATCCTATGAAGCGTGGTCTGCACATCAACGGTTATAAGATTCTCGGCGGTAGAGACGTGATCGTTGAAACGGTGGAGAAATATCAGGTCAACACCATTATTTTCGCCATTCCCAGCTGTAAGGAATCCGACCGCAGAGAGATTTTGAAGATTTGTCAATCCACCGGCTGTGAGTTGAAAACCCTGCCCACCCTGGAGCATTTGCCGGAGAATTTTCATATCAATCAGCTCAGAAACGTGGAGATTGAGGATTTGCTGGGACGCGATCCCATCCGTACCGATCTGCACGAAATTATGAATTACGTGGAAAACAAGCGGATTCTGGTCACCGGTGGCGGCGGCAGTATCGGTAGTGAGCTGTGCCGTCAGATTGCGTCCTATCATCCCGCTCAGCTTATTATTTTTGATATTTATGAAAACACCACCTACGAGGTGCAACTGGAACTGCAAAAAAACTTCCCCGGACTTGATTTGCAGGTGCGGATCGGCTCTATTTGCGACGAACAGGCGCTGGAGCGACTGATGGCAGATTTTCGCCCCCATATCATCTATCACGCCGCCGCCCATAAGCACGTGCCGCTGATGGAGGATTCTCCGGCGGAGAGTGTGCGGAATAACGTTTTCGGTACCCTCAACGTAGCCAGAGCGGCTGACCGTTGGAAGGTGGAGCGTTTCGTTATGATCTCCACCGATAAGGCGGTCAATCCCACCAACGTGATGGGCGCTACCAAGCGGATTTGTGAAATGATCGTCCAGAGTTTTGAAAAGATTTCAAAGACCGAGTTTGTAGCGGTGCGCTTTGGCAACGTGCTGGGCTCCCACGGCAGTGTGATCCCGTTGTTCCGCCGTCAGTTGCAGGAGGGCGGGCCCCTCACCGTCACCCATCCCGATATCATCCGTTATTTTATGACCATTCCTGAGGCGGTTTCTCTGGTACTGCAGGCCGGCGCGCTGGCCCACGGTGGCGAGATATTCGTGCTGGATATGGGCGAACCGGTGAAGATCGTCACTCTGGCGGAAAACCTGATTCGCCTCAGCGGTTTGGAACCCTATAAGGATATTGATATTGTGTTCACCGGTCTGCGTCCGGGCGAAAAGCTGTATGAGGAGCTCTTGATGGGGGAGGAAGGCTTGTCCTCCACCCAGAACAAGCAGATTTTTGTGGGCAAGCCCATTGCCATGGATCAGGATGCTTTTCTGGAGGATCTGGAAAAACTGCGGTTGGCGTTGGAGGACGAAAACACCGACGTGCGCGCCGAGATCTGTAAGCTTGTTCCCACCTATCACCCGATTGTGGAGAAAAACTAATGAACAAACAAGTGCTTGAAAATTTGGCGATTCGTGCCCGTTTGCAGCCCGAAGCGATAGCGGTGCTGTTGCAGTTAAATGAGGATGTGGACCCTGCCGCCGAGGAGATTATGCGACAGGCTGTGGCAGACTATGAGCAGGACGTAAATTTTGATTACGAGGGCTACCGTAGTCGCTTGGAGAACTTTGAAAACGCCGACGGCCTGATTATGCTTTACGTTTTCCGTCTGGCAGAGCATCTGCATACCTTGTATCTGGAAAGCGGACGGGGAGAAGAAATGTTTGAGAATCTGCTCCGTGATTTCGGCGCCAAGGTAAAGGAATGCTATGACTACACCGGTGAGTGGGGCATTCGTGTTGCCAAATGGTATAACCGTTGGTTTAATCTGGAGCGTATTGCTTTAAAAAGATTGCAGTTTGAGGTGCGTCTGTTTGGTGAAAGCTACGCAGGGTTGACCCCGCAGGATCTGGCCATCAACGTACATATTCCCTCCATCGGCCCTCTGGACGAGGCGGTGTGTGAGGCGGATTATCTGGCCGCCGCCGAGTTTTTCGGTGATCGGTTTGGGGAACGGATTCCCTTTATGTGTCACACCTGGTTGCTCAATCCTCAGCATCCCGATTTTCTGCCTCCTCATTCCAGACTTCGTCCCTTCCAGGCCAAATACGATATTTTTAAGTTTGAGGAGCACACTGATTTTCTATGGCGTCTGTTCGGTACCGAATATAACGGCGATCCTCACAGCCTTACCGAGCGCAACTCTCTGGAGCGCGCTTACAAGGCCCACATTCTTGCCGGCGGCAAGGTGGGCGAGGGCAAAGGTGTTTTCTTTATAAACAAGTAAGAAAACGAACGAAAACCAAAAAGTGTTTGGGGGGGTTTTGTTTTTAAAAAATTCT
>JAZQJG010000030.1:0-4636 GCA_045541535.1 Eubacteriales bacterium
CCCTGAGCGGTTTTGAGGAGCAGTTTACCGACGGTGCCGCCGCCGCAGAGCAAAGCCTCAAGCAATTGCAACTGATCCATTCCGCCGAGGGCCGTTATTACAACGGTAAGAGCTCCAGCAAAAACGCCCCCGCGCTGGTCCGTAAGACCCTGTCTATGCGCTACGGCCAGACCCCCTTCTTAGGCTCCGCCGAAGAATATCCCGACTTTAACTGGGCGCCCCTGCCCGCCGCCGACCGCAATCAGAGCAAGGGGATGCTCTCTGCCTGCGCTCCCATTCTGGCCCTGCCCCGTGACGGCGCCAAAAACGAGATTGCCCTTCACGTGGCCCTGCTGTGGACCGCCCGCTTTGCCGACGCCAACCACGACCTGTTGCGCTTTACCTACGGTATGAGCTTTGCAAATTGGGAGAAGTATTACAAGGCCACCGCCGAGCTGATCGGCGTGGTCACCGCCGCCGATAAAAAAACCACCGACGCCCTGCGGGAGCTGGTCACCGCCACCACCTGGGACGAGGACGGCTACGAGGCGCTGTGCCAAGCAATCGGCGCCACCGTCACCGAATACAACGAAAGGCTGCCCCAATGACCGACCGTGACTATATGCAGCTGGCGCTGGAGCAGGCCCGTCTGGCCTATGAGCTGGGCGAGGTGCCGGTGGGCGCAGTGATCGTGCAGGACGGCAAGGTGATCGCCACCGGCTACAACCGGCGGGAGGTGGACAAAAACGCCCTCTCCCACGCCGAACACACCGCCATTGACAACGCCTGCAAGGCGCTGGGCGGCTGGCGCCTGCCCCATTGCACCCTCTACGTGACCCTGGAGCCCTGCCTGATGTGCGCCGGCGCCATCATTCACGCCCGCATCGACCGGGTGGTCTTCGGCACCGCCGATCCCAAAACCGGCGCCTTCGGCTCGCTGACCGACCTCAACGCCCTGCCCCTCAACCACCACCCCGAGATCCTCTCCGGCGTCTGCGAAGAGGAATGCCGCGCCATCCTGCAAACCTTTTTCGCCACCCTGCGCCAGAAGAAAAAGAAAGCGTAAGGGGTTTGACCCATCATTACACACAAAAAAGCGAGGTGATTTCACCTCGCTTTTATGACTGTCAACTCGCAGTTTTCTTGCATAATTATTTTTTAAATATCGAACATATTTTTTTAAACAATGTTGGATGATTTAATTTATGAGTAATTTTATCAATATTCTGTAAATCATTCATCAACTCATCCGTGTTTTGATATCTATCATCGGGGTGTAATTCCATGCACTTTGAGATAATATATTCAAAGCCACGTGACAATTCAGGGTTGACCCTACGAATAGGATAAACCATATAGGGTGGCGTGCTTGGATCATTGCCAGTAATTATTGAGTATAGGGTTACCCCTATGGAATATATATCGGTTCTTTGATCAACTTTACCAGATCCGAATACTTCAGGCGCAGCAAAAAACCTAGTACCAAGACAAACGGTATCATTTAATCCATCTTCAAGTTTTTTTGCCGTACCAAAGTCTATCAACATAATGTTTCCACCCGGCTTGAGCATAATATTTCCAGGCTTTAAATCGTTGTGAATAATAGCAGGTGTTTGAGAATGCAAGTAACTTACAGCTTCTGTTAATTGTTTAGCCCAACGCAATACAATTTCTTCACTTTGAGCGCCATTTTCTTCAATTACCTTAGACAACGAAACTCCTTCAATATAATCCATAACGACTAATAAATATTTACTTGTATCAATTATATCAATTATTGATGGTATACCAGGATGTTCAAGGTTGTTTAATAAAAATATTTCCGTTGAAAGATTGTGCATAAATTCTGTGTAGCGTTCAGAACTTTTTGAAATGACTTTCATAGCCCAATGTTTGTTAGTTTTTTCATTGCATACAAGAAAAACTTCGCAATATCCACCTTGTCCTAATTTTTCGATAATTCGGTATTTTCCATCAATGATTGTGCCAATTTGTAGTTGCTGTAATGTGCTATTTTCCTTAACGTCTCGTGTTATCGCTTTGGCTTGAGGATTGGTGTGTGCTTTTAAGGTAGCAATCAAAGCTTGCGTTTCGCTCGTTGTGTCATCAATTTGTTTGATGGCTAAAATTTGATCAGTACTAATATACATTTCAAATTCATCATTTAGAATAACATCTTCAAGTTGTATAGGAATAATAGTCTTCTTGTAATTTATGGCGCGTTCGACCTCTTTTGCTACCCAACTAGAGCCTTGGGTATCAAGAGTTAACAAAAGCAAAAAACAAGAGCAATTTTTGATGGATTTGCCAACAACAGATGCATACTTACTACCAACAGGAATATCGTGTGGTGCCATCCATGTATCAATATTGTTTTTGTTTAATAGATTTTTAACAGAGTCTGCAGAATCCCTATTTTTTGAACTATAACTTATAAAAACATATCCCATAAATGATAACCACCCGAAATTTGTATATTTTATATATTATATCACACCTACATTAAAAAGTAAATCTGCGCAGTATAAATCTCCTTAAAATACAGATAATAACAACACAATTTGTAATTTAAGGAGAAATGTATATATGAAAGCAACAGGTATTGTGAGAAGAATAGACGACCTTGGGCGTGTGGTTATACCGAAAGAGATTAGAAGGACGATGCGTATCCGCGAGGGAGATCCGTTGGAGATCTATACGGCCAAGGATGGGGAGGTTATCTTTAAAAAGTATTCCCCCGTGGGGGATATGGGGCAGTTTGCCGAGGAGTACTGCGCCACGCTGCAGACGGTGAGCGGGTTTCCCTGCGCCATCACCGACCGGGAGATGGTGATCGCCGCCAGCGGCAGCAGAAGCCGCACGGTGGGCAAGGCCCTGAGCGCCGAATTTGAAGAGGTGCTGGAGAGCCGCCGTCCCTTTACGGCGGGAGATAAGGGCCCGGGGCTGACCAAGAGCGGCGAGGAGGCCGAGGTGGTGCTCTCCCACCCCATTATGGCGGAGGGCGACATTTTGGGCACGGTGGCCCTGCTCCGCGCCCCCGACAAGGAGGCGGGTGAAGCGGAAAGCAAGCTGCTCCGCGCCGCGGCGATCTTCCTCGGTAAACAATTGGAGAGTTGACCCGCTTTCGTTGGCAGGTATCATCAGCGTCTGTCATACTGCGGCGGCGCGGTTGGGGGAGAAAGGCCGGAGCCGCTTGCCGCATTGCCGTTTTGGGGCAAGCCGCAAAACGCAGGCGCAGCTGCGAGTGACGGACTGCCGCCGCGATCTTCCTCGGTAAACAATTGGAGAGTTGGCCATCTCTCCGAAAAAACAGCCAAAAAAACGAAAAAAGGGGTTTGTCCTATGATAGGACAAACACCTTTTTATGTTTTATTTCTATTTCTCGTCTTCTCGGTCGTTTTTACAACGGAGGGCGCGGTTCCATCTCACTTGTGCAGAAACAAACCGCCGCTTGTTGTGCGACTCCACCCACTCACTTTAGGGGGCGCACGCGGCAGATGCGAAGCACAGTTGCCGTTGGGGACAGCCCCCTGAGTCAAGGCATTGCCGCAGAGGAAGGGTTGCGTCCCCAAAATAGCAAACGTTTTGCAGAGACCACAAGGTCAAAGTGAGTTTGGTCGCTCGTTTTTGTCCAAATCTCACTTTGACTACTGTAAAAAAAGGCGCTCGTTTTTACAAACAAGCACCTTTTATTTGTTCTTTTGATCTGATTCCAAATTGTCTAATGCGTACTGACAACATTGGATCACCACTTGATTAAATGAAATGTCGTTTTTATTGGCCAAGGCCTGCAACTGCTCGATCAGGTCGTCCGGCATTCTGATCGTCTTGTTGGCACTTTGAGACTTTTTGATTACAAATTCTTTTTCTGCCACAAAATCACCTCTGTATATATAATTATATTTCATTTTCCTCATCATTTATACAAGTAATTTTGCAAGTAGTTAATACTTGCAAAATTACTTGTTCTGGGTTATGATATATACAAACCGTTTTACAAAGGTGACCATCTATGTTTGAACTCTACACTGTTGCCTTATTTGGGCACAGATATATTGTCGATCCGTTTCACCTGGAAGCCCAGCTTGAAAAATTGGTGCACCGAATTTTATCGGAGCAGCCGTATGTGGATTTTCTGGTGGGGGAAAGCGGCGATTTTGACAGATATGCCTCGTCGGTCATTCACCGTCTGCGCCAAAAGCCGGAGAAAAGCATCAGCGATCACACTTTAGTACTACCCTACCTGACGGCCAAATATCTGAACAATCGAGAGTATTATGAAAAATATTATAGTGACGTCATCGTTTCCGAACAAGCCGCCTCTGCCCATCCCAGGGCAGCCATCACCCTGCGCAACCGTGAGATGGTGGATCGCGCCGACCTGATTATCTGCTACGTGGAATATAAAAGCGGCGGGGCGTGGAAAGCGGTAAACTATGCCCTGCGACAAAACAAAAAGGTGATCAATCTTGCCGAAAAATCAACACACAAAAAGGAGCTTGTTTGAAACAAGCTCCTTTTCAGCGTGTCAAAGAACCCTCTTTGACACGCTGGCAGACTGCCAAAAAGGGCGTTGCATTTCGCTGATGCGATCTCGTCGGCGTACATGGGTACGGTAGAGAGCGTAGCGGCGGAAAACAGTGAATCCCTTGCAACG
>JAZQJG010000031.1:0-61314 GCA_045541535.1 Eubacteriales bacterium
TGATTTTTTCCGCAAATTGGCCGGGTTGTCGCCTTTTGCTTTATTCTTTATCGATAGAACGGTGATCCGCCGGCACGATTTTTTGGAACAAAATCGTGATAGCCCACAATCCGGCAAGCCCCACGACGGTAAAAATAATGCGGCTGAGCAGGGAATCACTACCACCGAAAATAAAGCCGACCAGATCAAAGCCGAACAGTCCGATCAGCCCCCAGTTGATGGCGCCGATGATGATCAACACCAAAGACAGCTTGTTCATTTGGCACACTCCTTTTTTGAGATTTATTTTCAGTGTGCCCATCTGTTTTGCGATTATTCGTTTTTAATCAATAAAGGACTGATCAGCGTTCCTCTTTCCAACAAGACTCCTTCATTTTCGGCGCTGCCTTTGCAGGGCGTCATAAATTCCGAGAGTTGCAGGATCAACAGATCAAATTCCTTGTGAGCCATCTGCACGGGGGAAAAATCCAGTACGCAGTAATACGTTCCTGCATATTTGTACAGGGCGCTTCCTTCGGGACGAAGGAAGGGCAATCGGTCAAAAATTTTGATCGCCCGTCCCAGATCCTGCAGACGTCGGAGAGAAAATATGCAGCATTCCTCCGACTCTCCGCCTTCTTTTCGCAGTTGCCATCCGTCGCTCTCAGGGCCTCCCGTGACGGTGATGTAGTAATTGCCGCCGCAGGCGGGACTTGCTTCCAGCAACACCGAACACTCCAAAAAGGAAATGCCCGTTTGTTCTTTGATTTTGACCAACAACAGATAAATGAATTCTGCGCTGTGTTCGTCTGCGGTATTCAAACGGTGATAGGGAACGCGGTAGCGCGCAATGTCCTGGGATTCAATTAATACCTTTACCCGATTTTCGCTCAATTTTTTGATCTTCAAGCCGTCCACCTCTTCAAAATATCATATACAATTTTGACGTTCGGTGTGACAAGGGCATAAAAAATGGCGAAGCCGTATCGGCTTCGCCATTTTAAAAAGACTGTTGATTACTTGAGCACTCTGACACGCAGGACGCCTTCAATGTTGGAGATGTCCTTTACGTTATCCTCGGAAACGTCGCTGTCACAATCCACGATGGTGTAAGCGAAGTCGCCCTTGGAACGGTTGGTCATATTGCTGATGTTGATGCCGTCCTCGGCAATGGTACCGGAAATGGAGGACAGAACGGCAGGAATGTTTTTGTGAATGATGCAGATTCTGTTTTTGCCGCTGCGAGCCATCTCGGTGTTGGGGAAGTTGACGGAGTTTACGATGTTACCGTGCTCCAGATATTCCTTCATCTGATCAACGGCCATTACGGCACAGTTGTCCTCACTCTCGGGAGTGGAGGCGCCCAGATGGGGGATGCAAAGAGCATTCTTCATAGCCAGCACTTCGGCATCGGGGAAGTCGGTAACGTATTTGGCTACCTTGCCCTCTTCCAGAGCGGCTGCCATATCAGCGTTGTTCACCAAACCGCCGCGGGCCAGATTCAAAATGCGTACACCGTCCTTCATCAGGGCGATGCTGGTCTTATTGATGAATTCTTTGGTGTCGGCGGTGAGGGGAGCATGAATGCTGATGTAATCACACTCGGCATAGATCTCTGCCAGCGTGGCCATCTGAACGTTATTGGACAAGCTCCAAGCGGATTTGATGGACAGATAGGGATCCTGACCGTATACCTTCATACCCAGCGCCTGAGCGGCGTTGGCAACGTGGACACCGATGGCGCCCAGACCGATCACACCCAGCTTTTTGCCCATGATTTCGGGACCGACAAACTGGCTCTTGCCTTTTTCAACCTGCTTTGCAACGTCGTCACCGGTCAGACCCTCGGCCCACTTAATACCGTCCACGATGTTACGGGAGGACAGGAGCAGTGCGGCGATGGCCAGTTCTTTAACGGCGTTGGCGTTGGCGCCGGGAGTGTTGAATACAACGATACCCTTTTCTGCACAGGCATCTACGGGAATGTTGTTGACGCCGGCACCGGCTCTGGCAATGGCCAGCAGGCTGTCGGGCATTTCATACTCGTGCATATTGGCGCTGCGGACCAAAATGCCTTCGGGATTTTGAACGTCGTCACCCACCGTGTACTGTTCGCCCAGACGGGTGGTGCCGATCTTGGAGATTTTGTTTAAAGTTAAAATGTTCATTATGCGTTTTCCTCTTCAAATTTCTTCATAAAGGCGATCAGTGCCTCTACACCCTCTACGGGCATAGCGTTGTAGATACTGGCGCGCATACCGCCCACGGAGCGGTGACCCTTCAGGTTTACAAAACCGGCGGCAGTTGCCTCGGCAATAAACTTCTTGTCAAGATCGGCATCACCGGTGACGAAGGGAACGTTCATCAGAGAACGGCTACCCTCGGCAACAGTGGCACTGAACATCTTGGAGGAATCCAGATAATCGTACAGCATACCGGCCTTTTTCTCGTTGATCTTCTTCATTTCTACCAGACCGCCCAGAGATTCCAGCCACTCCAGCACCAGATCCAGAATGTAGATGCAGTAGCAGGGAGGAGTGTTGAACATAGAATCGTTTTCAGCGTGGGTGGTATAGCGGAACATGGTGGGAGTGATCTCCTGTGCCTCACCGATCAGATCCTCACGGATGATGACTACGGTCAGACCGGCGGGGGCCATATTCTTCTGGGCACCGGCATAGATCACGCCGAACTTGGAAACGTCCACCGGCTCGCTGAGGATGCAGGAAGACATATCGGCAACCAACGGAACGTCACCGGTTTCGGGCAGGGTGGGGAACTTGGTGCCGTAGATGGTGTTGTTCAGACAAATGTGGAAATAATCCGCTTCCTTGTCAAAGGAGGCGGCATCCAGTTCGGGAATGTAATTGAAGGTCTTATCCTCGGAGGAGGCAACCACACGGCATTGACCGTAACGGCTGGCTTCCTTGTATGCCTTCTTGGCCCAGGCGCCGGTGATGACGAAATCAGCCTTGTTGTTTTTGGTCATCAGGTTCAGGGGTACCATAGCAAATTGGCTGGAAGCACCGCCCTGCAGGAAGAGCACCTTGTAATTGTCGGGAATGTTCATAACCTTGCGGAGTCTTGCCTCGGCGGACTGAATGATGGCGCCGTACTCCTTAGATCGATGACTCATTTCCATAACGGACTGGCCGCTGTCTTTATAGCAGAGCATCTCGCTCTGAGCCTTCTTCAGTACCTCTTCCGGTAAAACGGAGGGACCGGCGGAAAAATTGTAAACTCTCATACTCAGTTCACCTTTCTTTAAAATAATATATTTATTATAGACACATTTTTTTCCATTGTCAATACTTTACTTTAATAAAGCGGAATAAAACTTGAAACGGCGTCAGGGATATGATATACTATATATAAATTAGAATAAATTTCAAAAAAACGAGGAGAAATACAGTGAAAATCGGTGAAATTCAAAAAATTCTCAATGCCAAGGTCTACTGTGGGGAAGACAAACTGGAAGCGGAGGTTTCTTCTGCCTTCGGCTCGGATATGATGAGTGACGTGCTGGCCTTTGTAAAGGATCAGGGTGTGCTGTTGACGGGCCTGCTCAATCTGCAAACGGTACGTACGGCGCTGATGATGGATATGAAGTGTATTGTTTTTGTCCGTGGCAAGGTGCCGGATCCCACCACTGTTTCCTTAGGGGAGCAAAACGGTATGGTTTTGATGTCCACGGAGGAGCGGATGTACGCCGCCTGCGGCAAGCTGTATCAAAATGGCCTGCGGGGAGAAAGCGAGGGCGAAAACTGATGGAATCGATCAAACTGAATTATAAAGTGGACGGAGAAAACTTTATCTCGGCAGGGGAGGCGTCCTCTGCTACCAAGGCAACCCTTAAGCAATTGGGTTTTCCCTCCGACGTTATCCGTAAGGTAGCCATCGCAATGTACGAAGCGGAGATCAATATGGTCATTCACGCCCACGGCGGCACGGCGGACGTGGAGATTTTACCCGACCGTATTGAGATCGTGCTGGCCGACCGTGGCCCCGGTATTCCCAATATTGATCTGGCTATGACGGAAGGCTATTCCACAGCACCCGACGACGTGCGGTCTCTGGGCTTTGGCGCCGGTATGGGACTGCCCAATATTAAGAAGTATTCCGACGACCTGAAGATTGAAACGGAACTGGGCGTGGGCACTACTTTGAGAATCACCATTCACTGTTAAGGAGCTTATATGCAATATTTTCATTCTGTAACGCTGGATCAGGACAAGTGTAAGGGTTGTATCAACTGCGTAAAGCATTGCCCTACCGAGGCGATCCGAGTCAAGCAGGGCAAGGCGCATATTATTGCCGAGCGTTGTATTGATTGCGGCGAATGCATCCGCATTTGTCCTCACCACGCAAAGCGGGCGGTGTACGACCATCTGGATGCTTTGCAAAAATATAAATATAATATCGCCGTTCCGGCGCCTGCGCTTTATGGCCAGTTTAATAATCTGGACAATGTGGATTACATATTGGCGGGCTTGCTGGAGCTGGGCTTTGACGACGTTTTTGAGGTGGCAAAGGCGGCGGAACTGGTCAGTGAGATCAGCCGTGAAAAGCTCAAAAATCACACCGGTCCCAAGCCGATTATTTCCACGGCTTGCCCGGCGGTGGTGCGTCTGATCAAGGTGCGTTTTCCCAAGCTGATCGGCCACCTGCTGGACATCAACGCTCCCGTTGAAGTGGCGGCCAAAATTGCAAAAAAGCAGGCGGTGGAGAAAACCGGTCTTGCTCCCGAGGAGATCGGTGTGTTCTTTATTTCTCCCTGTCCTGCCAAGGTGACGGCGGCCAATAACCCCATCGGCACCCGTGAACGTTGTATCGACGGCGTGTTGGCCATCAACGATATTTACAAACCGCTGTTGTCGGTGATGAATCGTATCAAGGAAGAACCGCCCGTTTTGCATAGCTGCGGTCTGACGGGCATTTCCTGGGCCTATACCGGTGGTGAGGCTACGGCGCTGTTACGCCCGAAATATCTGGCGGCCGACGCTATTCGCAACGTAATTGATATTTTGGAAAACATTGAGGATGAAAAGCTGACCGATCTGGACTTCGTGGAGCTCAGTGCCTGCCACGCCGGTTGTGTGGGCGGTTGTCTGGCGATTGAAAATCCCTTCGTTGCCATCACCCGCATCCGTCGTTTGCGCAAATATCTGCCCGTTTCCGGCACCAAGCTTGCCGATTACGGTATGGATGCCGACAGCTTTAACTGGGACGTGCAGGAGGACGGCGCACCGGTGATGCAGCTTTCCTCCGATCGCAGTAAGGCGATGGAAATGATGATGGAGATGCAACGTATTGAGCAGATTTTGCCCGGTATTGATTGCGCCGCCTGCGGCTCACCCTCCTGTCACGCCTTTGCCGAAGATGTGGTGTTCGGTAAGGCCAAGGAGGCGGATTGCGTGTTCGTTATGCGCAACAAACTGAAAAACATTATGGATAATATTACGGAATAGAGGAACGATTATGACCGTTGAACAACTTGCAAAAGAATGTGGTTTTACCGTATTACATTTGGCAGAGGAATCCGGCGAGGTGAGCGGCGTTTACGCATGCGACCTGCTGTCTTGGGTCATCGGCAGAGCCGAGGCGGGCAGCGCCCTTGTGACGGTGATGACCAACGTAAACGTCATTGCGGTGGCCGTGATGGCGGAACTGCCTTGCGTGATCCTTTCGGAAGGGGTAAGCCTTGACGAGGTTGCTCTGCAAAAGGCACAGATGCAGGGCATCAGTGTGCTGTCCAGCAATCTGCCTACTTATGAAACCTGCCTTGCCGTGGGGAAAGCGCTGTGAGGGTCTACTACGATTTTCATATGCACTCCTGTCTTTCGCCCTGCGGAGACGAGGATATGACACCCAATAATATGGTCAATATGGCGATGCTGGACGGCCTGCAGGTGATTGCTATTTCCGATCACAACACCACCGGTAACGCCGAGGCGTTTTTGCAGGTGGCGGAGGGCGCAGGTATCACCGCTTTTGCGGGGATGGAACTGGAAACGGCGGAGGAAATACACGTGCTTTGCCTGTTTCCCGATTTATCTGCCGCCCGCGCCTTTGATCTGGAAGTGGTCGCGCCTGCTCTGCCACCCATCAAAAATCGGGTGGATATCTTCGGCCGTCAGTTGCTGATGAATGCAGAGGATGAGATCGTAGGGGAGGAGGAGCGTTATCTGATCAACGCCACCTCTATTACCATCGACGCTCTGCCCGGGTTGATCCAGCGTTATGGCGGTATTGCCATTCC
Organism: Eubacteriales bacterium; assembly: GCA_045541535.1. GTDB lineage: Bacteria > Bacillota > Clostridia > Oscillospirales > QAKW01 > Firm-08. Next base: position 6,239 of record JAZQJG010000031.1, read on the forward strand.
GGCGCATATTGATAAGAGCACCAAGAGCATTCTTTCCCAGCTTGGCTTTATTGATCCCTCCTGGGGCTACCGTTTGCTGGAGCTTTCCAAAAACGTGCCGGCGGATTTTTTGCAAACCCATCCCGAGCTCTTTAACTGCAGTTTTTTGTATGACAGCGATGCCCATTATCTGCAGGACGTGGGGGAGGAGGGCGGCAAGAACTATTTGGAGTTGCCCAATGCTTCATCGCAAACGGTGTGGCAATATCTGCAGCAAATCTCTTTTAATAAATAATTTTATATAATTTTACGAAAAAGGTGGAAATTTGCCGTTTTCTATGTTATATTAAATAGTGGTATTATTTAATCCGCAAAGAGGCCGGTACTGTCTCTTTGCGCGATCATTTTTATAGGAGGACATATTATGAGTACAAGATGCACCATTCCCTTCAAGGGAACCAAGGAGCAGGAAGAGCGTCTGTTGGCTTTAATTGCTGAGCACAAAGAGCAGCAAGGCAACCTGATGCCCGTTCTGCAGGGCGCACAGGAGATCTACGGTTATCTGCCCTACGAGGTTATGACCATCATCTCCGAAAAGCTGAACATTTCCATGGCACACATTTACGGCGTTGCCACCTTCTATGCTCAGTTTTCTCTGGTGCCCAAGGGCGAGTATAAGATCGGCGTTTGTCTGGGAACTGCCTGCTATGTTAAGGGCTCCGGCGACCTGATCGATAAGGTGAAGGAAGTTTTGAATCTGGAGGTTGGCGGTTGCACTCCCGACGGTAAGTTTTCTTTGGAAGCTACCCGTTGTATCGGTGCTTGCGGTCTGGCTCCCGTTATGACCATTAACGATGACGTTTACGGTCGTCTGACCGTGGATCAGATCCCCGGTATTCTTGCAAAATATATGGACTAATCTTCTATGAAGGAGATTTCACTCAATATTTTGGATGTGGTCGGCAATTCCGTAAAGGCAAAGGCCGAACGCATTGACATTCTTCTTACAGAGAGCGTGGCCCGGAACGTTCTGGAGCTTACCATCATCGATGATGGCTGTGGTATGAGTCCCGAATTTCTGGCCGGCGTTACAGATCCCTTTACCACCACACGGACTACCCGTAAGGTGGGGCTGGGCCTGCCACTGCTTAAGATGGCGGCGCTGGGCTGTGACGGCACCTTTGATATCACCTCCAAGGTCGGGGAGGGGACGACGGTAAGGGCGACCTTCCGTCTGGACCATCTGGACCGTATGCCTTTGGGTAATATGGCCGAAACGATGGTGACCCTGATCAGTATGTGTGATTCCATCCGTTACGTGTATACACACACCACGGATGAGGGACAATTCGTCTTTGACTGTAAGGAGATTGCAGATACGCTGGGAAACGAGATCCCCTTGTCCACTCCTGAAATTCTGGCGTGGATATCAGATTATATTAATGAAAATTTAGAAAATATTAAGGGAGGCAATATATAAATGAAAAGCTTAGCTGAATTGCAGGCGATCAAAGCCAAGATGGCCAACAAGGTCGTTTTGCGTGAGTACGACGAAAGCTCCGCCGTTCGTGTCGTTGTCGGTATGGCAACCTGCGGTATCGCTGCCGGCGCTCGTCCCGTTCTCAACAAGTTTTTGGAAGAAGTTCAGGCCAAGAACCTGAGCAACGTTATGGTTACCCAGACCGGTTGTATCGGCATCTGCCGCTACGAGCCCGTAGTGGAGGTTGTTGAGGGTAGCAAGAAGACTACTTACATCAAAATGACCCCTGAAAAGGTTTCTAAGATCGTTCACGAGCATCTTGTAAATAACAAGGTTGTTGAAGAATACACCATCGGCGCTGCCGAAGACGCGAAATAAGGAGGAATAGACGTGGTAAGAAGCCATATTCTTGTATGTGAAGGTACCGGTTGTACCTCTTCCAACGCGCCGGCGATTGTTAAAGCGCTGAACGACGAGTTGGCAGCAAACAACCTGCAGGACGAAGTCAAGGTCGTAACCACCGGTTGCTTCGGTCTGTGTGCATTGGGCCCCATTATGATCGTGTATCCCGAAGGCGCATTTTACAGCCGTATGACTCCCGAGCACATTCCGGAGATCGTAAGCGAGCACATCATTAAGGGTAGAATCGTTAAGAAATACCTGTATGAAGAGACTGTCAGCGCAGAAGGTGCTACCAAGTCTCTGAACGAAACCAACTTCTACGCCAAGCAGCAGCGTGTTGCTTTGCGTAACTGCGGTGTGATTAACCCCGAGGATATCGAGGAGTACATCGCCGTTGACGGTTATGCCGCTCTGGGTAAGGTTTTGACCGAGTGGACTCCCGCCGACGTTATTAAGTGCATCAGCGATTCCGGTCTGAAGGGCCGTGGCGGTGCAGGCTTCCCCACCGGTCTGAAGTGGTCTTTGGCCGCCAAGACCGTTGCCGACGTTAAATATGTTTGCTGTAACGCTGACGAGGGTGACCCCGGTGCATTTATGGACCGTTCCGTTTTGGAAGGTGACCCCCACGCCGTTCTGGAAGCTATGGCCATCGCCGCTTATGCAGTAGGCGCTTGCAGAGGCTTTATCTACGTACGTGCCGAGTATCCCATCGCCATTCATCGTCTGCAGATCGCCATTGATCAGGCCAGAGAATACGGCCTGCTGGGCGAGGACATCTTCGGTACCGGCTTTAACTTTGATATTGAACTGCGTCTGGGCGCAGGTGCTTTCGTTTGCGGTGAGGAAACTGCTCTGATGACCTCCATCGGCGGTAACCGCGGTGAGCCCCGTCCCCGTCCTCCTTTCCCCTCCGAGAAAGGTATTTTCGATATCCCCACTATGAACAACAACGTCGAGACCTATGCCAACATTCCTCAGATCGTTCTGAAGGGCGCTGACTGGTTTGCTTCCATGGGTACCGAGAATTCCAAGGGTACCAAGGTATTCGCTCTGGGCGGTAAGATCAAGAACACCGGTCTGGTGGAGATCCCCATGGGTACTACCCTGCGTGAGATCGTTGAGGACATCGGTGGCGGTGTTCCGGACGGTAAGGCCTTCAAGGCGGCCCAGATGGGTGGTCCCTCCGGCGGTTGTATCCCCGCTTCTCTCATCGACACCAAGGTTGATTATGAATCCCTGGCTGCCGTTGGCGCCATGGTCGGCTCCGGTGGTCTGATCGTTATGGACGAGGACAACTGTATGGTTGACATCGCCAAGTTCTTCCTGGAGTTCACCGTTGATGAATCCTGCGGTAAGTGTACCCCCTGCCGTATCGGTACCAAGAGATTGCTGGAGTACCTTAACAAGATCACCGATGGTAAAGCCACCATGCAGGATCTGGAGGATATGGAAGCTCTCTGCTATCACATCAAGGCTAACTCCTTGTGCGGTCTGGGTCAGACGGCTCCCAACCCTGTTCTTTCTACTTTGAGATATTTCCGTGATGAGTATATTGCTCATATTGAAGAAAAGCGTTGCCCCGCCGGCGTATGTAAGAAGCTGGTACAGTACGTGATCACCGACAAATGTATCGGTTGTACCAAGTGTGCACGTAACTGTCCCGTTAACGCCATCAACGGTACCGTTAAGCAGCCTCACACCATTGATCAGAGCAAGTGTATCAAGTGTGGCGCTTGTGTTGACGGTTGTAAGTTCGGCGCTATTATTAAAAAGTAAGAAAGGAACTGAAAATCATGAGTGTAAATCTTAAGATCAACGGAATTGATGTTACGGTTCCCAAGGGCACGACCATTCTGGAAGCTGCCAGAACCATCGGCGTCGAAATTCCTACGCTGTGCTATATGAAAGAGATCAATGCAATCGGCGCCTGCCGTATTTGCATGGTCGAGGTGAAGGGCGCTAAGGGCCCCGTAGCCGCTTGTGTATACCCCGTAAACGAGGGTATGGAAGTATTTACCAATACTCCCGCCATCATCAAGGCGAGAAAAACCACCCTGGAGCTGATCCTCTCCAATCATAACAGAAAGTGTCTGTCCTGCGTCCGTAGCGAAAACTGCGAACTGCAGAAGCTGTGTAAGGAATTCGGCGTTGAAGATTGCGGTCGTTTCGACGGCGACAAGACTCCTTCCACCATTGATGACAGCGCCGCTCATATGATCAGAGACAACTCCAAGTGTGTGCTCTGCCGTCGCTGTGTTGCCGTATGTAAGCACAATCAGGGCGTTGACGTTATCGGCGCCGTTGAAAGAGGCTTTGCTACCAGCATTAACTGCGCATTTGAGGATAATCTGGCTAACAGCCCCTGTATCTCCTGCGGTCAGTGTATCGTAAACTGCCCCACCGGCGCTCTGTCCGAGAAGGACGACACCGCCAAGGTATGGGATGCCCTCAAGGATCCTGAAAAGACTGTTATCGTTCAGTTTGCTCCCGCCGTCCGCGCCGCTATTGGCGAGGAATTCGGTATGCCCATCGGCACCAACGCAGAGGGTAAGATGATTACCGCTATGAAGATGCTGGGCTTTGATAAGGTATTTGATACCAACTTCTCTGCCGACCTGACCATTATGGAAGAGGGTACCGAGTTTATTGACCGTGTTCAGAACGGTGGCAAGCTGCCTCTGATCACCTCTTGCTCTCCCGGTTGGATCAAGTTCTGCGAGTACTACTATCCCGAGTTTATTGAGAATCTGTCCTCTTGCAAATCTCCCCAGCAGATGTTCGGTGCGGTGACCAAGACCTGGTATGCCGAGAAGAACGGTCTGGATCCCAAGAATATCGTATGCGTCAGCGTAATGCCTTGCGTTGCCAAGAAGTTTGAACTGGGTCGTGACGATCAGGCTGCCGCCGGTGTTCCCGACGTGGATATCTCTATCACCACCAGAGAGCTGGCCAGAATGATCAAGGCTGCTTGTATCCATATGGAGAATCTGCCCGATAGTAAGGCTGATAATCCTCTGGGTGAGTACACCGGCGCCGGCGTTATCTTCGGTGCTACCGGTGGCGTTATGGAAGCTGCCCTGCGTACCGCCGTTGAGGTGCTGACCGGTAAGGAAGCTCCTTCTCTGGACTTCGTAGAGGTTCGTGGTACCGAAGGTATCAAGGAAGCCACCTACAACGTAAACGGTATGGACATCAACGTTTGTGTATGCTCCGGCACCGCTAACGCTGCTAAGGTTCTGGATGCTGTTAAGAGCGGCGAGAAGAATTATCACTTCATCGAGGTTATGGGATGCCCCGGCGGCTGTGTAAACGGCGGCGGTCAGCCCATCCAGCCCGCCAGCGTTACCAACTTCACCGACGTTCGTGCTCTGCGCGCCAAGGTGCTGTATGACATCGACGCTGCTGCTCCCCGCAGAAAGAGCCATGAGAATCCCGCTGTTAAGGCTGTATACGATGAGTACTTCGGAAAGCCCGGCAGCCACAAGGCTCACGAGATTCTCCACACCTCTTACGTTGCACGCAAGAAATACTAATTTTCATAAAAGCCCTGTTTTGACAGGGCTTTTATTTTTTGCCGGCAGAAAAAAGCAATGTTTTGTCAAAAATTTTACCAGATTATGAACTTTTTTCCATCAGCGTTGACTTGTTTTTCTGTTTGGTCTATAATTCCATTGTATGATAGACAGAAAGAAGGCTGTAAATGTTAAGACTTAAAAATATCACAAAACAGTACAAGGCCGGCACCACCACGGTGGAAGCGTTGAAGGGCGTGTCACTTGATTTCAGAAAAAGTGAATTTGTTTCCATTCTCGGCCCTTCCGGTTGCGGCAAAACTACGATGCTTAATATCATCGGCGGTCTTGATCAATATACTGAAGGTGATCTGGTGATCAACGGCCGCTCCACCAAAGACTTCAAGGATCGTGATTGGGACGGTTATCGAAATCATTCGGTGGGCTTTGTATTCCAAAGCTACAATTTGATTCCCCATCAGTCGGTATTGCAAAACGTGGAGTTGGCACTCAGCCTGTCCGGTGTTTCCCGCGCCGAGCGAAAAAAACGTGCCCGTTTGGCTTTGGAACGGGTAGGACTGGGGGATCAGCTTAAAAAGCGACCCAGTGAAATGTCCGGTGGCCAGATGCAACGCGTGGCGATTGCCCGTGCCATTGTCAATGATCCTGATATCATTTTGGCCGATGAGCCCACCGGCGCCTTGGACAGTGAAACCAGCGTACAGGTAATGGAAATTCTTAAAGAAATTTCCAAGGACCGTCTGGTGATTATGGTTACTCACAATCCTGAACTGGCGGAGACCTATTCCACCCGTATCGTACGGATGCTGGACGGTGTGATCACCAGCGATTCCGCCCCACTCAGCGAGGCGGAAATTGCCGCGGAAACGCCTGCCCCTGAAAAGACCAAAAAGAAAAAGAGAGAGAAGAAACCGTCAATGTCCTTTGCTACCTCTTTTGCGCTCTCTCTTAAAAATCTGTTTACCAAAAAGGGCCGCACGGTGCTCACTTCCTTTGCCGGCAGTATCGGCATCATCGGTATAGCGCTGATTTATGCGGTGTCCAACGGTATGACCGCTTATATTAACGGTGTGCAGGAGGATACGTTGTCCTCTTATCCGCTCACCATTGAGGCTACCACGGTGGATATCTCCACCCTGATGCAAACCTTTATGGGCGTAGCGGAGGAGAAAGCAGGGGAGCAAAAGACTCTGGATAAAGTTTATTCTCAGTCGGTGATGGTGGATATGATCACCGCCCTGAACAATATGGAGGATACTGAAAACGATCTGCGCTCCTTTAAATCCTATATAGAGAGTCAGCTCAACAACCCCAACAGCTCCTCCGGGCTTAATGATGCCCTTAGCGGTGTGCAATATACCTACAACTTTGATCTTTTGGTTTATACCAAGGATGAAAAAGGGGATATTGTTTATTCCGACACCCAAGAACTACTCAGCAAAGCGCTGACGGAAAATTTGGGACTGGATATGACGGCGATGATGAGCGCAGGGGAAACTATGGGCTTTTCCCCCGAATCCTCACCGATGCCGATGATGGGCGGTAGTGCGCCGATGTGGAACGAGATGCTGACCGGTAAGGATGGCTCTCTGATCAGTCCGGTGTTGGAAAGCCAATACGACGTGGTGTACGGCTCCTGGCCTAATTCCAAGGAAGAAATCGTTTTGGTACTCAACGAGAACAATGAGTTGGACGATCTGACCCTTTACGCTTTGGGCCTTGAAACCAAAGAGGAGATCGACGCCGTATTTGATGCGGTGAAGAATAAAGAAAAATATGAAACCAAGGATCGCTCTTGGAGCTATAAAGAAATCTGCGATATGGAGTTTCGTGTGGTGCTCAATTCCGACTGCTACACCTTGGATGAAAAGACGGGACTGTATTCCGATCTGCGGGAAACCGATTCCGGTCTGCGGTATTTGTATGATAACGCTATGAAACTCAAGGTCAGCGGCATCATCCGTCCCAGCGAGGACGCCACCTCCCATATGTTGGGCGGCGCCATCGGTTACACCAGGGCGCTGACCGAGCATATCGTCAACGAAGCCAAAGAGGCGGATTCCATTCAGGCACAGCTTAAGGATGAGGACACGGATATCTTCACCGGTTTGCCCTTCAAATCCACTACCGGCCGTATGACGGATGAAGAAAAGGAAAAAGAATTTAAAGACTATATCAAGGATCTCTCCGTTACCGAAAAAGCGGATGCGTATATCAAAATTATGAGCATCCCCGGTGAGGATCAGGTGGCCGCCGCCGTAAAACAGGCCAAGGATTCCATGAGCCGTGAGCAAATGGAAGAGCAAATGGCCCAGGCTATGAGCCAACAGGTGGGTATGAGCGAAAAGGAAATCGCCGACTACATCACCGCTATGAGTGACGAGGATCTGGATACGCTGATTGAAAAAATGGTAGAGGAGCGGGTGCGGGCTCAAATGGCCGCCCAGGTGGAAGCACAGCTTTCTCCCTTGCCGGATATGCAATTGGCGGCAATGCTGGACGGAGCACTCACCACCTACACCACCCGTCAATGTGCCCAATATCACGACGAGGTGTTGGTATTTTCCGAAAACACCTACGAGGACAATTTGTCCGAGCTGGGTTACGTGGATCTGGACGATCCGGATACCATTAACCTGTATGCTTCCAGCTTTGAGAATAAGGACATCATTGAAGAGGTTATTGCCAACTATAATGATTCCGTGCCCGAGCTTTCTCAAATTCACTACACCGATTATATCGGCATTATGCTTTCTTCCATCACCACCATCATCAATGCGATTACCTACGTCTTGATTGCCTTCGTGGCGATTTCGCTGGTGGTTTCTTCCATTATGATTGGTGTTATTACCCTAATTTCGGTGCAGGAGCGTACCAAAGAGATCGGTATTCTTCGTGCCATCGGCGCTTCCAAGAAAAACGTCTCGGGTATGTTTAATGCCGAAACGGTGATCATAGGATTTTCCTCCGGTTTGCTGGGTGTATTGGTGACCTATCTCTTATGTATTCCCATCAATGCAATTATTCAGCATCTTACCGGTATTCACAATCTGGCGGCGCAGTTACCTCTAAAGGTGGCGGGTATTCTGATATTGATCAGTATCATCCTTACCTTGCTGGCAGGCATTATTCCTTCCCGCTCCGCTGCGAAAAAGGATCCGGTGGTTGCCCTGCGCACCGAATAAAGATAACAAAAAAGTGACTTGGTTTCCAAGTCACTTTTTTATTTTAATACCAGAGAAAATATTTCAGAATACCCGAGGCAAAGGCTTTGGCAAGCTTGGGCTTGTTGTTGATGATCCAGTTGGCGTAGGGGGCATAATCGTGATATTCCACTTCAGCCAGAATGTTGGCCATTTCAGGCAGGCGAATCTCTTTGTAGGGGAGTTCCGCTTTGCTGTCGTTTACAATGCCCTTGTCCACGGTGGGGGTGAGGGCGGAAAGATATTTGTCCACCGAAGCGGCCAGACGCTGGCTTCCGATATTGTCGGAATGGAAGATGATGGAGCCTTGCCAGGAACCGCTGTTTTTAATGCCGGTGGCGTTGGAATGAATGGCTACGTAAACATCTGCCTTCATTTTTTTTGCCTCTACCGCGCGTTGGTCCAGGGGTGTTTTGACGTCGGCAATAAATACGGAAAAACCCATTTCCTCCAGCATAGGCTTCAGCAGGGCGGCAACCGCTTGCATCTGTGCGCCTTCGTTGGTGTTGGGGCCGGTATAGGCGTTGGCCATCTGATTGGAAGGACTGAGATATACCAGACGGGGATGAGAAATCAGGTCATAAATGTGGTAAAGCTTGCTGTAGGCGTTGTTTTTCTTGCCGGCGCTGGAACTGCTTTTGGCGGTGTTTGCCGTGTTATAGGCGGATTGTAAGGGCGCCTTCAGAGCGGCAGGTACTTTGTCGGAAGCAGACATCTTGTCTTTGACGTTTTGCAGCAACTCTTCCAGCAGGGGATCAATATCAAATCCCATTTCTCTTGCCACCATTGCCGTCATTTCCTCGCGGGTAATGGGCTTGGTGGGATTCAGATATAGTTTGCCGCTTTCCTTGGCACCGCTCATAAATCTGTATTTTGCCACGGCCAGAGCCATATAGGGTCGTGCCCAGGAAGCGATGCGTTGTTGATCGGCAAAGGTAGCCAGTTTCTTTTCAAAGGTTTCTTTTTCTGCTGCATATTGCGCTTTTGCTGCATCGGTTTCCCCGGCGGCAAGCTGTAGCATTTTGACCATAATAATGGCAACCTCTTGGCGGGTCACGTTGTTTTGTCCTTTGTAATAATAGGCGTTGCCGTGTTTGTGGCCACTGATGATGCCCAGTTGGGTCAGTGCGCAAACCGACGGCTTGGCCCATTGAACCAGGGTATCGCTGAAGGGGCTGGTCTCTGCCGTAAACTTGGAGCAATCCAAACCCAAAAAGCGGGCGGCTACCGCCGCGATCTCATAACGGGTCATATTGTTCAGGGGTAAGGCGTTTCCGTTTTCATCACCGTAGATGATACCCAGCCCGTTTTCGTTACAATAACTCAGATAGGGAAGGGACCAGGCGGAGATGTTGATCTCATCCTGATAATCCACGTATTTTCTGGGGGAAACAAAAATCAATTGATATTCTTCGCTGACCTGATTGGCTGTGGCGCGCAGATATAAAACGGTGGTTTTTTGATCCATATGTACCGTCAACAGGCCCAAGGTGTTCAAGGGCACCGGACAGGTTTTGGCCGAATCGGCAAAAACTTCAATTTTCTTGCCTGCTTTTGCTTTCAGGAACACAGAGGCTTGCTCTGTGTCCGCTGTAAAAGTGAAGGTCAGGGTGTTGGTGTTTGCTTCGGTGCTCACCTCGGTGATCTGCGCATCGGAGCAATGGTAGGTGAAGGGGAGGACGATGGCAGCAGATGCTACTACAGGCAGAGCTGTCATAAGGGTAAGCACGATTAAAAGTGTTGCAACAATTCGTTTCACAAAAAGATATTCCTTCCTTATAATATTATGATAAAATGTCGACAATAGTTACGGCGAGAGCTGCCCTGACCAGTTTACACATAGCGACCATATCACAGGCCTCGGTGTCAACGAAGGGGGGCAGAAGTACGTCACGTTGCTCACTGCGGTGTACGGTGGGCTGTTGTTTGGCGATGACGGGGGAGGGCGCAAAGCTGACCCGGACCAACAGAGGCATACCGTTACTGATGCCACCCTGAACACCGCCGCAATGATTTGTTTTGGTGGAGATCTGTCCTTTGAGGGTGTCCACAAAGGGAAGGTCGTTGTATTCCGATCCGCTCATCAGCGCACTGCTGGTGCCGGCGCCGAATTCCACAGCCGTCACACGGGGGAGAGAAAAGAGCAGGGTGGCCAGCTTGCTGTTGAGCCCGCCGAAGATGGGATCGCCCAGACCTGCCGGCAAGCCCAGAGCGGCGGCCTCAATTTGGCCACCGACCGTGTCGCCCGCATTAGCCGTTTGGGCCATTTTCAGTTTCATCAGCATTTCCTTGCGCTTGTCCATCACGGGCAGTTCACCTTTGATTTGTCCCAGTACCCGTTCCGGCTCGGCCACTGATTCAAAGGAGTCGTCCTGTACCTCACCAATGCTGAAAATATGGGAATATACGTCAATTCGCTTGGTCTTAAGCAATTGCTGGCAGATTTGTCCTGCAAACAGTAGGGGAGCGGTGGCCTGTTCAGCCAGATGTCCGCCGGCCCGCAGTTCGGGATGGGCGTTGGATTTTTTATATTCACCGATGTCGGCAAAGCCGGGGCGCAACACCTGCGGGGGGACGGGAGACTCGGTGGCCGGAGACGGGAGAACGGGGAAGAGAACGGTCAGAGGACTGCCGCAGGTTTTCTCGCCCTTTACGCCGCTGATGATTTTATGGGCGCCGGCCGCCGCGGTCAGGACGGTGGGGTCAAGTTGCAGGCCCACGGGCAACCCTTCCATAATCAAACCGATGCCGTTTCCTTCCGCTTCGCCGAAAACGGACAAGGTAAGCTTGTTTCCGAAATGAGATGACATTGTTTTTCCTCCAAAGTGAAATTACTTATATTTTATAACTAATATAGCAAATTGTCAATTCTCTTGATTTTTTTGAAATTAACTATTGACTTGTTGGAAAAGGCGTGATAGAATAATATACTGTATCATAATGGAATATAATGCCTTTGATATACCATTTTGCAGAAAAATGAGGCTTATATTTCGTCAATAATGTGTCAGAAAATGAGCTGTAAACAGGCCGACACACCTGTTTGCGGCACGTTGTAAAAAGAAATGGAGTGAGCGTTTTTATGGTGAAAGAACAAGTCTTGGGCAAGACTACCAGAATGAGCTTTCAAAAAATCAAAGAGGCACTTGAAATGCCGAACCTCATTGAGATCCAGAAAAAATCCTATCAGTGGTTTTTGGACGAGGGTCTGAAAGAGGTATTCCGTGATGTATCTTCCATTACGGATTATTCCGGCAATCTGGTGCTTGACTTTCTGGATTACACCATGGACGAGGATCCGAAATATTCGGTAACCGAGTGCAAGGTCAGAGATGCTACCTATGCCGCCCCCATCAAGGCGAAGGTCCGTCTGACCAACAACGAGACCGGCGAGCTCAAGGAGCAGGAAATCTTTATGGGTGATTTCCCCATTATGACCGATAGCGGTACCTTTATCATCAACGGCGCCGAGCGTGTCGTGGTTTCCCAGCTGGTGCGTTCCCCCGGCATCTACTATACTACCGAAATGGACAAAGCCGGTAATCCCATTTTCAAAACTACCGTCATCCCCAACCGCGGCGCATGGCTGGAGTATGAAACTGATTCTTCCGGTGTATTTTACGTTCGTATTGATAAAAACCGCAAGCTGCCGGTAACCACCTTCCTGCGTGCCGTCGGCTTTGCCAAGGATCAGGAGATCTTGGATACCTTCGGTACCGGCGACCTGATCACCAAGACCATGGAGAAGGACACCGCTCACGACCGTGACGAGGGTCTGATCGAGGTTTACAAGAAGTTGCGTCCCGGCGAGCCTCCCACAGTGGATAGCGCCGTGACCCACCTGAACAATCTGTTCTTTGATGAGAAGCGTTACGATCTGTCCAAGGTCGGCCGTTTCAAATATAATAAGAAGCTTGCGCTGGGTGCCCGTCTGATCGGTTGCACTCTGGCTGAAAACGCCATTGCCCCCATGACCGGTGAGATCATCGCCGTTGAGGGTGAGAAGCTGAACAAGCTCACTGCTATGGCCATTGAGGAAAGCGGTATTTCCCGTATCGACGTTATGGTTGGCGACGCCCGTGTCAGTGTCTTCTCCAACGGTATGGTCGATATGAGCAAATTTGTTGCTTTTGATCCTGCGGAATGCGGCGTTACCGAAAAGGTACGTTTCTCCGTCCTGCAGGAGATTTTGGAGAGCTGTGACAACGACGAGGCGATCAAGGCCGCTGTCTGCGAGCGTATGGGTGATCTGGTTCCCAAGACCATCATCTACGACGATATGTTCTCTTCTATCAACTATCTGATCTGTCTGTCCTACGGCATCGGTGTCAACGATGATATCGACCATTTGGGTAACCGCCGCATCCGTTGCGTCGGTGAGCTGTTGCAGAATCAGTTTCGCATCGGTTTTGCCCGTATGGAGCGTACCATTAAGGAAAGAATGTCCCTGCAGGATCTGGACGTTGTAACGCCCCAGGCTTTGATCAACGTTCGTCCCGTAGTGGCCGCTATCAAGGAATTTTTCGGTTCTTCTCCCTTGTCCCAGTTTATGGACCAGACCAACCCTCTGGCCGAGCTGACCCATAAGAGAAGACTTTCTGCCCTGGGTCCCGGCGGTTTGTCCCGTGACCGTGCCGGTTTTGAGGTGCGTGACGTTCACTACACTCATTACGGCAGAATGTGCCCCATTGAGACTCCTGAAGGACCCAACATCGGTCTGATCTCCTATCTGGCCTCCTTTGCCCGTATCAATGATTACGGCTTTATTGAGGCTCCTTATCTCAAAATTGACAAGGAAACCGGTAAGGTAACCGATATCATTGAATATATGACCGCCGACGTGGAGGATAACTATATCGTCGCTCAGGCCAACGAACAGCTTGACAGTGAGGGACGCTTTGTTTCCGAGCAGGTTACTGCCCGTCGTCGCGAAGAGATCATTGAGATCGAGCGCGATAAGATCGACTATATGGACGTTTCTCCCAAGATGATGGTTTCCGTTGCTACCGCAATGATTCCTTTCCTGGAGAACGATGACGCTAACCGTGCCCTGATGGGTGCGAACATGCAGCGTCAGGCTGTACCGCTGCTCAAAACCCAGGCTCCCATCGTCGGTACCGGTATGGAATACAAGACCGCTCACGATAGTGGTGTTTGTGTTCTGGCCAAGCGTGACGGTGTGGTTGAATACGTCAGCGCTGACAAGATCGTGCTCAACTACGGTAAGGGCGAGAAGGAAACTTACGAACATGTGAAGTTCCTGCGCTCCAACCAGGGTACCTGCATCAATCAGCGTCCCATCGTTGAGATCGGTGAGAAGGTAAAGGCCAGCCAGATCATTGCTGACGGTCCTTCCACCTGCAACGGTGAGATTGCTCTGGGTAAGAACGCCCTGATCGGCTTTATTACCTGGGAAGGCTACAACTACGAAGACGCCGTTCTGCTGAATGAAAATCTGGTGAAGGACGACGTTTATACCTCTATTCATATTGAAGAATATGAAATTGAAGCCCGTAGCACCAAACTGGGTCCGGAAGAAATCACCCGTGATATTCCCAACGTGGGTGACGATGCCCTGAAGGATCTGGATGAGCGCGGTATCATCCGCATCGGTGCCGAGGTTCGCAGCGGCGATATTCTGGTCGGTCGTGTTACCCCCAAGGGTGAGACCGAGCTGACCGCCGAGGAAAAACTGCTCCGTGCCATCTTTGGTGAAAAGGCACGCGAAGTCCGTGATACCTCTTTGAAGGTACCTCACGGCGAATACGGTGTCATCGTTGACATTAAGGTATTTACCCAGGAGAACTCCGACGAGCTGTCTCCCGGTGTTAATAAGGTTGTCCGTGTTTATATCGCACAGAAGAGAAAAATCCAGGTGGGCGATAAGATGGCGGGTCGTCACGGTAACAAAGGTGTTATTTCCCGTGTTCTGCCCCAGGAGGATATGCCCTTCCTGCCCGACGGTACTCCGCTGGATATCGTACTCAACCCCTTGGGCGTACCTTCCCGTATGAACATCGGTCAGGTGCTGGAGGTCCATCTGGGCTATGCCGCAAGAGCACTTGGCTGGAAGATTATGACTCCCGTATTTGACGGCGCCAGCGAGGCGGATATCCGCCAGTGCCTGAAGAAGGCGGGTCTGCGCGAGGACGGTAAGTCCGTATTGTACGATGGTCGTACCGGTCAGCCCTTTGACAACCCCGTTACCATCGGTGTTATGTACTATCTCAAACTCCATCATCTGGTTGATGATAAGATCCATGCCCGTTCCACCGGTCCTTACTCTCTGGTTACTCAACAGCCCTTGGGCGGTAAAGCTCAGTTCGGCGGCCAGAGATTCGGTGAAATGGAAGTTTGGGCGCTGGAAGCTTACGGCGCCGCTTACACCCTGCAGGAGATCCTGACCGTTAAGTCCGACGACGTTGTCGGCCGTGTCAAGACTTACGAGGCCATCGTTAAGGGTCAGAACGTACCCACTCCGGGTATCCCCGAATCCTTTAAGGTTCTCGTTAAAGAATTGCAGGCATTGGGTCTGGACTTCAAGGTCCTCTCCAAGGATCTGGAAGAGATCGATCTCAAGGAAACCTTTGCGGATGATGACGATCTCTACAATGATCAGTACAAGAAGGATATGGGCAGTGACGTTGCCGTTGATTCCGAGATTCAGGCCAGCTTCGGTCTGGAGGACGAGAACGGTGATCCCATTGTGGACGACGTTGCTGATGAGGATTACGAAGACTAATTTGAAAGGAGCCGGAACTAATGGAATTTAATGCTTTTGAAGCAATAAAAATCGGCCTTGCCTCTCCCGAAAAGATCAGAGAATGGTCTTACGGTGAGGTAAAGAAACCCGAAACCATCAACTACAGAACTCTCAAGCCCGAGAAAGAGGGTCTGTTTTGTGAAAAGATCTTCGGACCCACCAAGGACTGGGAATGCCATTGCGGTAAGTACAAGAGAATCCGCTATAAGGGCAAGGTCTGTGACAAGTGCGGCGTTGAAGTAACCCGTGCTAAAGTCCGTAGAGAAAGAATGGGCCATATTGAACTGGCCACTCCCGTTTCCCACATCTGGTACTTCAAGGGTATTCCTGCCAGAATGGGCCTGATGCTGGAAATGACCCCCAAGGATCTGGAAAAGGTCCTCTACTTTGATTCCTATATCGTTATTGATCCCGGTGATACTCCTTTGATGAAAAAGCAGATCATCACCGATCGTGAATATATGGAACTGCAGGAAAGATATGAAGACGATTTCCGCGCCGGTATGGGTGCGGAGGCCATTAAGGAACTTCTGGCTGAGATTGATCTGGATGCTTTGGCCACCGAACTGCGTGAGGAGTTTGAAACAGCCACCGGTCAGAAGAGAGCCAGACTTGCCAAGAGAATTGAAGTCGTTGAGGCCTTCCGTCAATCCGGTAACCGTCCCGAATGGATGATTCTGGATGCCATCCCCGTAATTCCTCCGGATCTTCGTCCCATGGTACAGTTGGACGGCGGCAGATTTGCCACCTCCGACCTTAACGATCTGTATCGCCGTGTTATCAACCGTAACAACCGTTTGAAGAGACTGCTGGAGCTGGGCGCTCCCGACGTTATCGTTCGTAACGAAAAGCGTATTCTGCAGCAGGCAGTAGACGCTTTGATCGACAACGGCCGTCGTGGTCGTCCCGTTACCGGTCAGAACAATCGTCCTCTCAAATCCTTGTCCGATATGCTCAAGGGTAAGCAGGGACGTTTCCGTCAGAACCTGTTGGGTAAACGTGTTGACTACTCCGGTCGTTCGGTTATCGTTGTCGGCCCCGAACTGAAGATTTATCAGTGCGGTCTGCCCAAGGAAATGGCCATTGAGCTGTTTAAGCCCTTCGTTATGAAGAAACTGGTTGCCGACGGCCTTGCCACCAACATCAAATCTGCCAAGAAAATGGTTGAAAAGCTGCGCACCGAGGTTTGGGACGCGCTGGATTCCGTTATCAAAGAGCATCCTGTTATGCTCAACCGTGCACCTACCTTGCACCGTCTTGGTATTCAGGCCTTTGAGCCTGTTCTGGTAGAGGGTAGAGCGCTCAAACTGCATCCTCTGGTATGTACCGCCTTTAACGCCGACTTTGACGGTGACCAGATGGCTGTACACGTACCTCTGAGTGCAGAGGCACAGGCTGAGGCCAGATTCCTGATGCTCTCCGCCAACAACCTTCTCAAGCCCCAGGACGGCCGTCCTGTTGCCGTACCCACCCAGGATATGGTTTTGGGCTCTTACTACCTTACGATTATTAAGAATGACGAGCCCGGCGCCGGTAAGGCCTTTAAGGACGTTGACGAAGCAAAACTTGCTTATGACGTCGGCGCCATCGGTCTGCACGCTCCCATTAAGGTCCGTATGACCAAAGAGGTGGATGGGGAGAAGAGAAGCGGTATGATCGAAACTACCATCGGCAAGCTGATCTTCAACCAACCCATTCCTCAGGATCTGGGCTTTGTGGACCGCACCAATCCCGAAAACGAATTTGCGCTGGAAGTTGATTTCCTTGTCACCAAGAGTGGACTTAACAAGATCATTGATCGTTGCATCCGTGTCCACGGCTCCACCGCTACCGCAGAGATTCTTGATGCTATCAAGGCACAGGGCTATAAGTTCTCTACCCGTGGTGCTATCACCGTTTCCTGCGCCGATATGAGCGTTCCTCCCGAGAAGGGAGCCTTGATTGCCGAGGCTGAAGAAAAAGTTAATAAGATCACCCGTGACTACCGTCGTGGTAAGATGACCGACGAGGGTAGATACAGAATGGTTATTGACACCTGGAACGATACCACCAAGTTGGTTACCGACGCACTGCAGAAGAATCTGGATGAGTTCAACCCCATCTATATGATGGCAAACTCCGGTGCTCGTGGTTCTATGAACCAGATCCGTCAGCTGGCCGGTATGCGTGGCCTGATGGCCAACACCTCCGGTAAAGCCATTGAAATTCCCATTCGTGCCAACTTCCGCGAGGGTCTGAACGTTATCGAATACTTTATTTCTTCCAGAGGTGCCCGTAAGGGTATGGCGGATACCGCCCTGCGTACCGCTGACTCGGGTTATCTGACCCGCCGTCTGGTTGACGTTTCTCAGGAAGTTATCATCCGTGATCACGATTGTGGCAGCAAACAGGGTATTATGGTTTGCGACATCGTTGAGGGCGGCGGTATCATCGAGGGTATGAAGGACAGATTGCTGGGTAGATATCTGGTTAACGATTTCGTTGATTCCGCCACCGGCGAAGTGTTGGTTACTGCCGATAAGATGATGGACGAGAATGACGTTGCCAAGATCATCGCCACCGCCGTTACCGAGGTTGAGATTCGTTCCACGCTGACCTGTCATCTGCTTCACGGCGTTTGCGCCAAGTGTTACGGCGCCAATATGGCCAATGGTAAGGCTGTCAACGTTGGTGAGGCTGTTGGTATCATCGCCGCTCAGTCCATCGGCGAGCCCGGTACACAGCTTACCATGCGTACCTTCCATACCGGCGGTGTTGCATCTGCTGAAGATATTACGCAGGGTCTTCCCAGAGTTGAGGAACTCTTTGAGGGTCGTAAGCCTAAAAAGACTGCCATTCTGGCCGAGGACGAGGGTATCCTGACCACCGAGGATGAAGGTAACATCAAGCGCGCCACCATCCGCAACACCACCACCGGGGAAGAAAAGCAGTTTATGATTCCCTTCGGTATCAAGTATAAGCAAGAACTGGAAGGCACTCACGTTGCCAAGGGCCAGATCATCACCGACGGTGTACCCAATCCTCACGATATTCTCCGTCTCAACGGCGATATCGCTGTTCAGGATTACCTGATCAAAGAGGTACAGAAGGTTTACCGTATGCAGGGTGTAGATATCAACGATAAGCATATCGAGGTTATCGTACGCCAGATGATCAAGAAGGTTCGCATCATTGAGCGTGGCTCCACCGACTTCCTGGTTGGCTCTCTGGCTGACCGCTACGAAGTGGATACCGCCAACGAAGCCATCCGTCAGCGGATTGCCAGCGGTGAGGGCGGCCTGAGTGAGGCTACCTACGAGGTAATCCTCTTGGGTATTACCAAGGCGGCCTTGGCCACCGATTCCTTCATGTCTGCCGCTTCTTTCCAGGAGACCACCAGAGTTCTGACCGACGCCGCTATCCATGGCAAGATCGATCACCTGGTCGGCCTGAAGGAAAACGTCATTATCGGTCGTCTGATTCCCGCCGGTACCGGTCTTTCTATGTACCGCAGTGTGGATATGGAGATCGCTTCTCCCGAGATTGAGAATGATGATACCTTCACCACCGAAAAAGTTGCGGTCGGCAGTGAAGAAAATGCTTGACATCTTGCAAAAAATGTGTTAATTTAATATTTGGTGCCGTTTGTGCACTGAAAAGTAAATAGCCTGCCGAGTCTCGACAGGCTATTTACTATGTTTGATTGATTGGTATTTTTTGTATAAAAATGCCTTCAATATAAATAATAAAGAAGGAGGTGCCTTATGCCAACATTTAACCAGCTCGTCAGAAAGGGTCGTGAAATGTCCGAAAAGAAGTCCACTGCCCCCGCTCTGAACAGAGGATTCAACTCTCTGCACGGTCGTGCCATTCAGTCCAATTCTCCTCAGAAGCGCGGTGTATGCACTGCTGTTAAGACTTCCACCCCCAAGAAGCCCAACTCTGCTCTGAGAAAAATCGCCAGAGTTCGTTTGACCAACGGTATGGAAGTTACTTCTTACATTCCCGGTATCGGTCACAACCTGCAGGAGCATAGCGTGGTGCTGATCCGTGGCGGCAGAGTTAAGGACTTGCCCGGTGTGCGTTACCACATCATTCGCGGTACTCTGGATACCCAGGGTGTTGCAAACCGTCTGCAGTCCCGCTCCAAGTACGGTGCAAAGAGACCCAAGGCCGGTAAGTAATTATCGTCCGAAATCAAAAATTGCTTTATTCTTTTAAAAGCAAACTGCTTTTAGAGTGTTTATATATAAATAAACCTCTTTAAGCTGACGGAGACCCCCGTGGTCTTCGAGTACCTGAGAGATCATATTATTTAATAATGAAGGAGGGAAGAACATGCCTAGAAGAGGTTTTGTCCCCAAGAGAGATGTTTTGCCCGATCCCGTCTATCAGAGCAAGCTTGTTACCAAGCTGATCAACAACATCATGTACGACGGTAAAAAGGGTGTGGCACAGAAGATCGTTTATGATGCTTTTGCTGCCGTTAAAGAAAAAACCGGTAAAGAGCCCCTGGATGCTTTCAACGAGGCAATGGAAAACATTATGCCCCAGTTGGAGGTTAAGGCCCGCCGTGTCGGTGGTGCTAACTACCAGGTACCCATCGAGGTAAGACCGGAAAGACGTCAGACCCTGGGTCTGCGTTGGATCACCGCTTATTCCAGAGCCAGAAACGAAAGAACTATGGCTGAGAGACTTGCCGGCGAAATTATGGACGCCTGCAACGGTACTGGCGGTGCTGTTAAGAAGAAAGAAGATACCCATAAGATGGCTGAGGCCAATAAGGCCTTTGCTCATTACAGATGGTAATCGGAGTCAGAGAAAGGAGTTAACATGTCAAGACAATTTCCTATTAATTTGTACAGAAATATTGGCATTATGGCTCATATTGACGCCGGTAAAACCACCACTACCGAGAGAATTCTGTTCTACACCGGTCGTACTCACAAAATCGGTGAGACGCACGACGGTGCTGCCACCATGGACTGGATGGCTCAGGAGCAGGAGCGTGGTATTACCATCACATCCGCCGCTACTACCGCCCAGTGGAAGGGTCACCGTATCAACATCATTGATACTCCCGGACACGTTGACTTTACGGTAGAAGTTGAGCGTTCCTTGCGTGTATTGGACGGTGCTGTTACCGTTTTGTGCGCCAAGGGTGGCGTTGAGCCCCAGAGTGAAACTGTATGGCGTCAGGCTGAGGAATACAAGGTTCCCAGAATGTGTTACGTTAATAAGATGGACATCCTCGGTGCGGATTTCTACCGCGTCGTAGGTATGCTCAGAGAGCGTTTGCGCGCCAATGCAGTTCCGATCCAGCTGCCCATCGGTAAAGAGGATACCTTCCGTGGTATCGTTGATCTGGTTACCATGAGAGCTGAAGTTTATTATGATGACCTTGGTAAGGATTTCCGCGAGGAAGACATTCCCGAGGATTTGGTGGAACTGGCCGAGCAGTATCATGCCGAGCTGGTTGAGAAGGTTGCTGAAACCAGCGAAGAGCTGATGGACAAGTACTTTGAAGAGGGTGATCTGTCCGAGGCCGAGCTGCGCAAGGGTATTCGTGAGGCTACTCTGGCCAACACCTTCGTTCCCGTTTGCTGCGGTACTTCTTACCGTAATAAGGGCGTTCAGCTGTTGCTGGACAACATTATCGAGTATATGCCTTCTCCCATTGATATTCCCGCCATCAAGGGTATCAATCCCGATACCGAGGAAGAGGATGAGAGAAAGGCTGACGATAACGAGCCCTTCAGCGCCCTTGCATTTAAGATCATGACTGACCCCTTCGTTGGTAAGTTGTGCTTTTTCCGTGTATACTCCGGTACCTTCCAGGCCGGCAACTCTGTTTACAACTCCGTTAAGGGTTCCAGAGACAGAATTGGCCGTATCGTTGCTATGCACGCCAATCACCGTGAGGATATTACCGAGGTTTGTGCCGGTGATATCGCTGCCGCCGTTGGTCTGAAGAACGTCGGTACCGGTGATACTCTGTGTGATGAGGATCATCCCATCATTCTGGAGTCTATGGAATTCCCCGAGCCTGTTATCCGCGTTGCCATCGAGCCCAAGAGTAAGGCTTCTCAGGAAAAGATGGGTATTGCATTGTCCAAGCTGGCTGAAGAAGATCCCACCTTTAAGACCTACACTGACGAAGATACCGGACAGACCATCATCGCCGGTATGGGTGAGCTCCATCTGGAGATCATCGTTGACCGTCTGCTGAGAGAGTTCAAGGTTGAGGCTAACGTTGGTGCACCTCAGGTATCCTACAAAGAGACCATTCGCAAGAATGCTGACGTTGATATGAAGTATGCTCGTCAGTCCGGTGGTAAGGGTCAGTACGGTCACGTTAAGATCCGCGTATCCCCCAACGAAAGCGGCGCCGGTTACGAGTTTGTCAACTCCGTTGTTGGCGGTGCTGTTCCCAAGGAATACATCCCCGCTGTTGACGCCGGTATTCAGGGTGCTATGCAGTCCGGTATTTTGGCCGGTTATGAGGTTGTTGACCTGAAGGTTGAACTGTATGATGGTTCTTACCATGAGGTTGACTCTTCCGAAATGGCCTTTAAGATCGCCGGTAGTATGGCAATCAAGGAAGCTATGCGTAAGGCAGACGCCGTTCTGCTGGAGCCCATTATGAAGGTTGACGTTGTCGTACCTGAAGAATATATGGGTGACGTTATGGGCGACCTGAACTCCCGCCGTGGCCAGATTCAGGGTATGGAAGCTATGCCCGGTGCTCAGCACATCGCAGCTTTGGTACCCCTGTCCGAAATGTTTGGTTATGCAACCGACCTGCGTTCCAAGACCCAGGGTCGTGGTAACTACTCCATGTCTCCCGATTCCTTTATCGAGGTACCTCGCTCCATTGCAGAGAAAATCATTGCCGGACGCGCCAAAAACTAATTAATTTTCAAAAAACACTTGATTATCTTCTAATTTTATATTAGAATAACTTTATCAACATTAAAAAACCTTTTAAGGAGGAATATCACAATGGCAAAAGCTAAATTTGAGAGAACTAAGCCCCACGTAAACATTGGTACCATCGGTCACGTTGACCATGGTAAGACCACCACTACCGCTGCTATCACCAAGTATCTGTCCTTCCTGGGTCAGGCCGCTTTCGAAGATTATGCAAACATCGATAAGGCTCCCGAAGAGAGAGAAAGAGGTATTACCATCAATACCGCTCACGTTGAGTATGAGACTGCAAACCGTCACTATGCTCACGTTGACTGCCCCGGACATGCTGACTACGTTAAGAACATGATCACCGGTGCTGCTCAGATGGACGGCGGTATTCTGGTTATCGCTGCTACCGACGGTGTTATGGCTCAGACCAACGAGCACTTGCTGCTGGCTCGTCAGGTAGGTGTACCTGCAATCGTTGTATTTATGAACAAGTGCGATGACGTTGACGATCCCGAACTGCTCGAGCTCGTTGAAATGGAAATCAGAGAGGCTCTGAGCAACTATGATTTCGATGGCGACAACGCTCCTGTTATCCAGGGTTCTGCCAAGGTTGCTTTGGACAGCACCTCCACCGATCCCAATGCTCCTGAGTATGCTTGCATCAAAGAGTTGATGGATGCTGTTGACAGCTACATTCCTACTCCCGATCGTAAGGCTGACCTGCCTTTCCTGATGCCCGTTGAGGACGTTATGACCATCTCCGGCCGTGGTACTGTTGCCACCGGTAGAGTTGAGCGTGGTACTCTGAACACCAATGAAGAAGTTGAGATCATCGGTCTGACCGAAGAGCGCAAGAAGACTGTTTGCACCAGCATGGAAATGTTTAGAAAGATTCTGGACAAGGCCGAAGCCGGTGACAACATCGGTGCTCTGCTCCGTGGTGTTACCCGTGACGAGATCGAAAGAGGCCAGGTTCTCTGCAAGCCCGGCTCCGTTAATCCTCACACCAAGTTCAAGGGCGAAGTTTACGTTCTGAGCAAGGAAGAGGGCGGCCGTCACAGCCCCTTCTTCTCCAACTATCGTCCTCAGTTCTATTTCAGAACCACTGACGTTACCGGCGTTATCACTCTGCCCGAAGGCGTAGATATGTGTAAGCCCGGCGATAACGTTACCATCTCCGTTGAGCTGATCACCCCCATCGCTATTGAGAAGGGTCTCCGCTTCGCTATCCGTGAGGGTGGTAGAACCGTAGGTTCCGGCGTTGTTTCCGAAATTGAGGAGTAATTAAAACACAATAAACGTTTCTTTTGGGGCAGGGTGTAAGTCCCTACCGGCGGTACAGTCCGCGAGCGCAAGCTGAGCAGGTGAGATTCCTGCACCGACGGTATAGTCCGGATGATAAAAAGAATGTTTCGTTGTAAAACAATTGTGCCCCAAGGCGTGAGAGCGCCTTGGGGCTTTGTTTTTCGATTCCCAAAAGAGTTTCTTTTGGGAATTTTTATTTCCACAAGTTTTTGGAGGCTTTTTTATGAAAAAAGAATCGGTTCGCTTTATTACATACGGCGCAGTATTGTCTGCCATTTCCTATGCGCTGACCTTGCTACCCGGTATTTCCATTTTTCCATCGGCGCCCTTTTTGTCCTATGACCCCAAAGATATTGTGATAGCTTTGGGCGGTCTGATGTTCGGTCCGCTGATGCCTGTAATGATTTCCGTTGTAGTGTCGTTATTGGAGATGATTACCATCAGTGCCACCGGTCTCATCGGCTGTATTATGAATATTCTTTCCACCTGCGCCTTTACCGTTCCCGTCGCTTTGATTTACAAAAAGCGTCGTTCTTTGTCCGGCGCTATTGTCGGTCTACTGTGTGGTGTGGGCGCTATGGCAGTGGTAATGGTGCTGTGGAATTGGCTGGTCACCCCACTTTATATGGGAGTGCCGAGAGAAGCTATCGTAACCATGCTCTTGCCCGTATTTTTGCCCTTTAATCTGCTAAAGGGCGGGATTAACGCAACCTTTACCTTTTTGCTCTACAAGCCTGTTGTGGGCGCATTACGCCGCGCACACCTGCTGCCAACGGCTGAAGGAACGAGGGAGAGACATAAGAATTCTTTGCTGCTTATTCTTCTTTCTCTTCTGCTTCTGATCACCTGTGTGTTGCTTATTTTGATTATTAAAGGAATTATATAAAAAAGAAGAACCCGCACGGGTTCTTCTTTTTTGTTTGATTACGTGAGCAAACCGTAAGCCGAGTTCTGTATTTGGCGGTCATCTATCTCGAATGTATGTTGCCACACATCTCCAGCCACCTTTCGAAGCCAGCCGGACCGACTCATTGCTTCCGTTGGTGTTGCATCGGATAGGGTTTACAGACCCTCTATGTCACCATAGAGAGTGGTGAGCTCTTACCTCGCCTTTCCACCCTTACCGCTTCGAAAAGAAACGGCGGTATATCTCTGTTGCACTATCCCTAAGGTCGCCCTCGGTGGGTGTTACCCACTATCCTGTCCTACGATGCTCGGACTTTCCTCGCAGATTGCTCTACGCGACCGTCTGGTTTACTCACGGATAGTATTTTAACATAATTTTTTCAAAAAGTAAATCCTAAAATGATATTGATAAATTGATTCTCTTTTACTATAATATATCTGTAAAGGAGTGGAACTATGTCTTCTGATAAAATCAAAAACTATTTTAATAGCTTAAAAGATAAACGGATTGCGGTGCTGGGTATCGGTGTATCCCATTTGCCGTTGATTGAACTCTTGGTAAATAAAGGGATTTCCGTCACCGCCTGCGACCGTAGAACGGAAGAGGAACTTGGCGAAACGGTGACCCGTCTTACGGCAATGGGCGTTTCCCTCAAGTTGGGCGAGAATTACTTGGAGAACCTTTCTGCGGACGTGATCTTCAAAACACCCGGTATGCGCTTTGATCTGCCCCAGCTTGTTCAGGCGGTGGAGCAGGGGAGCGTGCTGACCAGTGAGATGGAGGTTTTCTTTGATCTGTGTCCTTGTAAGATCATTGCCATCACCGGCTCGGACGGTAAGACCACCACCACTACCCTAATTTCCGAAATGCTTAAAGCGGCAGGCTTTACCGTCCATCTGGGTGGAAATATCGGCAAACCCTTGTTGCCGGAGGTGGAAACCATTGGGGAATCGGATATTGCAGTGGTAGAGCTTTCCAGCTTCCAGTTGCACACCATGCGCACTTCTGCCTGTGTGGCGGTGATGACCAATTTAGCCCCCAATCACCTGGATATGCATAAGGGAATGGAGGAATACGTGGATGCCAAGCAGAACGTATACCGTTATCAGGGCCAAAATGACCTGCTGGTGCTGAATTATGATAACGACATCACTCGTCCCTTTGCTGCGGAGGCCTGCGGTAAAACCCGTTATTTCAGCTTTGACGAGGCTGTGGAGGGTGGACTGTACTATCAAGACGGCGTGATTATGGATGCTACCGCCGGTGAGGCCCGCGCACTCCTTACTCGTCAGGATATCCGTTTGCCCGGTGATCATAACGTGGAAAATTATATGGCGGCCATTGCCGCCGTACGGGAGCTGGTACGGGATGAAGATATTTTGCTGGTAGCCCGCAATTTTAGCGGTGTGAAGCATCGCATTGAATTTGTCCGTGAGATCAGCGGTGTTCGTTTTTATAACGATTCTATCGCTTCCTCTCCCACCAGAACGCTGGCCAGTATCCGTGCCTTTGATCAAAAGGTGCACCTTTTGGCCGGTGGATACGATAAAAGAATCCCCTTTGATGAAATGGGTGAAGTGTTGCCCGATTACGTAAAGGCACTGTATCTCAGCGGTACCACCGCCTGCAAAATTCGTCGCGCGGTGGAGCGGGGAAGTCGCTATGATGCGGCCACCTTACCCATCTATGAGACTGAGGATTTCGGAGAAGCCGTAAAACTGGCTTATCAAAACGCCTGTCCCGGTGACGTGGTGATCCTCTCTCCCTGCTGTGCCAGCTTTGATAAATTCAAAAATTTTGAGCATCGCGGCGAATACTTTATAAATTGTGTAAAGGAATTGAAAGAAAAATGCACCGAATGAAAACGATTTTAAAAAATCTTTGCAGTATTTCGGCAGTCTCCGGTGATGAACGTTACGCCAGAGGTTTGGTGGAACAACTGCGTCCGTTGTGTGACAGCGTTCGGCAATTGCCCGGCGGCAGTATTGTTGCCTATAAAAAGAGCAACAAGCCCAACGCCAAAAAGATTATGCTGGACGCCCATCTGGATCAGATCGGTCTGATGGTCACCCGGATTGATGACAACGGTTTTGTTCATTTTTGCGATCATGCCGGAGTGGATCCTAAAATTTTACCCGGCGCGGCTGTGGTTATTTTGGGAAAACAAGCGGTGAGAGGCGTTGTTTCTGCCAAACCGCCCCATCTTTTGTCCGCAGACGAGCGGGAAAAACCGGTAAAAATAGCGGATATGACCATTGATATTGGTCTTCCTGCCGATAAGGCGCAAGAGGTGATCCGGGTAGGGGATAAGATTGCCCTGGATTGCTATGTGGGTGAATTGCTTAATAATTGTATCACGGGACGTTCTCTCGATGACCGTGCGGGATGCGCCATTTTGCTGTCCATTCTGGATTTGTTGAAAACCGAAATCGTGGATATGGACCTTTACGTGGTGCTCAGCAGTGGGGAGGAATTTGGCGGATACGGCGCCGTTGCCGCCGCGCTGGAGATTGTTCCTGACGAGGTCATCGTGCTGGACGTTTCCCACGCCGATATGCCCGCCGCCCGCAGTGAAGATTGCGGCGAGCTGGGTAAGGGCGTGATGATCGGTATTTCACCGGTGCTGGACAGAGGGCTCACCGGTCAACTGTTGGCCCTGGCCCGTGAGCGGGAGATTCCCCATCAGCGGGAGGCTATGGGCAGTAACACTTATACCAATGCAGACGGTATCGTGCCGTTGTGCAACGGTATTCCTGCGGCGCTGTTGTCCATTCCGTTGCGCTATATGCACACCCCCCAAGAGGTGATCAGTCTGGAAGATCTGGTCAGCGTCAGAGCACTGCTTTTGGCATATCTCAGAAAGGAGCGGAGCTAAATGAACCCCTTTCTTAAAAAATTGACCGAGCTGGACGGTGTGTCCGGTAACGAGCAAAATATCCGCCGTGCCATTGTGGCGGAGCTGGAGGGGCGGATTGAGTATACGGTGGACCGTATCGGAAATCTGTATGCCCACAGTAAAGGCTTTTTCCCCAACGATATCAAATTAATGCTGACCGCTCATATGGATGAGGTTGGCTTTGTGATCACGCACATCACCAAGGAAGGATATCTCAAGTTCCAACCCATTGGTGGTATGGACGAGCGTATTTTGCCCGGTAAGGCGGTGTTGATCGGCCATAATAAGGTGTGTGGTGTGATCGGCTCGCTGGCCATTCATTTGCAAAGCAAAAAGCAGCGGGAGCAGGTTACCGAAATGCGGGATCTCTTTATTGACATCGGCGCCAAGGACCGTGAACAGGCGGAGAAATCCGTCAGCGTCGGCGACGTTGCTGTCTTTGCTTTCCCCAGTGAGGATCTGGGCGAATTGGTCCGTGCTAAGGCGCTGGATGATCGGGTGGGCTGTTCGGTGCTGTTGGATCTGCTCAAAGAATTGCCCGAGGAAAACTTTACCGCCGTATTCACCACTCGTGAGGAGATCGGTTGCTACGGCGCTATGGCCGCCACCGGTGCGGTCAAGCCCAAATACGCTATTGTATTGGAGGGCACCACCGCTTCGGATATCGGTGAGACCGAGGGGGCCGATCAGGTGTGCGCCGTGGGTAAGGGCCCGGTGTTGTCCTTTATGGATAACGGCGCCATTTACGACCGTAAGTTTCTGGATCTCGCCTGTAAGGTAGCGGAAAGAGAAGGAATACCCTATCAGCTCAAGCATGCTGTCGCCGGCGGTAACGAGGCCGGACGGATTCAAAAAATGGGCGCCGGTTGCTACGTGTTGGCCATCAGCTTGCCCTGTCGTTATATTCACGGACCGGTCAGCGTTGCTTCCGAAAAGGATATGGAAGCTATGAAACAGTTGGCGGCCGCCATTATTCGAGAATTAAAGTGAGGTAAGAACTATGTTACAAACACTTGAAAAAATCATTTCCATCGGCTCGGTTTCCGGTGCGGAAACGCCTTTGCGTGATTATCTGACCGATCAATTGCTTCCTTTTGTAGACAAGGTGCAAACCGATCCTTTGGGCAATCTGATCGCCTACAAAAAAGGCGACGGTCACAAAATTATGATTACCGCTCATATGGACACCATCGGTGTGATTGCCACGGCGGCAGATGACAAGGGCTTTTGGAAGGTGGCTCCCGTGGGCGGTGTTGATGCCGCCCGTGCCATTAACAGAACGGTGATCTTTGAAAACGGGGTTACCGGAGTGCTGTCCTGCTCCGAGCCCGGTAAGGATACCAAGATCACCGACTGTTTTGTGGATATCGGTGCCGCCAATAAGAGTCAGGCGTTGGAAAAGGTGAAGGTGGGGATGACTGCCCGCTTTGCCGGCTCCGTTACCACCTGCGGCGATCAGATCACCGCTCCCACGCTGGATAATCAGATCGGCTGTCTGGTATTATTGGAAACTATTAAAAAGTTGACCAACACCGCTCACGACGTGTATTTTGTCTTCACCTCTCAGGAGGAGGTCGGTTTGCGCGGGGCCGGTGTCAGCGGTAATGCCATTCGTCCCGATATCTGCATTGCGGTAGACGTCACCGTTGCCTGCGACACTCCCGGTGAAAAGAGCGGCACCACCTCCTTGGGTAAGGGCGCCGCCATCAAGCTGCGGGACAACAGCGCCATTTGCAGTAAGCCCGTAGTGGATAAATTGGAGAGTATCGCAGAGTATTATCATATTCCCGTACAGCGTGACGTGTTGGCCTTCGGCGGTACTGATATCGGTGCCCTGCAGCGCAACGGCAGTCCTGCCCTGGTGGGCGGTGTCAGCATTCCCTGCCGCTATATTCACAGCCCTGTGGAAACCGTTTCCCGTAAGGACGTGGAAAGCTGTATCAAGTTGCTTACC
Organism: Eubacteriales bacterium; assembly: GCA_045541535.1. GTDB lineage: Bacteria > Bacillota > Clostridia > Oscillospirales > QAKW01 > Firm-08. Next base: position 35,561 of record JAZQJG010000031.1, read on the forward strand.
GCCTTTGCCGGTAACGTAATTATCAAATCCTGAAAATAAAGAGGACGCTAAAATGATTTTTAAAAACGTATCTTTCAACGGTGCTTTAACCGATATTACCGTGGAGGAGGGGAAGATCCTTTCTCTGGAAAAGACTGATTTGCCCGGTGTTGATATGAAGGGCCTGCGGGTGTTTCCCGGTATGATCGACGTTCACGCCCACGGCTGTATGGATATTGAGGCCAACAGCGGTCGCATTGACGAGCTGTCCGATTATGAGGCTTGTCACGGCACCACTTCTTGGTTGCCCACCACCGCCACCGTGGCAATGGATACCATTTATAACGCCGTTAACCGTGATATTACCAAGATCAAGGGCGCTCACGTGCTGGGCTTTCACGCCGAGGGCCCCTATATCGCCGAGAAGTATAAGGGCGCCCAGGATCCGAAGTTTATCCGCAAGCCGGATCTGGCGGAATTTGAAAAATTGCCCAATATCAAAATGATCACCGTGGCCCCTGAAGTGGAAGGCGCTCTGGAGTTTATCAAAAACTGTAAGGCCATCGTTGCCCTGGGTCATACCGATTCCGATTATGATACCGCTATCAAGGCCATCGAGAACGGCGCCAATTGTCTGACCCATACCTTCAACGCAATGCCGCCCATGCTTCACCGCAATCCCGGCGTGATCGGCGCCGCCATTGAGAAGAATATTTACGCCCAACTGATCTGTGACGGCCTGCACGTGCAACGGGGCGCCGTATGGGCGCTGTACCGCGCCTTCGGTCCCGACCGTCTGGTGCTCATCAGCGATTCGGTACAGACCGCCGGCTTGCCCGACGGCCGATACACCTCCGGCGGCTTGGAAGTGGAACTGAAAAACAACGAGTGCCGCCTGCTGGACGGCACCTTGGCCGGGAGCTCCGCCTTCTTGCTGGATTGCGTTAAAAAGGCCATCGAGTTCGGCATTCCCGAAGCCGATGCCTTTAAGATGGCCACCGAAACTCCCGCCACGCTGCTGGGTGTAAATAAGGGTAAGGTAGCCGTGGGCTATGACGCCGACCTTATTTTCCTGGACGAAAACTACGAACTGCAAACCACCGTCATCGACGGCGAGATCTACTGTCAGAAATAACGGATGTAGCAAGATCTTGATTGAATCTTTTGCTTTTCCGTATGTGCTTTTTGGCTTTTGTTATTCTGGGCTATGAAACTTTTTAAAAAAATAGGGCAGGAAATTTTCCTGCCCTGTTTTCTATTATTTTTGTTTCATCAAACAAACACAGTGGGCGGAGATGCCCTCTCCACTGCCGGTGAAGCCCAACTTTTCCTCGGTGGTGGCCTTCACACTGATGCGATCCACCGGCACTCCCAGCGTTTCGGCAATATTTTGCCGCATAGCGGGAATGTGGTTTTTCAGTTTCGGGCGTTGGGCTATGATCGTGACGTCGGCATTACCCAGGGTGTACCCACTGTCCAGACACACGGCGTTGACCCGTTCCAACAGCTTTCTGCTGTCGCTGTCCTTAAAGGCGGGGTCGGTATCGGGAAAGTGGGCACCGATGTCACCCAATGCCAGGGCACCCAGCATAGCGTCCATCAGGGCGTGCAGGGCAACGTCAGCATCTGAGTGGCCCAACAGTCCCTTTTCAAAGGGAATTTTAACGCCGCAGAGAATCAGATCTCTGCCCTCTACCAATTTGTGTACGTCGTATCCGTGTCCGATTCTCATAACGTTTCCTTTCCGGCGATGGTTTCTGCCATAGCAATATCCTCCGCCGTGGTGATTTTGATGTTGTCATAATCGCCCAAAACGGGCAATACCCGATGACCGTACGCTTCGAAAATGGAGGCGTCGTCGGTGACTTCTTTTTGCTCCGCCATACTCCGTTCCATCAACTTTGCAAAGGTATCTTTGCAGAAGGTTTGTGGCGTTTGCGCCAGCATCAGGGTGGCACGGGGCGGAGTGGTTTTCACAAACCCGTCCTCTCCGATGACCTTTACCGTATCTTTGGCAGGGACACAGAGCAGGGCGCCGCCGTGGGCGATGGCCGCGTTGGTGACGGCGTCAATGTGCTTCGGCTTGGTGAAGGGGCGGGCGCCGTCGGCAATGGCAACGACGGTGGCGCTATCGCACAGAGCAAGACCGTTTTGCACCGAATGCTGGCGGGTTTCGCCGCCGGCGGCACAACTTATGAATTTAGTGATGCCGTATTCTTCCGCAAAGGTACTCACGGTGTCAAATAGCTCCGGGCGGGTGACGACAAAGATTTCGTCAATGCTTTTTGCCTTTTGATAATTGATCAGGGTGCGGGCCAATACGGGGATGCCGCCCACGGGGAGCAACAACTTGTCGCCACATACTCCTTGCATTCTGCGGGAGGAGCCGGCGGCTACGATAACGGCAGCAGTACGTTGTTTCATATTTCCTCCAAAAATAAATACAGAAAAGGGGACCCTTTTCTGTATTTACGATTATTTCTCAATTTTGTTATGGATCACTTCAGTCAAACGATCAGCCAGGGTCGCTTCGTCCAAATCAAGCACCATTGCCATTTCAGTGACTAAAATTCCACGGGAGAGGATCAGCATCTTCCTGTCCCCGGTGGAAAGACCGTTGGTGGCATCTCGGATCATCAGTTCTCTGACTACCTGCGCCACGTTTTCCATATCGCCCTTTTTCAGGCGTTCCATATTGATCTGATATCGTTTTGTCCAACTTATATCAGTATCAATCGCTTGGTTTTCAAAATTGTGCAGCACCTTGGCCGCTTGCTCCTTGGGGGTGATGGGGCGCAGCTTGATCTCCGCCTTGGTTTCAACCGGGAGACACAATTTTATGTTGCCATTAATAATATGAATGGTATAATAATCGGCGGTGTTACTACCAATCTGTTTGCTTTCGATTTTCTCTATATAACCCGTGCCGTGCATGGGGTACACGATTTTATCACCAACGGCGTACATTTGCATTCTCCTCCTGTTTCTGCCTTAATTATACACTTTTTTTACAAAATAATCAAGGGAAAAATGCAGGATATCTTGAAAAAAAGGTTGTATTCATAAGGGTTTGCTGTTATACTATAACTATAAAATCATCTTGAAGGAGTGTTGATAAAATGGCAATTTTCGACGATATTCTGCGCACCACGCAAAAGGCGGGGAAGGCGATTGCCGACACGGCCACCGACGTATACGGTTATACAAAGGCCAGCTATAATCAGGCCGCTCTGGAAAATAAACTGAAGGAAGTACTGGTGAAGGTCGGCCGTTATACCGTGGAGGAGCGTCGCAGCGGTAAGAGCGATGCCGAGTATCTGGAACTGCTTCTTTCTCAGGTAGAGGAGTTGGAGATCCAGATTGAGAAGGCCAAGGAGGAAAGAGCGGAGATCAAAAACGAGGTAATCTGTCCCGCTTGCAAGCACTCCAATGCCAAGACCAACGTTTTCTGCGCCGCTTGCGGTGCCAAACTGGCTGAATAAAGTAATACACACCATATCCAAAAAGCATCCCCGGGGATGCTTTTTGCGTGAAAGGATTTTCAAATGTCAAAAGCACAACGTAACTTTTTGAGCGGCGCGCTGATCCTTACGGTTGCCAATGCACTCAGTAAGGTGATCGGTGCGATCTACAAGATCCCACTGAATAACTTGGTGGGCACCACCGGCGCCAGTTACTATAACGACGGCTATCAGATCTATGCGCTGTTGTTCGTTCTTTCCACAGCCGGCGTTCCCGTGGCTATTGCCAAAATGGTCAGTGAGGCCATTGCCAAGGGGCGGACCAACGAGCCCCGCCGTATTTTAAAGAACGCCTTGCTGGTGTTCGGTGCCATCGGTGTGGTACTGACCGCCTTGATGATGATCTTTGTAAAGCCTCTGTCGGGGCTGTTGCAAAACGGTGACACGGTGAACTACTGTATCGCTATGATCGCTCCCTCCATTTTCTTCGTATCGGTTTCATCGGTAATCAAGGGGTATTTTCAAGGCTATAAGTGTATGACACCCAGCGCCTTTTTCCAGGTGATCGAGGCCGCCTTTAAACTGGTGGGCATCGGTATTTTGCTGGTACTGGTGCGGATGGGTTATGGCGACAACTATATGGTGCTGGCTTGCGGCGGCATTCTGGGCGTTACCTTTGGCTCCTTTGCGGCCTCGCTGTTTATGGTGATCCGCTTTTTGAAGGAAAAGGATTTCGGAAAATTTGATCCCGATGCCTTGCCCTCTCAATCCTCCCGCTCCATTATTAACACCATTATCACCCTTGCTATTCCTATTTCTTTGAGTTCGGCGGTAATGAGCGTTACCTCCACCCTGGATATGATCTTCGTCAAATACAGCTTGCAACAGCACGGTTTGACCATTGCCCAGGCCATTGACGAATACGGCGCCTATATCGGCTCCACTTCCTCGCTCTTTAATTTGCCGCCCACCATTACGATTACGGTGGGCACAGCCGTGTTACCTTTCCTTACCACCGCCTTTGCGTCGGATAAGGCAGGGGATGCCTATCGCAATATGCGCTCCGCCTCCAAGGTAGTCTCTCTGATTGCCATGCCCTGTGCGCTGGGAATGTCGGTAATGAGTGAAGGGATTATCAAACTGTTGTATAAAGAGGAATATTGGGCGGTGGGCGTGCCGTGTATGCGTTTGCTAGCCATCTCTATTTTCTTTGTCAGCTTCGTTTCCCTGACCGGTACCTTCCTGCACAGTGTGGGAAAGGTAAAACTCACCCTGTTTACCATGGGCGTGGGCGCGGTGATGAAATTGGCGGTCAACTTGATTATGGTCAAGGAAATCGGTATTTTGGGCGCCCCCTTGGGCACCTTTGCCTGCTACGGCTCCATTTTCCTGCTGAATTGCTTGTTTATTAAAAAGTATATGAAATTCACTATGCCTTTGGGCACCATTCTGTTGCGGCCCTTTTTGTGCTCTGCAATCTGCTGTGGAGCGGCATACGGCTGTTGGTACGTCTTGTGTCAGTTGTTGGGATATCATCGCCTGTGGGTCGTTTTGGCGCTGGGTGTGGCCGTGGCGGTATACGCTGTGTGCGTATTGATATTTAAGGTTTTGTCCAAGGAAGATATGGTATTGCTCCCCGGCGGTAACAAGATCGGCGCAATGTTGGAAAAAAGAGGTTGGCTCCATGAGTAAAGAAAGTTTGAAAAACAAAGAACGCTACGATTATAACGATTTGGTGGAATTGGTGGATATTCTCTGCGCTCCCGACGGTTGCCCGTGGGACAATTCCCAGACCCATCAATCCATTCGTAATAATTTTATTGAAGAGACCTACGAAGCGGTGGAGGGAATTGATAACAACGATCCCGCCATTCTCACGGAAGAGCTGGGCGACGTTTTATTGCAGGTAGTGCTTCATTGCAAGATTGCCGAAAAAGCAGGTACCTTTACCAAGGAGGACGTGCTGACGGCGTTGTGTAAAAAGCTGATCTATCGTCATCCCCATTTGTTCGCTGAAAATTATACGGCGGATTCTCCTGATCAGGCGCTGACCAATTGGGAAGCGCTGAAAAAGAAGGAGAAGGGATATGGCACCCCGCAAAAGGTGGTGTCCTCCGTCAGCGCCGCTTTGCCTGCGCTGATGCGGGCGCAAAAGCTGAATGCAAAGGCGCATAAGAACGGAATTCTCCCTCAATTTTTCGATGCCGGTGACGTTACGAATAAGGCGTTGGCGCTTGAAAAAGCGGTGGCCGCAGACGATACTGCCGCACAAAGTAAGGCGTTGGGAGACCTGCTCTTCACCGTTTGCTCTCTGTCGGCGTCTTTGGGAATTGATTCGGAAGAGGCTCTTTTTGTTAAAAACGTAGAATTTTGCGAAAATATTTGTGCAAATTGTTCAAATGATACCGAAAATATTTAATTTTTTTTAAAAAAGGTATTGCAAAATTCATTCATTTTTGGGATAATATAGGCATACAAATGCGAAACGCTCTTTAATGACGTTTTGTAAATATAAGGAGGAAATACACATGAATAAAGCAGAACTCGTTGCAGCTGTTGCAGCAAAAGCAGAAATCTCTCAGAAAGACGCCGCTAAGGCTTTGGCCGCTATTCTGGATGAAATTCAGGGCGCTCTGAAGAAAGGCGAAAAAGTTCAGTTGGTTGGCTTCGGTTCTTTTGAAGTCAGAGAAAAGGCTGCCAGAAAGGGTAGAAACCCCAAGACCAACGAAGAGATCGATATCCCTGCATCCAAGTGCCCCGCTTTCAAAGCCGGCAGAGCTTTCAAGGATTATATTGCTTAACTTAAATTGAGGAAGGGACTGCAGTTTGCGGTCCCTTCTTTATTTCTTTCCATCGGCATTTTGGAGGTAAACTATGCGTTTAGATAAATATTTAAAGGTGGCCCGTCTGATCAAGCGGCGCACCGTGGCGCAGGACGCCTGTAAGGGGGACCGTGTCACCGTAAACGGTAAAGAGGTCAAGCCCGCCTATCGGGTCAAAATTGGTGATATTATTGAGATCACCTTTCATAACAAAAGTACCAAGGTGGAAGTGGTGGCTCTGGCCGAACATATCGGCGCCGGCGAGGCGGAAACGCTGTACAGAGTCGTGGACTGACCCCGTCATATTTATAACCTCTGCGTCATAGAATGTATCAAACTATGAAAAGCAGAGGTTTTTTATGATGGATGAATCGGTAAAAAAGCATCAGGTGATTTTGAAGCAACGGGAAAAAGCGGTGATCAGCGGAGCGGCCGAGGTGGACAGCTTTGACGAGCATCGGGTGGTGCTGATCACAGAACTGGGCGTACTGGTGATCAAAGGGGAGGGTCTGCATATCCAATCCCTGAGCGTGGACAGTGGCGACGTCAGCGTTTCCGGTCGGATTGAGGCGTTGGAATACGTGGAGGCGCAACCCCAGGGCGGTTCTTTTTGGGGTAAACTGTTTAAATAATGTATTTCTCATTACAACAGCAACTTTTTGCGCTGTGGCAGTCCTTTTGGTTAGGAATCGCAATCGGTGTCCTTTTGATGCTGTTTCGTCTTTGGCGACGATTTTGCCCCTCACAGGCAGCCGATTTTGTACGGGATTTTTTGTTTATCAGCGGTACGGTGTTGCTGTCCGGCATATTTTATCTGCGGGTCAGCCGTGGCCAGATCCGCTGGTTTTATCTTTTGGCTCAGCTTTTGGGAGCGCTGGTTTTTGACCGTGGGGTCACAAGATGGTTGTTGCCACTGATCCATCGGGTGTTGTGCGTCCTGTTTTCCTTGCTGGAGCGGGTGCTGCGGGTGTTGCTGTTTCCTTTTGTTCGGGTCTTTGGCTGGCTTTTTGCGGGGGTCAAAAAACTTATCCGTATAATTTTCAAAAAACTCTTTATTTTTATAAAGAAGTATATTATAATATTATTACATTCGGTCTTCCGTGACCGAAAGAAAACAAAGGAAAGGATGAGCACAGATGGCCCGAAAGCAGAAGACCAAGCAAAGCGGCGGATTTCGCAGTTTTATCATTAGAGTTTTGTTTGTGATTTTCGTGGTGTACGTTGCCGTTTCCTTTGTACAGATCCGCATCGCCATTAATGAGAAAAAAGAAGAGTTGACATTGGTGATGGATAAGATTGCTCTGCAGGAGCAGGAGAATATCAGATTGAAGGATATGCTGGAAAACGGCATTGATGACGATTATATCGCCGAATACGCCCGTAAGCACGGATATGCTTTGCCGGACGAGCGTGTATACGAAAGTACAACGTAAGGTTGAAACGGGTGGAGCCGTCGAGCTCGCCCGTTTTCTTTTAAAAGAGAGGAAACAAGCTATGAAAAAAATCAGGATCCTTGCCTGTTTGATGATTCTTTGTCTGCTTCTTGCCGGCTGTAAATCGGGGAGAAAAGCGGCGAAGCAATTGGAGAGCAACGAGTTTTTGTATGCAAGCGGTACTTCGGTGCTGGATGCAACGGGCCAACCCATCCGTCTGACCTCCAAGAGCTTTGCGGTCAGCAGTACCGCCTTTCCTGCTGTTGAGGCTCTGGCAGCCGCCCTTGCAGAGGACCAATATAACAGTATTACGCTGGATCTGCAGGGGGAGATGATCAACGATACCGCACTGCCGTGGCAACTGCATCCGCAGGCGATTTCTTTGGTGCAGGAGGCTCTTGCCCTTTGTACCCAATCCCAAAAGTATTTGCTTGTGGATATTTCCGATTATCCGCAGGCTTATAAGGCGTGGTATGAGGATGCAGATTTTCTGCCCGGTGTGATTGGCGTTTGGCAACAACTGGCGGAACTGGTGGGAGAGGAGCCATGGTTTGGCGGCTACGTTCTCAGCGGATTTCCCCGCACCGGCGCTTCGGAGAAGCAAACGGCTCTGGAGTATTACGAGCAGGTGTTACAGCAGATTTGCGACGGTATTCGGGAAAAGGACGCCTACCATATGATTTGTATTGGTGCCATCACACCCTATTCACCCGCCGAGGATGCCTTTCACGGCTTTCCGCTGGTCTCCGATGCCAACGTTTCCTATTGTGCATCTATCGAGGCGTTGGAGTTTTACAGCCGTCAGACGCGTTCTGCCGCAGACGGCGTGGAGCATTTGACCTATCCCAATACCTGGCTGTACAACGTTACCGATCCCAAGTTTGAAAACGAAGTGATCGGCAGCGACGTGGACTTTTCGTATATTGATTATCAAACCCGCGCCACCCCCGTGTTTAAGGTGGACGAGGAGGGTTGTCTCGGTCGTCTGGGCGTGAGCGTTTTGCCTCCGGATACCGATGGCGGCGGAGAGTTGCGGGTCTGGACGGTGCATTTTGCGGAATGCGATCATGAGGGCAACGAGCTTGCCGTGCTCTATGATACCACAACCACCATAAACATTCCTTTTCTGTGTCTTACTGCCTCCGGTATTACTACCGAGGGTTCGGTGTATGAGGATGACGGCTCTGCTTATTTGGAGAGTTTGAGTGAGGGGACCTTTTTCTATATCAAAGATCTTAATATTCCGTTGGAAAAGGGCAAATATTATCAACTGACCGTTACCATGAAGCAACGGGGAATGAACAAAAACTATACCTGCGCCCCCACAGTGCAGATGTATAAATATGAAAGTGCCGAGCATCTGGATGCAGAACTGGTAAAAAGCTGCTGTGAGGAATTGTTTGCCGAGGCCGAGGCGGTGGGGATGCCGCTGTTTTACGGAGACATCGGTATTTCCGAAGCGGCGGCCGCCCACGGCGGCAAGCAGTATATGACCGATCTGCTCACCGTGATTGAAACGTTGGGACAAAGCTATATTAAAAAATAAAGAAATCGTCTGAAGTTTTCTTCAGACGATTTTTTATAACAAAAATTTCAGCCCGTATATCAGCAAGGCGGCTTGCAGTATTAAAATCACCGGAATACCGATAACGAAATACCAATGCTTCGTTTTGTGTCGGACGGCGTGCATGGCAATCAGACTTCCCAGACTGCCGCCCGCCAACGCCCATAAAAACAGCGCTTTCTCGGAAACACGCCGCTTGCCGGCCTTGGCAAAGTATTTGTCGGCACACCAAACGATCAGCGCCAGGAGATTTACGGTTGCCAGATAAATGAAAAGATAAATCACGGTATCTCCCTCTCTATTTACTTTGTAAAAACAGTTCAATCAGATTTTGCTCCACGCCCATGGCGGCGGCGATTTGACCGACGGTGTGACCGCTCTTTGCCAATTGCTCCAATTGTTCGGGATCGGTGAGCAGATGAGCGGCAAAAAGGTTGGCCTCATACTCCGGTTGGGAGGAGAGGTCGTAGAGCACCGTTTCACGGATGCCGTCCTGCTGTACCAGATGTTCGTGGAGCAGATGGTGCCCCAATTCGTGGGCCAACACCGATTTTTGCTCCGCCTCTCCCAGCGTTTGATTTAAAACGATAAAGGGGCTCTCCATAACCCAAGCGTAAAAACCCTTGAGCGTGCCGATGTCACTGTACTTGATGCCGATTCCCAGGGTTGCGGCAATTTGCAGGGGATCTCTGGTACCGGCCTGCTTTGCCGTGGCGGCCGCTAATTGCTTAATGTATGCTTGTGACACGGCATCAATCCTTTTTCTGCTTTTTGCGCTTGGCATCCCAGTACAGTTCGTTGATGGCTGCCAGCACCTTGTCCATATCCTGCTCGCTGAGGTTGCCGCCGGAGAACAAACTGCCGGCGTGTAACACCAGTTCCTGCGCCTGGAGAATGGCGGCGCGGGAAGGGGGGATCATATTTTCCTCGGGAATGTGCACGTCGCTAAGCAGATAATCGGTGGTTACGCCAAATAACTTGGCAATTCGGCCGTAGATCTCGGTTTGCTTGGGATAGATCTTGCAGGTTTCATAGTTTTGCAGGGTGCGCAGAGAAACACCCAGCTTGTCTGCCAATGCACTTTGGGTCAGATGGTTTTGCAGGCGCAAAGCCTTCAGCTTATCGCCGAATTTCATAATAATTCCTCCTATGGGCAAAAATACGCAACAAATTTCGTAAAAAGCACTTTACAACGCAAGTTGTTTCGTGTATAATAACATCATAGACGCAACAACTTGCATATACATCTTATCACGGTTTATACCGATTGTCAAGGAGGAAAGCGGATGGAACGAGTGATTTTGCATTGTGATATGAATAATTTTTATGCCTCGGTGGAGTGTAAGCTCAATCCCTCCATCCGTCATAAATACGTGGCAGTGTGCGGTAACACGGCAGAGCGGCACGGTATCGTGCTGGCCAAAAATCAGCGAGCCAAGCTGAAGGGGGTCAAAACAGGGCAGGCCATTTGGGAGGCCAAACTGCGTTGTCCCGATCTCATCGTGGTGCATCCTCATTTTGATCGGTATGCCTATTATTCCAAAAAAGCGCGGGAGATCTATTATCGGTATACCGATATGGTGGAGCCCTTTGGTATGGACGAATGCTGGTTGGACGTCACCGCTTCGGGGGCACTGTTCGGCAGTGGGGAGGAGATTGCCCATATGATCCGTGAGAGCATCAAGCGGGAACTGGGGCTGACCATTTCGGTGGGCGTCTCCTTTAATAAGGTATTTGCAAAACTGGGCTCCGATCTCAAAAAACCGGATGCCGTAACGGTGATCCGTCGGGAGAATTTCAGAGAAAAGATCTGGGAGTTACCGGTGGAACAGTTGTTGGGGGTGGGCCGCTCCACTCTTAAAAAATTGCAGCGTATCGGCGTGCTGACCATCGGTCAATTGGCGCAATATCCCAGAGAGTTTATGCTGGCCAAATTCGGTAAAAACGGCGGCGCCCTGTGGGACTATGCCAACGGGTTGGAGAACAATCGGGTGATGGATCACGAGGAATATGCCCCGGTGAAAAGCATCGGCCACGGCATTACCACCACCCGTGATCTCGTCAATGATCAGCAGGTCTGGCGGGTATTGCTGGAGCTGTGCCAGCAGATCGCCCGCAAACTGCGGGAAAGCGATCTTTCTGCCGGCGGCGTACAACTCAGCGTTAAAAATCACGAGCTGGTCACCACGGAGTTTCAGGCCCGTTTTTCTGTGGCCCGACAGAGCGCGCCCGCCCTTGCCAAACTTGCCTATAAGCTGTTTTGCAAACGGTATGATTGGAGCAGTAACGTGCGGGCGTTGAGCGTGCGGGCCATTGCCCTGCAACCGGCGGAGCAACCGGTGCAGTTGGACTTGTTTTCCGAAGCGCAAACCGTTTCCCGGCAGAACAAAATCGACCGCGCGGTGGACGATATCCGCCTGCGCTATGGGGAAACCTCGGTGCGCAATGCGGTACTGTTGCAGGAATTGAATATGCCGCGGGTAAAGCAGGAGTCGATGCTGCCGGGCTTTAAATTTTCCAACCAGTAAGGAAAGAATCACTTGACAAAGGTGGGGGAATTGTATATAATAATGCCGATCATATTATATTAAAGGAGAGCAAACGACGAATGGACAGCGACAGTAGCGACGAAGAAAACTGTTTTCGATCCAAGAGTTATTATTTATATCAGGCATATCTGGCGCCGATTTTTGGGTACAGATATGCCTTTTTGCGTTTGATTCGGCTGCGTAGCTGATAAGGGCAATCCGGTATAAACAATAATTTTTGAGATAAGGAGAAAACAATGACGATATATATTATAATTATGCTGGCTTGTGTGTTAATGTCGGCATACTTTTCGGCAACGGAAACCGCCTTTTCCACGCTGAACAAAACGAAACTTAAAACCATGGCTGAGGCCGGTAACAAAAAGGCGGCGCTGGCAGTAAAACTCAGCGACAACTATGACAGATTGATCTCCACCATTCTGGTGGGTAACAACATTGTAAATATCACAGTGGCCTCCATCGGCACGGTGCTGTTTACTATGCTGTTAAAGGATGGGGATACCGGCGCTACGGTTTCCACCGTAGTGGTGACCATCGTGGTACTGATCTTTGGTGAGATCACGCCCAAGAGTGTAGCCAAGGATATGCCGGAACGCTTTGCGATGTTTTCTGCTCCTATGATTCAGTTCTGTGCCTGGCTGTTTTTACCCTTGAACTTTTTGTTTGGGTTGTGGAAAAAACTGGTCAGTAAGATCTTTAAAAATGAAGAAGATTCCAAAATGTCGCAGGCAGAACTGCTGATGTTTGTGGACGAGGTACAGCAGGAAGGCAGCATTGATAAAAGCGAGGGTGTGTTGCTTCGTAACGCCATTGAGTTTACCGAGCGCCGAGCCGAGGATATCCTGACCCACCGTGTGGATATTGAGGCAGTGTCCGTGGATACCGACAAAACCGAGATCGCCAAGGTGTTTACCCAAATGCGGTTTTCCCGTCTGCCCGTGTATGAGGAAAGTATTGATAATATCGTGGGCGTGATCCATCAAAAGGATCTCTACGAAAACGGCGCCCTGACCGATAAACCTCTGACAGAAATTATGAAGCCGGCGCTGTTTGTACAGCGAGGCGGCAAGATTGACGATCTGCTCAAAAAACTGCAGAAAAACAAATCCCACGTGGCTGTGGTGGTGGATGAGTACGGCGGTACCTACGGCCTGGTGACCATGGAGGATATTCTGGAAGAATTGGTGGGCGAGATTTGGGACGAGCACGACGAAGTGGTCATTCCCTTTAAAAAGATTGCCGACCATACCTATCTGGCGGACGGCGCCGCCGACGTGGACGAATTTTTTGAATACTTCGGCATTGAGAGCGAAACGGAAAGCGTATCCGTCGGTGGCTGGGTTATGGAACAATTGGAGGAAATTCCCGAAAAGGGCGCTTTCTTTACCTATGACGATTTTGAGTTCACCGTTACGGAGACGGAAATGCACCGTGTCACCAAGATCAAGGTGATCGGTACCAGAAAGAAAAAATAGGAAAACCCCGCATTGTATCACAATGCGGGGTTTCTTTTGTTTAGTTTTCCTCGTCCTCTTCTTCGGGCGGGGGAGTGACGGTGATGTGTAAGGACTGTACACGGTGCTTGCGCATTTTTTTGACTTCCAGATGCAAATTCTCATAATCGGCGGTGTCACCGATCTTGGGATATTTGCCCAGCAGTTCAACGATCCAACCGCCCATAGTGATGTTGTCATCGTCAAAGTTGCGCTCGTCCTTTTCGATCTCATCAAAGAAATCCATAATGCGCATCTCTCCGATTACCTCATAGCAATTCTCGGAGAGTTGTTTGCATTCTTCGATGATCTCGTCGCTTTCGTCCCAGATGTCACCCACCAATTGCTCCAGTACGTCTTCCATAGTCAGAATACCCATCACGCCGCCGTATTCGTCAGTAACCACGGCAATGTGGCGGTTTTGCTGACGCATTCCTTTGAGTACGTCGTCCAGAGGCATGGTTTTGTGAATGTAGTGCACCGGCATCAGCCGATTGCGCAGATCTAGCTTTTCACCGGAAACAATGTCCTTCAGGCAGGAGTTCAGATGGAGAATACCGATGATGTTATCAATGGTATCCTCGTATACGGGAATACGGGAATAGGGGGAGGTGTAGATGGTTTGCATGATCTCTTCTTCGCTGTCATCAATATCAATGGCAACCAGGTCTACACGGGGAGTAATGACCTCATAGGCCAGCACGTCGTCAAAATCCAGTGCGCTTTGTAACAGGTCGGCGCTGGTCTCGTCAATTACGCCTTCATCTTCAACGGTTTCAATAATGGTTTCCAGATCATCCTCGGTAACACTGGGCTCATCCTCGTTTTTGCCCCGTTTCCAGAGCAGAGAAAACAGCCAAACGATTCCTTCCGCAACCAAAACGATGGGACGGGTGATGATCATCATAACGTACAGGGGAATGGAAACCAGAGTACTGAATTCGTTGGGAATTTGCTTTGCAACGATTTTGGGCAAGGTTTCACCGAAGATCAGTACGATGATCGTCATAACGACGGTGGAAATGGCAGAGGCCCAAGCGGCCCATTTCGTGCCCTCGAGCAAACCGATCACGATCAGAGTGGATACGGCGGAGGAGGCGATGTTTACCAGATTGTTGCCCACCAGAATGGTGCCTAAAGCACGCTCGTAATTCTGATAGATTTTCAGCGCCAGCTTGTGATGCAGCTTGCCCTGTTCTTCGCTGGCAGATTTCAGACGCCGCTCATTGGCGGAGGCATAGGCAATCTCCGAAGCGCTGAAATAAGCGGAAAAACAGATGAATATTACGATCAGGAGGTAATTCATTGGGCCACACCTCCCTTAACATCTTCTTCGTCGTAGATCTCGCCCACCAACTCTTCCAATATGTCCTCAATGGTGATGATGCCAACGGTTGCACCCTTGGTATCAAGCACTACAGCCAGATGGACTCTGTGACGACTCATACTTTCCAGCAACTCATCCACCGGCTTGCCCTGCTGTACGAAGTGAGGGGCGGAGATCAATGCTTGCAGATCCGGCTTGCCGTTTTTGAGATAGGCACGCAGATAATTGCGGATATGTACGATACCCACCACCTTGCCCTCGGTGTCGGTGACCGGCAAGCGGGTAAAGGAGGTGTTGCGGATGGCTTCCAAAATTTCTTCGGGTGTCATCCCGTTGTGAATGGTGGTTACGTCCTTCCAGGGGGTAAACACTTCGTGTACCTTGGAATCGGAAAACTCCAGCGCCGATTGGATCAGATCGCCGGTATCTTCGTCTAGTTCGCCCTCCTGCACAACCGTTTCAATGATGTCGTGCAGTTCTTCTTCCGTTACGGTGGGCTGAACGGACGCTTTTTTAAGAAAAGGTTTACTCAGCAGGTCTCCCAACAGTGTAAACAGAAAGCTTACGGGGGTCAACACCTTCATAAGAAAAATCAAAGATCCTGCTATGTTTTTGGCAAAGGCTTCATTACAATCCTTGGCAAAGCACTTGGGGACCATTTCCGAAAACAGAAACACCACTACGGTGGTCAGTAGCGTAGAAACCGTCTGAATCCAACCGGGTAGGTCGGTGTGCTGCTGCAGCAGTTGATAGGTCATGGTGGTGGCGATGGCTGAACAACCGATGTGGGCAATGTTGTTGCCGATCAACAGGGTGGTCAGCGCTTTGTTAAAGTTGTCCAGAATATACTGAACGCGTTTTGCCTTTTTGTCGCCGTCATCGGCCTGACCGGCAATGCGGATCTTGTTTACCGAGGCCAGAGAAATCTCGGCGCCGGCAAAATAGCCGCCGGCTAAAATCAAAAGACAAAATAAAATGATGCTCGTCGTACTTCGGGCGGGGTCCATGGAGGGAACCAACTCCTTTTTTGCTGTAATAAATTATATTATATAATAAATAATTGCAATATGCAAGAACTATCTTGTTTTAATATATTTTGTCGTAAACTCTTTAATGGCGCGGTCCAGCCTTGCCACCGGCAGACCCACTACGTTAAAGTAGTCGCCGTAGATTTTTTCCACCAAAAGCATTCCCTTTTGCTGAATGCCGTAGGCGCCTGCCTTGTCATAGGGCTCGGGCGTGGAAACGTATTGCTCGATCTCTTGTTCACTTAAGGGGAAAAAGGTAACTTCCGTAACCTCGCTGAAGGAATAATGATATTCACCATAGCAAAGAGCGCAGCCGGTGATGACCTTGTGGGTACGGCCGGACAGGGTACGAAGCATTGTGCGGGCGTGTTCCTTGTCGCGAGGCTTGCCCATCATTTCGCCGTCAATAAATACGCCGGTGTCGGCTCCAATGACCAGAGCGTCGGGATGCCGGTTTGCTATATCTGCCGCCTTTAATCGGGCCAGATAAGCCGGGGCGTCTTCGGCCGCCAGTGTGGGCGGCACAATCTCCTCCACGTCACTGGGGAGGATGGTAAAATCGGTTGTGATGTTTTTCAGCAGTTCTTGTCGGCGGGGAGAGGCGGATGCTAAAATATAGTCCATAGGCTTTCTCCTTTTCTAAACTCTGTAATAATATATAAGATTTCCTCCGGATTGTCAAGGCGGGCTTGTAATCGGCGGGAGAGTATGCTACAATAACTTTGTTGATATTACAGAGAGGAAGAATGATTTTGAGAACACGGAGTATACGAATTTTGTGCTTGCTGTTGACGGTGCTACTGTTGCTGTCGGTGCCACATACGGCCTTTGCCCTCAAGGGGTTCAAAGACGTAAAGAGCTCCGCCTGGTATAAGCCGGCGGTGGACTTTGCATATGATTATAATTATATGAAGGGCGTCAGCAGTACGCTCTTCGAGCCAAACGTTACCGTCAATCGGGCGATGCTGGCCAGCGTGTTGTATCGGATCAGCGGTAGCAGAGCAGTATACTCCTCCTCTTCTTTTACCGATAATAAAAAAGGGGAGTGGTATTTCAATGGGGTTGAATACTGCTACCGTAATGAAATCGTATTCGGCTATGGCAACGGCCGTTTCGGACCGGAGCATCCGCTGTTGCGAGAGGATATGATGGCGATGCTTTTCCGCTTTGCTGTCAAACTGCGCTACAGCACCACCACCGTTTCCTCCGAGCCGCTTAAATCTTACGTTGACCGTGGTAAGGTGAGCGCTCACGCCGTTAAGGCCATCAATTGGGGGTTGGCCAACAGTTTGATCTCCGGTGTCAGTTATACCGAGATCTCTCCCCGTACTGCCGCCACCCGTGCGCAACTGGCGCAGGTGCTGATGAACTTTGCCGAGCATATTCAAGGTGCCGACGTTTCCAATTACCGTAAAAATGCAAGCAATCCCTACGGTATGGCGGTATTGAGTATGCGGTATTATCAGGACGAGATCTCCTTTCATCTGACGGGACTTGATCAGGTGGGCGCCGTGGATTTGCGGGTACAGTATTTATTGGATGGCAAATTGTATGCGGAAGAAACCGTTTCTCTGCCTGCCTATAAACGGGATTATTTTTACAAGGGTGACGCCGCCTGTTTTTCTCACAGCGGGGACATCAATATGGGACGAAAGATGTCTGCCACGGTTCTGATCAACGTTGTGGAAGAGGAGCGCACCGTCTTTACGATGAAGGCGCGCATCGGTAAATTGAAGCAAAAGGCGTCGGACAATACGCCGCTGTACTTTAAAGGGGAGCAAACGTTGGATTGCCGTATTTTGCTATATCACGAGTTTTATGAAACGGCGCCGGCAGAAAGCAAATATTCCGTGGCTTCCACACCGAAACGGTTTGAGGAAAACATTCAACAGATCCTTGCCGCCGGCTATAAGATCATACCGCTGAACGCTTTACTGGAATATCAGAGTGGGGAGCGTGCATTGCCGAAGAAAAGTGTGATCCTCACCTTTGATGACGGGTACGTCAGCAACTATACGATGATTTATCCCTTGTTGCAAAAGTATAATATACATGCAACCATTTTTATGTCCGTGGCTTCGGTGGATATGCCCAATAAGATGAGCTGGGATCAACTGCGAGAAATGGATCAAAGCGGGTTGGTGGAGATACAATCCCACTCCTGGGATCACGACGATCACACAGCAATGAGCGAGAGCAGACTGCGCAATCAGGTATTTGATTCTTTCTCCCATCTGGAGTATGAGCTGGGGGAGCGCTCGGCACGATTATTTGCTTATCCCTATGGTAAAAATAATGCACAGACCCGTGCCATTGTCAAGGAATACGATGTGCAAATGCAGGTCACTACGGCCTGGAAGGCACTGGATATGAATGCTTTGCAGTTGGATCAACTGCCTCGTCTGACCATTTCCTATGATTCAAATATCGCCGAGATACTGAAAGTCGGCAAATAAAAAAGGACCCTTGAGGTCCTTTTTTATTTGGTTTTATAAATAGTTCCATCCATATCTTTCCAATAAAAGGTGCCGTTTTCCAGGATCATATAGCTGTGGGCACTGCCTTCCTTGGGGATGGAGAGGGAGCCGGGATTGAGACAAAGCGCACCGTCTACCGTTTCGCACCTTGGAATATGGGTGTGTCCTTGGAGATAAATGTCCCCGGCACGCAGATGTGCAACGTTTTCGTAAAGATGACCATGGGTGGCAAAGATGCGTTTTCCCTCAATCTCAAGCCAGGCATAATCGGCCAACACAGGGAATTCCAGCACCATTTGATCCACCTCTGCCTCACAGTTGCCCCGGACACAGAGCAGATCGTTTTTATGGGCGTTAAACATCTCAATTACTTTTTTGGGGGCATAGTCTTTGGGCAGATCGTTGCGGGGCCCGTGATAGAGCAGATCTCCCAAAAAAAGCAGTCGGTCTGCGCCCTCCTCGGCAAAGCGCCGCCACAGTTTTTCGGCATAATAGGCCGACCCGTGTAGGTCGGAAGCAATCATCCATTTCATACGTATTTTCCTTTCATTTGTTATTTTTCTTTGGCGCAATTGGCGCATGGGGTGTAATCCTCTTCGGCTATTTGCGCTCGGGTGCGCTGTATGGCGTTTTTCCCGGCACAGGATGCACGCAGATGGTATTTTGTGCCGGAGGGGGTGACGTATACCGGCGCCTCCTCCGGTTTAAAGACTCTGGTAAAATGCCGTTGGGGCTGATAAAAGGCAATGACGGTAAAAATGACAAACAGTAAGGGTAGACACCATTTCCACCAACGTCGCTGTAATCGCAATAAACGGTACAGGCTGTCCAACAGGCATATACCCGTGACGGAGAGCAGTAAACCGAGGAGCGGCCGTTTTCCCCATAGCAGTACGACACCTGTGAAAATACAGGCAATCGCCACCGTATGTTTGATGATTTTAAAAAGTCTTTTCTTCATTTGCTACACTTCCTCTGGCGTCGTTGCATCCGTCGCCAGTTAATAAATCCATAACCGTCATTGATGAGAAAGATCAAAAAGCAGACGACCATCGGATAAAATTCGGGGGTTTCCAGTCCGGCGCACACCCACAATATGATCAGCACCACGTCGTTGGCTGCATAGGCCAGCGCATAATACGGACTGCGGAACAGGGTAAGATATGAGGCAGAAAAACTGGTGGCAATGGAAACGGTGCTCCAAAATAGATTGGGAGTATGCAGGGCTCTTAATAAAAAGTAAAAAACGAAGGTCACGAGGGTGGTAAGGATCACCAGCCACAGCTTAACCGACGTGCCCAAGGAGCTGACCTTTACTTCAGCCTTACCCTTTTGGGCAGGATTTCTGATCCAGGCCACCACCGCCGCCACGGCAATGGGAGCGGTCATACCCAGATAGGTGATCATTTCGCCGTAGTAACGGTTCTGCAGGGAGATCCACGCGTATACAAGGGCAAACAGTACGGTCAGGATTTGCCCCAGCGGATGCCCTTTGGATACAAAGATCAGGGCAGTGGCGCCGATCAGTAGGGTACAAAGCACAGCAATATCAATGCTTTTCGACACCAGACAGGTGACGAGAATGGTGAGTAAAGAGCCCAACCACAGGCACCATTCAAATTTTGAGAGTTCTTTAAACGGATTCATGTTTTTTTGACGTTCCTTTCCAAAGAAAACGGCATCCGCTTACACATCTTCAAAGACCTAACGATGTGCAGGCGGATGCCGTTTTGCATCCACTACCCGGTGGCAGTTTCGTAAATCATACCACGGTCGTGCCGGATTGTCAAGTCTGGATTATTTGATTTTATCTTCGTTTGGCAATACACCGAAATGCTTTTGATACACCTTGGCAAAGTAGGGGTAGGAGGAAAAACCGCAGGCTTCCGCCGCTTCCGCCACCGAGGAGCCCTTTCGCAGCAACCGTCGTGCGGCGTCACATCGGGTCGCCTGCCAATAATGGGCAGGGGTGGTACCGGTTACGTTTTTGAATATATGGCAAAGATGGTGGCGGCTGACGTTGACCGCCGCAGCGATGTTTTCAATGGTCAGTTTTTCTGCATAGTGGGTCTCAATATAGGCCATCGCGCGACGTATGGTGGTATTAAAGGTATGATCATCGCCTGCTTGCTGTGTTCCGCCCAAGGCGGCCAGATGAGCATACAACTGCAAAATCAATCCCAATACACGTTCTTCATAAAAGGGCGTCGGCGGCTTTTGATGGTAAACCTGCCACGCTTCTTCGTAAAGACGCTTGCAGTCGGCATCGGTGGTCATAAAGGGTAGATCGGCGCGGAAAAAATCTTTGGATGGGAAGATATCGTCGGGCAGAATCAGACAGTGGTATTTTCCACCGACATCACCCATTTGAAAAGAGTGAAGATGGGTGGAATGGATCACGTACATTTCCCCCGGTTTACCTTGGAAAGTGCGCTCATTGTTTTTGATTTGTACCTCGCCCTCGTACACCATAATGATCTCCACCGCTTTGTGCCAATGGAGATAATAAATATCGTGTGCGGGGCGGTTGTCCGGTTTAAATACAATGGGAAGCTTTATTTGCTTGTCCCGGTCTTGCCAATATTGATAACGCATAAAAACCCCTTATCGCAATATAGTGTTCAAATATCACAATATATTTCCTTGAAAAACCTTTCATATAACATTATACTGATATTAGAGGGAAAAATCAACCCATTAAAAGGAGGATTTTCTATGAAGACTGTGCGCAAGATATTGGCGATGCTGCTGATACTGGTTTTCGTGCTGGGAATGATCCCCGCCTTTACCGTTTCGGCCAAGCCACCCCAAGAGAATTTTAACCTTGCTCGCACTGCTGTGGGTGAGGGTATCGTGCTATTGAAAAACGAGGGCGCTTTGCCCTTAAAGAGTAACCAAACCGTAGCCCTGTTCGGCGGTGGTCAGGTGTTCACCGGCTCCACCGAAAACGGCTATCAGATCGGCGGTGGCGGCAGCGGCAGAGTATATTATGACGATCGCACCGTGGCAGGCCCTGCAGATGCCCTGCTTGCGGCCGCCGATGCGGGCAAGATCAACGTTTATAAACCGCTGACAGAGGCCTATCAGGCAGACGTTACCTACGTGCCCGATGCCAATATGTATACTGCGGCCGCCGCGGCAGCAGATACCGCTATTATGTTTGTCAATCGCTATTCTTTGGAAACCCAGGACCTTACCAAGGCGGACTGGTATCTTTCCGATGCGGAAGAAGCGATGATGAAGACCCTTTCCGAAAAATTTGAAAAGGTCATCGTTGTGCTCAACACCCCCACCGCCATGAGCACCGATTGGTCGCTGGAGAGCAATCCCTACGGTATTGACATTGAGGGCCTGCTCACCATCTATATGGGCGGTGAAATGGGCGCTTACGGTCTGTGTGACATTTTGCTGGGTGATGTCAATCCCTCCGGTAAAGTGACCCACACCTATGCCGCCGACATCGACGATTACGCTTCCACCGAAACCTTTGTGGAGAGCAACAATTACGTGCGCTATACCGATGATATTTACATTGGTTACCGCTATTTTGAAACCTTTGCCAAAGACAAGGTGATCTATCCCTTCGGCTTTGGTTTGTCTTATACCAACTTTGCCATCACTCCCGGTATCGTCACCAACGACGGCACCACCATCACCGTCCCCGTAACGGTTAAGAACACGGGGGCCGTGGCCGGTAAAGAGGTTGTGCAGGTGTACTATTCCGCACCCCAGGCAGGGGAGGGCTCGGCCAAACTTTCCAAGGCCGCTACCAACCTCATTGCCTTTGAAAAAACCGAACTGTTGGCTCCCGGCGCCACACAGGAGCTGACCCTCTCTTTCAAAATTGAAGATATGGCTTCCTTTGATGATACCGGCATTTCCGGTCATAAGGGTAGTTTTGTACTGGAGGCCGGTACCTACGACGTAATGGTAGGTAACAACGTGCGCTCCGCCACCAAGGCAGGTGAATATGAACTTGCCGCTCTGAAAGTCACTTCCACTCCCGCCACTGATCTGGTCTCCACCGTGGATCAACGGTTGCTTGCCGACGGCAGTTACGAGGTCTTTTATGATTTTGCCACCGCCACCAGCCCCTTTGTGGCAAGTGATGCGGTAACGATCATTGAGGCGGAAACTGCCACCCGTGACGGTCTTAAAACCGAAAAGTTTAACGAAACCTCCGGCTTCTTCTATGATGGCGCCGCTTGGGTCTCCATTCCTGCCGGCACCATTCTGGGCGGCCACGATAGTGGTGCGGGTAACAGCTCCACTTTTGCCTTAAACGTGGAGGCCGCCGGCACCTATACCATCGGCTTCATTATGGGCAACGGCGATAGTGCCACCACCGCCGACCTGACTGATCTGTTGTCCATTTCCTATTCCGCCGACGGTGAGCAGTGGACCACCGCTCCTGTGAACGTGGACTGTAAACATACCCGTAACGCAGGCACCGGTGCCGCTTGGTGGAATTTCTATTATTCTCAGGCGGACTTTGATGGTAACGCCTATCAGGTAACCCTGCCCGAGGGTAAGGCCTATCTTCGTTTTACCACACTTGCGGCGGCCTATCCCACCGGCGCCATCAATATGGATAAATTTGTGTTGATCCCCGAAGGCAAGACCTTTACCGAAAATGATGCGTTGGTACATTACGGTGTGGAAAAAGCTACTACCCCCGTGATCGCCGCCGATGCCCTCACCTGGATCGAAGGTGAGAGTGGCGTGCTGGCAGGCAATTGCAAGACCGAGAACTTTACCTCCACCCAAGGCTTCCTGTACGATGGCAGTAAATGGCTGTCCATCGGTGCGGGCACCGTGGTGGGTAACTTTGATAAGGCCATCGGTAACGGTGTAACCTACACCGTGAACGTGGAGAAAGCCGGCACCTACACTCTGGGCTTTGTGCAGGGAAACGGTGGCGGTTTGGCAAAGGGCGATTTGAAGGATATTTTGTCCATCTCCGTTTCCGCCGACGGTTCTTCTTGGACCACTGCTCCCAATAACATAGACTGTAAGCACACCCGCGAGGTAGGCACGGGGCAAAAATACTGGAATATGTACTATTCCAACGTTGACCTGGACGGTAATCCTTATACCGTCACCCTGCCCAAGGGCACTGTGAAAATCAAATTGGCCAACCTGTTGGCTTCCACCGAGGGCGGTTGCATCAATTTGGATAAGATCGTCTTTATTCCTGATGGTATGACCTGTACCACCGATGCGGCCATCGGTCACTACGGTGTGCTCGGTTTGGATCAGGAAAACTTTGTAGGCATCACCTATGCCGACGTGGTTGCAGGAGAGGCCACCAAGGAAGCATTTTTGGCCCAGTTGTCCTATAACCAACTTATTGACCTGACCTACGGTCACGCCACCGGTGTTAAGTATTCCACCGGTTCGTTAGGTTTTAGCTCCAATGCCACCGCCGAAAAATACGGTGTATTCTCCGCCGACACCGCCGACGGTCCTGCGGGTATCCGTAGTGGTGTGTTTACCGGTACCTATTGGCCTTGCTCCACCTTGCAGGCCTGCACTTGGAATAAGGAACTGGTGAATGAGATCGGTAAAAAAGTGGGCGAGGAAGCCATTGCCTCTCTTGCCGACATCTGGTTGGCTCCCGGTATGAATCTCCACCGCTCTCCCTTGTGCGGCAGAAACTTTGAATATTATTCCGAGGATCCCGTGCTCACCGGCCGCATCGCCATCGCCGTTGTAAGTGGTGTACAGTCCACCGGTGTGGGCTGTGAGGTCAAGCACTTTGCCATCAATAATAAAGAATATAACCGTCGCTACTGCGACTCTATGATCTCCGAAAAGGCCATGCGTGAGGTCTATCTCAAAGCCTTTGAGATGGTCATAAAAGAAGCCAACCCCATCGCCTTGATGACCTCTTATAACATCATCAACGGCGTACAGGCCTCCACCAATGCCCAATTGATGCAAGGCGTACTCCGTAAGGAGTGGGGCTATAAGGGCATCATCACCACCGACTGGAATACCTCCGGCGCTGTGACCCATTCCGACGAAATCATTGCAGGAACCACCGTTAAAATGCCTGTGGATTCTGCCGACGTTACCACGCTGGAGACCGCTATCAAAGACGGCAGTCTCACCAGAGAAATGCTGGAGGAGGGCGCTTGGTATCTGATTTCTACGCTGGGACGTTGTTACGACTACACCACCAGACAGTATACCAAGATAGACGTAGCTCTCTCCGGTACCACCAAGATCCCCGCAACCTCTTATTTCAGAAGATCCCATCAAAATACCTTCTCTTATATTGAAACCGGCGTTTATGCGGCGGAAAATATGAATGTTAAGGATTCCGACGGTACCTACGGCTATTTTGATTTGAGAGTTGTAGTTCCCGCCGACGGCAAATACACCCTTTCCACTACCTATGCGCGTAACGGTGATGGTTGGGAGAATGCCTATAAGGTATTGGTAGACGGTGGCGACACTGCCACTTGGAGTCTCCCTGTTATCAAAACCGCTTCTTGGAAGGACTTCCGTACCGATGTGGTCGGTGAGGTTTTGCTAACCAAGGGCGAACACATTATCCGTGTTCAAAACGGCTCCGGCGGTTTGAACTTCTTGGGCATTGAACTCAAGTCCTGCGAGCACGTGGGCGGCACTCTCGTGGTTGATACTGCACCCACCTGCGGTAAAACCGGCTTGGGTCACAAAATGTGTACCGTTTGTGGCTACATGGCCGAAATGAATATTGTGGTTCCCGCCACCGGAGAGCATACGGCTGACGACGAGTTGGTAGTGGATACCGCTCCTTCCTGCTACGCTACCGGTATCGGCCACAGCGTATGTAAGGATTGCGGCACCACCATTGAAGAGGGTCTCGTGATTCCCGCCACCGGCGAGCACGTTGCCGCCGACGAGTTGGTTGTTGATACCGCTCCCACCTGCGGCGCCGCCGGCGTTGGCCACTCTGTATGCGGCACCTGCGGCATCACCATGGAAACCGGTCTGGCCGTTCCTGCCACCGGCAACCATGCTTGGGACAATGGTGTTGTCACCACCGAGCCCACTGCCAATACCGAGGGCGTTAAGACCTTCACCTGCACCGTTTGCGGTGAAACCAAGACCGAGAAGATCCCCACCACCGGTGTGGACACTCTCACCATCTTCAAGGATCTGAAGAAGAAGGATTGGTACGTCAAGAACGGCGCCATCGACTTCGTATACAACAACGGTCTGTTCTCCGGTCTGACCACCACCGAGTTCGGTCCTAACGACAATATGACCCGTGGTATGTTCGTTACCGTCTTGGGCCGTCTCCACGGCGTATCCGTCAGCAAGAACGTCAAGACCGTCTTCAGTGACGTAGCAAAGGGCAAGTTCTACACCGGCTACGTGAAGTGGGCCAACGAAAATAACATTGTTTCCGGTCTCACTGCCACCACCTTCGGTCCTGACGAGAACGTAAACCGTGAGCAGATCTGCGCCATGATGGTACGCTACTGCAACTTTGCAAACATCACGCTGGAGAAAAAGAACGCTGCTATCACCTTCAAGGATGCAGCCAAGATCTCCAAGTTCGCCCGCTCCGCCGTTAAGGCTTGCCAGCAGGGCGGCATCGTAAACGGCGAAAAAGCCGACGGCGGTT
>JAZQJG010000032.1:0-14899 GCA_045541535.1 Eubacteriales bacterium
TTTTTTGAAAGGTGAAGTGTGCAATTTGCAGCAAGGCTGGCGCCTTGCAAAAATGAACACAAGCAAGGCAGAAAAAGCCATTGCGCCAAACCATAATGGGTTCGACTCTTGTCACCTTACCCAACTAAAAAATCGGTGTGCGGCCAAGGCCGTACACCGATTTTTATTTTTATGACGCGATATAGTCAATGAGCTGTTGCAATTGGGTCAGCAGATCCTTGCCCTCCTCGGGATAATAGGTAAGATAGGGGGTGGCGGCGTTGGACAGCCGCAAGCGTCCCTTAAAATCACGGACGGCGGCAAAGAGTCGGTCGGGATCTCCCCGCTCCAAAAAGATCAGCACACAGTTGCCCTTTTGTTTGATTTCCCGCACACCGCACACACGGGCGGTGCCACGGAGCAGGGCTATACGCATCAGGGCCAGAGTAGGAGCCGGCGGCTCACCGAAACGGTCGCACAGCTCGTCGGTCACGTCGGCCAGATCCTCGGGGGTCTCGATGGCGGCGATCTTTTTGTAGAGCTCCACACGGGTCTCCTCGTGGGAAACGTAGTCGGCGGGCAGATAGGCGGAGATGGCCACGTCCATCTGACAATCGCTCTTGAGGGTCAGCTCCTCCCCCTTTTCCTCGGCGATGGCCTCGTTTAACAAACGCATATACATATCGTAGCCGATGGCGCCCATATGGCCGTGCTGTTGTTCTCCCAGCACACTGCCCGCTCCCCGGATCTCCAGATCCCGCATAGCGATCTTAAGACCCGAGCCGAAGGCGGTGAATTCCTTGATGGTCATCAGGCGCTTGCCCGCCACCTCCCCCGGCATACTGTCGGGACGGTAGGTCAGATAGGCGTAGGCGCGGGTACTGCTACGGCCGATACGGCCGCGGATCTGATGCAATTGGGCCAGACCCATCCGGTCGGCATCCTCAATGATCAGGGTGTTGGCAAAGGAAACGTCAATGCCCGTTTCAATGATGGTGGTACACAGCAACACGTCCACCTCACGGTCCAGCACCTGTTGCCAGATCTTTTCCAACGCCGTTCCCTGCATCTGCCCGTGGGCAACGGCAATACGGGCGCCGGGAATAGCGTCGGCCAGCTCGGCGGCAATATGATCCAACGCCTCAATATTATTTTTGAGATAATACACGCAACCGTGGCGGCGCAGTTCTCTGCGAATGGCGCCCAACACCACACTGCGATCGTAGGGCAACACGTAGGTGGCCACGGGATGACGGTCGGCGGGGGCTTCCTCAATGATGGACATATCCCGAATGCCGGACAGAGCCATATTCAGGGTACGGGGAATGGGGGTGGCCGACAGGGTCAGCACGTCCACGCCCACGCTCATTTCCTTGATCTTCTCTTTATGCTTTACGCCGAAGCGCTGTTCCTCATCCACCACCAGCAGGCCCAGATCCTTAAAGACCACGTCCTTTTGCAACAGGCGGTGGGTGCCGATGATCACGTCGATCTCTCCCCGCCGCAGGGCTCGCAGGATTTCCTCCTGCTGTTTTTTGGTCTTAAAGCGATTGAGGACCTGTACCTTAACGGGAAATCCCCGCAGACGGGCGGCAATGGTGTTCAGATGTTGCACCGACAAAATGGTGGTGGGCACCAGTACGGCGGCCTGCTTGGAATCCATCACCGCCTTGAAGATGGCTCGCAGGGCCACCTCGGTCTTACCAAAGCCCACGTCTCCGCACAGCAGACGGTCCATGGGATAGGGCTTTTCCATATCCTCCTTGATCTCCATAATACAACGCTGTTGATCCCAGGTTTCCTCGTAAGGAAAATTGTCCTCAAACTGGCGTTGCCAGTCGGTGTCGGGAGAAAAGGCGTGGCCGGCGGCCCGCTGACGCTTGGCATATAATTCAATAAGTTCTCTGGCCAAAAATCGGGCCTGATTTTTGGCCTTTTGCTTGGCCTTTTCCCAGGCGGCGGTACCCAGACGGGACAGCTTGACCTTGGTCTGCTCCCCCGTGGTGCCCATATATTTGGAGATCAGATCCAATTGGGGGGTGGGCACGTACAACGTATCCCCCTGATCGTAACGGATGATGATATAATCCTTCACCACCCCGTGATTGTCCACCTGACGGATGCCGTCGTACACGCCGATACCGTGATGCACGTGGACCACCAGATCCCCCACCGACAGATCGGCAAAGGAGCGGATCTTTTGTCCTTCGCTTCCGCGACGGATCCGCTTTTTCACGCTCTTTTTGGCGGCCCGCTCACCGATGAGCAGGATCTCCCCGCCCAAAACGCAGTCCACGCTCAAAGCATCGGCCAGCAGACAGACCACACCTTTCTGGGGGCGACTGCCAAAGGGAATCTCGTATTCCGCCAATTGCTTGGCGGCGCTCTCCCCGCCGCTTCCGGCGCAATAAAAGGCCTGCTTGCCCTCGCTCAAGGCTTCCTTGATCTCTTCAAACATCAAGCCGGGGTCGTTACGGATGAGGGCGTCCTCCACCGCCGACAGCTCCTCCAAAAAGGACAGCTTGCCGAAATAGCCCGACAGGGGCAGGGCGTTGAGGAAAATGCCCTTACGTTCCCCGATGCAAGTATCAAAGTCTGCCATATTGTAGAAATATTTTTCCTTGGGCAGGAAGGGCAGATGCTCCTCCACCATCCGTTTGCCGTCCTCCTCAAACTGCCAGGAAAGAAACTCAAAGCGCTCCCGCATCTCCCCATAGCCGCAAACAAAGAGCAATGCCCCCGGCAAAAAGGAAAAGATGTCGTATTGATCCCCGTATTCCAACGGCAAATAGCGGTCACGGCCGGGGATCTCCAGCCCGTTTTCCAGCATCTCCATATCCTGTTCAATGCGGCGCACCGCCTCGGGATCCTTATAAACCTTGGCCACCCGTTGCAACACCGCCAACAGCATCCGATCTCGGGCCGTTTTGCCGGGGACGGCGCTGGCGGCGGTGAGCACCACCTGCTCCAGTTGTTCCCTGCGGCGCTGGCTGATGGGGTCAAAGGAGCCGATCTGATCGATCTCAATATCAAAAAAGTCCACACGCACGGGATTGTCCAGATCCGGCGGGAAAATATCCACGATGGAGCCACGCACCGCATAGCTGCCCGCGCCCTCTACCATATCCAGACGGGTGTATCCGTTGTCCTCCAAAAAATGGAGCAGTTTTTCCGGCGGCAGTTCCTGCCCCACCTGCAGGGTCAGCTTGCCTGCCTGCAGGGCGGCGGGATCGGGACAGAGGGTGGCATAGCCGTCCACGGTGGTAACCACCGCATCATATTTGCCGCCAAGGCATCCGTCCAACACGCCCAAACGGCGGAAGGCCGTATCGTGGGCGGCGGCGTCAATGGCGTCAAATACCAGATCCCCCGCCGGCAATACCGCCACCCGTTCACGGGGAATCACGCCACGCAAACAATCGGCGATTTTTTCTGCCTCCCCCTCCCCGGGGACGACAAAAACCGCCGTTCTCTTCAATTTTGCGGCGATGCTCATACCCACCACGCCCTGTACCGACAGGGGCAGACCGTTGAGCACCGATGGGTAAGGGGCCGTGGGATAGCCCTCGCACAGTTTTTGGATCACCTCCACCCGTGACAGGGCGGAAAGTAAAATATCAGACAAAATATCACTCCTTGGTTAAGCAGTGGAGGGGCATCCGAACACGCCTGAAAGTGCATAATTTCGGCGCTTTTCGGCTTATCGTCGGCGGCAGGCGCCAGCCTTGCCCCCTCCTCTGCGTCAAAAATCTCTTAAAATTCTGCACTTTCAGGTCGCAGAATTTTGCCGGAGCCGATTTTTGCATCGGCAAGGCATAAAACGCAGCCAATACTTTGTGTATTGGCGAGTATTTTAACACAGCTGAGGTGAAAATCGGCCCGTCAAAATCGGGTTCGGATGCTCCTCCACTGCTTAAAATCAAAGAAAACGGTGAGAATATGAAAAAAGATACCGGAAAAATTGTAGAAGAGTTGGGACTTTGCGCCGATTTTAAGTCCTTTTATGACGAAAACAAGGAATATATGGTGCAGAAGGATCTGGCGGCGTTGCTGGATGAACTGATGCAAAAGCACGATCTCAAAAAATCCAGAGTGATCCGTATGGCGGAGATGAGCGAGGTATACGCCTATCAGATCTTTTCGGGCCTGCGGGTGCCGGAGCGCAAAAAACTGCTGTGTCTGGCGGTGGCCATGGGGCTTACGCTGGACGAGGCGCAGACTTTGCTCAAATGCGCCGGATATTCCACCCTGTACGTCAAATTGCCCTTTGACAGCATCGTGCTGTACGGGTTGTGTAAAAGATTGTCGGTGGTGGAGATCAACGAGTTGTTGTACGAATACGGATTGGAAACGTTGGGGTAAACGGGATGAAAAAATGTCCGAAATGTCAGGCGGAAATACAAGAAGAGGCACGGTTTTGTCTGTACTGTATGACCTCCTTTGAGGAAAAGGAGCCCACAGCGGCGCCCAAAAGAAAGAGCAGATGGTGGCAATACGTGATTGTCGCCGTTTTGGCCTGCCTTGTTTTGGTGAGCGGCATTCTTTGGCTGGTGAAGGGCTGTGCGCCTGCTGTGGAGGAGCCTCCCGTGGCCGCGCCCCTTGATGGGGAATCGGCCGAAAATGCCGCAACCGGGGAGGACAGCAAACCCACGGAGGAGCCTTCCGATCTGCCGGCATCGGGGGACAACACCCCTCCAAGCAATCCCCCTCAAAACAATACCACTCAAAATAATATTACCCAGAATAATACTACTCAAAACAATACTACCCAAAATAACACCACCCAAAATAATATCACCCAAAATAATACGACGCAGAATAATACCACTCAAAATAATACTATCCAAAATAATACTACCCAGAACAATACGACCCAAAATAATACTACCCAGAACAATACGACCCAGAACAATACGACCCAGAATCATACGACCCAGAACAATACCACAACGAATCCCACGGTAAACGGCACCACGCCAACTTCCCCTTCTCAGGGCTCGGATGACACGCCCACCCAAAATCAACCGACCCAAACCCCTGCGGTAACACAGCCGTCCTATACCTACGTGGACGCCACCAATGCCACCGCTTATCCCGATTGGTACAGCACCATCCATCAGGTGCAAAATGCAGTGGTGATCACCCGCGTCAATCACGTGGCGGCAGACGGTGTTTACGTAGTGCCCGACACCCTGGACGGTAAAAAAGTGGTGGCCATTATGCCCGGCGCCTTCGGAGATGCCGCCGTCAGTGGCGCGGTGCGTTCGGTCACTCTGCCCACCTCGGTGCGAACCATCTGGAACGACGCCTTTAAAGATTGCATTCATTTGAAGGATCTGTATTTGAAAACGCCGGCGGTGGAGATCTATACCGACGCTTTTCCCGCCGTGGACAGACGGAGCGTCACCCTGACGATCCATTGTCAAAGGGATTGCAGAAATCTCAATTTTTATTACTACAGAAGCATAGCGTCGGACTACGGGGCAGTCTATGCGGAATGGAACGGTTGATATGACCAGGGAGGAGTATCTTTCAAAACTGTCAGAGGCATATGCGCTGGTGAGCGTGTTGAGCGAGAAGGCAGAATATAAAGTGTTACACCTGCGCAATAAAAAGCTGGAGCGGGATCTGGTGGTCCGTAGCTTTCCCGGAGCCATTGCCGCTTATGACGAGCTGTACCGCATTCGTTCACCCCATCTGCCCCTGATCTACGACGTGATCACGTTGGAGGACGGGCAGATCGTGTTGGAGGAATTTATTGAGGGGCTCACCGTGGCCCAGGTGATGGAAAGCGGGTCCTACCGTTATGCCGGTACCCGTAAGGTGATCCGCGGCGTGTGCGCCGCCCTGACGGCGTTGCACGCACGGGGGCTGGTCCATCGGGACGTCAAGCCCGAAAACGTGATGATCAGCACCGACGGACGGGTGGTCCTCATTGATTTCAACGCCGCCCGTAAGGTCGGCGCCGCCAAGCGGGACACCGTGGTGATGGGGACGGTGGGCTACGCCTCACCGGAGCAGTTGGGCGTGGCCCAGAGCGATGCCCGCACGGATATCTATGCCACGGGGGTATTGCTCAACGTGATGATCACCGGCAAGCATCCAAGTGAGCGGCTTGCCAAGGGCAGGGCGGGGCGGATCGTGCGCAAATGCACGCTCGTCAGCCCCGACGAGCGCTTTCAAACGGCCGAGCGATTGGCCGACGCCTTGTAAATATAAGGAGGAAGTCTTTTGAACAAAAGAATTATCAGCATCATTCTTTGTCTGTGTCTGCTGTTGTCGGCGGCAGGCTGTGCCACCGAGCAGGTGGCAGAGCCCATCGTGATTTTGTATGAGAACGACGTGCACTGTGAGGTGGCGGGTTATTCCAAACTGCTGGCGATGAAAAATGAGCTGGCCGAGAGCTACAAGCACGTGGGCGTGGTTTCCAGCGGCGACTTTGTACAGGGCGGCACGTTGGGCGCCGTGTCCAAGGGCGAATATATCATTAACATTATGAATCAGGTGGGGTATGATGCCATTGCCCTCGGTAATCACGAATTTGATTACAAGCTGACCCGTTTGGTGGATTTGCACGAGATGTCCCGCACTCCCTTTGTTTGCTGTAATTTCGGAGAGACGGGAAAGCGGGACCCCTATTTTGCCCCCTATCGCATCGTGGAGTACGGTGAGATCGAGGTGGCCTATATCGGAATCACCACCCCTGAAACCATCGGCTCCTCCAATCCTGCGCAGTTTAAAAATGCGGCAGGGGAGCTGGTGTACACCTTCCACGAGAAGGATCTGTACGCAAGGGTGCAGAAAAATATCAACGCCGCCCGTCGCAAGGGCGCTGATATCGTCATTGCCCTTTCCCACGTGGGCTATAGTGAAGAGGGCGAGTGGTCGGATATCACCGACGTGATTGAAAACACCAAGGGGCTGGATGCGGTCCTGGATGCTCACAGCCATTCGGTGATTGAGGAAATGCGGGTAAAGGATAAGGAGGGAGAGGAGGTATTGCTCACCTCCACCGGCACCAAGTTTGAGCATATCGGCAAGCTGACCATTACCAAGGACGGTCTGGACAGCGAACTGATCCAAACGGAAACCTACGAAAAGACCGACCCCACGCTGGACGCTTATTTGAAGGAGATTGAGGCGGATTATACCAAGCTGGGCGATCGCAAGATCGGAGAAACCAAGGTGATGCTCAACACCGAGGATAAAGAGGGCAATCGTCTGATCCGTACCGAGGAAACCAATCTCGGTAATCTGTGCGCCGATTCTCTGCGCATTATGACGGGGGCGGACGTTGCCTACGTCAATGGCGGCGGCATTCGCGCGCCGATTGAGACGGGGGAGATCTCCTTTAACGATATTTATTCCGTTTTCCCCTTCGGTAATCAGGTGGTGACGGCGGAAATCACCGGGCAAACGTTGGTGGATATGCTGGAGATGGGTCTGCTCAACTATCCGGATGAGGACGGCTCCTTCCCCCATACCTCGGGCATTACTTTTTCGGTGGACACCTCCCTTGATTCGGCGGTACAGACCGATGAAAACGGCTTTTTCATCAAGGTGGACGGAAAATACCGTGTCCACGACGTGAAGATTCTGGACAAGGACAGCGGCGCCTATCGGCCCGTAGATCCTGCGGGAAAGTACGTGCTGGCCGGCTTTAATTATTATCTGCTGGATCTGGGCGGCGGTATGACCATGCTGAAGGACGTGAAGATTCTGGATGCCGAGGGCACGCTGGACGTGGAGTTGTTGGAAAACTATATCGTGGATCGTCTGGGTGGCGTGGTCGGAGAGGAATACGCCACGGTGGATCGGCGAATCACCTTTAAATAAAATGACGGGGTGTGTTACACACCCCGTTCAAACTGTCAAAAAGGAAGTTGAATTTTGCCGATGGTGTCTCGTTGGCGTACATAGGGTAGGAGAACGCAACGGTGCCATTGCCGAGGCCTGTTACGGTATCCCCGACCATATCGCCGCCCATTGCCGTCAAATTCTCCCTCCCGCCCAGCGGCAACTGGTGGACGATTTTTATGCCAAAATCACCAATTAATGATTGCGTCTTTATAAAATATATGATATCATATAAACATAAGTTACTACGTAACTATAAAAAAGGAGGATGTTTATTATGACAAAAATGATTGACGCCTATAAGAAGATGTGGCAGAATTATGCTACCTTCTCCGGCAGAAGCCGCCGTTCCGACTATTGGTACGTATATCTGGTCAACATTATTATCTCTATGGCTCTGTCTGTTCTGGGCAATCTGGTTGCTGCGCAGTTGTTCAGCCTCATCAGCTCCCTCTACGCTCTGGCAACCCTGATCCCCGGCATTGCGCTGTGCGTCAGAAGATTGCACGATATTGGCAAGAGCGGCTGGTATGCTCTGTTTGTTCTCATTCCGCTGGTGGGTGCGATCATTCTGATTGTCTGGCTTGCTACCGACAGTCAGCCCGGCGACAACGTTTACGGCCCTAACCCCAAGGCGGAAGCCCCTGTAGTAGAATAATTTCGCAAATAAAAAATGAGATGCGTATGGCATCTCATTTTTTTATTTAGTCCTGTGAAAGTGCATAATTTCGGTGCTTTTTGGATTATCGTCGTCGGCAGGCGTCAGCCTTGCCTCCTCCTCTGCGCCAAAAATCCATTGAAATTCTGTTGCTTAAGGAGATAACTATGCCGGATAGTGAGCACATTCGCAATTTTTCCATTGTGGCGCATATCGACCACGGCAAATCCACCATCGCCGACCGCCTGCTGGAGCTGTGCAACGCAGTAGACAGCCGTGAGGTCAGTGAGCAGATGCTGGATAATATGGATCTGGAAAAGGAACGGGGCATTACCATCAAATCCCGTGCCGTCCGTATGGACTATACGGCGGATAACGGGGAGCAGTACGCCCTTAACCTCATCGACACCCCCGGCCACGTAGACTTTAACTACGAGGTCAGCCGTTCGCTGGCTTCCTGTGAGGGCGCCGTGCTGGTGGTGGATGCCTCCCAGGGCATTGAGGCCCAGACCCTTGCCAATACATATCTGGCGCTGGATCACGATCTGGAGATCGTGCCGGTCATCAACAAGATTGATCTGCCCAGCGCCGACCCCGACCGTGTGGTGCGGGAGATTGAGGACATCATCGGTATCCCTGCCGAGGATGCCCCCCGTGTTTCCGCCAAAACGGGGCAGAATATCCACGATATTCTGGAGGCGGTCATTGAAAAGATCCCTGCCCCCGCCGGGGACAAGGATGCCCCTCTCAAGGCGCTGATCTTTGACAGCGTTTACGACAGCTATAAGGGCGTTATCGTTTACCTCCGTTTGATGGAGGGACAACTGTCGGTGGGTGACAGAGTCCGTCTGATGGCCACCGGCGCCGAGTTCGACGTGGTGGAGGTGGGCTATCTGCGCGTTTTCGGCGGCGAGAAGACCAAAACCCTGCACGCCGGCGAGGTTGGCTATTTTACCGCCAGTATCAAGAGTATTACCGAGACCCGTGTGGGTGACACCGTCACCCTGGCAAGCCGTCCCACCCTGCAACCTCTGGAGGGCTATAAAAAGGCCAATCCTATGGTGTTCTGCGGTATCTATCCCGCCGACGGCGCCCGTTATGAGGATCTGAAGGAAGCGCTGGCCAAGCTGGAACTCAACGACGCCGCCCTTTTGTACGAGCCCGAAACCTCGGGTGCGCTGGGCTTTGGCTTCCGTTGCGGCTTTTTGGGCCTGTTGCATATGGAAATTATTCAGGAACGAATTGAACGGGAATTCTTGATTGATATCATCACCACCGCCCCCTCCGTTATTTATAAGGTCAAGCTGGCGGGCGGGGAAGAGATCAACGTGGACAACCCCACCAATTATCCCGATCCCGCTTCCATTGTGGAGGCCAGCGAGCCTTTTGTAAAGGCGGATATCATTTCTCCCGAGGAATACGTGGGCACCATTATGGAACTGTGTCAACAGCGTCGGGGTGTTTATATCAATATGACCTATCTGGATGCTGACCGTGTGACCATTCATTACGAGCTGCCCCTCAACGAGATCATCTACGATTTCTTTGACGCGCTCAAATCCCGTACCCGCGGTTACGCTTCCTTTGACTACGAGCTGGCGGATTACCGCCCCAGCAAGCTTTCCAAGCTGGATATCCTCCTCAACGGCGAGGTGGTGGACGCTTTGTCCTTCATCGTATTTACCGACAATGCCTACGCCCGTGGCCGTAAGATGGCGGAAAAGCTCAAGGAGCATATTCCCAGACAAATGTTTGAAATTCCCATTCAGGCCGCCATCGGCTCCAAGATCATTGCCCGCGAAACGGTCAAGGCCCTGCGTAAGGACGTTTTGGCCAAGTGCTACGGCGGTGACATTACCCGTAAGAAAAAACTGCTGGAAAAGCAGAAAGAGGGTAAAAAGCGGATGCGCCAGCTCGGTAGCGTGGAGGTCCCCCAGGAAGCGTTTATGGCGGTCCTCAAGTTGGATTCATGATGCTTTATCTGCACCTGCCGTTTTGCAAGGCAAAGTGCGCCTATTGCGCCTTTTGCTCGGGCAATTACCCTTTGCAAACACAGCAGGCATACGTTTCAAAACTAATTGCGATGCTCCGCCATCACGGCCGGGGGAAGCGCTTTGAAACCGTATATATCGGCGGCGGCACTCCCGGGGTGCTGCCGCTGTTTCTTTGGGAGCAGTTGCTGACGGCCTTGGAAGAGGTGACGGAGGTCGCCGCCCTCAAGGAGTTTACCGTGGAGCTTAATCCCGAGAGCACCACCAAGGAGCTGTTGTTGATGCTGAAAACGCACGGCGTCAATCGGCTGTCCTTTGGGGTGCAAAGTCTTTGCGACGGAGAGCTTGCCGCCATCGGGCGCCTGCACACCGCCGCCATGGCGGTGGAAAAGATCCGCCTTGCCCACGATTGCGGCTTTACCAATCTCAGCGCCGATCTGATCTACGGTTTGCCGGGGCAGAGCGTGGAGAGCTTTGGGCACTGCCTGCAGCAACTGCTGGCCCTGCCCATCAGCCATCTTTCCTGCTACAACCTTCAATTGGAAGAGGGAACCCCTCTTTACGAGCGGCAGGAGCAATATCTCTTTCCCGATGAGGAGACCCAGGAGCAGATGTACGAACTGTTATTACAACACACCCACAGGGCAGGCTTTGAACATTACGAGATCTCCAATTTTGCTCTGCCCGGTAAACGGGCCATCCATAACAGCGGTTATTGGACGGGGCAGGACTATCTGGGACTCGGCGCCGCCGCCCACAGCAAATTGGGCCGTCGGCGGCTGAACTTTGCGCCCGAGGTGGAAGGATTTATTGCCAATACCGAGTTTTCCTTTGACGAGTGTGAGGAACTGGGGGAGGAAGATCTGCGCACCGAGCAAATTATGTTGGGACTTCGCACCGATCGGGGCGCCCCCATGTCCTTGCTGGATAAAGCAACCGTGGACAAATATGTTTCCTTCGGTCTGGGGGAAAAACGAAACGGGTATTTTATACTCAACGAGCGTGGCTTTATGGTGTCCAACACCATCATTGCCGATTTGATATAGAAGTCAAGCGGTCTGCTTCTTTATTTTTTCTTTATAATTTCGTAACCGCAGATTCATTTTAATATATTATGCTGTTGTAAAAAGGGGGGAATAAAATGGAACGAGTGCTGGTATGTGACGACGATCAAGCCATCCGCAATTCGGTGGAGATCTATCTCAGGCAGGAAGGCTATGAGGTGCTGTCCGCCGAAAACGGGGCGCAGGCGCTGGAGATCATCGCAAATACCCAGATCCATTGTATGGTGCTGGATATTATGATGCCGGAACTGGACGGACTGGAAACCACCCTCAAGATCCGTGAAAAGCACCAATTTCCCATCATTTTGCTCTCGGCCAAAGGAGAGGATACCGACAAGATCACCGGCCTTTCCTTCGGCGCAGACGATTACGTGACCAAGCCCTTCTCGCCGCTGGAACTGGTGGCAAGGGTGAAGAGTCAGATCCGTCGTTTCGTCACCTTTTCCGGCTTTGTGCAAAAGCGGGAGCAGATCGTCACCGGCGGCCTGCTGATTGATACGGCGGCCAAAACCGTCAGCGTGGACGGCAGGCCCGTCAGCCTGACGGCGAAAGAATATATGATTCTGGAATATCTGGCCCGCCATATGGATCACGTGCTGTCCTCCTCCCAGATCTACGAGGCGGTATGGAACGAGCCCTCCTTCGGCACCGAAAAAACGGTAACCGTCCATATCAAAAACCTCAGAGAGAAAATTGAGATCGATCCCAAACAACCCAAATATGTTAAGGTGGTGTACGGACTTGGATACAAATGTGAAAAGGTGGACTGAGAGGCGTTGGCTCCGGCTGACGGCGCTGTTGTTGTCCGTGTTGCTCTTTGCCGGCACTGCGGGAATGGTGTTTGATTGTTGGCAACAATGGGGTCTGTTTGGGGAGGAGATGTTTTATTCTTTGCCTCAAAAGAGACAAATGGTCTATACCGATCACGGAGATTTTTGCAGTGAGTTTTCCTCGGATCTGGATATCGTGGTCACCAAAACGGGCAGCTATGCCACCGAGGCCCTGCAGCGCAAGCTGGTGGACGCCTATCGGGACAATTCCGACGCCTTTTTGGATACCTTTAATCAAAACAAGGCCAACTTTATCCGCAGTTATCTCTTTGACAGCCTGTGTCAAGAGGACATATATGAAAATTATGAGCAGTATTTTAACGTAAACGCCTCCGTCAGCGTCCCACAGATCACCATTGAAAAGCGGGTGTTGGTGGATGCCTATGCGCCCGAGTTTGTGCAAAAGGTGCAAAAAATTCTCAACGGCACCGACGGTAACGGCTTTTTGCGATACGCCGATCTCGTTCCACAGCGTGTGCTGGAGGGGGCGGAGTATTCCGACGAGATCACCTTTGCTTGGGACGGTCAACGGCATGGACGCAGTTTTTCCTACACCTTGGATCTGACCGATCCCGCGACGTATTATAAAAAGATCTATGATGATTTCGTGGCGGGAGTGGAGATCTCTGCCGTCAGTTATCAGGGGGTACTGCCCGCTTCTCTTCGTTATTATATCGTGGATCCGAAAAATAACGTCACCTTTACCAATACCGCCTATACTCAAAAGGATTGGCTGACCTATTTCGGCAATTGCGACACACGCTTTTCCGTATTGCAGGGCAAGGTGAGCCAGCAGGGACTTGCCATGGCGGAGAGCCGACAACTGTTGCAGAATCGCTTTAATGAGGCGCTGAACGTATACGTGGTGCTGGACACAGAGCCTGTACCCTCGGACGATAAGTACGCACAGTATAAAAATGATTTTGATCGCTTTGTTGCCACAGATTTTCGCTGGCAGATTGCCCTGATGGTCCTGTGCTTTTTGCTGTCCTTGGGGCTGTTGATCTTTTTGTTGGTCATCACACCTGCCCGTCGGTTGTGGATAGATCGTTTGCCGGTGGAGGTACATTTTCTTCTTTCTCTGCTTTGCGGTGGTGCGATCCTGTTTTTTGGCATTCATATATTGGGGAATATCGGCGGTTTTTATTTCAGCTACGCCGGATTTTTGCGCTCGCTGTTCGGGATCGCCTTTTGTTTACTGGCGGCGGCAGGTTGGGCAGTGGTGTGTGAGTTTTGTTGCTCCTTTGCCCGCATTGTAAAAAGCGGGGAAGCGGGACACAGCTTTTTAACTCTGCGATTCGGTCGCCGTCTGGGGAAAACTGCCCGAAGCGCAGGCGCAAAGCTGCGGGAACTGTGGGGCTATCAGCCCGGCGCTATGCGGAAATACGTCCTTCCGTTGATACTGCTCTGGACAGTGGTGATGGCGGTATTGATCTATCTGGCCGTCAGCGCCCGCAGTGCCGGCGCCTTCTTGCTGTGGCTGGTGCTGTGGATGTTGCTCACCTTTAAATTGCTGGATTATCTGATGCAACTGGATAAGATTATTTGTTGCGCCGCCAACCGCACGGAATATACGGGGGAGGTTTCCCGCCTGCCCGTTTCTTTGCAACGCTTGGTGCAGAGTCAGCAATACACCCGCGACGAATTACGGCACGCCATTGAAAAAGCTATCACCGACGAGCGCACCAAGGCGGAGCTGATCACCAACGTTTCCCACGATCTCAAAACGCCTCTTACCGCCGTGATCAATTATATTGATCTGTTGCAACGCTGTGATATTGACGATCCCACCGCCAGAGAATATCTGCAGGTGCTGGAGGACAAAAGCGCGGGGCTCAAACGACTGATTGAAGATCTCATTGAGGCCAGCAAGGTCTCCACCGGAAACGTGTCCCTGCACAAAACGCCCATTTCTTTGGCAGAACTTGCCAATCAGGCGTTGGTGGAGGAAAGCGACGGAATGGAGGCCAGAGGCCTTGAAACGGTGATGAACCTGCAGGCCTCTCCCACGGTGCTTGCCGACGGGGGCAAACTGTATCGGGTGTTTGAAAACCTGCTTTCCAACGCCCGCAAGTATTCTCTTTCCGGCACACGGGTGTACGTCACGGTGTACGAGGATGAGGAATTCGGCTATTTTGAACTGAAAAACATTTCCAAGGAGGCCTTGTCGGTGGAGGCAACAGAGCTGACCGAACGCTTTGTGCGGGGAGACCGTTCCCGCAGTGAGGAGGGGAACGGTCTGGGGCTGTCTATTGCAAGGGATCTTTGCCGTCTCAACGACGGGGAACTGATCCTGCAAATTGACGGCGATCTCTTTAAGGCTACCGTAAAGTTACCCAAATGCTAAAAAATGACCTGCAGAAAAAATCTGCAGGTCTACAGCGTGTCAAAGAACCCTCTTTGACACGCTGGCAGACTGCCAAAAAGGGCGTTGCATTTCGCTGATGCGATCTCGTCGGCGTACATGGGTACGGTAGAGAGCGTAGCGGCGGAAAACAGTGAATCCCTTGCAACGCAAGG
>JAZQJG010000033.1:0-6651 GCA_045541535.1 Eubacteriales bacterium
TTGCGCGAAACTCTTCGACCTGCCAAGGTCAGAATTTTTTGCTTGGCGAAGTCGAAGAGTGCAGTTATACTAACGTATTACAAACGATGAGACAAGATCAAGCGAAAACATTATGCCTTGGCAGGCATATTGGTTCGACTCTTGTCACCTTACCGTCTGCTCTCTGCCAGTTCACGGCAAAGTTCCAAATCAATGGTCCGTCCCGTGGATTGATGCAGGTGCAGGGAGCGGATCACGCCCCGTATCTGATGATAATCGCCAAAGTCGTAGGACATTAAAAATTCCAGACTTTCCGCATCCAATCGGAGCTCACATTCTTCAATACAACGCTGTTTAAATTCTCTGGTGGCCGAGCCGTCGGCATCGGTAAGGGAGATCACCGTGCAATCGGGAAACCGATCCATCAGCTCACCCGCCAGCGCACCGTCCGGCCGCAGGGCCAGAAAGATGGGTTTGTCATACCGGGAGAGCAGATCGCACAGCGCGCCCCGCACGGCGCTCAAATTGGCCAAAAAATTGGTTTCATCAATGAGCAAGGCATCCCAGTTTGCCATTTTATCCTTCAGACTGCCGTCAATCAGCAGATCGGTCATCCGGGTGGCGGTCAGCCGTCCCGCCCGTTTGCCGACCCGCGCGGCAAACTCACTGAGCAAGCGACTCTTGCCACTGCCCACCGCTCCGATCAGCAAAACGGGATACCGAGGCGCGGCCAATACCCGTTCAATAATTTCGTTGTGTTTTGTAAGCAACATTTTTACTTCTTTCCTTCACGGATAAATTTTTGAATTTCCTCCAGGCGGCGCTGGCCTTCCGCCCGTCCCAGATCATAGGCCTGTTGCAGACGGTCGGCATCGTGTTCCACGTGCCCCACCGGTAGCTTTTGCGGCGGGCGGATCACCAAGATCTCCCCTGCCGCATCCTTGGCGGCAATATACGCCAGCGTCTGGTTATATTCTTCGTGACGGCGGGCCATCGCCTCCACCACGGCGGGATATCGTTTCAGCATCAGCTTCATCAGCGGCAGAGCGGAATTTTTCTTTTTTCGATATCCCAACGGCTGGGTCAGTACCACGATATTCCGCTCAAAACCGATACTCTCAAAATATTGCAAGGGTACCGAATCGGCAATACCGCCGTCCAGCATCACCCGTTCCCCGATCTTCACCGGTCGGGAGGCCAGGGGCATAGAAGCGGACGCCCGCATCCAATCCAGCGCCTCCCCGTTACTGTGGGCGAGCCGTTGATACACCGGTTTACCCGTTATCACGTCGGTACACACCACGTGAAATTCGGTAGGGTTAGCGGCAAAGGCTTCGTCATCAAAGGGGTCCAGCGTTTCGGGCAATTGTCGGTAGCAAAAATCAGCGCCGTACAAATCCCCCGTTTTGAGCAAAGAGCGGAAACTGCAATAGCGCGGATCCTTACAATACCGTTTGTTATACCGCAGTACACGGCCCACCTGCCTCGATATAAAATTGCAGCCGAAAGCAGCGCCCGCCGAAACACCGATCACACCGTCCACGGTGATC
Source organism: Eubacteriales bacterium (assembly GCA_045541535.1). GTDB lineage: Bacteria > Bacillota > Clostridia > Oscillospirales > QAKW01 > Firm-08. The sequence goes on from JAZQJG010000033.1 coordinate 1,530, forward strand.
CCCTGCTCCAGCAACACGTCCAACACGCCGGCGGTGAACAAGCCCCGCATAGCGCCGCCTTCCAACACAAGTCCGATCTTCATTCGGTCTTTTCCCCTTTCTTTTTTCATTATATCAAACCCATCTGCCAAAAGCAACGGGTTTTAGGATCCATTCGTGTAAACTTCAAAAAGCAAATTTCATAGCGCCGGCAAAAAATCAAATTATTTTCAAAAAAGGTGTTGACAAAACACAAATGTTGTAGTAAGATATATGAGCGCCGATTGAGAAATCAAGCGGCCGGTCATATATGGCGGCATAGCTCAGTTGGCTAGAGTACTCGGTTCATACCCGATTGGTCGCAGGTTCGAATCCCGCTGCCGCTACCATTTTGGCCCGGTGGTCAAGCGGTTAAGACACCGCCCTTTCACGGCGGTAACACGGGTTCGATTCCCGTCCGGGTCACCATAAGCCATGGAAGTTTAGCTCAGCTGGGAGAGCATCTGCCTTACAAGCAGAGGGTCACAGGTTCGAGCCCTGTAACTTCCACCAAGAAAGAAGTAACTTTTGTCTACCAAAAGTTACTTCTTTTTTTATCCAAGCCGCAGGCTTGGTATATCATCAGCCCCAACGGGGCTGTATATCATCCATCGCTTTGCGATGGTATATCATCACGGCAAAGTCGTGTATAAATCCTTCTGCGGCTTAATGAGATACAGCAGCTCGCCGCTACGGAAGCAACACTTTTTTCAAAAAAAGTGTTGCATTTTATAAAAAGTGTGATATAATAACATAGTACTAAATGGAAGTATAGCTCAGCTGGTAGAGCACTTGCTTGACGTGCAAGGGGTCACAGGTTCGAGTCCTGTTACTCCCACCAAAAATCCTTGTTCTTCGGAACAAGGATTTTTTATTCAAACCGACGAAAAAATACAAACGATTGGATAAAAATATGAAATTTGACAAAACACCGATCTTTCTGGGCCCGATGGCGGGCAACGGCGACTATGCCTTCCGCCGCATCTGTAAGGAGGCAGGCGCAGACTTTGTGGTAACCGAAATGATCAGCGCCAAAGCGGTGTGGTACCACGACAAAAAAACGAAACAGTTGGCCTGTATCCGCAAGGAAGAGCGGCCCTGCTTTTTGCAGTTGTTCGGCTCGGAGGAGCAATGTCTGGATTATGCGGTCAAGGAGCTGGAGGAGGAATTTTCCCCCGAGGGCTTTGACATCAATATGGGTTGCCCTGCCCCCAAGATCTTTAACAACGGCGAAGGCAGTGCCCTATTGCGGGATCTGAAGAAGGCAGAGCGTCTGGTGCAGACGGTGCGCAAGGCCACAAGTCTGCCCGTCAGCGTGAAAATGCGGCTGGGGGTGGAAATGGGCGAATTCGTAGCCGTAGAGGCGGCCAAATGCTTTGAGGCGGCGGGCACCGATTTTTTGGCGGTACACGGCAGATATCGGGACCAGCATTACAGCGGCAAGGCCGATTGGCACAAGATCGCCGAGGTAAAGCAAGCGGTGGATATTCCCATCATCGCCAACGGTGATATCACAAGCGCCGAGGATATGAAAGCGGTACTGGAGATCACCGGCGCCGACGGTGTGATGGCGGCCAGAGGAGCTCTGGGGGATCCCCATTTGTTTACCCGTCTGGCGGCTTTCCGTGACGATGGGGTTTTGTTGCCGCCCCAAACGCTGGAGGAACGGTTGCAGACCGCCCTGCGTCAGTTGGATCTGGCCATTGCCGACAAGGGTGAAAAAGCGGCCGTGCTGGAGATGCGCAAGCACTTTTTGTGGTACGTGAAGGGCGTGCGGGGCGCCGCGGCCTATAAAAATCAATGCTGTAAGGTCACCACCCGTGCAGAATGTGTGGCGTTGTTGACCCAAATTGCAGAGAACAACAAATAAAGCAGGCTGTCAAAGTGGTGAAACGACTTTTTGACAGCCCGCTTTTATTTATGTAGAGTGACGATCTGCGCCTTTTGCTCCTCGGTAAGATCCACAATGGGAGAATTGGACAGGCCCGTTTCAATATTTTCTACCACCACGACGGCGGTGCCGGGCTCCAGAATATGGGCGTGCCACACGCCTTTTTTGACGTTGTAATATTGCAATGGCTCCATAGACACGCCGTGGATCTCCCCCGGAGCATCCCCGTCCCCTGCTTCAATCAACGTACATTTGCCCTGCAGCAGAATAAATACCTCGTCGGTCAGCGTATGCTTTTGCAGGTAGGAAACGCCGTCAAGGGAAGTTTTGTAGCTATCCTTTAAGATGGCGGCGGTCCAGCCACCGAATTCCACCAAACGCTTGTACCCCTCCCCCGGATGGGAAACGATCTCGATCATTGCCATATTGAACCCTCCTTTTTTAATATTATACACAACGGAGGGAAGATTGACAAGTACTGCGGGATATGATATCATATTAAAGTTTTTAAAGGAGAGTGTAAAATGAGCATTTTTGAGATACTGGTGCTGGGCGTCGCCTTTTCCATGGACGCCTTTGCCGTAGCCATCTGCAAAGGGCTGTCCTTACAAAAACTGCGACTGCGCCACGCCATGACCGTGGGCGCCTATTTCGGCAGTTTTCAGGCGGTGATGCCCGCTCTGGGATATCTGATGGCCTTTAAATTTGAAGCGATGATCAATTCCTTTTCCCATTGGATCGCCTTTGTACTCTTACTGCTCATCGGCGCCAATATGATCAAGGAATCACTGGACAAGGAAGAAGAGTGTTGCGATGCCTCCTTTGGCTTTCGGGCCATGCTTCCGCTGGCCGTTGCCACCAGCATTGACGCAATGGTGGGCGGGGTGAGCTTTGCCTTTGCCGGGATGACGCCCGCCAATTTGCTGATCGCCGTATGCACCATAGGAGTGATGACCTTCTCCTTCTCTGCAATCGGCGTGAAGATCGGACACACCTTTGGCGCAAAATATAAGAACAAAGCGGAATTGGCCGGCGGTATTGCCCTGATCGTCATCGGCATCAACGTGGTACTCAACCGTTACGGCATCGGCAGTGACGCATTGATTGAATGGATCAAAGGACTGTTTTAATGGAACATTTTATCTGCCCCGTCTGCGGGGAAAAGTTATATTTAAAAGAAAATACCTATGCCTGTAAAAACAACCATTGCTTTGACCGGGCCAAAAGCGGATACGTCAATCTCCTGCGCAGTCAGGCCTCGGGCAAAAAACGGCACGGGGATGACAAGCTGATGATCCGCGCCCGCACCGAATTTTTGGAAAAGGGATATTACAAGCCTCTGTTGGAAGGCATTTTGAAGGAATGCGCTCCCTTTACGGACAAAAAGGTACATCTCTGCGATATCGGTTGCGGTGAAGGGTGGTATACCGACGGGGTGTACCGCTTTTTCAGAGAACGTGGTCAGGTGGTGCAGTTAGAGGGCATTGACATTTCCAAGGATGCTCTGGCCGCCGCCGCCAAACGCAATCCCAACATCGGTTTTGCCGTGGCCAGTATCTCCGCCCTGCCCATTGAGAGCGAAAGTGTGGACGTTTTGCTGAATCTGTTTGCTCCCTTTGAGGTGTCGGAATACAAGCGGGTGTTGAAAAAGGGTGGCGTATGGCTGAAGGCCATCCCCTTGGAACGGCATCTCTTCGGTCTGAAGGCGGCCATCTATGAAAAGCCCTATGAAAACGAGGTCTGTGTGGAAGAATACGAGGGATTTGAGCTGATGGGCCAGCGCCGTATTGAGTATGAAATGACACTGGAGCAACGGGAGGACATCGCCAATTTGTTTAGAATGACCCCCTATTATTACAAAACAGGCAAAGAGGATCAGCAAAAATTGGAAAATGTGGAAAAGCTTGTTACCGAGGTTGCCTTTGCAATTTTATGTTACAGAAAAAAATAGGAGTTATGCAACGCATAACTCCTATTTTTTTGCACAAACTATCACGGGGTGATAAAAATGAAAGACGTAACTGACAATGAAATGCTGCAATATATCAACAAAGCCAGCGAGACCGGCGTGCGCAGTATCAAGGACGTATTGGAAGTGGCGCAGGGTGAAAAACTGCGCAAGGAACTCAAGGAGCAACAACTGGAATACGGCGAACTGTACGCCGGCGCCCGCTCTATGCTACGCAGACGGGGTGAGGAGCCCAGGCATCTCAGCCGCAGTGCCAAAATGAACGTGAAGATGGGGGTGCGGATGGGCACCATATTGGACCGCTCGCCCTCCAAAATTGCCGAAATGATGATCCGTGGCAACACTATGGGGTTGACCCAAAGCATCAAGACCCTGAATCATTACAGCGGCAACAACGATCAGATCCGTTCTATGGCGGTAAAGCTGTTGCGCACCGAGCAGGCCAACATTGACTCGCTGAAATCCTATTTGTAATTGACGAGGGCGGCAAACTGAGCTATAATAAATACTGTGGGAAACCACAGTATTTATTTTTAAGGCAGGTTTGTTATGACGCATCCGCTGAAACATTTTAACGTAATTACCCGTCACCGTCACAAGGTGGTGGCCCATTGTTTTAAGGCGGGCATTTTTTGGCAGGGGTTGGGACACGATCTGTCCAAATACTCCCCCACCGAATTTATCCCCGGGGCGAAGTATTTTCAGGGCACCCGCTCCCCCAACGAAATGGAACGGGAGCTGTTTGGGTACAGCCGCGCCTGGATGCATCACAAGGGGCGCAACCGCCACCATTTTGAATACTGGACCGACTATAATCCGAAGACCAAGCAGATGGAGCCGGTGGAAATGCCCGATCGTTACGTCATTGAAATGTTTTGCGACCGGGTGGCCGCCAGCAAAATTTACGGGGGCAAAAAGTATACCGACGAATATGCCCTGAACTATTATCTCAGAGGCTGTGACACCCGCCGCATCCATCCCAAAACCGCCCAAAAAATCGAATTTTTACTGCGTCATCTGGCAGAAAACGGAGAAAAGAAAACCTTTGCCCTGATCCGAAAGACGCGAAAAACAGGTCTGCCGATAAAATAGAAAAAGCTCGCAAAGGGCGGTGCTCCGCAGAGATAAAACCGCTTAAAAACGGCTATTTTCGCCCTATACTACGTCAAAACACCGCAATATGCGTCAGCATTATTGCGGTGTTTTTTCTTGTCTATGACAAAAAGTATCTCGTTTTTAAGTGC
>JAZQJG010000034.1:0-152641 GCA_045541535.1 Eubacteriales bacterium
CGCTCTTCTATGGTAAGATGATGATAGTTCATACGAATCCTCCTTTGGTGTTTATTGTGTGGTAACTTTATTCTACCAGAGATTCGTATGAACTTCTATTTTATTTCGCTAAAGTGTTGCACTTGATAGTATAACTCACCATCATTAAAAGAAAAGGGCTTCAGAAGAAGCCCTTTTTGTTTTAAGCTCATATAAAACCGAATTGTTTCTTCAACTCATTCCTTGAAGATATTCCCAGCCGCATTCCTCTACTAAAAACTCTTCAAAGGAATCTTCAATATAATCCAGTTCTATATCATAGTAGTAGACAACTGCAATTTCATTATATTTTTCAGAAACCCCAATAAAAGCTATATGTTTTGGATAATGAAGATCATATTCTTTCAAAGAAAGCATTTTAAATTTAAAATCATCAAACTGAAAATCGGTTTCTTTTTTGACCGTTTTTTCACCAAAATTTACAACCGACTCTTGAAACGAATAATCGTTCAAAAAATTGTCTACGTGTTTTTGAAAAGACTTCTCTGAATAATTCACCTTTAAGATATAAGCTTCGGAATCCATAAAAAATCCACGCTTATGTTGATATTTAAATTCTAACTCACTGAAATTTCCCATTTCAGCAACCGACGGAAGATAAGTAAGTCTTTTTTCAAGATCATTCCATTTCGCTATATCTTGACTGACCTCAACCCTTTTGACAAACACGCCGGACGCCAACAAACCCAGTGCAATAATTGAACATATAACTATTAGTAATATCTTCTTGCTCATATTCTCACCGCCTTGGGTGTATTATAGCATACATTTGCACGAAGTGCAACATCGTTGGGCATCAGCCCACATCGTTTGTGCGAAGCACAACACTGTTTGACGTAATGAAATGTGCCTGAAAACCAAATTATTTCTTTACAACTGTTGTATTAACTGCCTTATCTCCTATTGACTCTTTAGTAACAATCAAAATAATACCATCAACAGGATAAATAAAGAAAAATAAATTTCTAATTATTCTCTGTTTAATAGATGCCGGTTCATTAGTGTTTTTATCCAAAACATATAATCTAAAAATTCGCTTTCCGATACTTCTTCCTTTAAAAATCACATCTCTAAAAACAAAAGTAATCGGATAAAGAAATACTAACAGCATAAAAATCAATATGTAACCAATGTTTTGAAACGAAGGTTGCTTAAACATATCCATAAATATGGTCGTATATAACAAACAAGGCAATCCCGATAAATTCCAATCTATAATCCAAGCAATAATTCTTCGAACTCGCACATTGTTATTCATTAAATCATCTCCTTGGGTGTATTATAGCATAAAAGCGGCGATAAATCAACGGCTTGCCGTTGTATATCATCAATTCCGCAGGAATTGCATATCATCAAAACTTTAGTTTTGTATATCATCAAGCCGACATAAATGCACACCTAAAGGTGTGATGAGATACAAATGCGACTTGTCGCATTTGATGATATACACGCTAAAGCGTGATGATATACCAAGCCTGTCGGCTTGGATAAAAAAATTCCTGTTCTTGCGAACAGGAATTTTTTGGAGGTGCCACCCAGATTCGAACTGGGGATAAAGGTTTTGCAGACCTTGGCCTTACCGCTTGGCTATGGCACCGAGTATGAAATTTATAAAGTAAAAGGCAAGAAATGATTTCTTGCCTTTTAAGTGTTGGTGTTGGTGCCTCCGGTCGGAATCGAACCAACGACATAAGGATTTTCAGTCCTCCGCTCTACCAACTGAGCTACAGAGGCAAAAAATGGCGACCCGGATGGGGCTCGAACCCACGACCTCTAGCGTGACAGGCTAGCGTTCTAACCAACTGAACTACCGGGCCAAATTGCCGTCGCTCATTAGCGACGAGCATTATAATACTACATTTTAATCAAAATGTCAATACTAATTTTTAAAAAAATTATTTTTTTGCCAAAATCTTCAGCAACTCTTCCTGATCAAAATGATAACTGCGATTGCAGAAGCCACAGACGATATCGGCCTTGCCGTCTTCGTGTACGATTTTCTCCAAAGAATCGTTGTTCAGGGACAATAAAATCTGTTCACACTTTTCCTTTGAACAATCACATTTATATGCAGGCTCGCGGATAAAATGCATACATTCTCCGATTCCTTCCAAGGCCATCTCGGCAATTTCTTCCACACTATGCTCCATAAACAAAGAAGAAACGGAACTGAACTTTGTAATATTCTTTTCAAGGATGGAAATAGTTTCTTCTTCCACATCGGGCATCAACTGAATCAAAACGCCGCCGGCAGAAAGAATGGAAAGATCTGTGTCTACCAAAACACCCAGCGCACAGACGGTGGGCGTTTGTTCGCTGTTGGCATAATACGAGGTGATATCCTCGGCAATTTCACCACTGACCAGAGGGGTTTTGCCGATATAAGGAACGCCGGTGGTGAGATTATCCCGTACCACCGACAGCATCCCCGCCCCTACGGCGCCGGAAACGTCCAGCTTTCCATTGGGCTTCAGCGGTAGATCAATATCGGCATTGGCGGCATATCCTTTCACGTTACCGAGATGGTCAGCCGTAGCGGTAAGGGACCCGATGGGGCCGTCTCCTCTGATTTGCAGGGTTAACATCTCCCCTTCATTTTTCAGCAATGAGCCCATCATACTTGCGGCGGTCAGCAGTCGTCCCAGTGCCGCAGAGACCACGGGACTGGTATTGTGATACTCATGGGCTTGCTGAACGATATCGGTTGAATTGCACACCAGCACGCGAACGGTTCTGGTTTCGGATAATGCGATTAAGAGCTGTGCCATAGTTTAGTTACTCCTTTTTTGTGCGGTGATAACAATGCGTTGACTATCTTCGGTTACGGGACGGGGATCATAGTCCGACTCGGCGGACAAAAGATCAAAACCATAATTTTTTAATTTTTCCAAAATCAACTCTTTGGCAAAAAAGGTCTGCACCTGATGATCCTCCCGACGTTCGTAACTGCCGGACTCGTTTTGAACAAAATAAGTCAGATCATAATACATCTTGATGCCGTCAAACTCGTTTTCCCAAACGCAAAAAGCTTCCTCTGTTTCATAAATAAAGTTCTGCCCGTCCAACACGTGTTCATACTTATATAACGTATTGAAATCAAAGATCAGCAATCCGCCGTCCTTTAGATTGTCTGTACAACACTGTAAAAAGTGATCAATATCCTCGGGCGAATCAAAATAATTCAGGCAATCCAGCGTTGATACCATAAAATCGGCGGCGCCGTACAGTTCAAAATCGGTCAGATCCTGTAAAGTAAACAGCGCCTGACTTTCCTCTGGCTTCTTATCAAAAGCCCGCGTCAGCATTCCTTCCGAGCGGTCAATGCCGATCATATCGTGGCCTTGTTTTTCCAGAAGAAAGGTCAGTGTACCGCTGCCGCAACCAAGGTCAACTCCGTAGCCTTTTCCAAGACCTTTCGCTGCTAATTTATTCTGAATATATGCCGCAATTTTATCGTAGTCAGCACCGACAAAAGCATCGTAATAATCAGATAAAAACTGAAAATCATCCATTTTATTTTTGCTCCAGTTGTGCCTTTTCGTCTTTAAGATTTTTGATATATTCTTCCAAGCAAAGCTTGTCTTTCATAATTTCTTTTGCCCGCTCTACTCCAACATAGCGATAATGCCAGGGTTCAAAGGTGATACCGGTGATCTCCACTTTATCCTTGGGATACCGCAGAATAAAGCCGTATTCAGCACAATGCTCATACAGCCAGGTATATTCGTCGGTGTTTTCAAAGGCCTCATTCAGATTGCCGTAGGTATTTACGATTTCTGCAGTGCAAATATCAGTGGCAAGGCCGGTCTGATGCTCGCTTTTACCCGGAGGATTGACGATTTCTGCGGCCAATTCTCTGGCTCTATCCTCCGAATAGCCCTCGCCCAAATAATAGTCCACCTTGTTGTTATAATTGGTCTGCTGTCTGGTATAATTGCGATAAGCGGAGTATATATTAATGGTATCAAGGCCAGCTTCATCCGCGGCATCCAGCATCAATTCCAGTTGCTCTGCCGTCTTTTTCTCCAGACGCATATCCTGCAGGGTGCTCAGCTCGGCAGGCTCATACTCTGCCGTCAAGCCATTGTCAACGTTCACCAAAACCATATACGGATCATTGAGGATCGCATCAATTTCCCGAATTCGGGCCTGAGCATCCGCGGGCGTATCGTTTTCATCGGGCTTTTGCGGTTGATCGCTTCCGGTATCCCCTGTCTGCTCCGTATCATTCGGCGGTTGCACAGGAGCGTTTTCCCGGTCTGCCAGTTGATTTAAAAAGAGCGCAGTGGATGCAATTAACAATACGATAATCAAAAATACGGTCAATACAACCGTTTTGCTTTTTTTCATATACAGTTCCCCTTTCTATCAATCATAATCACATTATAAAATAAAACAAAGAAAATAGCAACACAAATCAGGAGGCGGGTATGAAAATTAAAAAAATTTTACCGTGGGTATTGCCACTGCTGGTAGTTATCACTTTGGTCATTCTAACTTTCTTAAGCAAGAAAAGTGACGAAGACCCGACCAAAAAACTAATTTCCGAGAACAATTATCCTTACAGCGGTGTATACTCCGAAAACAGCCAAATTCTTACTGAGGCGGATCTTACGGAATTTCTCGTCAACGTACCTGAAATTGCGCAGTATACCGACAACCTATCCGTTGCAATACACGCCGATAACACCGTTGTATTGAGTGGCAATATAACGAATACGCAAGAATTGTTTGCAAAGGTAAAACAACTGTCAGCCTTTAAAATCTGGGCTTCGGCCTTTGACGGGCAGAAAGTTTCCATCACAGTAGCCACCATTGAAGATGAAAACAAAAATCTGTCGATAGAGCCTTCCTCTATAAGCATCGGCTCCATCAAATTAGACCCCAAATTGCTTACCTCCGCGCTGGGAAGTGTGGACCAAAGTAAATGGCTGGGAAGCCTCCCCTATCGTACCGTTGTCTTTTCCGAGGGAAGCGTTTTGTTCTCCGGGAGTTTACCCGAGTTTTTGAAACAATGCCAACAGTTCAGATAAGCTTGTCAACTCATAAGTCGGAGCAAGCGAACAGTCTTTACCTTTAAAATTCAAATAGCAGGTGTCAATGCCGTACTCAATGCCGCCGATAATATCAGAGGTGAGCGAATCGCCGATCAAAAGCGTATTTTCAGGTAAAGCATCGATCTGCGCGAACACTTTGTCAAAGAATTTTCTCTGGGGTTTTTGCGCTCCCAGCGCTTCCGAGGTGAAAACATCTTTAAAATAGCGACGAATTCCCGCCAGATCAATGCGGGACTGCTGTACCACTTCCAACCCATTGGTTGCAAGATACAGCGGATATCTGTCCACAGCGTATTCCAGCACCTCAATTGCTCCGGGAAGCAAAAAGGCGGTCAGTCCCAATCTGATTTTATAATAAGCGTTCCATTCTTCCGCCGAGAAATCAAGCCCCGTTTGTCTGAAAAACTCTTCAAAACGAAAGATTACCAAACGCTCTTTCGTAATCTCTCCCAATTCAAACATTTCCCAAGCGCGCTGATTGGCTTTTGTATAGACCTGATACAATGCATCAACGCTCTCAAGTCCCCAATGAGCCGCTGTTTCACCAAAAGCGTGACGCTCGGAACGTTTGAAATCCAGCAAGGTATCATCCGCATCAAAAATGATGGCGTCATATTTTTTCAATCCTGCTCCCACCTTTCTCAAGCATTATAACATAACCAAAAATTGAATACAACAAAAATAAAAAGCTCCTGAAAAAACAGGAGCTTTTTGGTGCTGGTGGTGGGACTTGAACCCACACGCCATTACTGACAACAGATTTTGAGTCTGTCTCGTCTGCCGATTCCGACACACCAGCAATTCAAATGCTAATATATTATACGCAATCATAGCGGAAATTGCAAGTGTTTTTTTAAAAAAATCAGCAAAAAGTATTTATTTTATAATCAAAGACCCAAGCTTACGGAAATTGCCTTGTTCACCAAGCTCATCGTGCTGTCGCTGATATGGCCCATTTTTTCCTTCAGTCTGGTTTTGTCCAAAGTACGCATCTGTTCCAGCAAAATGACAGATTCCTTGGCCAGACCGCATTTTTTGTCCAGTTGTATATGAGTTGGCAACTTATTCTTATTAACCTGACTGGTAATGGCGGCGGCGATGACGGTCGGACTGAATTTATTACCCACGTCGTTCTGTACGATCAGTACAGGACGAAGACCGCCCTGTTCACTTCCCACCACCGGCGACAGGTCAGCATAGTAAATATCTCCACGTTTGATCATGTACTTTTTCACACTCCGAAAAATATTGCTTCTGACAATAGTATTGACATCCACCCGACAAATAAACGGGTATATTGCATTATATTTTCAAAGTGACATAGAAGTGCAAAATCAACTCTTTTGTCCGTATAGAGTAGCAAAGATCCCGGGAATCATTGAAAACAAGATAAAATACAAATATAAATTGTTAAATCCGCCGATCCAAAAACACACGATTACGGTTAAGAGTAAAAACACCGCAGTTATAAGTACAAAGCGCAAACATCGAATTGCCGAATGGTATTCTAACTTTAACAACAAAAACTGCCGCAACAAATGATAGCCATCCAACGGCGGCACCGGCAGTAAATTAAATATGGTGTACAAATAATTAATCCAGAGCATCAGCAAACACGATTTGCTCCCGATCAACAAAAACAAAATCAGCGATAGTGTTCCCAACAAAGCGCTCATCAGCGGTCCCGCTAACCAAATCCAAATGCCCTGACGGTAAGAAACCACCTCATCCGAACGAATGGAAATCCCAAAACCTTTGAATCGGATATTACCGTGCCGCACCTTCAACACTTTCATGGCAACCAAATGTCCCAGTTCGTGAGCAATAGCCGAAAGAATACCCAATATTGGCCAAAAGGAACCGGTGATCAAAAGATTTGAAAGCAGAACAAGCAATAATAAATAGATACCGGCAATCACTCTTCGGCCTGCTCATCATTTTGTCCGACCTCAGCTCTGCCGGATTCTCCGTTCGGATTTTCAGGTGCCGCCGTTGGGCCCTCATATTCTACTTTTAAAAAATCATCGGTTTTTTCTTTAATATTTTCAAGGACTTGCCCCACCGTCTGCTCACCCACGGTCATACTGCTCACCTTTTCCCATGTCTCACCGAGACCCAGGATGTTAAAGCGAACACCGCAATATAGCAACGTACAAACGATCATCCCGATCAATAAAACTCGGAACAGCACGCCGGTTACGGAGGATACTTCCCGTCTCTGCTGACCGCCGTTTTTACCCAAATATTTATTGAGCGCCGATTTGATTGCCTGATCCATAACCTGTACCGCCTTTCTTTTTGTACAGTATATGATGAAAAGCGGACAAATATAAATAAAAAGAGCTTTCACAAGCTCTTTTTATTTATTCAGCATTTCTTGTGCGGTCAGGCGAATGGCATCGGTAATATCAATGCCGCCGATGATCCGTGCGATCTCTTCAATCCGGGCCGCATGATCCAAGTGTTCCACCGTCGTTTCTGTTTGACCGGCAACAACGTTTTTTCGGATTTTAAAGTGATGGGCGCCCATAGACGCAATTTGAGCCAAGTGAGTGATGCAAAGTACCTGTCGGGAATCCGCTACCTCGCGTAGCTTGACACCGATCTTTTCAGCCGTTTTGCCGGAAACACCGGTATCTACTTCATCAAAGATCATGGTTCCAACCTGTTGTTTATTCAGTACGTTGGTAAGGCTGAGCATAATCCGGGACAGTTCGCCGCCGGAGGCAATTTTTTGTAACGGTTTTGCCGGCTGACCCGGATTGGTTGCAATCAAGAATTCAACCCGATCATAGCCACGGTCGTTGTATACGTAGCCGCCTTTATCATTTTGATTAGGCTGTACGTTTACCTCAAACCGTACTCCGTTCATATCCAAAAAAGCAAGTTCTTTTTGTACCTGTGCCCCAAGTTTTTGAGCACTCTTTTTCCGCGCTGCGGAAATCTTTGCGGCAATGTCCTGTACCACGCTACGCTGCGTCGCAAATGCGGCCTGACATTCAGCAATAACCTCATCAAGCGAATTGATCTGATCAAATTCTTTTTGCGTCGCTTCCCAATCCATCAGTAAATCTTCTTCGGTGGGGCCGTAACGATTGAGCAGTTGCTGTAATTCGTAAATCTTATCCTCCACCTCCGAAAGACTTTCGGTAGCGCCAAATTCCGCCACAACATCCTCGCCTTGAATGACAACCGAAGCAGCCAGTTCTTGCATCTGTTCAAGTTCTGCGAAAATTTCCTTAAAGCGAGTATCTACTTCCATCAATTTTTCTGCTTTACCAAGGGCGTCGCCAATGACGGAAGAGAGGTTTTTGTCTTCTCCAAAATGCAAGGTGGACATAAAATCGGTAATTGCTTTTTGACTTTGCAACAATTTTTTCTTATCCTGCAAAAAAGCCAGCATACCGACGCAAGGATTTACCCGTTCATATTCCTCCAGCTTAAAGGATAAGTGACCGAGTCTGCTCTCTCGCTCCTTGGCACGGAGGGCGAGCTGTTCGAGTTCTTTGCGTTGTTCCCGCAGCTTTGTGTATTCTGCACGGTAGTGCTCCAAAAGCTTGTCAAGTTCCGCAAACTTATCCAAAAACTCAATATGTAAACCGGGATTTAAAATCAAAATGTGGTCGTGTTGTCCGTGGATGTTGATCAGGTGGGGCGCAATGGTTTGCAACAAAGAAACGGGAACTTGTACCATATTGATTTTGGCACTGCTGCGACCGTCTTTGGCAATCTTTCGTTCCACAAACATCTCGCCATCCGTGACCGGCACGTCGTTTTCCTGCAACAAACGTAAGACTTCTTGGGACAATTCGGTAAACTGCGCTTTAACGTAAGCATGCTCGCCAAAAGAACCGATCAGTTCTCTGCGTGCTTTATTTCCCAACAGCAGTCCGATTGAATCAATCAAAATAGACTTGCCGGCACCGGTCTCGCCGGTAAGAATGGTGAACCCCGCCGAAAAATCAATGGATATTCGTTTGATGATTGCTATATTTTCAACGTATAAGCAAGTAAGCATCGGTATCCCCTATCGTTACTTCAGATTCAAAAGTCGTTGCTTGACGGTCAATGCCTGCGATTCGGAATGAATCGCCATAAAAATAGTATCGTCACCGGCGATGGTACCAACGACCCCATCAAAGGCGATTTGATCCATAGCCGCGCAAACCGCATTGGCCATACCGGAGTCGGTTTTAATGACAACGAGGTTGCCTGCCACGTCCACAGAAAGGATACCGTCGGTGAGGATGGAATGAAACTTAATTCTATCATCCATACTGCGCAGAAGCTTTGGCAAAGCATATTTATAAGTCCCATGATCGGTGGCAACCTTTACAAGGGAGAGCTCCTTGATATCTCTGGAAACCGTCGCTTGCGTTGCCTCAAATCCGGATTGACACAACAGTTCCGCCAGCCGTTGCTGGGTATCCACCTCATAGCTTTCAATTATATCAATAATCGCCTTTTGCCGTAAATTTTTCATAGGCCCCTCCATCGCTGAACTTACTGTTCAAAACCCGATAAAAACGGTTGCCGTCAGGTTGGAACAGAGACAGCGTGTATTCGGATTTTTTGATGATAATCTTTTCAATGTTTTCAGCAGAACAAAGCACCTTACCGTCTGCAATAATAAACGCATCCTCGGCGTCTCTACAGATGCGACAGCAAAGTTCATCCTCAGCAGAGAAAACCAAAGATTTTGAAAACATAGAATGCTCACACACCGGCGTCAGCAGAATGATATCCATCAAGCCACAATCCGCAATGGGCCCACCCGAGGACATGGAGTATGCCGTGGATCCGGTGGGAGTGGCAAAAATCAGACCGTCACCTCTAAAATTGTAAACGAATTCGTCGTTTGCAAAAAGGTCGGTGTGCAACATATTGCTGACGATACGTCGACTCAAGGTCACGTCGTTGAGTACGTAATGAGACTGCACCATGCCATCGCTGAAATGTAGCTCTGTCTTCAGCATGAAACGTTGCTCCAGTTTAGTGTCGGTCAGTAAAATTTCCGGCAATTTTTCAAGATCGTCCCGTTCCAATTGGGTAAGATACCCCAGATGACCGAGGTTGACACCCAATATTGGTTTACCGTAGCGTGCCGCTGACGGCGCAATTTCCAAAATGGTACCATCACCGCCCAAAGTGACGAACGCATCACACATCTTATAAAACATTTCATCCGCAATTACCGGCAAATCAGCGCCGGAAATCTCTTGATGCAACAGAACTTCATATCCGTTTTGCTGTAAAAGGGCGCGTGTTAGGTTAAAAAATGCGAGATCGTTATCCTTTTGCCGATTAACAATCAAACCAATGGTTTTCATACAAATACCTCATTGCGGTAAATACTTGCGTATTGTCTTTTCCACCTGCTCGGAATGCAGGCCGAATTCCCGCAAAATTTCATCATAACTTGCGTGGGAAACAAATCGGTTTTCAATGCCGAAAATGCGGATCTGTCCGGCAAAACCCATCTGCGAGAGACGCTGTGTCAGCATACTGCCGACACCACCGTAAACATAGCCTTCTTCAAAAAAGAGTATAGTCTTATAGGTTTTAGCTACCTCAACCACCGCATCGGGAAGCGGAATGATCCGATTGATTTTAAGCAAAGAGGGCTTGTTTTTCAAAGCATTTAACGCTAAAGCCACCTGTCCGGTCTGACGTCCGTAAGTCACCACTAAAACGTCCGGATCGGCGCACATCATTTCAAAGGCCTCGGCGCTTTCCTTTACGGGCAAAGTAGCAGAGATTTCTCCGCCTCTCGGATAGCGAATGGCGCCGGCAAACGGAGTATCATAGCAAAGTTTTTCAAATTGCAAATGCAACTCCTTATAAGTGGCGGGCGCGTAAACCGTCATATTGGGAATGTGTTGTAAAAAAAGAACGTCAAACAAACCTTGATGTGTTTCCCCATCCGGTCCCACAATGCCACAGCGGTCTATGGCAAAAATCATATGCTGTTTTTGCAAAGAAACGTCGTGAATCAGTTGATCATATCCACGTTGCAAAAAAGAAGAATACACGGCAAAAACCGGCAACAATCCGTTCCGGGCAAGCCCGGCGCCGAAAGTGACGGCATGAGCTTCAGCAATACCAACGTCAATCAAGTGTTTAGGATATTGGTTTGCCACAGGCTCCAACCCACACCCCTCACACATTGCCGCCGTAATAACGTAAAGCTTCTTATCATTATCAATCATATTACAAAGAAGCTCACCGAATTTGGAACTGAAGGAATCTGCGGCATTTGTCTTTGCAAGACCGGTATCAACGTCAAAGGAAGAAATACCGTGATACGCTTCAGGGGCACTCTCCGCAAAGCCATAGCCCTTCCCTTTTTTTGTCAGAGCATGGATGAGCACCGGTTTCCCAAGTTCTTTTGCACGAGTAAGTACGCTGATCATTTCAATCAGATCGTGCCCATCACTGGGCCCAAGATAAACCAATCCGAAATTCTCAAACATATTGTCGCGGTAGATCAGCATCTTAAATCCGCGCTTTACCATAGATACAAAGCTACTGATGGGCTTTCCGATCAAAGGTATCTTTTGTAAGAAACCCTTGGTGCTGTCTTTAAATTTATAATAGCGAGGCTTGGCACGAATCTTGGCCAAATATCTGGCCATAAAACCAACGTTTTTTGAAATGCTCATCTTGTTATCGTTCAGGATAACAATAAGATTATTTTTTGTATTCTTTATATTACAGAGCGCTTCATACGCCATACCGCCTGTTAAAGCGCCATCCCCAATCAAGGCAATAACGTAATCTTTATTGCCGACGATCTCATCCGCTGAACTAAGCCCCAGCCCCAAGGACAGCGAGGTGGAACTGTGACCCATCTTGAAAACGTCGTGCTCGCTTTCCTCAGGATTCGGAAAGCCGGACAGTCCCCCCTTCTGTCGCAATGAGGAAAAAGCGTCCATTCTGCCGGTAAGCAGTTTATGCACGTAGCTTTGATGTCCAACGTCAAAAATGAACTGATCTCTTGGAGAATCAAACACGTAATGCATGGCGATCGTCAGTTCAACAACGCCAAGATTCGAGGCAAGATGGCCACCGGTTTCAGAAACGCTGTTGATGAGAAAATGACGGATTTCCTCAGCAAGACAAGACAGTTCATTTATGGATAATTTTTTAAGATCCTCCGGCAAAGAGAGCCGGTTTAAAAGTTGATAATCCATTTTGTTCGTCCATTCAATGAATAAATATAACTGAATTATACCACGTTATGCAGAAAAATGCAATTATTTACAGGCTTCTATTCATCACAAAATCGCAAATCCAAAGCAACAGATCATTCTCGGGCAAAAGCGCCACGGCAGTTTTTGCCTCACTCACCAGATTCTCAAGATACTCTCTGCTCTTCTCTACCCCCAAAAGCGTGACAAATGTGCTCTTTTGCAGGTCTGCACCGATTGCTTTACCAAGGGTATCAAAATTTCCTTCAACGTCCAGCAGATCATCCTTTACTTGAAACGCAAGACCCAGCTTACTCATATAGGTGCGCAAAGCCTTCTCCGTTGCAGCATCGGCCCGGCTCAAAATACAGGGGATGCGAGCGCAGGAAGAAAACAGCGCTCCGGTTTTCAACGAGTGAAGCTGCAATAACTGTTCCAAAGAGCAAGCTTCCTTTTCATATTTTTTATCCAAAATCTGACCGGCAAATACACCGTCTGCGCCGCATAAGGAAGTGAAAACGGCCAAAGCGTCCGTCACCTGACCGACGTAATCAAACTTTCTCACCTGTAACAGTAAACGATGCAACGCATAAGCATACAGCGCATCGCCTGCCAACAGCGCCACATCTTCCCCAAACGCCTTGTGGCAAGCGAGCTTGCCTCTGCGATAATCGTCATCATCCATACTCGGCAGATCATCATGAATCAGTGTAGAGGCGTGAATCATTTCAATAGCGCAGGCAAAAGGAAGTACTTGTTCCTGCGGTAAACCGCAAAGCCTGCCGCACTCCAGCATCAAGACGCCGCGTAACCGTTTGCCGCCGCCCAACACGGAGTAAGACATAGCATCAAAGAGAACTTTATATTCCGAAGCATGGGGCTCAAAAATCCTCTCAAGTCCCTGTTCAACTGCCGTTTGCAATTCGGTATATTGTTCATTCTTCATCCGGCACAAACTCCTCTTTTTTCATTTCTCCATCCTTCTCAATGAGTACCGAAACTGATTGTTTTGCTTTTTCCAGTTTCTTTGAGCACTCATCTGCCAGCGCAACACCCTGACCAAACAGTTCCATTGCTTCCTCTAAAGGTGTGTTCTGATCTTCCAGTTTAGCAACAATTTCCTCCAGCATAGCGAGAGATTGTTCAAAATTTCTTTCTTTTTCCATCATTCTACCTCCACTTCCTCCACCAGACATCCGGCGGTGGTATTCTTGAGTCTTACCCTGATTCGTTTTCCCGGCGCAATGCCGGACGGATCGGAAATCAAGTCGTTATTTTCATCATAAACCGTGGCATAACCACGGGCAAGGGTTGCAAGAGGGCTCAAAGCATCCAACTTGATTACGCTCTTTTCAAAACGGTTGCTTTGATATTCCAAGTGTCGCTGTACTGCGGAATACAGGCGTTCAGACAGCGCATCCAGGGTCATATATCGGCTGGCAAGCAGTCTCGTTTCATCTTTCCAAATCGGATGATTGCGAATTGCATTTAGCCTTGCCGTCAAAAGTTCTCCCTTGTTGATCAGAGCATTTCCCAACCGCTTGCGTAAAGAATACACGGTTTGAATATATTCTCTACAATCGGGACAAACCAGTTCCGCCGCCATAGACGGCGTGGCCGCACGAACGTCTGCCACAAAATCGCAGATTGTAAAATCTATTTCGTGACCAACGGCAGAAACCGTCGGAATCTCACAGTTGTAGATCGCATAGGCCAGAGCCTCATCATTAAAAGCCCACAGATCCTCAATGGATCCACCGCCACGTCCGATGATCAAAACGTCGGCGGCGCGATTTGCATCAAACCACTCCACCGCTCGTACAAGATCCGGCGCCGCTTGATCTCCCTGCACCAATGCAGGAAACAGCAAAATTTCCGCCTGCGGGTATCTGCGGGAACAAACTCGGATAATATCACGCACTGCAGCCCCCGTGGGGGAAGTGATCACTCCAATGGTTTTGGGGAATTTCGGCAATGACACCTTATGGGCCGGGTCAAACAGCCCCATTTTATCAAGCTTTCCCTTCAACTTTTCAAAGGCGGCGTAGAGCTGGCCCTGACCATCCAATTTCATAACGGAAATTTTGATCTGATAACTGCCGGCAGGCTCATAAACAGATATACTGCCGTATGCGATCACTCGCTGGCCTTCTTTTGGCACAAAATCAAGACGGCCGGCATTAAAACGAAACATAACACCGCTGATCACTGACTGTTCATCTTTAATTTTTAAATAAACGTGTCCGGAACGATGCAAGGTCACATTGGACAGCTCACCGCAAACGCAAACCTGTTGAAGCACTTCGTCCCCTTCCAGGCGCATACGGATATACTGATTCAATTGTGATACGGTAAGTGCTTGTTCCATACGATCCCCCTTTATGCAAAGTGCCACGCAGAGCGTGGCACTTCAAGATCGGAATTACGGTCAATCCACTTGTTTGGCATTTTCCACCACAAAGTCCTTGACCTTCTGCATAAGCAAAGTCTGTTCCACCAGCCCCTTGCTGTGCACTTTATAAAGTTCTTTAACGGATTTATAGCCATAGGTTTCGGCATAACTTTGCGCAAGTTCGTTGATTTCTTTGCCGGAAACGGAGATGGATTCTTTTCGGGCAATGGCGTGCAACACCATTTCCTCTTTACATATCTCCTTTGCGCGGGCATCCACGTATGCCAAAAATTCGTCAGCCGTCAAATCATTGTCTGCAAGATATTCTTTTAAGGTCTGGGATTTTTTCTCGGCAACATCCTTAAACTCTTGCTGCGTCTGTTGGGATAAAAAATCAATGGCTTTTTTCGGATAATCAATCACCTTGGCGTCATTGATCACCTGTTGCCACAAAGTTGCCTCCATTTCTTCATCCGCCTTTACCGCCGCATCTTCTTCCAGGTCTTTGCGTTTTGCATCAGTATAAGCCTCAACGTTTGGATAATCGGAAATATCCACAACGATGGGATCGGTGAGCTCGGGACAAACCACACGCTTCGCCGAATGGATAGTAATATCATATTCAGCCGTTTTTCCGGCATAAGCAGTTTTCAAATAAACATCGGGAAAAGTAACTGAAATATTACAACTTTTGCCGATTTGTTTACCGATCAAACCACTTTCAAATTCATCCAAAAAGGTTTCGGAGCCAACCTCAAGTTCAAATCCGACTGCAGATAGTGCATTATCCTTCACGCCGTCAATAAAACCGGTATAATCCAAGGTCAGAATATCCCCTGGCAACACGGTACCGGCGGTAAGGGTTTCCGTTTCCCCGTAGCCGTTGGCACGCAAATCTTCCCAGATGGCTTGCTGTACGTCGGCGTCGGTAACGCCGATATTGACAAATTCGCAAGAGATACCGCTGTATTCACCAAGCTCAATATACTTGTCCAGTTTGTAATCATACGGCACGTATCCGCCGTTACAACCGGTAAGAAACACCAGTAATAACAGCAACGTTGCCGCAATTATGCGTCTCATTTTCATTTTGAAAGTCCTCTTTATTTCAAGGCATCGCAGCATTCTTTGGTGATCTGCCGCAATTCATCAAATTTTGCCAGTGTATCCTTCGTCAGGTCAATCTGGGAGCGGGCACGCTGCAGATTAATATTCTTAAAGGCCTCACCGAAATAAACGTCGCCGCGGATATAGTCCTCCAGAAAACGCAACGCCAGCTCGTAGGTCATAACTACAACGGAAGCGGGCAACATTTCAATCTCTTTTTCTGTAAGAACGCTGATGGTTTCACTCAAAAAACCGGACAAAAACGCCTTATAAAGAGTGGTATCCAGATAAACGTGATCGGCGTCGGTACCAAGCTCACCGGCAGGATTGGCGCCGTAACGAATGGCATCACCCACGTCATACAGCACAGAGCCCTTCATAACGGTATCCAGATCAACGGCGCAAATCGGCTCATTGGTTTTGGCATCAAAGAGGATGTTATTCAGCTTGGTATCATTGTGGGTCACACGATAAGGCAACTCACCATTCTCCAACTTTTCACAGATCCAGCCTGCAATTTCAGCGTTTTCTTCCAAATAACGAATTTCTTCCTCGCAGGTGCACACACGATTGACTGGGTCTTTTGCCACAGCGTCTCTGAAATTCTCAAGCCGCTTGGTCGTGGTGTGGAAATTGGCAATTACGTCAAAAAGCTGTGTGGCATCAAAGTCGGCAAGATTGTTTTGAAACTTGCCAAAGCCAACACCGGCCTGATAAAAAATCTCAGGGTTGTCTACGCTGTTGTAAGCAACACTGTTCTCAATAAAATTGTAGACACGGTAAAAAGAATCATCGACTTCGTAATACAGTCCGCCATCCTTGGTAGGCACTACGTACATACCACACTTGGTCTTTTTATAAATGTGCTTTGTTACCAGATCAATGTTTTTCATAAGACCGGGGACGTTGGGGAAAACGTTGATATTGATCTTTTGCAAAACATAGGAGCAACCCTCGCACAAAACTTTGTAAGTGCTGTTAATAAAGCCGTTGGAAATGGGCTCAATGGCCACAACGGGCTCATTTATCTCAAAACAATCCAGAATTTGATGAAGAGTTTGCATTTTTTACTGCCTCCTGTACAGAAAACACTTTATTTTTTGAATAAAATATTGTATGCTTATCATAACAGAATTTAACCAGTATGTCAATAAAGGAGTACCATAATAAATGCAAATTGCGTTTTATACTTTAGGTTGTAAAGTGAATCAATACGATACGCAAATGATGCGGGAGAAGTTGGAAGCAGAGGGACACCAAACCGTTCCCTTCCATCAGATCGCCGATTGTTATATCATCAACACCTGCACCGTCACCAATATGTCGGACAAAAAATCCCGCCAAATCATCTCCCGATGCAAAAAGATAAATCCCGATGCTATCATCGTAGTTTGTGGGTGTTATTCTCAAATTTCCCCCCGTGAGGCCGCATCCATTGACGGTGTTGATTTGATTTTGGGCACTGCAAACCGCAAAGAAATTTCCTCTTATCTAAACGCTTTTCTTTCAAACAAAGATCAAATCGTTGCTCCGGCAGACCTTGATACGGAAACCGTCTTATCTAACGAGCATATTTCTCGGTTTGATGAAAAAACAAGAGCTATCTTAAAAATAGAAGATGGCTGCCGCAATTTTTGCAGTTATTGCGCCATCCCCTTTGCCAGAGGGAAAATACGCTCAAAAAAACCAGAGGAAATCAACGCGGAGCTTGCCGCTCTTTTGGCAAACGGTTACCGTGAAATTGTTTTAACAGGTATTCATTTGGCCTCCTACGGCAAAGATCTGGAAAACCTTACCTTGGCAGATGCTATTTTGCAAACCGCACAATTCGGTTTTGACAGAATTCGCTTGGGCTCTTTGGAGCCAAAGATAATCACTGAAGATTTTTTAAACAGAATCAAGACCGTAACAACGCTGATGCCGTCCTTTCATCTTTCACTGCAAAGCGGCTGTGACACGGTACTCAAACGAATGAACCGTCATTATACCACCGAAGAATATATGAATGCGGTCAAACTGTTACGAAAGCATTATCCCGATTGTTCCGTTACAACGGATATCATCGTTGGTTTTCCCGGTGAAACAGATGCCGAATTTGAAGAAACCCTGCGGTTTGCACAAAAGGTCTCCTTTGCTAAAATTCATATCTTCCCCTTCTCCCCCCGCAGAGGCACCAAAGCGGCCGAAATGCCGCAACAGATCGCGGGCGACATTAAAACAAAGCGTTGTAAAGAACTGGAGGCGGTGGAGGCAAAATGCCGCAGCGATTTTATGAACCAACATATCGGCAAATCTGTTAAAGTTTTGATTGAACAAGAAAAAGAAGGTATGTGGGAAGGATATAGCGAAAACTATCTGCCTGTACGCCTTTCAGGAGACAGTTGCCCGGTTGGTAAAGTAATCACCATCACGGTTGAAGATACTGACGGAGATTCTTTGCTCTCAAAATTATGACGAAATTTATACATTTTTTACAAATCAAAAACGAAAAAAAGGCTTTTAGTGAATTATTCACTAAAAATAACCGATTTCTCTTGAGATTTAATTTTATTGTGATAAAATGTCTGTAGTCTAAAAAACATCTAAAAAAGAGAGGAGCCTTTAAAATGGCAAAAATGGTAGTTGATTGGAAAACAATCACCAACTTTGTAATCGATTCCTTTGTAGGTTATGGCATTCCCCGCGAAGACGCTGAAATCTGCGCCGACGTTTTGCTGGAATCTGACAAGAGAGGTATCGAGTCTCACGGTGTAAACCGTTTCAAGCCCATATATCTGGACAGAATCAAGGATGGCATTCAAAATCCCGTAACCAACTTTGAAATCATCAAAGAGACCCCTACCACCGCCGTTGTTGACGGTCATGACGGTATGGGTCAGGTCATCGGCTACAAGGCTATGAAAATGGCCATTGATAAGGCCAAAGAATATGGTATGGGTATGGTAGTAGTTCGCAATTCCTGCCACTATGGTATTGCCGGTTACTATCCCACCATGGCCTGTAAAGAAGGCTGCATCGGTATGACCGGTACCAACGCCCGTCCTTCCGTAGCCCCCACCTTCGGTGTTGAGGGTATGTTCGGTACCAACCCCCTCACCATCGGTATCCCCACCGACGAGGAGTTTGACTTCATCATTGACTGCGCCACCTCCATTACTCAGAACGGTAAGGTTGAGTACTATGAGAGAATCGGCGAGGACGTTCATCCCGGCACCATCGTTGACCTGGACGGTAATCCCGTTGAAGGCGACGCAGGCGTGGCTCTGAAGCAGATTCGTAACGGCACCGCTGCTCTGACCACTCTGGGCGGTATCGGCGAAGCTCTCGGCGGCTATAAGGGCTATGGCTACGCTATGGTCGTTGAACTGCTTTCCTCTATTCTGCAAGACGGCGCTTACGGTAAGGCTCTGGACGGTAAGGGCCCCAACGGCGAAAAGGTTCCCTATCATCTGGGTCACTTCTTCATCGCCATTGATACCAACCACTTCTTGGGTGAAGAGCTGTGCAGAAAGAAAGCCGGCGACATCATCCGTTCCGTTCGTGCTTCCAAAAAGCAGCCCGGCGCCGACAGAATCTACTCTGCAAACGAAAAAGAGTATGAAGTTTGGCTGAGCCGCAAGGATTCCGGTGTTCCGATCAACGAATCCGTTCAGCAGGAAATCATCGCCGTTCGCGACGAACTGGGTCTGACCCAGTACAAGTTCCCCTGGGAAGACTAATTTAACACGCAAAAATGGCACTGCCTTGCAGTGCCATTTTTATTTTATCAAAGAATAATACAGATAAGCCCGCCGCTGCCTTCATTGAGTATTTTGGACAGTGCTTCCTGCAGTTTGCATCTCGCATCATCAGGCAAGCGGTCAAACTTGGTTTGTAAGCCGTCGTTCACCATTCCAAACACCGTTTTCCCAAAGATATCATAATCCCAGATTTTATCTATATTTTCCTTGTAATGCTCCTCCATAAAGGCAAGTAAGGTCGTTGATTGCTCTTCGTCGCCGACGATCGGCGCAATTTCAGAGGAAACGTCGGCTTTAATAATGTGATAAGTGGGTGCTGTAGCCTTTACCTTTACCCCAAATCGATTTCCCTGCCGATAAGACTCGGGAAAACTAAGTTCCAGATCTTCCCTACTTGGTTTTACGATTCCATAACCGCTTTGTTTTGCCACCGCAAACGCTGCGCTGATTTTGTCATATTCCAATCTCATTGTTTGAAGCCGATTCAACTCCTGCATCATATCTCCGTCATCTTCAATCGGCTTATCAAGAATTCTGCTGATCAGCTCGTAAAACAGATGATCCGGCAACTTAATTTTAACTTCCACCACGCCGCTACCGAGACCCTTGCAAGTAACACACACATTCTCAACGTACCGATGAGCGGAGGCCTTTTCGCAAAACATATCTATTTCACGTATCGTTCGACAAGTGCAGGCGCTTCCGCAAATACTCTCATAAAGTTCTTTACGAATCGGATCCTCTTTGTCCAGATAAGTTACCCACGTGGGGATATCAACATTAATTGCTTTTAAAGGAAACGAAGTGAGCATTTGCGATAGAATTTCTTCCACGTCATCAGCGGTCAGTTCACTGCAGTTTTTAACCAACACGGGCACCCCGTGAGCTTTTTCCAAGGATTGCTTGATTAAAACCGCCTGTTCTCCCAAGGGAAACAATGAATTGAGCACTACCACAAAAGGCTTGCCGGTGGATTTCATCTCGTTGATAATGCGCGTTTCTACCGTTGCGTATTCTTCTCTGGGAATTTCACCAATGCTTCCGTCGGTCGTTACTACAACACCAACGGTAGAATGTTCGGTAATCACTTTACGGGTCCCGATTTCAGCGGCCTGCTGAAAGGGCATTTCCTCTTCCTTCCATGGCGTCAGCACCATTCTTGGGCCATCCGATTCAAATTGGCCCAAAGCGCCATCCACTACGTAGCCTACACAATCCACCATTCGGATGTTACACTTGCCGGACTCGCCCAAACTGACCTCTATTCCGTTCTCCGGAACAAATTTCGGTTCGGTCGTCATAATCGTTCTGCCGGCAGAAGCCTGCGGTAATTCATCAATGGTGCGCTGTCGCAAATAAGGATCTTCAATCTCCCCCAGGACCAGATGTTCCATAACCTTACGGATAAACGTTGATTTTCCCGTTCGTACGGGACCAACCACACCAATATAAATATTTCCGGCCGTTCTGGCCGCAATGTCACGGTAGATATCCGTAGTCATCATATCTTACTTCCTCCACACAATTCTTTTGTTTCAAATCTATGTGTTGGAAAGAAATAATATGAATACAAAAAAGAAATAAGCCGGCCACGCCGACTTATTTCTTTTTAGCTAATATTAACCAAATTCCGATAGCAACAAATAAAAGTGTCACCAAAACCGAAACCACAAGAATCAGCGCTGCATCTGTAACCGACTGTTCATATTGGTTATTTAAATCATCCAGACTCAGATATTCCGCTTGATCGCTCATTATGCCAAACACACGTACTTCGTTATTACCGCTCAAAAGATCCGCCGAATAAACTCTGGCAAAAATTCGCTCACCTTTTGAAATTTCTCGTTGAAATGCATCGGCATCAAACAACTTCACAGCCTCAGAATCCAACAACAGCGTCGTATTTCCATTACAGGTGATCATACCGTTCTCATAAGAGGAAACGACGTAATATTGGAGTTTTGTGTCCTGAATGTCAATTTCAGGATGGTAAGTGACGGCAAACAAGGTTATGCCTACAGCCAAGGTGATAACCGCCAATACAAACGATACCACAGCACATAATTTTCTGTTCATAATTTCACCGTAAAAGGGGCACTTGCGTGCCCCCTTTCCTTTATTTCTTTTTTAAGGTTTCAACAGCCTTTTGCAGTTGGACGTCTTCTTCTTTGGTCAACTCATAAAAGTTTTCCAGGTCCTCGTCCGACATTGCAATTTGCACGTCGGGGTTGATTCCAACGCCATCAAAACTTTCACCGCTGGGCGGATAATAAAGCTGAGTAGACAAATACACTGCCGTTTGATCTCCTAAAGGAATAATCTGTTGGGCTACACCTTTACCAAAGGTTTTAACGCCAACCAACGTTCCTTTCTTATAATCACGGATGGCGGCAGCAAACAATTCGGCGGCAGAATAAGTGTTCTCATTAATTAAGACCGCCATAGGCAAAGTGATCTGCTTGCTGTTTGATTGGATGGATGAAGATTTTGTGCCGCTTTTACTCTCAACGGTAACAATGTTTCCTTTGGGCAAAATCGTATCCAAAATCTTACAAACGGAATCAAGGGTTCCGCCGGCATTGTTACGTACGTCAAAAATCAGCGAGGTAACGCCCTCATCCTGCAAGGAATTATACGCTTTTTTAAATTCGGTCGCCGTGTTGGTATCAAAAGCATCAAAACGAATATAGCCGATATCGGAATTGACAACCGAATAAGAAACGGTGGAAGTCGTATACTCCGAATAGGTTACTTCTTTTTCAAGACTTTCATCATCACGATATATAGAAAGTACGGTTGTCGTACCCGCCTTCCCCTTCAGCAAATTCTGGGCATCCGTTTCCGTCATAGTGGTGACGTCAACGCCGTCAATTTTATAGACGATATCGCCTGCCTTAACACCCACAGAATCTGCGGAGGATCCGCGATTCACTTTCGTGACCTTCATATTGCCGGTGCTGGAAATATACCGCACGGTAATACCTAAACCGGCATATTTACCGTTGGTTTCGTCCAGATATTGCTGATATGCGGCAGCGTCCATATATTTTCCGTAAGGATCAGCGGCCGACACAAAGCCTTTTAAAATACCATCCATCGTGTCCATTTCATCATAGGTGTCCATATAACGGGCCGCCACAATTTGTTCCACCTGGCTGAGCTTGGAATACTTTTCAACCGTGGCAAAAACCGTAGTCATCTTGGAGGTAATAAAGGTATAAGTGATCAGACAAGCAAGAATGGTACAGGCCATCATTAAAAAGATGGCTGTGCCAAGTTCAATTTTTCGTTTCATTGACAAAAATCCTAACTATAAATAAAGTTTACCGACGGGAAGTAAGGTAAGGGATTC
This sequence comes from Eubacteriales bacterium, assembly GCA_045541535.1. Classification (GTDB taxonomy): domain Bacteria; phylum Bacillota; class Clostridia; order Oscillospirales; family QAKW01; genus Firm-08. The sequence continues at coordinate 22,878 of JAZQJG010000034.1, forward strand.
ACGTATTCTCCGTTGACCAAAATTTCAAAATGAAGATGGGGACCGGTAGAATAGCCGGTGGACCCAACCTTACCGATGATCTGCCCCTGGGTTACGGTACTTCCGACGGAGGTCATCAAGGTGCTCATATGAGCATAGAGCGTTGCCGTTCCGTCCCCATGATTGATCAGGCAATAATTGCCGTATGCGCGGTGCGAGCCGCCTTTCAGTACCGTTCCGCTCTTGGAAGCATAAATACTGGCTCCATAAATGCCGCTACCGGCAATATCCACACCGGTATGAAGCTTATAAACACCTGTGGTGGGATGCACGCGGTTGCCAAAAGGACTGGTGATGATTCTCCACTTGGTATCCAGAGGATACAAAAATCCGTCAGATACGGGAATGTTGGCATTGCCGGAATCGGGATTCCGATTGGCTTCGGCGAGCTGTTTACGAATCTCGGCCTGCAGTTCCGCCTCCAAACGCTCCACTTCCTCCAGCATAGTGCTCAGCTCATCTTCTTTTTCATTAAAGCTGTCCACCATAGCGTCGCTGGCGGCTTGCTTGGTATTCAAAACGTTTTCTTTGCTTTTGAGTGCATCGGTGACTGCCTGCTGTTTTTGCTGCTTGTCTTGAATGCTCTGCTGAGTGCTTTCAATTGCCTCTTTACTCTCTTTGAGTTTTTTGATCATACTTCTTTGATAAGACATGATCTCACTGACGATCTCAAGCCGGGTAATGAATTCACGGATGCTACCGGAGGACAAAATGATCTCAATATTGGAAACCGTTCCGCCTTCATAGGCCAGGCGAATATAATCCTTGGACTGCTCAAAGGCTTCGGCATATTCGTCACTCACTTCATCCAGACGGTCATTTGCTTGCTCCAGTTCGTCATTCAAAGTATTGAGTTGCTTATTTGCAATGTCAATTTCTTCACGAACTGTGTTGATCTGTTTATCGATGATTTCTTTCTTTTCAAGTTCAGAATCACGCTTGTTCTCGATTTTATTCAGTTCTTTTTCCAGACGTTCCCGTTCTTTTTGGAGGTCTGCAAGATCACCCGACAAATCCGAACTTTCAGCAGAAACGTAAGGAACGACAATATAGGCCGCCGTGCCGAGAATGATCAGAACGATCAAAACCATCGCCACAATGGAACGAATATTAAATTTCATACGTCTCTCCTTTCCGGATCAGGCATCCAAATATTTGCGAATAGAGGTGATACTGCCGAACACACCGACAACAACACCGATTACGCCAAAGATTACGATTATGTGTAAATACAGCTCTGAGAACGGCACCAATTGAATGAAACTGATACCCTCAAACAAAGACCTGAGCAAATAGGTGTAGATGTACCACTGCAATCCAAAGCAGATTGCGCCGGCCACAACACCAATAAACAAGCCTTCAAAAATAAAGGGCCAGCGAATAAACCAATTGGTAGCGCCAACGTACTTCATAATACTGATTTCCGTACGGCGGTTATACATAGCAATTTTGATGGTGTTGGAAATAATGAAAAGAGATACCAACCCCAAAATCAACATAATCCAAACGCCAAGGATGCTGATCACCTTACGAAGGGAAATCAAAACGCTTACGATCTCCTGCGTATCCCGTACACGACCGATTTCTTCCATACCGGAAACTTCGGCGGAAACGGAATTAAACAAATTGAGATCGCCCACGGTTATGACAAAAGAATTGCGAAGGGGATTGTTTTCGTCAGTAAAGGAATCCAAATAACTGCCATCCTCCCCTAACGTTTCGCGGTAATCCTCCAGTGCTTCGTCTTTTGTGACAAAATCAACGGTCTCAACGCCGTTGATTGCCTCAATCCGAACTTTAAGCGATTGATATTCCTCTTCAGGAACCTCATCTTCAATAAAAGCAACGATCTCGTTTTGCTGCTCGATCTGCAACATAAAATTAGATACGTTCTGCGAAAACAGATAAGCCGTACCGATGATGATCATACAGGCAACCAACACAGAAACGGAAGCGGTGGTCATCATCAAATGCTTTCTCATCCCTCGGAACGCAGAACCGATAATATATCCTAAACTAGAATTCTTCATGGATTACATACCCGCCTGTCTGATCTCCGATGATCTTGCCGTCCTGTAACGTGATTACTCGCTTATTAAAACGATCAACCAACCCTTTATCATGCGTTACCACGATTACGGTGGTACCCATCTTGTTGATCTCAATCAAGAGCTCCATAATTTCCTGTGCCATTGTGGGGTCAACGTTACCGGTGGGCTCATCGGCAATGATCATACTGGGATTATTTACAAGTGCACGCGCCAATGCAACACGCTGTTGTTCGCCGCCGGAAAGCTCGTTTGGATAATTCTTGGCCTTATGCCCCAAACGAACAATACCCAAAACGTAAGGAACTCTGCGACGGATTACACGGCGGGATGCACCGATCACCCGCATTGAAAACGCCACGTTTTCAAACACGGTCATTGAATCAATCAAACGGAAATCTTGAAAAACGACACCCATGGTGCGGCGCAGATAAGGAATCTTGCGACGACGGATCTTTGTCAGATCATAGTCACCGATGGTAACCTTACCGGCGGTGGGTTTATCTTCACACATCAGCATTTTGATCACGGTACTTTTACCGGCACCGGATTTGCCGACGATGAAAACAAATTCACCATCTTCAATCTTGAAGTTAACACCGTTGAGCGCATTGGTTCCGTTTGGATACATTTTATATACGTCATCAAAAATGATCATAAAAACGGCTCCTTAAAACTTGGTGGGATTGGCCACCAGATAACGTCTTACCATTAACGCTACCTTAAAAACAATTGCATGGTCAAATTTTCTCAAATCAAGGCCGGTCAATTTGCGAATCTTTTCCAAACGATAGACCAGCGTGTTTCTATGTACGAAAAGTTTTCTGGAGGTTTCGGAAACGTTCAGGTTATTTTCAAAGAATTTTTGAATAGTAAACAGAGTTTCATAGTCCAGCGACTCAATAGAGCCCTTCTTGAACACTTCCGACAAAAACATTTCGCAAAGAGTGGTCGGCAACTGATAGATCAAACGGCCGATTCCCAAATTATCATAGGAAATAATAAATTTCTCAGTGTCAAATACCTTGCCAACTTCCAGAGCCACCTGAGCCTCCTTAAAGGTTCTGGGCAGATCCTTTACGTTGTCAACAATAGTACCGATGCCGATATAAGCCTTGAGATACAGCTCACTACCCAAGATATCAATAATACTCTTGGCCAGTTTTTCAAGATCTTTATTATCGTTAGAGCTTTTTACTTCTTTTACAAGCACCAAATCGGTTTCATTTACGTTAATAATGAAATCCTTTTGCTTTTCGGGAAACAGACCTTGCAGGATATCAAATGCGGAAACGTCACTCTTATCGGACAATCTGATCAGCATTGCCACACGAAAAGCTTCCGTCTCAAAATGAAGCTCCTTAGACTTGATATAAATATCGCCGGGCAGAATGTTGTCCAAAATAACGTTTTTAACAAAATTGTTTTTGTCGTATTTTTCGTCAAAATACTGCTTTGTGTTGGCCAGAGTGATCGCGACGACAGACACAAATTTTGCCGCAAGCTCGTCAGTGCCTTCAACAAAAGCTACGTACTCCAATCCGGATTTGGAATCCAACGGCTTAAAGGTATAACCTCCGTCAGTAACGCATTCCATAGACGCAGTGATAGAAGGGATGACGTTTTCAAAGGTCTCCCCTATTTTAATCAAATCACTGCAAGAAACAATGGCTCCGTTTTCGTCAATAACACCGACGACACGGTCGATAGACTCCTTGAGTTGGTATACAATTCCTTGAAAAAATCTATTAGACATTTCGGTACCCCCAAAAGTTTATATCTCTATCTTACACCATTTCCTTTACTATTTCAACAATTTTTTTGATTTTTTTTGTTAATTTTGCACAACGAAGTTTAAAAAAACTAAAAAAAGTGGATTTTTTTGTGTAGTTTCACTACAAATGTATTTAATCAAATTGCTTGTTGTATTCATCGTCCCGCTTGATTTTGGTACGATAAGCAATCAAAACACTCACCGCCATCAAAAGATCAAGCGCAATACATAGTACAGCCATCATAGTGTGTGACATTTTGAACATATTCAAAAAAATAAACAAGTCGATTACGCCGACCAAGGAAATGATCCACGCAAAAAAACCAAAAAAACTGGCCCAAAACGGTATATTCGCTTTTGCAATACGGTTAAGAAGCATTGCAACACAAACCACCGAAAACAATAAGCTCAGCATTGCTACCGCGTAAGAAACGTGCCCCCAAATAGGCGACAACACGAAGATATTCGTATCAGGCTCAAAAAGAAAAGCTTGTTTTACCGTATCAAAAGATAAAAGAGAACGGAAGCAAACCATTATCAAAAGTTGCGCAAACATATAAAACGCATATATACCCAACAAAGTCACGCCGGCACAACCGAATCCCGAAAAAAAGCCAAGGCATTCGTGTGTTGCCTGACGCTTGACGTAAAGCCTCATCGCAAATACCCACAGCAGCACGGCGATCAACACTGTAATCAAAGATACGATCGTAACACGATAGACGGCAGTATTGTAATAATCGGCCACACCGTCACGGATGGTCAAATGATATTTTAGCAGCAAAAAATAAGCAACGGCCGCTACAACAAACACAGCTAAGCCGATCCAGAAATGTAAGCCTATGATTTTGACGTTTTTCTTTTTTGCATACAAGCCGCCTACGGCAGGGATTCCGAAGCAAAGTAAAAAAGTAAGGAAATAAACAAGAAGTGCAACAGAAATCTTCATCAAAATCCCCCTTCCCTATTTTTATAGTTAGGCAAATAAGCAATAAAGAGTCCACCTACAATCAAAAACACTATTGCCTTGGCCGCGATGGTCAGTACAACGGAACTGTTGAAGGCCATCAATAAAAACATAGACAAATAGTACAGGCCTCCTACGGCAATAAAGGCGAAATTATTCTGCTTGATCAGCTCGTACGCCACATAGGAAATGCCAAGTTGAATCAAAATATCAATCAGCAGCATAATGGCCATATCCACAGATATAGAATAATCTTGATTCATCACGGACATCACAACGAAAAAGGCGTACTCGCCCAACGAAACACCCACACCGAAGGACAAGCCGGAAAGAGCAGGCTTATCATTCTTTTCGGAGGGCCGTAGAATCAAATAACGGAAGAATTCACCAACAACCAATGCTACAGCCATCATAGCGGCAAACACGCCAATCAAAAATGAATCAGATAACGTGCTGTTGGTTTGCGGAAAGGCGCCAACAATGATCATTAATGATATTGCCGCTCCGCCAAAGGCAATCACGATATCAAACAAGCCCAAAAAGACCATGGAAAGAGAAAAGTCGGCAGTTCTACGAGCAAAAATCACCCACAAGGCGACCAACACGTAAGGTAAGCCCGCCAAAGCTAACAAAAGGATCTGTTGAACAGACAACATCAATTATTCCTCCTCAATTCCGCCGGCCTTCAGAGCAGCGGTCATAGTGTTTTTCATCAACATTGCAATGGTCATCGGTCCTACGCCGCCGGGAACGGGGGTAATAAACGATGCTTTTTCAGCCACTTTGTCAAAGCAGACGTCACCGCACAGTTTGCCATCGGCATCCCGATTGATGCCAACGTCAATAACCACAGCACCGGGACGGACCATATCGGCCGTCACAAAACCGGCTCTGCCCACGGCCGCCACCAAAACATCCGCCTCTCGCGTAATGGCAGAGAGATCGGTTGTTTTGGAATGACAAATGGTTACCGTAGCGTTTTTGTGAAGCATCAGCATTGCCTGCGGCTTGCCCACGATATCACTTCTTCCGATAATCACACAATGCTTGCCTGTCACGTCAATACCGGAACGCTCCAACAGCTCCATCACGCCGGCGGGCGTGCAAGGTAAAAAATCAAAATTACCGGTCATAATTTTACCTACGTTAACAGGATGAAATGCATCCACGTCTTTTTCGGGTAAAATGCGATCGATCACGACCTGCTTGTCCAGATGACGCGGAAGCGGTAACTGAACTAAAATACCGTGAATGCGATCGTCGGCATTCAATTGATCCAGTAAAGCCAGCAATTCTTCTTGCGTAGTTTCCTCCGGTAAAGTATAGCCTACCGAATGATAGCCGAGCAATTCACAGGTTTTGGTTTTATTACGAACGTAAGTTTGCGATGCGGGGTCGTCTCCTACCAAAATCACCGCAAGCCCGGGAACAATGCCTTTTTTCTTCAATTCAATCGTACGCAACCGAAGTTCTTCTTTAATTTGAGTACTGATCAGTTTTCCGTCAATGATCTGAGCTTTCATTCGGGTCACCCTCCTGCTGTTCGTCCAGTTTGTCAAACACTTGTTTCATCACGTATTCATCCTCAGATATTCCGGCATCATCTTCCAATTCTTCGGCAAACTGGGAACTGTATTTTTCTTCCTGCCGCCGCATCGCCTGCTCGGAGCGAAGCTTGTGAAGTTCTTTCAGCGACATGGTCTTTTCGACCTCAGTGCTCTCAAAATGCACCGAAGTCTTTACAAACCGGAAAAATATCCAAGCCGCCAAAGAAAGAACAACGGCACATACGGCGATCATCTGATTGATCTTAATAGCTCCTGCGGTCAGTTGAAATTCAACATCACGCAAGCCCTCCATCCAGGCTCTGCCCAAACCGTACCATCCGGTGTACCACAAAAACACTTCGCCCCTGAATTTACGTTGATCAAGGAAAGCCAAAATCAGCACGAAACCGATCAGATTCCACAATGCCTCATACAAAAACAAAGGATGAACGTATTCCGTGATACCGTTCACACCAATTCCCATTCTCCACGGCAGATTGGTCTGAACACCGTATACCTCAACGTTAAAGAAATTGCCGAAACGACCGATGATTTGACCAATCAAAATGCCGCTACCGGCAAGGTCAAGAACGTTGAACATATTGATTTTTTTAATAAGGCAAGTGATAACGATTGCAAGAAAAGCAGCTATCAAACCACCATAAATAGACAGACCACCGTTCCAAATGGAAATCATTGATTTAAAGGTGGGAAAATTTTTAAGATCCATCAGTATGTAGCCCACACGGGCACCCAAAAGGCCGGCAGGGACACAGATCAAAACCAAGTCAAGAAAATCATCGTTATTTAGACCAAAATACTTTGCTTTTTTTTCTCCGTAAATAAACGCCAGAATGAGCCCCAAACAAATGCAAATAGCATACCATTTGATTGAAAAACCGCCAATAGAAAATGCATTGGAGTCAATGGTAAATTCACCGATACCGAGACCGGGAAAAGAAATACTGTTCATAAACTTACACCTCTTTTTTAGGATGGATTACGCTCAAGGCGATGCGATCGGAACGCAAAAGTTCCTTGCCAGCCGCAATCACGTCTTCCGGCTTGATTTCCTGTACGGCGCGCAATAAAGAAAAGACGTCACCATCCATCAAACGCGCGGCCACAAACCGATTAACGACACTCTCTGCATTATCAAGACTGCGGATCATATCGCCGTACATTGCATTACGTACCCGATAAAAATCTTCCTTCTTGATGGTAGAAGCATCAAACGTATCACAAATTCGGGCAATCTCATCGCGAACGGTTTCCGGCGTATCGCTCTCCCCTGCAAACAGCAAAAAGCCAAAGCCTACGCCACTCTCATAATCTACGGCAAATTCGGGATTCAGTACACCTTTTTGATACAGTTGGTTAAAGAAGACGCTGGATTCTCCGAAAAGAAGATTCATAAGAATTTTAACCGACATCTCATGCTCAGCCCATGCGTCGCCCAATAAGTCACAATGATTATCCTTTATGCCAATAAAAAACTGTGTTTTGGACACGTCCATTGATTTAGAAACAGAAGGAACAAAAATATCTTCCGGCTCGGAGATATCTTTTTGAACGATCTCGTCACTCTCCTCCACGGGCAATTGCCGATCACATACCTCAAGAATCTTATCAAGATCCAGATCACCGGCAATACACAACGTCAAGTTGGCATTATTGTAAAAAACCTTATAGCAATCATACAATGTTTGATCGGTGATAGCCGAAATGCTTTCTACCGTACCCGCAATATCAACGCGTACGGGATGCTCGGTATACAGAGCCTGCACCAAAGAAATATAGCCCTGCCAGGACGGCTCGTCGTCGTACATACGAATTTCCTGGCCGATAATTCCCTTCTCCTTTTCCACGTTTTCAGGAGTGAAATACGGATGCTTTACAAATCTGAGTAAAATGTCCAGAGACTCATAAAAGTGGTCGGAAGAAACGAAGTAATATGCCGTACGATCATTGGAAGTATAGGCATTGGCTTTAGCGCCCGTTCGGGCGTAGAAGTCAAATGCGTTTCCTTGAGGGCCTTCAAACAACTTATGCTCCAAAAAATGAGCAATGCCGTCGGGAACGCACATCCACTCGTCGGATTGATACTTTTGAAACTCACGATTGATGGATCCAAATTTAGTGGCGATCATTGCGGCCGCCTTACTCTTACCGGGCATAGGATAATAATACAAGATCACACCGGAAGGATGCGAAATACGATAATACTTTCCTTCTGCATTTTTATAAGCAACGCATTGTGTTTTCATCGGTTATGATCCTCCTTTCCTTTCAGAAAATAAACGGTATCAAGAATTACTTTATTGGCAATCTCAATAACGTTCTCTTTCGTAACGGCACGTATTTTATCAAGTTGCGTTTTGGGTGTGTCATCAATTCCCAACAAATGATGTTGCAACGCTTCACCCAGCATAGCGGCGTGAGAATCACGCATTCCAAGCACAGCATCCAACAAATAGAGTTTACCGTTTTCAAACTCCTCGTCCGTAATCTCCCCATTTTTCATATCCGTCAATTGACGCAGAATCTCGTCTCTTGCAACCGCATAATTCTCAAATTCAATACCGGAAGAGATAAAAATTGAATGAACAAAATGATCAACCGTTGAAGAGCAATAATAACACAGAGACAGCTTTTCACGAACGTTATTAAACAGTTTCGATGTAGGACTACCGCCATAAATGACGTTAAAAAGCCGGGTAGCATAATAATCGGTTGGCTCGCTGATGCGCAGGCCCATACAGAGTTTTCCTTGCGCCACGTCCATTTCATCAGTATAAAAACGAGGTTCTGCCGGCAAAACGAACGGAGAACGGATGGTTGAAACAGCACTACGTTCCTCTAAGACGAAAAAGCGGGTCGTAAGCTCCTCAAGATCAATTTTCCGACCGATATAATTTACGGTAATCGCTGCTGTTTTTAACATACTTTGATAAAAAACATACAGCGCCTTTGCACTCAGATCCTTCAAATATTCTGCCGTTCCCAGACCGCTGAAGCGATAAGCTGTATCAGAAAACATCAGCTCTTTACAACGTTTTAACGAATACAGGCGCTTGTCGTTGATAAGACCCAGAATATTATCCAGATGATTTTGCTTTTCCTGTGCAAAAAAATCCTGACGGAATGCGCCGTTTTCCGTCAAAGGATGAAGCAGAATTTCAGATGCAAGATCAAGCACCTCTTCCGCAATTTCCTCCCCTTCCAGCGCAAAACGGTTATCCATAAAGTAGGTTTGCAAAGTAAAAGCAAGATTTTCACCCAGCTTGTTGGTGGAAATAGAAATCGTGGCGCCGTACAACTCTTCCAAACGAGCGGCGATCCGATCCATTTCACCGTATTTTTCACATCCGCGTTTTAAAACCTGGGACAGCAAGGCGCAACAGGTAGCATTTTCTTCGTTTAATGGCATCAAAAAATTCAGCGTGTATGAATTAAATTTGAAATTATCCGTAAAGATGGGCTGGTAAGAAATACTCATATACAACATCCTTTCATCATTGCTGACATTTATACTTTAAAAATCGCGCAATATCAGATATTAAATTATAACATATATGTGACTAAAATTAAAGAGTTTTATATAATTTTACATTTCGTAAATATTTTTACCTCACCCATTGTAAGTCATACAAAAAAAACTCCCGAAGCAATTCATTGCGAATACTTCGGGAGTTTTGTTATTATCTGAACAATTTTGATACCGCTTTGCTTTCCTGTTGGGAAAGTGCGCTGTAAATCTCGGAGATCTTATTTACCAGTTCACCGTTTTTGATTTCATAAGCCAGACCGTCGTAAATGATCTTGTTACCGGAAATCATCATTTTGTGCTCTTTTTTCCCCTCAAAAACAATCAAATAATCAACGGAATTGAATTTTTGCGGATCAATCTCAACGAATTTGATTTTATCAATTGATTTACAAAATTCGGTAATTTGTTGCGCCTCTTCAATATTTTTTTCAAAATAAGAATACTGACCGGCTTCATCTATGTTGGTACGCTGAATGCAGATCCCTTCAATCACATCAGTGCGGGGGGTAACATCTGCATATTCAACGGAATCGCAAGCAAACAGCAAAAACAGCATCACGACAATCAGAAGAATGCACACACATTTTTTCATATCCTCACCTACAGTTCCATAATCTCTTTTGAAATCACGTTACCGGTCATTCCGTCAATTCTGCAAATGTACCGAGTATCATTGACAAAAGAAATAAACGTGACCTCATACTGACGAATCTCTTCTAATACCGCCGCAGAAATCTTTACGTAGTTGTATACGAAGTTTTCTTCACCGTAAAAGGTGTTTTCAGCAATTTTGCGTGCATCCTCACTGTCCTTTGACCAATCGTCAAGCATGGCGGGTGCGCCATTAACAATAAATGAATAAGGTGTGGTACCCATACTTAAAAAGTCGGCGTCGCTTACCGAGTCGATCTGACCGGTACGAGTATCCACGGTAATCACTTTGATATCGCTGTACTTAAGGTCCTGGGGCAGTTTGTCGGTATAATACAATCTGGCCTTACCGATCCCCTCCACGTCCATGCTCATTTCAAGTCCGTACAGCACGTAATTGCTTTCCGGATTCTCTGCCAGCATATCTTTTTCAATCTCAGCGGCAATTTTCTTTGCCGAAGTATTGTTCTTTCCAACAGTGTTAATCGTAAGATCAAGACTGTTGCAAGCAGTGAGCATTAATACGCAAATTACAAGTAACGCAAGAAAAGCAAGCTTCTTTTTCATATGCCACCTCTTTATTACAAAGACTTAAGATATTCAATCTCTTTATCATCCAACTTCCGATATTGACCGGCGCGAAGTGTACCGATGGAAAGGGTTCCGATCTTTTCTCGTTTAAGACGTAGAACCTCCAGGCCGACCGCTTCACACATACGACGGATCTGTCGGTTTTTTCCCTCATAAATTGTAATGCTCAATATCGTACGGTCATCCTTGGCGCGCAGAACCTCAACGTCAGCACTATTAGTCTTATAGCCGTCATCCAATGTAACGCCATCGGCAAGAGAGCCCAATTGCTCCCGCGTCACCTTGCCGGAAACGATGGTCCGATAGGTTTTACCGATATGATGTCTGGGATGCATCAAACGATTGGCCAACTCACCGTCGTTGGTCAACAAAAGCAAGCCTTCGCTGTCTTTGTCCAATCTACCGATGGGATAAACACGCTGACCTACGGAACTAACCAGATCAATTACGCATTTGCGTCCCATTTCATCACTGGAGGTCGTAACGTACCCTCTGGGCTTATACAGCATCAGATAAACCTGTTTACGCTGTGCGTGAATTGGCTCGCCGTCAACGCAAATTTTCTCATTGCCGGTCACTTTTTGACCGAGGTGGGTTGGTTTGCCGTTAACGGTGACTCGACCATCCTCAATTAGTTTTTCGGCGGCACGGCGGGAACAAACGCCCGCATCGGCAATATATTTTTGTAATCTGACTAATTCTTCCATCTTAAAATTCCTTTATGTTTTTATAACATTTTATATCAAAACCCAAACAGATGCAATATGAAATCCAATAATTTCCCAAAATTTGATTTTTTCTTCGGTAAAGGCGTTAACGTGCGATCCAGCCGCAACTTCCCTTCTGCAACAGCAATCCCGTCACGATACACCTCAACCTTGCCAATGGGCTGATCCTTTTCTCCGGGTAGATAAAGAAAATCCGGCAATGAAAGCCGATATTCAAAATCGCGGTTACCATCAATGACAACGCCGCAAATTTCATCACAATAATAACCGGCATCATATCCACCGACAACTGACAATGCGCGGTAAATTTCTTTCTTTTGAAGAAGCACCTCTTTAACGCATCGCGAAAAATGCTGAGAGTACAATGTTTTATGAACGTTCCAATCATCTGAACAATTCAACGTTACACAAATTAAGCGGACGCCGTCACGTTCCACTGCACTTACAAGACATCTGCCACAAGCTTTTGTGTATCCGGTTTTAACACCAATACATCCATTCAACTCACGCAATAATCGGTTATGATTTGTCAAAACGGTATTCCCTATTTTATACTGGGATGTTGAAACAATCCTTGCAAATTGCTCATTTTCCAGTGCTACAGCCGTAAGCTTTGCCAGATCCAGTGCTGTGGTATAATGATCTTCCTCGTCAAGACCCGATGGGTTTACAAAGTGAGAATTGCGCAAGCCAAGTTGCGCCGCCTGTTCATTCATTAAATCAGCAAAACCCTCTATACTGCCACCAACATGTACTGCAAGGGCCGATGCTGCATCATTTCCAGATGCCAACATCAAACCATAGAGCAATTGTTCTACCGTCAGTTGCTGTCCGAGGATCAGATACATTGATGACCCTTCAATGCCAACGCTTTCTTTACCGACGGTAACCACATCGCTTAAATCAGCATTTTGAATCACGGTATATGCAGTCATGATTTTTGTCAAACTTGCCATAGGTAAGCGAATATTTTCGTTTTGACTATACAAAAGAAAGCCGGAGCTTGCCTCCATAAGCAGAACCGCACTGTTTTCAGCAGCAGCACAAGGAGTTGCTGAAATTATAACGCATACAATCAAAAAACATACTATTCTTTTCAAAAAAATCACCCGTCAATACATACATACTGACGGGTAAATAGGGTTATTCTGCTTTTTCTTTTTTCTCTTTAGAGAAGAGAGAGGAAACCTTGTCAACCATCTCGGGAAAGTGTGCGGCAATTTTATCAATTGCGTCAGGGTTTTCGCTGATGGAAACCACCTTTACGTCGCTGACGGTAATGACAAGAAACGCCACGGGCGTAACCTTAACGCCGCCACCGGCGCCGCCGCCGAAATTATCCTTCTCAGGTTGCTTGCCAAAGGAGCTGCCGCCGGCTGCAAACCCAAAGGAAACCTTGGAAATGGGAATCAGAGTCACCTGATCGTTAACGTGAATTGCGTCTCCGATCACCGTGTCAACGTCTACCATTTTTTTAATGCCGTCCAGCGCATTGCTCATTACGCCGTCTAAAGAATTTGCCATATTATTTTACCTCCTGCTCAATTTCTCGGGGTTGGGACATCGTTTGTAATAAAGCTATTATATCACGAATATTCGTGCAAATCAACACAAGAACAAAATTCAAAAAAATTACTCTGAAGCGAAGATCAAGTTCAAATTCAGAAAGTTCTCCGTCATAGTCACAGCTAATGGCGATCTCTTTTTTTCCAATTTTTATTATCTCATTCAAATAAGAAATTATACCGTACGCTGCTGCATTTACAAGGCCGTATTCCGTCGCAACATCAGCAGGGTCTTCCCCGGAAACGTTAATTTTGATCCGACAGCGATACAGAGCGAAATGTTTGCAAAACTGCTTGATCAGACTTGCCGCCAACCGGAACAAAATACTAAGTTGCTCCAGTCGCGTTGAAATCGGCCCAATTTCAAATTTGGATTTTTGACGTTCTTTTTCTTCAGGCTTTGTTTCGGTTTTAATCTTATCTTTTACGAGGTTGATTTTAATCAGAAACCAAAGTCGGATATAAACAAAAAACTTATTTTGCGCATACCGTATCACAATATGGGTGGGACAAAAGAGTAAAAATGCAAGTACTGCAATAATAATCGCTGCAACGATCACTCGCCAAACACCTCGTCCGGAAATTTTTCTTGCGTATCATCTTGTTCTTCGGGAGTTTTGATTTTCGGCAGTGCGGGAAGATCGCCCAATTCATTTATACCAAATACACGCAAAAATTCCATAGTTGTACCATATAAAATAGGTCTACCGGGCGCATCCAAACGGCCCTTTTCTTCCAACAAGCCCTTTTCCACCAAAGAATTAATGCCATAAAAACAATCAACGCCACGGATTTGTTCTACGTAAGATTTGGTCACCGGCTGATTATAAGCCACGATGGACAAAATCTCAAGAGCTGCGTTAGATAAAGGGGTGTTTCTGCGCTTATCCAGTGCACGGCGAACGTACTCACTATAGGTGGAACTACTGCACATCTGATAACTATCCAGCAAGCGAACGATCTTCATTCCTCGATCATCCGCCTCATAATCCGTCATCAGTTCTGAAACAAGGGCGTGCACCTCAGAGACCTCAATTTCAAGGCAATCGGCAATATGCTGTGCGGAAATGGGAGATCCGTTAGCAAACAAAATAGCCTCGGTTGCATATTTTAAATGATTCATTTACACGCTCTCCTTCTTCTTTTTATCATAGGTCAGTACGATGTCCTGCTGTTCCTGATCAATAGAAACGTAATCCGTTTTAGAAAGTTCAAGAATTGCTAAAAACGTTGCAACAATATCGGATCGGGTCTTGACACTTTTAAAAAGGTCAAGAAAACGCACCTTGGTGAAACGCTTCAGATTCTTCAATACCGAAAGAATTTTTACGGAAACCGACGTAATCTTTTTAGCCACAATGTTTTGAAAACTGGAAGAAGGCGGTGGTAAACGACGCTCCATCTTTTCCATCACCTCATGATACGCCTTGATCAAAACGCCCATCTCATAGGTACGCCGTTCCTTTTTGTCCGGCTCCACAATTTCCGCCGCACGGGTATAACTACCTGCCGCCTGTTCTGAAAGTTGGTGCATTGACGGCACTACGGTTTGATAACGCTGATACTCCGCCAGCGCCAAGGCCAACGGCATACGAGGATCTTCGTCCTCGTCTTCTTTAGGAAGCAGCATTCTGGATTTGATGTAAATAAGGTGCGCTGCCATCTCAATAAACTCACTGGCAACCTCCAGATTCATTTTCTTCATCTCTTCCAGTTTTTCCATATACTGATCCAAAATAGTGGCAATGGGAATATCGTAAATGGACACTTTGTTTTTAGATATTAAATTAAGCAGAAGATCCAGCGGCCCACTGAAAACTTCCAGATCAAAGGTAAGTTCTTCCAAAACGATCTCTCCTACAATAAATTGAGTAATTCAAAGGGATAGGACCATAATCTGATCAAAAGCCGAGACACACTTCCCTGCACTGCGCCAATCAGATTATCTACCACCGGTGTGACGACTACAAGCAAAATGAAAACGATTTGGATAAGCTGGCCATAACGCACCATAAAGTTGTTATACTGTACCGGTAAAAAATACGACAAAACACGGGAACCATCCAACGGATAAACGGGCAAAAGATTAAATACAGCCAAGCTGATATTAAGCATCATCATATATAACAGCAAAAGCAGTAAATTAGAAATGATTTCATAAAGCATATCGTTCATTGGCAGATGATAAGCAATCACCGTAACCAAAACATACAAAAAAGAGGAAACCAGTGCCAGCAAAGCATTAGAGCCGGGGCCGACCACCGCCGTATACAGCATCCCTTTGCTGGGATTTCTGAAATTGCCTGGATTTACCGGTACGGGAGTGGCCCAGCCAAAATGAACGATGACCATCATTATAAAGCCGAACAAATTAAAATGCTTGATTGGATTGAGCGTTAAACGCCCTTCCTCCTTTGCCGTTGGATCGCCCAAGCGGTATGCCATCCAGGCGTGAGCGCATTCATGAAAAGAAATGGAAAACAGGATTACGGGGATCCAGAGCACCAGATCCTTCAATCCCTCTAAAGAAAACAGCGAGCTCATTTATACCCCTTCTTCCTCCATATCTTCCACAGCTTGCTCGATACACGCCAGCACGTCCTCTTTCCCCTGTAGCGTCTTCGCGCTGAAAGGGATAAAATAAGTGTCGTTTTCCTCGCAATACGCCTCATAAAGAGTAATTTGCTCTTGCTGTTGCGTCTTGTTCAGTTTGTCCGTTTTGGTACCGACGATGATATACGGAATTTCCCGCTCTGCCAGCATATCCGCCATTTGCAGATCAAGGGCTGTAGGCTCGTGCCGAATATCCATCAAAAGAATCACCAAAGCCTTGTTTTCATTGTCAGAAAAATAGGAGCTGATGTATTCACCCCATTTTTTGAGTTGCAAATCAGAGACCTTGGCAAAGCCATAACCCGGCAGATCCACAAAATAGCAGGTACCATCAATTTTAAAATAATTGATTTGAGCGGTTTTACCGGGTTTGGATGAAGTGCGAGCCAAGGCTTTTCGCCCAAGCAAACAATTCAAAATCGAGCTTTTGCCGACGTTGGATTTACCGCAAAATACAATTTCGGGTAGATCCCGCAAAAACTGTTTTTTGGACACGGCAGAAATTACAAATTCTGCATTTTGATAGTTCATAACAACTCCTTATTGGCCGATACGGGAGGAGTTCGACTTGCTTTGCGGAAGAGCAACAAAAGAAGATCTTTTTGACTCTCCCATTCTGGGAGCATACAACAGTGCATGCTCCAAAACCTGCTCCATATCGGACACGGGCAAGAATTTTACACCTTGCCGAATACTTTGATCCAGTTCAAACGTATCGCTCAAATTATCCTTGGGAATGATCACGGTTTTAATACCGTGTTTGATGGCGGCTGTCGCCTTTTCCTTCAAGCCGCCGATGGGAAGCACTCTGCCATTCAGGGTCACCTCACCGGTCATGGCAATCTTGTTGGAAACAGGAATACCGCTCAAAGAAGAAAAAATAGCAGTTGCAACCGTAATTCCGGCAGAAGGTCCATCCTTCGGTACAGCACCTTCCGGAAAATGAATATGGATATCCTTGGTTTTATAAAAATCCGTATCTAAACCGTATTTTTCAGCAACGGAGCGAATAAAAGAGATTGCTATTTTGGCAGATTCTTTCATAACCTCGCCCAAAGATCCGGTCAACTCCAGTTTTCCGTTACCCTCCAGTACGATCACTTCCACGTTCAGCATTTCTCCGCCAACGCTGGTCCAAGCCAACCCATTGGCAATACCCGCCACGGCGCCGTCGTACAGTTCTTCCTCTTTATAGGTTTTAGATCCCAAAAACTTTTCAAGATTTTTAGCAGTGACGGAAACGTATTTGCCGCCACCCTCCACCAATTGTCTGGCGGCTTTGCGCATCACCTTGCCAATCAATCGTTCCAGATTACGCACACCGGCTTCACGGGTGTATCCGGAAATGATTGCAACGATTGCTTCATCCGTAATGCGGAATTTGCCGCCGGTAAGTCCGTGCGCCTTGCGCTGTTTGGGAATCAAGTGATTTTTGGCAATGGCGATCTTCTCAAATTCCAGATAACTGGGTACCTCAATCACGTCCATTCTGTCCAAGAGCGGTCTGGGAATGGTGTCCAAGGTGTTGGCAGTGGTAATGAAAAAAACTTCGGACAGATCAAAGGGTACTTCCATATAGTGATCCGTATAGGTACAATTCTGTTCAGGATCCAGCACTTCCAGCAGAGCCGCACCGGGATCTCCCTTAAAATCAGAGCCAAGCTTATCAATTTCATCCAACAAGATCACAGGATTTTGAGAACCGGCATTTTCAATTGCCGCCATAATACGGCCGGGCATAGCGCCGATATAAGTTTTCCGATGACCTCGGATTTCGGCCTCATCGTGGACGCCGCCCAAAGAAACTCGGGCAAAATTACGTCCCATAGCCTCCGCAATTGATCTTGCCACCGAAGTCTTGCCCACGCCGGGCGGGCCAACCAGGCACAAAATCTGGCCCTTAAGATCACTGAGTTGTTTGACGGCAAGCATTTCAAGAATGCGTTCCTTTACTTTGACAAGACCGTAATGATCCCTATCCAAAATTTCCTTGGCTCTGTCAAGGGACAGGTTGTCCTCGGTTTTAACGTCAAAGGGCATTTCCAGAACGATATCAAGATAACTGCGAATCACAGCTCCTTCATGGGACATCGGCGGCATTTTGGCAAGACGGGATACCTCTTTATAGAGCTTTTGCTTGCTTTTGGCGTCGATGGACAATTCACCGATGATATCGCGGTAGCGTTGCAAATCTTCAAAGTCGTCCTCGCCTTCGCCCAGCTCTCCCTGAATCACCTTCAGTTGTTCTCGAAGATAGTATTCGTGCTGATTTTGATCCATATTCTCCTTAACGCGCATCTGTAGGTCATCCTCCAGTTGCAACAGGTCATTTTCCTGCATTAAGGTCTCAATGACATACTGCATACGCTTGTAAGGATCAAGATTTTCAAGCGCCTCTTGCTTGATCATATAATCAAAGGCGCTGTTACCGGCAATGTAGTCCACCAGCTGACCGCAGTCATCAAACTGATTGAGATTAATCAAAACGTCCGGGGTAATCTGATGATTGAGATCCACGTAGCCGGAAAACAATTCTTTAACCAAACGGGCGCTGGCTGTCTGTCCTGCCGTTTGAATCGGTGCCGCAATTTCATCAATCTTTAACACTTCTGCATTCAGAGAGCCACCGACAGACATTACCTTTAAGAGATCAACACGGTATTTACCGTCAACGAAAGCGCACAGCGTGTCATTGGAAACACGCACAACCTGCTTGATTTCGGCTACTACGCCCATAGGAAACAAATCCTCAGGACCGGGATGATCTTTGGTAATATCCTTCTGCGCCACCAAAACAATTTTTCTATTATGCTTCATTGAACGCTGAACGGCATTAATTGACTCTTCCCTACCGATATCAAAGCTGGCGGTGGTGCCGGGAAAAATCACAAGACCACGCAATGCCAACACAGGCAAACGCTCAATGGTATTATTTTTTACTTCAAATTCAATGCTCACTTAAAAGACTCCTTGCATATAATCACATTTAATTATACTAAAAAATAACCTTGATAGCAATACTTTTTTATATATTAAAAACGGGTAATTTTTACCGTAAAAATTACCCGTTAAAATCATTGCTCATTTTTGGTGATAACCGTCGGTTTTTCGGTTTTGTCCACCGCAGCTCGTGTTACAATAACCTCATCTACGTTGTCCTGAGACGGCACTTCGTACATAATTTCCATCATAACGTCTTCGATAATGGAACGCAAACCTCTGGCGCCCGTTTTCTTTTCAATGGTGAGCTCAGCAATTCGCTCCAAAGCGTCTTCTGCAAAGGTAAGCTTGATGTCATCAAAACCGAAGAGCTTTTGATACTGTTTTACCAAAGCATTTTTAGGCTCTTTCAAAATGCGCAGCATTTCGGTTTTGCCCAAAGGCTCCAAGGTTACGAGCACCGGCAAACGGCCCACGATTTCGGGAATCAAACCATACTTGGAAATATCGTGATTTTCAATCATACCGTACGTGGTGGCAGAATCATTTTCAAGTTTCTCCTTGAGCTTATTGCCGAAGCCGATACTGCCGCCACCCACACGTTTCTCCACGACCTGTGCAATTCCGTCAAAGGAACCACCGCAGATGAACATGATGTTTTTTGTATTAATTTGTATAAATTCCTGGTTAGGATGCTTTCGGCCACCTTGCGGCGGCACATTCGCCTGTGTGCCCTCCAAAATCTTCAGCAACGCCTGTTGAACGCCCTCGCCGCTAACGTCACGAGTAATAGAAGGATTTTCACTTTTACGGGCAATTTTGTCAATTTCATCGACGTAAATGATGCCTTTCTCTGCTCTTGCTACGTCAAAATCTGCCGCTTGCAACAACCGAAGCAGAATGTTTTCTACGTCTTCGCCCACGTAACCGGCTTCTGTCAACGTGGTAGCATCAGCGATGGCAAAAGGCACATCCAAGACTTTGGCAAGAATAGACGCCATATAGGTCTTACCACTACCGGTGGGACCGATCAACAAAATGTTGCTCTTTTGAATCTCCACGTCATCCTCGGTAGGATGCATAATGCGCTTATAATGATTGTAGACAGCTACGCTCAAAGCAATTTTGGCTCGATCCTGACCGATTACGTACTGATCCAAAATCTCCTTAATTTCCTTGGGCTTCAGAAGAATCAATTCCTCATCCACGGCGGAAGAAATGCGATGCGCTCTTAACGTTTCGCTGACAATTTCGTGACAATATTCCACACATTCATCGCAAATCAGTGCATCATTGCCGGCAATCATCTGCAGTCTTTTGCCGGAAGGCGCACCGCAAAAACTGCAACGATTCATTCTATCCTTCTCCATATTTCACACCTCTTGTGATGAAAAGCCGACGCAAAAAGCGCCGGCTTTTACTTTAGTTTCTTTTTTCAATGACCTTATCAATCAAGCCGTATTCGGCGGCCTGCGCGGCACTCATAAAGTTGTCACGTTCCGTGTCCCGTTCGATCACGTCCAACGGCTGACCGGTGGCTTCCGAAAGCATTTGATTCAGATTGTGCCGAATCTTTAAGATATGATCCGCTTGAATCTTAATATCCGAAGCCTGCCCTTGCGCGCCGCCCAAAGGCTGATGAATCATGATCTCACTATTGGGCAAAGCATACCGCTTTCCTTTAGTACCGGCAGAAAGCAAAAATGCTCCCATACTCGCCGCCATTCCGATACAAATGGTGGATACGTCACAACGGATATATTTCATTGTATCGTAAATAGCAAGTCCTGCGCTGACAGAACCGCCGGGGCTGTTGATATAGAACTGAATATCCTTATCGGGATCCTGTGCCTCCAGATACAGAAGCTGGGCTACGATCAAGCTTGCAGTGGTATCATTTACCTGCTCGGAAAGCATGACGATACGGTCGTTCAGCAAACGGGAAAAAATATCGTAGGAACGTTCACCGCGATTGGTTTGTTCAACAACAACAGGTACTAAACTCATGCAAATTCACCTCAAAAATTATTTGTCTTCGGCGGCCTTTTTAGTGGTGGTTTTCTTAGTAGTAGTCTTGGCAGTGGACTTGGTGGAAGTGGATTTCTTTGCAGTAGAGGTGGTCTTCTTGGCCGCAGGCTTCTTCTCGGCAGTTTTCTTCTCTGCCTCCACCTTTTTCTCGGTAATCTCGGCATTCTTCTTCAGAACGTCAATAGCCTTACCGACGGCAATATCCATCTTCAACTCTTCTTCAGGAATATAGGGCTTGATCTGTTCAACTTCCATCTGATATGCTTCAGCAAGCTTGGCGTACTCCGCCTCCAGATCCTTAGCAGTAGCCTTCAGACCCTCGGCCTTAACAACGGCTTCCAGTGCCAGTCTTACCTTCACCTGCTTTTCTGCCTCAGGCTTAAAGCCCTCACGGAAGGCTTCCTTGGTCATACCGGTGTACTTCAGGTACAGATCCAGCTTCATACCCTGCATCTGCAGTCTGGAATCAAAATCACGCTCAATATTGTCCACCTGCTTTTCAATCATGGCATCGGGTACCTCAACCACAGTTTCCTCCAGCAGTGCATCCAGCAAAGCGTTTTCCAGTTCGTTTTCGGCAGTCTTCTTTTTGCCGTCCAGCAGTTTTTTCTTGATATCCTTCTTGTAATCGGCCAGCGTATCAAACTCGCTGATATCCTTAACGAACTCGTCGTCAATCTCGGGTAACTGTTTTTCTCTGACGTCCTTAACAGCAACCTTAAAGACAACAGCCTTGCCTTTAAGTTCTTCAGCGTGATATTCTTCAGGGAAGGTTACGTTAACGTCAACATCCTCACCCTTGTTCTTGCCGATCAGCTGATCCTCAAAACCGGGAATAAAGGTGCCGGAGCCAATCTCCAGTTCGTAGTCCTCACCCTTACCGCCGGCAAAGGGGGTGCCGTCCAGAAAACCTTCATAATCAATAACGGCAATGTCCCCGCTCTTAACTGCTCTCTCAACAGGGACAACTCGCTCGGCCTTCTTCTGCTGATCCTTGAGCTGAGCGTTAACTTCAGCGGCAGTTACAGTATAGACGTTTTTCTCAGCTTTTAAACCCTTGTAATTCTTAACTTCAGCTTCGGGCTTAACAATAACGATGGCGGTGAAAACAAAGCCTTCTTTATCAACGCTCTCAACGTTGATGTCCTTCAGGTCAACCACGTCCAGCTTTTCCTCGGCAATTGCCTGCTCCAGCGCTTCGGGATACAATGCCTTGATGGCATCGTCAAAGAACACGCCTTCGCCGTACAGAGCCTCAATCTGTCTGCGGGTAGCCTTACCGGGACGGAAACCGGGCACGCGAATCTGCTTAGCATTTTTGCGATAAGCGGCTTCAGTAGCTTTCTCAAAAGCTTCACCCTTTACCTCAACGGTAAGAGATACTTCACTCTTTTCCAACTTTTTAACATCTGTTACTTTCATCGTGTAACCTCCTAATTATTGTTACAATCTAACTATGCTATTTTAATATATTATGCAGGCAAAAGTCAAGAGAATCAGCAGAAACAATTGAAAAGTTTATGCCAAAATGTTCCCCAATCACCGCATTTTTGACAGAAATACCGTGTAAGTGTCCGTAAAAGCACTGTTTTACCCCATATTGCTGCATCAATTCAATCATCGGCATACACACGTCGTCGGCATAAATGGGAGGATAATGCATAAAGACCAGCTTCTCTGTTTCCGCCGGAGCACTACTTAAAGACAACTCCAGCCGTTGGGATTCTCTGGCAATCAGCCGTTGCCAATCCTCCCCTTCCAGCGCCCACCCTCGGGTGCCGCAAAGAGCATACTCCCCATACTCAAAATAATTGTTTTGAAGAAAGAAAATATTCTCAAGTTTTCTCTCATCCAAAAAACGTTCCATTTTGGATACGGTTTCCCACCAATAATCGTGATTCCCTTTCAGTAAAATCTTTCGGCCGGGCAATGCAGACAGATACTCCAGATCAGCATATGCCTCCTCCAGATTTATTCCCCAGGAAATATCTCCGGGAATAACGACAGTATCTTTTTCACTCACCCGAACCAGCCAGTCTTCCCGAATCTTCACATCATGCCCGCTCCAACGATCGCCAAATACGTCCATTGGTTTATCGGTAGAATGGGACAGATGCAGATCCCCTATCGTCCAAAGTGCCAATATAACACCTCTAAATCTTTAAGAAATCGCAAATTTGATCAGACATTTCCGGAGCCTGACACACCGTACCGAAACGCACGGCCTTTTCTTTCAGCCCCGCAAGAGAAGCGGGAACCTCCAGACCGGAGCGCTCACGGACCAGATCAAAGAGCTGCCACTCATCCTCCGGTTCAATGGCGGGATCAATGGCCTTACATACGCTGGCCGGGAATTTGTAGGGACTGGCAGTGGAGAGAATAACAGATTTGGTATTATCCGCGTGCTGCTCATAAACGTTCAACGCAACGGCGGTATGAGGATCAACCACGTATCCATATTCGTCATAATACTTTTTGATGGTGGCAAGAGTGGCCGTCTCATCGGTATAACCTGCCGCAAACTGAGCCTGCAGATCCGCAAGGATTTGCTCACTCACCTTATATTTTCCGTCTTTTGCGAGAGCGGCCATATAAGAAGAAATGAGTTCATCATCATTGCCGGACAATGCAAAGAGCAAGCGCTCCAGATTGCTGGAAACCAAAATGTCCATAGAGGGAGACATAGTGGTGAAGAAGGTGCGGTTCACATCGTACTCGCCGGTGGCAATAAAATCAGTCAAAATGTTGTTTTTATTGGATGCACAGATCAGTTTACCAACCGGCAGTCCCATCAGTTTTGCAACGTATCCGGCTAAAATGTCGCCGAAATTGCCGGTAGGCACGACGAAATTAACCGGCTCACCCGCCTTAATTTCGTTTTTATGCAACAAGTCGCAGTAAGCGGAAAAATAATAAACCACCTGCGGCACCAAGCGGCCCCAGTTGATGGAATTGGCGCTGGAGAAGACGTATCCGCCATCCTCCAAACGCTTGCATAGTTCACCGTTTGCAAAGATCTTTTTGACGCCGGTCTGGCAGTCGTCAAAATTGCCCACAACAGCGGTAACAAAGGTATTGCTACCGCCTTGGGTAACCATCTGTTTACGTTGTACCTCACTAACACCTTCACTGGGGAAGAAAACGATTACGTTGGTGTTTTCAACGTCACAAAAACCTTCCAGTGCCGCTTTACCGGTGTCACCGGAGGTGGCAACCAGAATCACCGCTTTCTTATCTTCCTTCGTCTTCCGCATAGAAGTAGTGAGAAAATGAGGCAAAATCTGCAGGGCCATATCCTTAAAAGCACAAGTCGGACCATGCCACAACTCCAACACGTAAGCGTTATCGTTGAGCTTGTGAAGCGGCGCAATATCATCACTGCCGAATTTTTCGGCGGTGTAAGCCTTTTCAACGCAATCAGTAATTTCTTCCACCGTATAATCACTCAAGAACTTGCCAAGGATAAATTTGGCTCTTGCACGATAGTCCTTGCCGGAAAGCTCCGCAAGATCGTCGGCGGACACCTTGGGGAACTCCGCCGGCCAGAACAAGCCGCCGTCAGCACTGATACCTTTCTTAATTGCCTCACAAGAAGTGAGCGAGATTTTTTTATTACGTGTACTGATATATTCCATCGGATTGTACCTCCTAATAATTTGTACGCAAAAACTCGTGAAAATTTTCAAAAAACAAACGGTCCAAAACAGCTTCGGAAAAGCCGCTTTTTTGCAGGAAATGATAGAGATCTGTCATAGACTCCACCCCTGTGATTCCCTGCGGCAGACAATCCACACCGTCAAAATCACAGCCAAAAGCCACGTGACCCACGCCGCAAACGTTCTGCAAATGTTTTATATGTCGCATTATAGCAGAGATATCTGCACTTTGCAAGGATAAAAAGGGCGGATAAAGATTCACCCCAACCAGACCACCGCTCTCAGCAATCCCCTTCAACAGTTCATCCGGAAGATTCCTTGGATGAGATGTGAGCGACAAGGCATTGGAATGGGTTGCAAAAACAGGCCTCTTTGCTTGGGACAGTACGTCACTTACCGACTGATAGGACGCGTGGGAAACGTCAATAAAAATACCGTTCTGCTCCAAAAGTTCAAGTACGGCAAAGCCCATGGCGCTTAATCCGCAGTCATCCTTTGAAAAGGCGCCGCTACCCAAACAATTGGTATGATTATAAATCATAGAAAAGATACAAACGTTTTGTTTTGAGAGGTGTACAACCCGCTCCTCCGCATCCAAGAGAGAATCAAAAACGTCGCCACCCTCCACCGTCAAAACAGCCAGACCTTTACCGGCATCCAAATTTTGCCCATTAAAAACCGACAAGCCTTCTGCCTTCAGCAAATCGTGGCTGTGTTGTAAAAATTCGCACAAATAATTCCACTTGTCGGCAACCGATTCCTTTATGTAGTGAGCAAAACATTGAATATAGCGGCTATACTGATTCAATTTTTGAAGATTGATATGCAGTGTATCATCTTGCAGAGTTGCGCCCTTTTCAAAGCAGGTACACAGCGTATCGCAATGTAAATCGGCAATAGAAATCATAATATCACTCAAATGCATTTATAATATGATTGATTTTCATCTTTTTCTCCCCCGATGTGAACGCCAGCACTTCTATCACGTCAAAACGCACGTTGATCTCACGATCAAGGGTTGAAAGATACAACAGCGCCGTTGATTTGATCTTTTGCTGTTTTATATAAGAGACCGCTTCCATCGGTCGGGAAATCGCCGTAAAATCGCGAGTTTTGACCTCCGCAAACACAAGCGTGTCCTTATGGCGCGCAATGATATCAATCTCACCGTAACGGGAATGAAAATTCGTTTCCAGGATGGTGTATCCGTGGCGGCGCAGATATCGTGCCGCCACCAGTTCCCCATAGATCCCCAATTGTCTGGCATCCATAAGCAATCCCCTACTTGATAATCTTTTTAAGAAAAGAAGGACGGTATATTTCGTTAGGACCGTATTGAAGCAACAATTCTTTGTGCAGTTTGGTAGCGTAACCTTTATGTTTAGCCAACTGATACTGGGGATATTTTTCATCCAGTTCCATCAGCAAGCGATCTCTGGACACCTTGGCCAGCACCGAGGCGGCCGCAATGCTGGGACTGATGGCATCACCGTGCACGACCGTACGAAAATCGCCATAAAACCCACGGGAACAATTTCCGTCAATTAATGTAAAATCCGGTTTCGGATCCAACTGCGCAATTGCCCTGCGCATTGCCAAAAGGGCAGCATTCAAAATATTATATTCCTCTATTTCCTCTACTGATGCAAACGCAATGCCAAAGGAAATAGCCTTTTGACAAATATCGTCAAACAATTCCTCTCTGACTTTGGGAGAAATCTTTTTGGAATCATTAAGTTTTTCGTGATAATAGTCCTGCGGAAGAATGACGGCGGCGGCGCATACGGGACCACACAGGCAACCGCGCCCCGCCTCATCCGTACCGCAAACCAGGTTAAACCCCTGATCCTTTAATTCATTTTCCAACGTAAATTCTAGCATTGAGGCTCCTCAAAGGAAATTCTTCCCAACTTTCCGCCACGGAATTCATCCAGAATCACCGCAGCCGCTCTCTCATAATCAAAATCACCGCCGGCAATCAAAAAACCGCGCTTTTTACAAATCATTTCGTAAATTTCAAGCGCCTCGTATCCGGATAGATCCTGCGGCAATTTATAACGCTCTGCCAGTTGCTGAGGATAGCGCTCACTCATATAACGCACAAACTCCAAAGCAAGCTCGGTTTTGTCCAGAATATCATCGTTGATAGCGCCGGTGAAGGCCAAAAACATGCCGGTGCGCTGATCTTCAAACTTCGGCCATAACATTCCGGGAGTATCCAACAAATCAATCTTATCCGCCAAAGAAACCCATTGCTTGGCTCTGGTGACGCCGGGGCGATCCTGTGCCGCAGCAACCTTACGACCGGCAAGCAAGTTGATCATCGTTGATTTGCCCACGTTTGGCACACCGGTGATCATAGCCCGCATAGATTTTTTCATACCTTTTTCTTCGTATCGATCAATTTTGTCCTTCAGCAAGGTGCGAAGCGCGGGAATAACAGCCTTGACCGTTTTAGGATCGGCGCAGGAAAGAGCCAGCGCCGCATGGCCTTGACTTTTTAAAAAATTAACCCATTTTTGCGTAACTTCAGGATTAGCCAGATCACATTTGTTGAGCAAAAACATTCTCTTTTTGTTTTTAAACAAATCCTCAAAATCAGGATTGATACTGCTGGCCACCACTCTGGCATCCAACAAGTGAATCACCGCATCCATTGCCGGCAATTCTTTCTCCATCATACGTCTGGTTTTGGTCATATGACCGGGGTACCACTGAATATGCAGATTACTCTCCATCATCAATCACCCCGGTGTTTGGGAAGAGTCGGAAAACGACCTTACCCAAAACTCTCTCGATCTTTGCAACGCCGATTTCGGTGGAACGGCTGTCAAGAGATTCCAGCCGATTGTCACCCATCACAAACAGTTCTCCCTCTTGCACGGTATACGGCATAGCAGTAGGAGCATAGGGGTGATGGTAGGTGATTTGGTGCGCATCAAGATACGGCTCCTCGATCACAGCCCCGTTAACGCTCACCTTTCCTTCTTCGGTAATGTCAACTACGTCACCGGCCGTACCAATCACGCGTTTAACCAGCACTTCACCGTCATTGTATTTGCCGGAAAAGATAATCACGTCTCCGGCATCGGGCTGACCAAAGAGATTGGTGGCCACCAATCTGTCACCGTCAATCAGCGTACTCTCCATCGAAGGCCCTTTTACAACAAATATGCGAAACAAAAGGGTGAACGCAAGAATAACGATCACGATTGCCATCGCAAAGGATTCCAACAATTCATACAGTTCACGCCAGATGGAATTCTGTTTTTCAGTCTTCTTATTTTCCATAGTTTCCTCCGTCAATTGTATGCTGCCGCAATGTTCTGCAGTGTGTTGCGAGATTGCTTAATTTGAGGATATCTGCTGTCTCCTGTTTCAATCTGCTCACCGGTACGCAAACCGAAATACAACGGTTCCTCCCGATCCTCAAAGCCCAGCACACCTTCAAAAAATCCGGCGTCCGATGCATTGAAACGATGCGATTCAGCAAACACGTTATTGGTAACAATACCGTCTAACTGTTCAAAAATTTCCACCTTGGCATCCTTGAGCGCCTGATAGTTTTCATCATCAAATATATAAAACAGCGCCGGTCCCGAAGCGATCTGACCCACCAATCTGGAAAGAGTCGCCTCCTGACTACGGTCGGTGCGTTCCAAAACCTCAGAAAACGAGATGGTGATGATCTGCACCCGTTTTTCTCCGTCACCGTCTAAATCTTCCACGTACTGCTCCATTTTTTTAGCAAGTTCTTCATTGGATTCGGTTGAATAAGCACCGTTAATCATATACAGCACGTAGAGATCAACGCTTTCGCGTTTCAGGCAGCTATGTACACCCACCAGAATGATGCAGATGATCAAAACGGCAGACAACACTTTTAGTTTGTGATAATACCAAAAATTTTCCAACTTTTTAGTAAAAGTCATCGGTTCTTTTGAGGTGTATTTTTCCATAATACCTCCCCTTTCTTTATCTTTATATTTTAGCAAAAACATATTTATATTTCAAGCATTTAGAAAAAGAAAGAAAAAATTAATAATTAATATAAAATCAAAAAAGTAAGCGGGGCCGTGATTTCATCACAGCCCCACAAATATATGATTGTTATTTGATATTCTTAAATTGCTCGTTGAGTTTTTTAGCCAAACGTTCAGAGATTTGAGCGCAAGATTCTATATGTACCTTGCCGTCTGCAACATAAAGCGTCATCGAATCGTTATTAGCCTTCAATCCCTTAATGTCATTGAAATTATAAACGGTCTTGTTGCCGAGAAACGTGGTGTATGCAAAGGTGTCTTCCGAAAGTACTTCTATCTTTTGATTTCTCCAGCACAGCAGCGCCAAAACGCCAAGCACCGCACAAGCGAAGGCGCCAAACAAAAATCCTACAGAAAAATCAATGCAAGCCAGAATCGCCAAAACCACTGCGCCAAACAACAGCAAAACCGCAAATGCTAACAGCCAGATCGGCAAATACATATCCGCTCTTCCCTCTTCATCGGAAAAGGCCTTGCCCAAAATCAATTCACCCAATTTAACCAACAATTTAACTTTCATATCTTTTTCCATCCAAATCAAATAATTTGCTTCTCTGCCATGAACTTCCCGAAAACACCAAACGGATCAGTTGCTATTATTGTACCATAGTTATTTCTCTTTTTCAACAAGCAATATTGAAACCCACAACGGACTATGGAAATTCCATAGTCCGTTTGTTTTTAGTAAAACTGTGGTAAGAAGATTTGGAAAGTGCTTATATCTTCTTATAACTTGTTATTTAGTCCAGAGGCTTCATTGTGGGGAAAAGAATAACTTCACGAATGGTGTCGGTGCCGGTTAAGAGCATAACCGTTCTGTCAACGCCGATACCCATACCGCCTGTGGGGGGCATACCGTATTGCAGAGCGTTGAGAAAATCTTCATCCAGCATCTCGGTTTCGTCATCTCCACGTTCTCTGAGTTCCAGTTGCTTCTCAAATCTTTCACGCTGAACGATGGGATCGTTCAACTCAGAATACGCATTGGCAAGCTCGCTGTGGCAAACAAATAGTTCAAAACGCTCGGTAAGGCGAGGATCAACCGGGCTGGCCTTGGTCAGAGGAGAAACTTCCACGGGGTACATAGTGATAAAGGTGGGTTGAATCAGTTTTTCTTCAACACGCTGGTCAAAGCAGGCATACAAAGCGTTGCCCCAGGTCTTATCAGCAGTTTCGGCCAGTTCAACACCAATAGCTTCAGCGGCGGCAACCGCTTCGGCATCGTCGGTGATGGCGCCGAAATCAATACCGGCGTACTCTTTGACGGCATCTACCATCGTGAGTCTGCGCCAGCCGGGGGTAAGATCGATCTTCTCTCCCATCCACTCTACTTCATAGGTGCCCAAAATTTCTTTTGCAGCGCCGGAAATGATGCCCTCAGCGATATCCATCATATCATGGAAATCAGCATAGGCCTGATAGAGCTCAATAGTGGTAAACTCGGGATTATGCTTGGGGTCCATACCTTCGTTACGGAAGATGCGACCAATCTCATAAACGCGGTCCAAACCGCCCACAATCAATCGCTTGAGGGGCAACTCGGTGGCGATACGCATATACATATCCAGATCCAGCGTATTATGATGGGTAACAAAAGGACGGGCAGAGGCACCACCCGCAATGGTATTCAATACAGGAGTTTCTACCTCAATATAATTCATATCATCCAGATACTTGCGCATAAATTTGATGAACTTGGAACGGATGACAAAATTACGCTTTACCTCAGGGTTGACAATCAGATCAACGTAACGCTGACGATAGCGGGTGTCAGTGTCCTTAAGGCCGTGAAATTTTTCAGGGAGAGGCAGTAGAGATTTGGACAGCAATTCAATGTGCTCACAATGAATGGAAATCTCTCCGGTTTTGGTGGTAAACACCACGCCCTTGATACCAATAATGTCGCCGATATCCCATTTTTTGAATGCGGCGTAAACGTCCTCACCTACGTCGTCGCGACGGACATATAACTGAATATCACCCTCCGCATCGCGAAGGCCGACAAAGCTGGCTTTACCCATAATACGGCGGGACATAATACGACCGCCCAAAGAAACGGATTTATTCTCAAACTGTTCGTAATTCTCTTTGATCGTAGTGGAATAAGCATCCACGTCATATTTGGTTTTTAAAAAGGGATCCTCTCCGGCCTCCCGCAGAGCGGTCAGCTTATCTCTGCGAATCTGCAGAATTTCACTGAGGGACAGTTCTTCTTGTTGATTTTGATAACCCATAATAGTTCTCCTTTAATTAACAAAAAATCCACGGTAACAGAAGATACCGTGGATTTTGTTGAATTACTTCAAGATTTTTACGATCTTATATTCAATCTCACCGACGGGAGCTTCAACAACAACGGTGTTTCCTTCTTTTTTACCAAGAAGTGCGGCGCCCAAGGGGCTGTCATCGGAAATTTTGTTTTCGGTGGGATTGGCCTCTACGGAGCCAACGATCGTATAAGTCTCTTCTTCGTTGTATTCAACGTCCAACACGGAAACGGTGTTACCGAGTTTAACGGTGGCAGATTTGGAGGATCCGGTATCCTCTTCAACGATTACGACGTTTTTAAGAGTAACTTCCAGATCGGCAATTCTTGCCTCAACCTTTGCCTGCTCGTCCTTGGCCTCGTCATATTCACTGTTTTCGGACAAGTCACCATAGGAACGGGCGGTTTTGATTTTTTCAGCGATCTCCAGGCGTACACGGCTTTTCAAATCCAGGAGTTCAAGTTCAAGTTTTTCCTTACCTTCTTTGGTAAGTTTGATAATTTTTGCCATGATAAACGCTCTCCTTTAACATTTTTGCATCTTTTTGAGAAAAAGATAAAAACACGCAAAGCGACCTTGATACCAAAGTCGCTTTGCAGGAAAAATGTTATTTTGTCATGTTGGCAACTTCTTCAGCGAAGTTATCTTCTCTCTTCTGCAGACCCTCGCCTTTTTTGTAGCAAACAAACTTGACGATCTTGATATCTGCGCCAACGGACTTAACATACTGCTCAACCGACATATCAGGATTCTTAACGTACTCCTGCTTCAGCAGGCAGTTCTCTTTGAAATACTTGTTGATCTTGCCGGAAACCATCTTCTCAATAACGTTTTCAGGTTTGTTGGCGCTCTTGGGATCGTTCTTGATCTGAGCGATCAAAATATTCTTCTCACTCTCAATTACCTCTGCAGGAACAGAAGCCTCGTCCAAATAAGCGGGAGACATAGCAACAACCTGCATACCCAGATTCTTACCCATATCAGCCATCTCTTCGGTAAATTCGGGAGCCTCAATCTGAATCAGACAAGCATCGCTGCCGCCACCGTGAACGTAGCTGCCGCAATTGCCTTCAATTCTCTCAAAACGACGGATGTTCATATTTTCGCCGATGGTCTGGATCTTCTCGATCAGCATCTCGGCAACGGTGTGCTCGTCGTCAAACTTGCACTCCTTCAGAGCTTCAACGTCAGCGGGGTTGGTCTCGGCAATAACCTTAGCAACGCCGTTAACAAAACTCATAAAGTTTTCGTTCTTAGCAACAAAGTCGGTTTCACTGTTTACTTCCAGAATAACGCTGACCTTGTTTGCATTATCAACGTAAGTGGTAACAACACCTTCAGCGGCAATACGGCTGGACTTCTTGGCGGCAGCAGCGAGACCCTTTTCTCTCAACAGCTCAATTGCCTTTGCCTCGTCACCGTTTGCTTCGGCCAAAGCTCTCTTACAATCCATCATACCGCAACCGGTCTTTTCACGCAGTGCGGCTACTTCTTTTGCACCAAATGCCATAATTCTATACCTCCGATATTATTCAGCGGCCTTCTCGGCTACGTCTTCTACCTGCTCGCCCTGATTACCTTCCAAAACGGCGCTTGCCAGAGTCTCGGCAATCAGCTTAACGGCACGGATAGCGTCATCATTACCGGGGATGGGATAATCGATCTCATCGGGATCACAGTTGGTGTCAACGATGGCAACAACGGGAATACCCAGATTTCTGGCCTCGGCAATAGCGATCTTTTCCTTCTTGGGGTCAACAACGAACATAGCGGCAGGCAGTTTGCCCATCTCTTTGATACCGCCGTAGTTCTTCTCCAGAATCTCCAGCTCGTGCTTGAGCTTCAGAACTTCCTTCTTGGGCAGCAAATCAAAAGTGCCGTCCTCACCCATCTTCTCAATCTGCTTAAGTCTCTGAATACTCTTGCGGATGGTCTTGAAGTTGGTCAGCATACCGCCGGGCCATCTTACGCTTACGTAATACTGACCGCAACGCTGTGCTTCGTCACGGATGGAATCCTGGGCCTGCTTCTTGGTACCTACGAACAGGACCTCGCCGCCCTCGGCTGCAACTTCCTTAATGAAGTTGTAAGCCTCTTCTACCTTCTTAACTGTCTTCTGAAGATCGATGATATGAATACCATTTCTCTCCGTGAAGATGTACTCCTCCATTTTGGGGTTCCATCTTCTGGTCTGATGTCCAAAATGAACACCGGCCTCTAAAAGCTGCTTCATTGATACTACCGACATTGTTATGTCCTCCTTTTAGTTTTTCATACCTCCGTATACCCGGTCGGAAACCTACCCAACTGCAAGCAGCAACTATGGGTCAAGGGCATACGTGTGTATTTTACGCTGAAACATTATAGCACGGATGTTTTGAAAATGCAAGACTTTTTTAAAAGAAAATCCGCAGAATGATCTGCGGATTAATTCTCGTCAATTATGCTTCAGGTTTTTCATCGGAAGAGGAACCGATCGTTGCCTCTACCTCTGTCTGAATTTCGGCAATCTTTTGCTCAAAAGCAGCCACCTGATCGGACACGTTATCAAGACTCACCTGGATTTCGCTTCGCACGTTCCCCACGTTTTGCAACAGCAAAGAAAAGCTGGTGTTGAGCTGAGCAAACTCCATTTCCGCCTTGGCTTGCAACATCTGCGCCTTAGCCTTGGCATTTTCAACGATATCGTCGGCATTGCGTCTGGCCTGAATCATCAGATCAGCCAAAGCATCCTTGCACTCATCATATTCCTTTGCCTTACGTTCCAGATCGCCAACGTCAGGTTGCTCGGCGTTGAGTGCTTGCAGTTCTGCCTCTTTGGCGGCTAACTTTTGTGCGTATTCTTCTTCCAGTTCCGCCTTGATCTGTACGCGAAGTGCCTCCATTTCCGTCTCATCTGGGACGGAAGGCTGTTCTTCCATCGTCGCAAGTTCCTTTTTCAAACGGTCAATCTCCACGTCCTTGCTATCCAGATCATTCTTCAACAATTGCATCTGCTCGCTCAAATCCGCAATATAGGAAGTAACCTCTTCTTTTTTATAACCGCGCAACACGGTACTGAAAATTTCAGCCATTGTCAGCACTCCTTCTTAAAAATCAATTCATTATAACACAGGAAAGGCGCTTTGTAAACCCAAATTACTGCAACAGAATATCAGCAATCCGCTTGCATGCTTTACCGTCACCGTAAGGATTGGAAGCGTTGCTCATTTCATCATACATTTCTTTGTTTTCAAGCAACGCTTTAAAAGTATCGTATATCATTTCTTCAGTGGTGCCCACCAATTTCAGGGTGCCGGCAGCAATACCTTCCGGACGCTCAGTGGTATCACGCATTACCAAAACAGGTTTGCCGAGAGACGGTGCCTCTTCCTGGATACCGCCGCTATCCGTCAGAATCAGATGGGAACGAGCCATAAAGTTATGGAAATCCAACACGTCCAAAGGCTCAATGATATGAATTCGATCATCATCACCCAAAATCTCATTGGCAGTTTTACGCACGACTGGATTCATATGGATGGGATAAATTGCCTTCAGGTCGGGATGTTCGTCCATAATGCGACGAATGGCACGGAACATATGTTGCATAGGCTCACCCAAATTCTCTCTGCGGTGAGCGGTGATCAAAATCAATTTACTGTCTGCCGCCCACTCCAGTTCGGGATGGGTGTAATCTTCACGAACGGTAGTCTGCAAAGCATCAATTGCGGTATTACCGGTGACGTAAATGTCATCGGCATTCTTGCCCTCACGCAGCAAATTATCCTTGGAAATCTCGGTGGGCGCAAAGTGATATTTGGTTACAATGCCCACCGCCTGGCGGTTAAATTCCTCAGGATAAGGAGAATAAATATTATAAGTACGCAGACCTGCCTCCACGTGACCCACGGGAATCTGCATATAGAAACAAGCCAATGCCGTCACGAAAGTCGTGGAGGTATCACCGTGCACAAGCACAACGTCCGGTTTTACCTCCTCCAGAACTGCTTTAATCTTTTCCAAAATGGAAACAGTGATATCAAACAGCGTCTGCTTATCTTTCATAATAGAAAGATCATAATCCGGCTGAACGTCAAAAGCCTGCAACACCTGATTAAGCATTTCGCGATGTTGACCGGTGACACAAACGATGGTTTGCGCTTCTCTTCTCTTTTTCAGTTCATTGACCAGCGGACACATTTTAATTGCTTCCGGACGGGTGCCGAAAACCAACATAATCTTTTTCATAACACAACTCCTGAAAAATTGATAATACAATTATAGCAAACATTTTCCATAAAAGCAACAAAAAAAGAGAGTGCCCGAAGGCACTCTCTCAAAAAGAATTATTTTGCGCGTTTTTTCTGAATAAACAGAATGGCTGTAAGAACGGCAATCAACAGTACCAGAGAGCCGCCGAGAACGACGAAAACGTTCTGCACAAATCCGGATACCAGATAACCAATCAGGCAGATACCGGCCACCAGCATTGCATAAGGCAACTGAGTAGAAACGTGGTCCACGTGCTTACACTGGGCACCGGTAGAAGACATAATGGTGGTGTCCGAAATGGGAGAACAGTGGTCACCGCAAACCGCACCGGCAAGACAGGCGGAAATGCAGATGATAAAGAGGGTGGACATATTGTCGGCAGTGGGATTGAACACACCGGTAACGATGGGAATCAAAATGCCGAAGGTGCCCCAAGAGGTACCGGTTGCAAAGGAAAGACCCACAGCTACCAAGAACAGAATGGCAGGCAACAAAAGCTGCAGTGCCTTTACGGAATCAACAAGGTTGGCGACGTAAACGTCAGCGCCCAGCAGACCGGTGATATTCTTCAGAGTCCAGGCAAAGGTCAAGATCAAAATAGCAGGCACCATCGCCTTAAAACCTTCAGGAATAGCAGACATACAATCGTTGAAGGACAGTACGCGGCGGCACATCATATAAATCACAATGATGATCAAAGCAATCAGAGAACCGAGGGACAGACCGGCAGCGGCGTCACAATTTGCAAAAGCATTGATGATATTCTCCCCGTTAAAGATGCCACCGGTATACAGCATACCCATAACGCAGAAGAAGATCAGAATAACAACGGGAAGTATCAAGTCAATAACCTTACCCTTGGTGCTGACAACGGTCTCGCTGGAATCTTTATATTCACTCTCACCGGTGGTAAACAGATCTCCGTTCTTGGCATTATCCTCAAAACGCTTCATAGGTCCAAAATCAAGGTTGGTCAAACAAACAAAAATGACCATAGCCAATGTCAGCAAAGCATACAAGTTGAACGGAATGGTGCGGATAAACAAACCGATGCCGTTAACCCCCTCTACTGTACCACTGATTGCGGCAGCCCAAGAAGAAATGGGGGCAATAATACAAATGGGAGCAGCAGTAGCATCAATCAAATACGCCAGCTTTGCTCTGGAAATCCGATGCTTATCCGTAACAGGTCGCATAACGCTACCTACGGTCAGACAGTTGAAATAGTCATCTACAAAGATCAAGACGCCCAGCAGGAACGTAGACAAGCCTGCGCCTTTTCGGCCGGCGATCTTTTGAGCGGCCCACTCGCCGTAAGCACGGCTACCGCCGGCACGATTCATCAGCACAACGATAATACCCAATACAACCAAGAAGATCAGGATACCAACGTTGTAGCCATCGGCAAGGCTTGCAATGAAGCCCTTGGTCATAACCGCATCAATCAAACGGGTATAGCCAAAACCGCCATCAGAAATACTGTACAAAACAGCACCGGACAAAACGCCGATAAAGAGAGATGAATATACCTCTTTGGTCAGCAAAGCCAGAATAATGGCGATCACAGGGGGCAACAAAGCCCAGAACGTTTGATAAAAAATACTGGGAGCCTCTGCAGCTTCCTCTGCTACCACGGCAACGTCTGCCGCAGCCTCAGTTCCCTCGGCAAAAGCAACAATACTGAATACCAGCATCATAGCCAGTACCAGCAAGAATACTCTTGCGAAGGATCGGTTCATCTTTTTCATACTCTACCTCCGAAAATAAAAAGTCATGGGCACACCTTATGCACCCATGACAGTATTTGTCAAACATAAGATAGCGCTCCACTTGTCGTGACAGTCTGCAACATATTTTGCAACAGACCAGCAAAAGCGGTACGAGCATACTCACTTCCACTTCGGCAAACAGTCCTTTCCCTTTTTTTGCTGCTCGGCTCAATAAAAAGTTACTGATACGGTTTGCGCCTCTATCAACTTGAACTTACTCTAACATATTTGATACTTGTTTGTCAATCATTTTTGAATTTTTTATGAATTTCTACAATTTCTGCGGTATTTGCTGGGCGTTTCACCCATAATTTTCAAAAAAGCACGATTAAAAGTGCGGGACGTGGCAAACCCGGAAGCTGATACGATATCCGTCATATTCAAATCCGTTTCACGCAAAAGTTTTGCGGCATGAGTCACTCGTAAAGAATTGACGTAATCGTTGAATTTTATCTTCAGTTTTTTGCTAAAGAGATGCGATATATAAAAACGGTTGATATGTAATTCTTTTTCCAACAGTTCCAGGGACAACTCTTCCGTATAGTTTGCAGCGCAAAAATTCAGCATTTGCTTCATTGCCGAAACCTCCGCCATCTTTTCCTCCGTGAATTCAAGACCCTGAAAAACAGCGGCCATTAGGGAAAGGATCAGTCCTTTTGCGGCAATGGTCTCAATTTCGGATAATTCTCTTCGGTCAAACTCAGCAATCTGAGGAAACAAACGCTCCACCTTTTCACGATCATATTGATTAGGATGCAAAACGTTGGATCTCGGTACGCAGTTTTTAAACCAAGAATTAAATTCCGGGCACAATTCATCCGGCAAGATCAACAGCCAGCTTTTCTCCGGTGAGGTTGTATCATACCGATGCACTTGGTTTGGAAAAACGATAAATATGTCCCCTGCCTCCATACCATATTCCGTATCATCAACCCAAGCAGTAGTGTGACCGTAAGTCAAAAAAACAATTTCAACGTGAGAGTGTAAATGCGCACCAACCTCCAACATTGTTCTTTGACTGCATACAATATCATGTTTTTTATGTTCATATAAAATGCTGATTTCTTTCATTTATATACCCCAAAAACCAAAAATTGTCCTACTTTTTTCATTTTATGTCTTGAATTATACCATATTTTGTCTTATAATACAAGTAAATCTAACCATAAATTGGAGGAAAAGAATATGGCATTACCGGTAGCACTTCAGTTGTACAGCGTGAGAGATGATATGCAAGCAGATCTCGTCGGTACTCTGAAAAAAGTTAAGGAAATGGGTTACGAAGGCGTTGAACTGGCAGGTATGTACAATTATACCGCTGCTGAAATCAAGGCTGAGCTGGATAAAGTCGGTTTGGTTGCGGTTTCCGCACACGTTCCGTTGCAATCCATGAGAAACGATATGGACAAAGTAATCGCTGATTACAAGACCATCGGTTGCAAGTACATGGTCGTCCCCTATCTGCCCGCAGAAGACAGAGCAACGGACGAAGATTTTGTAAAAGCAGTGGAAGACATTCGCGTTGCTTGTCAAAAAGCCACCGATGCAGGTTTTATTATGCTGTATCACAACCATGACTTTGAGTTTGAAATGATCGGTGACAAATATCGTCTGGATTATCTCTACGAAAACATCCCCGCTTCCCTCTTGCAGACGCAGTTGGATCTGTGCTGGGTTAAGGTTGGCGGCGAGAATCCCGCAGAGTATCTGAAAAAGTATGCCGACAGAGCTCCTCTGGTTCATTTCAAAGATTTTGTAGGTCAGAAATCCGACAGCATGTACGAGTTGATCGGCATTAAGTCCGAGCAGAAGAAAACCGAAGGTAAGTTTGAACTTCGTCCCGTCGGTTACGGCTGTCAGGATTGGTACAGCAACATCAAGGCTGTTGAAACCTCTATTGCCGAATGGGTCATCGTTGAGCAGGACAAGCCCACCATCGAGAAGACTCCGCTGGAATCCGCCGCTATGTCCAGAGCGTATCTGAAAACTTTGGGTTATTAAATTTTTAAAATAAAAGGAGAACATCATCATGGCAAGTTTAGACGATTACAAGAATCGCCCCACAACCGAAACCGTTGTTGACGCCAGCAAAAGAGTCAGAATCGGTATCATCGGTACCGGCTGGATCGCCGAGTCTCACGTTGTTTCCTACAAGAATATGCCCGACGTAGACATCGTAGCCGGTGCTGACCTCGTTCCCGGCAAAGCAAGAGCATTCTTTGACAAATTTGATCTTCCGGATGCAAAATGCTACAACTCTCACAAAGAGATGCTGGATGACGAGTCCCTGCAGTTGGATGCCGTCAGCGTATGTACCTACAACTGCACCCACGCAGAGTGTACCATTTACGCTCTGAAGAAAGGCATCCACGTAATGCTGGAGAAGCCCATGTGCGTCACCCTGGACGAAGCTGTTGAAATCATGCGCGCCGAAAAAGAGAGCGGCAAAGTTCTTTCCATCGGCTTCCAGCCCAGACTGGACGAAAACATGAAGATGATCAAAAAGATCGTTGAATCCGGCGAGCTGGGCGACATCTACTACATCCAGACCGGCGGCGGCCGTCGTCGTGGCATTCCCACCCCCTACGGCACCACCTTCATTGAGAAAGATACCGGCGGCATCGGCGCTTTGGGCGACATCGGTTGCTACTCTCTGGATATGGTTCTTAACGCCATCGGCTATCCCAAGCCTCTGACTGTTTCCGGTTATAAGAGTGACTTCTTCGGCAAACGTCCCAGCTATTATCCCACTCATCCCGAGTACGCCGAGAAATTCGGTGTTGATGACTTCGCCGCAGCATTCATTCGTCTGGAAGGCGGCATCATTCTGGACTTCAGAATTGCATGGGCTATGAATATGGACACTCCCGGTGACACCATCATCCTCGGTACCAAGGGCGGTCTGAGAATCCCCTCCACCGAGTGCTGGAACGGCTCCGTTGGCGGTCCCATGAAGATCTACCACGAAGTTTGCGGCGAGCAGGTCGAGACCGAGATCCCGATCATCAAGCCCGGCAA
This sequence comes from Eubacteriales bacterium, assembly GCA_045541535.1. GTDB lineage: Bacteria > Bacillota > Clostridia > Oscillospirales > QAKW01 > Firm-08. The sequence goes on from JAZQJG010000034.1 coordinate 62,926, forward strand.
GATGAACAACTTCGAAAAGAAGATCCGCACCTTCCTGGATGCTTGCAAGAACGGCACTCCCGCTCCTGTTCCCACCTCTCAAATCATTTACAACCAGGCTATCATTGACGGTATTGCAAAATCCGCTGCCCTGGGTCGTGAGATTGAGATTGAAATTCCCGAAATCTAACATTAAAAATGACCTGCACGTTGTGCAGGTCATTTTTTATTTACTTGCTTTCAAAGCTTTGGTAAAGCCGCCAAGCGTGGTGGAAGATACGTCCCCACCGATGATTTTTCCGTCCAGTACAATCAAATTTACAACCACATCTTCTTTTACATCTTCATAGCTCAATAGCTTAAACGTGTGTTTCTTGGCAGATTTCCCTGCATAAGCAGAGAGATCAAAGCCTCCTTCTTTTTGCAGTTCATTATAGGCTGTATATTTTTCATCAAACTCTGCCGGTATCACGATTTCTTCCACAAGTAAAGCGTTTGGTGCCACCGTGTGCCCGATGGATGCAAGATATTCCACCATTTCCTTTTCCCCTTGCATTTCGCCGGAAGCCCCACTATTCGTAGCCGTATCCGGCAACATCAAAAATACCAGCGTAAGCGAGAGACATAGAGCTGCAATTCCACTCAAAACTCTTGTTTTATTTAATTTAAACGAACAAATAAACACATTCAACTCTCCTTTTCATACTCTGCTAATACATATGAAAAGGCAAAAAAATATAGAACAACGCCTCCGAAAATCCGGAGGCGTTGTATATTAGTCATTCTTTTGGTTTTCTTTAACAACCTTATCAATGATGTTGGCAGGCGCTTCTCTGTACTCCAGGAAATCATATACGAAAGTGGCACGACCGTGAGTCATACTCCGCAAACTCATTGCATAGTCATTCATTTCGCTCATCGGAACATCAGCCTCAACGATCTTTCTTGCATACTCAGGAGCCGCATCCATTGAAAGCACCTGACCACGACGCTTATTAATATCGCCGATAATATCACCCATCAAAGCATCACTGACGTTAACTGCCAGACGGCCAATGGGCTCCAACATAGTGGGAGAAGCCTGTTTCATACCCTCTTTAAAGGCGATAGAAGCCGCGATCTTAAAGGCCATTTCAGAAGAATCTACAGGATGATAGGAACCATCCAGCAACGTCGCTTTGATGCCGGTAACGGGATAACCCGCCAACACACCGGATTGCACGCTTTCACGAAGTCCCTTCTCAACGGCAGGAAAATAATTCTTGGGAACGGAGCCGCCGAATACGGTTTCTTCAAACACGAACTCTTCTGCAGAAGGCTCAAACTCAATCCAAACGTGACCGTACTGGCCGTGGCCGCCGGATTGCTTCTTATGCTTACCTTCCACTTTAACCTTCTTACGGATGGTTTCACGGTAGGCAACTTTGGCATCGCTGAGTGCAACCTTAACGGAAAATGGCTTATCTGCCAAACGATTGATCAAAATATCAAGCTGGGTATCACCCATACCGTAAATAACGGTTTGCTTGGTTTCTTTATTATTGACCAGCTTCAACGTAGGATCCTGCTCGATCATACGCATAATGCCGGAGGTCATACGTTCCTCCTCGCCTTTCGTAACGGGAGCAATGGCACGCACGTAGTTGGGTGTGGGGAATTTGATCTCAGGCATATCGTAATGTGAGCCCTTGGCGCGCAAAACGTCGCCTGTAGCGGCATCCAGCTTCGCAACCACACCGATATCACCGGCGCAGATATCTTCTACCTCGATCTGTTTTTTGCCCATAGGAACAGCGATTTTGGAGAATTTCTCTTTTGTATCGTCTGCAACATTATTCAAAATATCATCCTTGTTCAAGGTACCGGAAATCACTTTAAAGAAAGACAGTTTGCCAACAAAGGGGTCCACGATCGTTTTGAAAATATGAATCGCAGCAGGTCTGCCTTCATTATAATACAGTTGTACGGGCTTGTCGGAATCTTCAACCAAGCCGGGACTTTCGGCATCGTGAACGGTGGGCATATAATCCACGAAGAAATCGGCCAGCTGCTGAATGCCGAACATCGTACCGGGCACACCGCAAATCACCGGGAACAACAAACGTTGTGCAATGGCGGCACGGGTACCTTCCAAAATTTCTTCGTCAGTAAACTCTTCGCTATCAAAATACTTCATAAGCAGTTCGTCACTGGTTTCGGCGATCAGCTCTCTGAGTTTATCTTTATAAAGCGCAACGTTATCTGCCATATCAGCAGGAATATCCATTACTTCCGTCTTACCGTCAACACAGCGAACAGCCGTTTCCTTCAATATGTCAACAATACCCACCGGTTTACCGTTTTCAAAGATAGGCAACCAAACGGGACAAATCTGATTGGTTCTGAATTTTTCATTAAGCTGATCCAGAATAGAATAAAAATCAGCATGCTCGTCATCCAGAAAAGATACGTAAAACGCCTTGGCTTTTTTCAGTCTGCGGGTAAGACCCACGGCCTTCTCGGCACCAACCGAAACACTCTGTTTTGCAGAAACAACGATCAGCGCGGCATCAGCGGCAGTAGCAGCAGAAATGTTTTCGCCTTCAAAATCATAGAAACCGGGACTATCAATCAGATTGATCTTGGTATTCTTATGCTCAACGTGAGCAACAGACAGGGTAACCGTGGTTTTACGACGAATTTCTTCAGGGTCATAGTCACATACGGTATTTCCCTGAGCAACCGTTCCGAAACGGTCGGTTTTACCGTTCCAATATAAAAGGGTTTCAACGAGGGTGGTCTTACCGTTCCCCCGATGCCCCAAAAAGCAGATGTTTCGAATGTCTTTGGCAGTATAGATCATAACGCCGGCTCCTTTCAAGAATAAAAATTGTACAATTGTACCAAATATTTTCAAGGTTTTTGAAAATCTTTATTTCATTTTATAACAAAAATCAAAAGAATGCAAGAAATATTTGTAAAATATATAAAAAAGAATACGAGCGACAGGGTCACTCGTATTCTAAAACTAAATTTTTATCCGTAGTGCACGGAAAATATTAGGCAAATTCCACAGAACGTGGTACAAAAGTATTTGAACAGGAAGCATCGCCAAATTGTCCGCGCCCAATAACATTATGGTAGCAACAGCCATAACGCCAAAGATCGACGCCGTCACCCGATAGGCCACGTGACAGGCACAGCAAGAAAGCAATTTGTTGCATCCCGCCAAGCCAAACGCCATACCATGAATACGATCATAAGTAACAATATCAGCGGAAGCCTTGGGCACCTCACCACAGCAACGGCCGCACGCTTCAGCAGTTTCGGCAGATAAAATTGTGATGATTTCCGGATCGTCTACGACCGAAGCAAAGGTATCCTCTCGCAAGTTAAAGTCCTTGCTGATAATTGCGACGGAAATACCCTCTTCCTCCAGCAATCTCAACGCGCGAGCGCTCTTGGCCGAGACCCTATAGGACACGCCGAACACACCGGCCAATGCATTGTCAATCACGACGTAAATCATTTGCACGTCATCACCTTGCTTTAATTCCGGCGCCTCAATATGAAGTTCTCGCATAAACTCGGCATTGCCTACCGCCATACGACTGTCGTTAACAGAAAACGTGTATCCAAGTTGCTCGTGATAGTAAGGCTCGTATACCACAGGAAATTCAAAATCAGACTCATCTTCCAAAATCTTTGCAAAAAAGCCGTCCAGAGGCCCGCCAACCTTACGAAACAGCGAAGTTAAGGCCAAAAGAATTTCCGTAACATTATATCCGCCCTTGATCTGCATACCGCATAGGCCGATATCGTCACAAGAAATAAGATCCGTATCCTCCACAACCAACACACCGCTATCAGACATTGCCACAGCGCCTTCTCTGCCGGAAATCATCGTGTTGTTACGCCGCAGAAATACACCCAACTTGTATATATACAAGGTGTGTGACCACGCTGAAAATACAACCGACGCCACACAAACAAGCGCCATTTCCATTACCACAAGGGTTGCAAGAGGAAGCAATTTAAAGAGCCAGGAGGTCAATCCAAAGAATACGATCACCGCAAACAAAACGAAAGTGAACTTATCCACCTTGCTATTCAGATTTTCCTCGCCAAAAGCGCGGTTCAAATAATTTGAAACGGTTTTGGTGCGAGCGGTATACAGTACGTCTCCCCCGCTGCCCGTTTCTACCATAACGTCATTATCAACCGCACTGCTCTTGGGCCGACCAATCGCCGCCTTAACTTTTTCTTCAGAAATGGTTTCAAAATTACAATAGATATGTTTTACAAGCAACCGCTTGGCAATGAGATTCATCAAGATGCTCAGGCCAAGGAAAAAATCAAAAGAAATACATACCGCCGCATACTTTTCGGGATTGAGCAAGAAATACAAATTATAAATGACAGATGCAAAACCGAGTACGAGACTGACACCATCCGGCGTAAGTCGACCATGTAATAGCTTTTTAATACTATCCAGCATCGGACTGATATTTAAAACCACAAACAATACACTGACCGCAAGAGAAACCAGGCAATAGTTGACAGGGTTTTCCAGCGGGCTGATCTGAACGGGTACAATTGCAGAAAATTGCTCAAACAATCCAAGGAAAAGATATACACTACCCAAGAAAAGTACACCCATCAACACGATTTTGACGGTGATTTTATTTAAAAGTGATTTAAGTCCGGACAGCACGTCTTCCCGCTCTTCAATAGAGGAATATTCTTCTATCACCCGAGGTCTGCTTTGGGATTCGGAAGAATCATCTTCTTCCTTTAACTTGACGGGCATTTCTTGCTGTTTTGGCTGTTCTTCAACAAAATCCGTAACCGGTGTTTCTACAGTTTCAGGCTCCGGCTCCACAGGTGTTTCAGCAGGCTCTACCGGCTTGGGATTTACAAAATCAGCAAACTTTTGCTTTGTGCCATCACTTTTGGCTTTCACTTCATCAAAAGCGGCAACGTTAAACTTAAATTCGGTTTTCTCCGGCTTTGGATCTTCCTTTACAACGGAAACCGGCTCTTCTGTGACATCCTCCGTTAAATCAACAACTGCCACGGCAGGTTCAACAAATAAAGGTGTCTCTTCAGTCACAGAATCATCCGCAAACAGAATATCATCCGCAGGAACTTCCAAAGGTAAATGCTCCGATTCCTCAAATTCACCACCCAAATCAAACAAAATAGTGGCTTCCGTCGCTTTCGGTTGTTGCAACGTCTCCTCTTTGTCATCGTTTGGCGCCACCAACGGTTCAGTCGGCAGATCCATTACAAAAGAAAATTCTGCATCAGGGGATTTCTCTTCCTCACGCACAGGAGTCTCCACAAAAACGGGAACGTCAGAAAACACAGGCTTTTCCACTTCTATTTGAGGCGCCGCAATCGCAGGAGTGTCTTCCAATTGTTCTTCTTTAACCTCTTGCGCTAATTTTTCTGCAGGAACTATTTCCGGAGCCTTATGATTTACCATTTTAGGTTCAGACGTTACAGCCGGTGCTTTATCCACAACTTTTTCGGTTTTAACGTCGGCAGGTATTGTCTCTGTCTCAATCTCGGGAGCAGACGTGCCCAGAATATCATCCAGATCAAAAGAGGAATCTTCGGGATAATCATATTGTCCGAGATCAAGGATATCGTCTAAATTGAATTTATCACTCATAAGTCAACCTCCTATCTGTATTTGGCGATCTCTTGCATAATAACACCGGCAGCTACCGAAGCATTTAAACAAGAAACCTTACCTTTCATCGGGATCTTCAATAAAATGTCGCACTTTTTCTTCAAAAGATTGCCGATACCGTTTCCTTCACTGCCGACGATCAGAGCAAGGGAACAATCAAATTTTTCATCAAAATAGCATTGTTTGGCGTCCATATCACTACCGTAAATCCATACGCCCTGTTCTTTCAGCCAATCCACCGTTGCAGCAAGATTGGTTACCTTTGCAACTGCCACGTGATTCAAAGCGCCGCCACTTGCTTTTTCAACTGCGGCAGTAAGACCCACCGCACGACGTTTGGAAATAATCACGCCGTGAGCGCCAAAAGCATCTGCAGAACGGATAATGGCCCCCAGATTATGAGGATCAGCGATCTCGTCAGCAATAATAATAAACGGCTTTTCGCCGCGTTCATTTGCAATCGCAATCATTGTTTCCGGATCGACGTATTCTTTTTGAGCCACATAGGCAATTACACCCTGAGTGTTTTCACCCGGGAACATTTGTTGCAGCTTTTGTTTGCCGGCGGTAACAACGGGAATACGTTTTTCTCTGGCAATCGCCAAAATCTTTTTGGCGCTGCCATCCATATTTTCACTTGCAACCAAAATCTTATCAATCGTACGCTCGGAGTTCAACGCTTCAATCACGTTGTTCCGACCAAAAATAACGTCTGTATGCGCTTGAGTTTCTCTCATTCGACACAACCTCCTAAATACATACAAAATTATTGTAACACAAAACTATTCAAAAGAAAATACTTTTGTAAAATATATTTGCTATTTTATTTATAATGTGATAACATTGTTTCAAACAAAAAAAGAGGCTAATATGAAAGAAAACTATCAAAAACAATTGGATACTGTATTGGAAACGTTGGATTTGAACGATCCGCCCCGTTTGTTGCTTCACAGTTGTTGCGGGCCCTGCAGCAGCTACGTTTTGCAATATCTTGCGAAATTTTTTCGCATTTCCGTATTCTTTTACAATCCTAATATTCAACCGGAATCAGAGTACTGTCTGCGGCTGGAAACACAGAAAAAGGTACTAAGCACTCTTCCCCTGCCAAATAAAGCAACACTGATTGAAGGAAACTACGACCCGCAAAGTTTTTTTGAGATCATCAAAGGATTGGAACAGGAGCCGGAGCGCGGCGCGCGATGCGCAAAATGCATTGAACAACGCATTGAAAAAACTGCCGCGTACGCCGCAGATAATGGCTTTGACTATTTTTGCACCACCCTATCCGTCAGTCCGCACAAAGACGCAGAACTACTTCATCAATTATCATTAAAATACGCAGAAAAATACGGTGTACCGGCGCTCCCTGCGGATTTTAAAAAGAGAAACGGATACCTTGAAAGCATCCGTCTTTCAAAAGAACTGAATTTATACCGTCAAAACTACTGCGGTTGTATTTTTTCAAAACAAAAAAGCGATGATTAATCATCGCTTTTTTTGTTATTTTTTGAACATTTTGACAAGTTCAGCTAACAGCAGAGGGAGCGCACTCAAAATGATCAGCCATAGCCACAACGTTCCCGTAATCGGAGCAAGTCCAAACAAAGTGTTCACGCCGGGCACAAGAAGCACAAACAAAACCGAAGCAACAGCCAAGCACATCGCAACAAGCATAGGCACGTTGCTGAAAAAGCCGATTTTCAGCAATGATTCCTTGCTTCGATTGGACATCGCCAAAAGCACGAGAGAAATCGCCAAAACCGCAAACGACAACGTTTGACCGGACGAAAGTGCCCCATCCGTTGCATTTTTAACGTCAAATCCTACGCCTACGAAAAATCCAAGTACAGTGGCACAAGCGACCAAAGCGCCTTGCAACAAGCCGCCAAGCAAAATGCTTTTTGAAAGCAAACCCGACTTTTTGTTGTACGGGCGGCGTTTCATAACCTGTTTGTTCGTCTTTTCAACACCAATACCAACCAAAGGCAAGGCGTATACCACCGCACAAAGCCATATCTGCTGTAGCGGCAAAATCGGCACACTGCTTGTAAAGAAAAGCAGTATCAACACAGATAAGACCAATCCGACGTTTACCGCAAGTAAATATTGCACGGAATTCCGCGTTTTTTCAAGGAATCCGCGCCCTTGTTGAATAGCGGAAACCAACGCAGAAAAGTTATCTTCCTCCAGCACCAAATCCGCCGCCAACTTGTTTGCATCGGTGGCATGTGTCAATGCGCAACCAACATCGGCACACGTCATAGCAGCAAGATCATCAACGCTCTCGCCGGTAACGGTAACTACCGCTCCATTTTCTTTCAACAACGTAACAATGCGCGCCTTTTGTGCGCCTGAAATTCGAGAAAAAACACGACAGGAAGGAATCGCCCGTTCAAACTCTTGCGCAGACATCTTTTCAATATCTTGGCCGCTCAGTGCAATCTCACCTTCATGCAAAATTCCCATATGCTCCGCCACACTCTTGGCAGTCACTGATTGATCCCCGGTAAAAATAATCGGTTTAATGCCGGCAGAATCGCAAATGCGCAAAGCATCGGCAGTTTCATCCCGTTCCGCATCCCGCAGACCGATCAAGCCAATCAACGTTAGTCCGGTTTCTATATCCTTAGCAAAGAGCTCCGGAGGAATCAACGCAATCTCTTTTACTGCCACAGCGAGGACCCGCAGACCGGCAGTGGCAAGTGCATCATCGGCTTCCTTTGCTTTTTGAATTTCTTCGGAATCATTGATACATTTATCCAAAATTGATTCGGGAGTGCCCTTTACAATCGCCAGATTTCTACCGTCAATCACGTGAATGCTGCTTTTACATTTTCTAACAGGATCAAAGGGAATTTGACCCATACGCGGATACTGTGCATCCAGCATATTCTTTTTCATTCCAAGCTCTTCAAGCGCCAGTAATATTGCGCCCTCTGTGGCGTCACCAGCCAAAGTTCGCCCGTTATTTGTAGTTTTTACAGCGGCATCATTACACATACTGCCGTAAAATAACAGTTCTGCCAGCTCGCGATAGTTTTCCCTTTCAAAAGCAATTTCTTTGCCGTGAGCATAACAAGCAGAAACCGCCATACTGTTTTGCGTCAAAATTCCGGTTTTATCCACGCAAACAGTATTAGTGGCGGCAAGATGTTCGGCGGTTTTCGCCGACTGTATCCGAGCCTTACGATCAAAAAGTTTACGAAGGGCAAAGGCAAGACACAGGGATACAACACCACCCAAACCAATGGGCAACGCAGTGGCACAAAATGTCGCCGAAAATAAGAGTGTTTGTGCAAAATCGTGGCCGACAACCAAACACAAGACAAACAAAAGCACTGCAGCAAACACCACGACGGGCAACAACACTTTGCTCAACTGTTTAGCCTGCACCAACAGCGGACTCTGCTCTTGTTCCTCCAAAGATTGCAATCCAAAGGTTTTGTGAATCCGGGTTTCTTTGCCGATCCAGGTTACGATTGCCTTTGCCGATCCGGAAAGCACCACCGTGCCGGCAAACAGCATATTGACAAGATCCCGAATCTCGTGATTATCCCCCGTGATTACGGCATCATGCTTGTCCACGGGAGTGTTCTCACTTGTCAGACGTGACTCATTTACTTTGAGAACGTTTGCCTTCACGATCCGAGCGTCAGCAGGCACAAGATCTCCCTCTTGCAAAAATATTACGTCACCGGGCACAAGTTCACAAGGTGGCACCTTTGTTTTATGACCGTCCCGCAACACATGCACAGACCGGGAAGAATATTTCAGCGAATTCAGCGTTTTCTCAACACTTCCCTCTTTCAATGAATCTGCAAAGCACTTTAACGCCGCCAACAGCATCAACACCACTGATGAAAAAATACTCATATAATTTTGTTGGACAAAAAAGATAATCACCGAAACGATCACAGAAACTGTCAGTGCAATCATTACCGGTTCCTTCATCAACGCCAAAAAGCGCACCGAAAGAGAGGTGCGCTTTTGCGATAAAGTATAGTTTTCGCCGAAGGTCTCACGTTTGTTACGCACCTGCTGTGTGTGCAAGCCCAGCAACAAATCCGTTCCCAATTCATCGGCTACCTGACCAGCTGTAATCTGAAAATATTTCATTTTGCCTCCCGCAATCAGAAAAGGTCAACAATAAAACCAATTCCAAAAATCAACACCAACACAACCGGTTGATGCAAAAGGTAAAACACAAGGGAATGCCGCCCAACGAATTCCAAAGGTTTACATCGAAAACCGTAAAACCAAGCAGGAAATCTACCTTCTTTGATCGGTCTGCCCAACATAGCACCACAGACAAACGCAAAAAAGTACGGCAACAAAGGATAATAATCAGCGGAATAAAAATTGCGAGACGGAAATCCAAAAATCATTGTGAAATTCATCGGACTTTCAAAAAAAGGAACCTTTGCCATCCAAACGAGCTGACCCGCAAATAACGCCAAGCAAACAATTGCCACCACCGTTCCGTTACATTTGTCCAGTAACGGTCTGACCAGTGCGTACAACAGCATGGATAGTCCAAACATATGCAAAATGCCGAAATAAATTTCAAGGCCCGTAAAGCCAACAGCCGGCAACAGCACTGCGGTCACCAACGTTACCGTCAAAGCTGCCGCAGAAACGATCAGACCACGCTTTGCTACGCTTTTACTGAAATTAGTGCAAATCCCGCTGACCAACAGAAAAACACAAACAAAAAACAGTTGCAATACGTTAAAAAGATCAGAAGAGAAAAAAGGATGTGTTACACCACGAGTGAAGTGCAACAGTACGTAAGAGTGGTGAAAGATCATCGCAATGACCGAAGCCCCTCTTACAACGTCCAGTATGTAGACCCTTTTACTCTGCATCGTACTCAACTCCAAAACTATACGTTAAAGCGGAACAGAACGATATCGCCGTCCTGCATCACATATTCCTTACCCTCACTGCGGATCAATCCCTTATCCCGAGCGGCAGCCATAGAACCGCATTCCATTAGATCATCATATGCAATCACTTCGGCACGAATGAATCCTCGCTCAAAATCGGTATGGATCTTACCGGCCGCCTGCGGCGCCTTGGTTCCCTTACTGATCGTCCAGGCTTTGGTTTCCATTTCTCCACTGGTGATATAGCTAATCAAATCAAGCAGTTCATAACAGGTGGAAATCAAACGGTCAAGACCACTTTGCTCCAATCCAAGCTCTGCCAAAAACAGCAATTTTTCCTCGGCAGGCAGTTCGGTAATTTCTTCTTCAATACGGGCGCAGATAGGAAGCACTTCCGCATTTTCCTTTTTAGCGCGCTCTCTCACTGCCTCCACTGCCGCATTGTCTTCAATACCGGCCTGAAAGTCTTCTTCACTCATATTAGCGGCATAAATCACGGGCTTATTGGTCAGCAGAGGAACGTTTTTCAAAATTTCCTGCTGTTCTTCGGTAAACTCCATCGTAGAGGCAAATTTTTCGGCCTCCAGCGTTTTTTTGATCTCCTGGAGGAAATCAACCTGAGCCTTGTATTTTTTGTCACCCTTGGCCAATTTGGCACTACGATCAATCTGACGGTCAATCATTTCAAGGTCAGACAAAATCAACTCCAGATTAATGGTATCAATATCACGAATAGGATCAATAGATCCATCCACGTGAACGATATTATCATCCTGAAAACAGCGAACCACGTGAACGATGGCGTCGACCTCTCTGATATTGCCCAAAAATTTATTACCAAGACCCTCACCTCTGGAGGCGCCCTTTACAAGACCCGCAATGTCAACGAATTCAATCACGGCAGGTACTGTCTTTTTAGAATTATTCAGTTCCGTCAACACATCCAGACGTTTATCAGGTACGCAAACCACACCCACGTTGGGGTCAATGGTGCAAAAGGGATAGTTGGCAGAAGGCGCCTTTGCATTAGTGATGGCATTAAAAAGCGTACTTTTTCCGACGTTGGGCAAGCCCACGATTCCAAGTTTCATTTATCTTCCTCGCTTTACGTTTATTTCTGCGAATATTATGCCATACTTTCGCCCTAAAATCAACAAAAAAATGCCGCATCTCTATAATAAGATGCGGCAGTTGCTTAGCAACCTGTTTTTTCTACGTCAATGCCGATGTCCTGAGGGAAAAATTCTCCGGTGGGAAAACTCAGCTTTTCAAAAAACGTACAAGGTTCTTCATCAGAGGGTACGTTACAGCGTTTTTCCGGCAAACAGAATTTTGCCGCCGGAAGCATAAGCTGCACATCACGCACAATACGAACGATGCTGAACAATCCCAAACTGACCAATACAAATTTTTCTCCGGTTTCACACACGTCCTGCCCAATCATCCCCAAGACGCACTCTGGCACCGTACCGATGTCTGTTTCACAACAGCAACAACAGTTGGCGTTGGCAGAAACCAATTTGCTTCCCAGCACAATAGGACTCACAACCTCCACCTGCGCCGTGGGGACGTTGAGTGTTCCGTTCTTGCCGCAGACGGCATCAGAAGTGAAAGTAATGGTATTCCCTTCACCACCGAACAAAATCACCTTTTTCTCAAAACTACAAACGCCGCTGGCATATTGAGGACGGCCGCAACCGGTATAAACCTCAAAATCTACCACGAAAAAGTAGGTAATATTCACTGAATAAAAACCTCTGTTAAAAGGCACCGGATCAAGATCAACCGCCGCGTGACAGATTTTTGCGTTCTTGGCACGAACACTGATGGCGCTATCAATTAATAATTGCACATCCGAGGCAAAGTATACTTTTAAATCCGATAAACAATCCTTATCTTTGCAGGTATCATAAATTTTCTGTATGTTTGCGCACACCTCATCCTGATAGATCTTTCCACAGCCTTCCGAAGTACCGATGTTCTGATCCATTATGTTCCTCCCTTTCAAAAATTAGGATCACTGTTATAGTGTATGAACACAAACTCAAAAATGTTAAAAAGGATTGCAACAGGCGTAAAGTTATGATAAAATATGTAAAAAACCGAAAACTTGGAGGTATTACCTTGAAGCTGAAACAAATCGTTTTATTTCTTATGGTATTGGTGCTGACGTTCTCGTTGTGCGGATGCGCTAAAACCACGCCGGAAGGCACCGTTAAATCCTTATTCTCTGCGCTCAAAGAATATGATATTGAAAAAATGACGGAAGTATTGGTAAAGTTCCCCGACGCTGAAGGGTGCAACGTGACCTACAACCCGTTTTCCGACGTCGCCTACGTCAATTTATACAAAAAAGCTTATCCAGATCTCGCCTATGAAATCGTTTCCATCACCGAATCCGGGGAAAACAGTGCCACCGCCGTGCTAAAAGTCACCCATCCCGATCTCAAATCGGCCTACAGTACAGCCTTGTACACTTCTATGGCAATGATCTTTTCAAACGAAGAGTTGTTTAACAACATCATTGAAAACGAGGATATGGAGATCAGTAATTACGTTCCCACCCAGATGCAAAACCTCGTTGTTCAAGGAAAGGTGGAAACCATTGAAAGTGAGTTTACCCTCACCCTCACCAAAGGCGAAGACGGTTGGCGCATTGTGACCGATGATCAACTCAAAAATCTGGTTTCCTCCAATCTCTATATGATCGCCTCCGGTGCCGAAAACATTTTTGCAAACGAAGAAGAATAGAAAAAAGATCCGCTCAATGCGGATCTTTTTCATTTTGAAACCTTTGCCACTGAGCAAAAAACTGTTCTTTGGTAAACATATCACAAAGAATTTTCAAAAGCATATTTTTGTTAAGTCTACTCGGAAAACCGAGCCAGGCTTGAAACGCCCGTCGTGTCTCTTGACTTCCCTCTCCGCCAAACAATCCGCGCTCATACAGATCGACCTCTGTAATGGCGGATTTTGGGTCACGGGACGCACTTTCTATCTGCTCAAGCAAGGACATCAGCATTTTATCCGGAATGCCCTCTACGCCGAGTTTCCCTTCGGCCCCCGCCTTTTCCTTGCGTCGTTCTTTGCCGAACACATCCGGAATGTATAAATCATAAACCTTGCATCCGGCCAGCAAATCGTGCAGACGTTTACGAATGATAAAACCGGCACGGTCACTATCAGTTAAAATCACCGCTCCTCGTCCTTCGGCCAACGTCCGAATCGTTTGTTGTGCCTGACGGTCCTTAAAAATTCCAAAGCCTTCGGTAGATATAATCAAACCTTCCATAAGATTTTCAAGCTTAATCTTATCATACTTACCTTCAACGATCACCAGCGGTTTAATAGTTCTTTTCACGTTTACCACCACTTGTCATCAGGCCGCACAACAACTGATATACCATTTCTTTTTTGTCACCGGCCTCACTTTTGAGTCGTACCTCGCAATCCAGGCACAAATCTATACAATAGATCAGCTGATTTTCCGTCATCGCTTTACACGCCTGCATCATTTTGGAGGCGCCATACTCATGCATACCAAAATCAGCTTTCATATCAATATTCCGCTTGCAGGCACGATTTGCCCAAGTAGCCCGCAATAAATCTACCAAACACCGATAAATCAGATTGGCAATCTGAATGTCATCGTATTGTTGAGCATACAGATCGTTTACCACTCGCATCACCTTGGGAAAGTCCCGTCTTGTCAGCGCATCGCCCAAAGCAAAGCGGTTAGTTTCAAGGCTCTTGGTGATAACAGCATCAATATCACTGCGGGTCACCGTATCTCCTGCAGCAAAGGCGGCAATCTTTTTGATCTCATTTTGCAGTGAAAGCATATCGTTTTCGGCCACGTCGAGAATATAATACATCTCGTCTCTGGAAATTTCTTTTCCCGCAGACTTAAATTGACGACAACCCCAGGTGGCAAGATAGGGCTTGTCAGGCTTAGCTACGTTCACTGCCAGCCCGCCGGCCTTGGTAATTAATTTTTGTAAAACGGTATCCGTGCCGCCTTTTTGCGCCGTGTCAAGAAAAACAACACAGGCGTATTCCGGAACATCCTGCAAAACACGAACCAGTTCTTTCTTGAAATCTTCCTTCAACAGATCGTGTGCAAGATCGACTACACCCACAAATTTTCTGTCACTCATCATCGGAAAACTGTTAATCATATTTTCCAACGAATTCAGAGAAAGATCCTCCCCGGAAAATTCGTGAACGTTGAATTCCTGCAGATCGGTCACAGACTTTTTCTTGATGGATTGGTAATAATTATCCTTAAGAAATTCTTCGTCCCCATAAAGATAGAACACACCGGCAAAGTCCTTATTTTTAATTTTTGTTTTTAAAATTTCAAGACTCATTTTTTATTCCTTCCGACGGTATCCCTCTCCGTCCACTACAAATCTTATCGTACCCGCCCAATCGGTGCGCAAAACGGAAGAGTACTTCATCAGTCTTCTGACCACCATATCGTTCGGCAAATTATAATTGTTGTCCCTCCCAACAGAAATAACGGACACGTCGGGTGAAACGTATTTCATAAACGCATCGGTTGAACTCTTAGTGGCTCCATGATGTGCCACCAGTAAAACCTCACTGGAAAGCCTTTGTCGGTACCGTTCTGCCAAGCGTTGCTCACCGTCTCCTCTTACGTCGCCGGTGAACAAAAACTCCGTATCCTTATAATCAAGTTGGAACACAAGTGAGTTTTCATTTTCCTCATCACTGTTCCAATCAATATGTCCTGTAAAAACCGAAAGTTCAGCTAACCCCCACAGATCAAAATTGCGCTCCTCGCCGATCAGCACAACCTCCGTACCGCGTTCAAAAGCGGCGTGCATCAACGCCTTAGCGCTGGCTTTATATTCACTTCTGCGAGGCAAATACAAAGTATCAACAGAATATGTACGGATCAAACGTTCGCCATACAGCAGGTGATCCGCATCTAAATGCGTCACGAAAATGGACTTAATTTTCTTGATATTGTTATAGAGAAGTTCACATTCAATGGAACTATAACCAAGACCACTGCCGCCGCAATCCACCAACACTGCCTGATAGCCGTTACGCAAAATTACGGTATTCCCCTGCTCCACGTCCACCACAGAAACCAGTATCTCATCACGGTGAAAAAAATCAGTGACGATGCAACCGCTTAACACTACGATACCAAGAAGCAAGCAACAAGGTAAAATCAGCTTACTTTTATTACGCAGAAAGAAAAATAAGACGGCAATCACCGCAGAACAGCAAAATAATATTATCCAGAATTCCGCTCGGTCTGTTGGAACCACGCTATACGGTAACCGCGCGATAGCACCGGTAACAACCTTACAAAAGATAGCCAACCCTTCCCCCAAGTATCGAAGAACAAATGCGATCGGAGGACACCAAAACGTCGCCGCAGCAATTACACCCAAAATAAATAGCGCTTCAATGGCCGGAATAATCAGAATGTTTGTAATCGGAGAGAAAAGTGAAACGGATCCAAATATCGCAGACATCACCGGCAATGTTGCAATGGTGGCCGCCACGGACATTGCGGCTGTTTGAAAAACAAAACGTAATAAGCGGGCAACAAATCCGTGTCCACTGACTGTCGGGAACAATCGCATCAATGGCCCGCCAAGCAGTAATAAACCCGCTGTAGAAGAAGCGCTGAGCGCAAGACTCGGATTCAATATCGCAAAGGGATTGGTAAGACAGCACACAACCACTGCCAGGGATAATGCCGTCAAGGAATCCGATTCCTTGTCCACCATAATACCGATTTGGTACACCGTCAGCATAATTGCCGCACGACAGCAAGAGGGTGAAAAGCCGGTGAGCGCTGCAAAACTCCATATTAGTATCAATTGAAAGAACGCACGTAATCGCAAATTAGGGCAAATTGCAGACAAAAGAAACCATAAAATCGTTGTTAAAAATGCAAGATGCATACCTGAAACTGCCAGCGTATGCGCAACGCCACTGCTTTTAAAACTCACGTGGGTTTCATCGTCAATCAGGTCACGCTCACCCAACAATAATCCGCAAACCAGAGCATACGCACGGTCGTCAAATACGTCATCAAACACGCCACGCATCGTCTCACGGGCACGGGCGGCCAAACCGTTTATATCCCACTTGGATGCCGTCTCCAGTACCCGATATTGTTTTGCATAAACGGAGAGAAACTGTTTTACCGTAGCACGGTAATTTAATGAAAAATTTTCGTCATCCTCAAATGCAGTGCCGTAACAAGCAACGTAAGTTCCCACCGGAATCCGTCTGGAATACGGATCACAATAAACGATAACGTCACCACTCACGCGCCGCAATTCGCCCTCAAAAAATATGGCGTCTGCATCAACCACAAAATAAGAAGAATTTTCAGAGAGTTTGTGTTCTGATTTTGTCCTGCCCTGAATTTCAATTTTTTCTCCCTGCAGTTCAGCCATAGGCAGGTAGGAATACTGTACAAAAAGAAAATGATTTAATAGTGCGAGGGCAAAAGGAATCAAAATCAGACAAAGCGGCAATCTTGTTTTACGAAAAAAGCAGAAAGGGATCAGCAAAACAAGCGCTGCCAAAGCAATCCAAAGCTTAACACCATTTTCCAAAAAGAAAGCCAGAAGATACGCAAGAATGATCGCCAACAATATTGTAAGCAATCTCCGTTTTTCGAAAAAATCCATCAATTCTCTTCACCCAAATCATTATATCACACAAAAAAGAAATACACAACCTTTCTTGCTGTGAGAAAAAAATAAAAAAACTCTTGATTTTCTAAAAATGTTGTGTTAGAATGTATCTTGCTGATTTGTATTATATTAAGGAGGTGTAACAGCATGGCAAAATGTGAAATCTGCGGAAAAGATGTTGCTTTCGGCATTCAGGTTTCCCACTCTCACAGAAGAAGCAACAGAACTTGGAAACCCAACGTCAAAAGAGTTAAGGCTGTTGTAAACGGTACTCCTAAACATATCAATGTTTGCACCAGATGTATGCGCTCCGGTAAAATCGAGCGTGCTTAATCTTCAAAAGGCCATCGGCTTCAGCCGATGGTTTTCTTTTTACTGCAAAAATGCGGAACAGAAAAAATCTGTTCCGCATTTTTTATGTTTCAGTTTGGGTATTAATCTCAGCATCACCGCCACCGTCTCCCTCGCCTCCGGGATCGGGTGTGGGATCCGGATCAGGAGTGGGTTCAGGATTCGGATCCGGCGTAGGTTCAGGTGTGGGCTCGGGATCAGGCGTAGGCGTAGGATCAGGTGTGGGTTCGGGTTTCGGCGTAGGTTCAGGCTTTGTCGTAGGCTTGGTGGGTTTTTGCGTATTGGCTTCGCCCTCTGCCGGCTTTTCCTCCTCAGGCATCTTATGCACCTCACAGGTCTTGGTGGGCACCGTTCCGGGAAGGAACTGACCGGAAACCACGGTCTCCGCCTTCTTACATTCTTCCGTCGGTAACAAACCGCTCTCAGAACAGTAGGATGCAGACACAAGGTTTGAAGGCTCCCGGAAGGACTTCCACTCTTTTCCATCGTGCACCTTAGACATAACGGTACGCCATGCCTTTACGGCAGGGTTAATTCCGGAATAATTGATTCTGGCAGGCTGGTCAAAGCCAAACCAAACCGCCGCCGTATAGTAGGAGGTATATCCAACAAACCAACGGTCCTTACTGTCAGAAGTGGTACCGGTTTTGCCTGCAATCGCAGTGGTACCGAAATTGGCAGGCGATCCGGTACCGCTGGTTGCGGCAGTTCGCAACAGCATATTAATCATAGATGAAGTAGATTCGGACATTGCAACGTTGGTTTCCGGGGTTTTTTCCAGCAACACCTTGCCATCCCCGTCCACAACTTTAGTATAATAATAAGGCTTTGTATACACACCGTTATTGGGAAATGCCGCATATGCTGCCGTGATCTCAAGCACGCTGATACCCTTGGTCATACCACCCAAAGCCGTAGCGGATGAGTTTTCATCGTTGTTACCGCCGGGCACCAGAGAAGTGACGCCCAGATTTTCTTCCAAAAACTTATACGCACGGTCAGCACCCAACGCCATATTAACTTTTACAGCCACGGTATTGGTTGATTTAGAGATAGCGCTTTGAATGGTCATCGGCTTGTTCGTGACCACGTCATAGTTAACCGGCCAAGAGTCTCTGACGTAAGAATCCAGTACCGGCGTACCGGGAGAAATCTGCATTCCCTCCACACGAACTTTGTATTCAAAGGCAGGAGCATAAGTGCCGATAGGCTTCATACAAGAACCCGGCTGTCGGTAAGTGCCGGTGGCACGATTCAATCCGCGGCCCACGGTTTTTTCACCTCTGCCACCAATCAAAGCTGCCACAGCGCCGGTCTCATTATTAAGAATAACCATAGCGCTTTCCGGCGTTTTTCCGTTGGAATACAGCTCATAGGTAGTAAAGGTAGAAGTCTTTTTGTAAGCCTCGTCCAGAATGGACTGTACGTTGGGCTCCATGGTGGAGTAAATGGACAAACCGCCGGAGTATACCATGCTACTGGCATAAGAATAGCTATAGCCCTTCTCATTTACCAGATCTTCAATCACCTGATCCACCAAAACTTCAACAAAATAGCTCTGTTTGCTGTTGGTCTCCTTTTTGGATCCGTTTTTGAAGGCAAGCTCTACCTCTTTAGCCGCTTCGCCTTCATCTTTGGTGATCATTTCCAATTCCACCATTTTATTCAAAATGGTTTCCTGACGTTTTTTGTTATTCTCTCGTTCCTCGTCTCCTTGATAAGGATCGTATTTGGTGGGATACTGAGTAATGGCCGCAATCGTGGCACATTCTGCCAAAGTAAGGTCCTGTACGTTTTTACTGAAATAAGTTTTAGCCGCAGTCTGTACACCGTTGCAACCTTGCGATAGGTAGATGGTGTTCAAATATGCTTCCAAAATCTGACCCTTGTTGTACTCTTTTTCCAGGTACAGGGCTCTGCGGATTTCCTGAATCTTTCTGGAAATCTTAACGTCGTCATCGCCCGTCAGGTTTTTGATCAACTGCTGTGTAATAGTAGAACCACCGTATGAATCACTGCCGGTAATCATTCCCAACACAGCACCGCCGGTACGAATCCAGTCCACGCCGTTATGCTTGTAAAAACGCTGATCCTCAATGGCAATAAACGCATTTTGTAAATTTTCGGGGATATCGGAAAGGTTTACCCAAATACGGTTTTCATCCGTATACAAATGCTCGATCTCCTGCGGCTTACCGGAAGAATCGTTGGCATAAATCACCGTTGTATAATCCAAAGAATTATCAATATTGCCAAGATCCATCGTAGGATCAAGATATACAAAAGCATACCATCCAAACGCAGCGGCTGACAACAGCCCCACCAATCCGAATACAACGACAAAAGCAATCATTGCTTTACGAATCGGCATCGGAATGCGCATCCACAAATTACGGGAGCCGTGTCTCTTTTTTTGCGCAACACGGGGATCGGTATCCGTTTCCTTGGGTTGTTTTTTCTTAAATACAAACCATTTAAATTTCTTCTTCATAGTCAAGCACCTCCCCTAACGAGAAAATGTCATTTATATATAATATTATAGCACCATTCTGCTTTTATGCAAGCAAATATTAAGATCAAAAAGTTAAATTTCGGTCAATTTTTCCAAAAGCGCCGTACATCCTTCAACAATGTCCCGATAGGTTGTGGAAAAATCGCCGGTATACCAGGGATCTGCGACGTCACTCGGGTGATCAGTAAAACTCATTAATTTATAAACTTTTTTGTTCGTATCTCCGCCAAATATGCGAAGAATATTCCGCAAATTATTTTCATCCATCACTACAAACAGATCATATTCATCATAATCTGCCGCCGTCACCTGACAAGCGCGTTTACCGGAGCAGGAAATGCCGTGTTTTGCCAGTTCTTTCTGGGCCGGCGGATACACCGGATTGCCAACGCCATTCCAGATTTCTTCACGACTCGTAGCAGAAGAGCACACAAAAAATTGATCCTGAAGTCCACGTTTCTTCAGCAGATCCCTCATTACAAATTCAGCCATCGGCGAACGACAAATATTGCCGTGACAAACAAACATAATTTTCATTTCGTCTCTCCTTTTGTTTTTTCAATCAAATCATATCATATGCGCAATTCTTTTTCAACGATATGGATAATAAAAAATCGACAGGTCGAAACCTGTCGATTTTTGGCAGGGGCAGAAGGATTCGAACCCTCGACACGCGGTTTTGGAGACCGCTGCTCTACCAACTGAGCTATACCCCTAAAAGACTTACACATTATAACAAATAGTTTTAGATAATGCAAGTGTTTTTTTAAATTTATTTTTGTTTCCATTTGTTAAAACGTAGCTGTCTGCGTCAAAGCTGTTATACAGCCATACCTACCACAAATTTTCTATCCATAGAAGGAAAAGAACAGCGATAACGGTAAAAACTTTGATCCAATACGTCTTTTGTTGGGCGGGCACGTGGTGAAAGCCGGGCAACTATAATATCACTAAGTTCGCTTTCCCCCACGGAAACCGCGCTGATTTGCAGGTCCTTTTTGATATAGAACGCCCGGCTATACCGAGGACATTGATCATCAGGCGTTGCACCATCTTCCGTATAGTACACCAAATCCTGGGGCGTAAATTTTTGAATTACGACCTTGGAGCCCACAACGGTATCACGCAATGCAATCACCGGCGCCACTACGGCAGGTAGATTGATTCCCTTGTTGGGCGCTTCAAAATAAACCATACCATCCTCCGGCGTGATTCCTCTGCGGCGTAACAACTGTTCAACCGTTACAAATACGTATCCCTGCCCCTGCAAAGTATCAATTGCCTGCAATGCGCCCTCCACACTTGTTTTGTAAAGATCATGAAGCAAAATGATATCGCCGTCGCTGACACTTCTCATAATGGCCTGATATACACCGGAAGAGTTGCGGTAGCGCCAGTCTTCCGTATCAAGACTCCAGTGGATCAACGGTGCTTTAACTGTGGCCTTGACGGTCTTGTTAAATGCGCCATACGGCGGACGCAGATAGTACTTCCCCTCACCGATGATCTCGACAATACGTTGATCAACGCCCTCTACCTCTTCTCTGATCTTAGCCTCAGACAGTTTAGGAAGATAAGCGTGAGACATGGTGTGTGTGGCCAATTGATGCCCTTCCGCTTTCATACGTTTGATCAGTTCCGGATACCGAGAAACGTTGGGACCCACCATAAAGAAAGTAGCCTTCGCTTTTCTTGCCTCGAGTCCGTCCAAAAGCTGTTCAGTATATTGGCTGGGACCATCATCAAAGGTAATGGCAAGCAATTTGGGGCCGTCGGCCGCCTGTGTCGGCAACGTAATCGGCAGCAAAGAGCACAGTAAAACAATATTCAATATAATAGTTATGAATCTCTTCATTTTATTTTATCCTTTTAAAAAAGTAAAAAGCGCCCGTGAAAGCAGGCGCTTTTGGTGGGCCATTAGGGACTCGAACCCCAGACCAACCGGTTATGAGCCGGTAGCTCTAACCAACTGAGCTAATGGCCCGCGAAACGAGTATAGTATAACAAATTATTATGATTTCGTCAACCGATAATTTATAACTTTTATTGCAAATTGGTGCAAATGTGATATAATCAAAGCAAATGCCGAAAGGAGCAAAACTATGAAAAGAGTATTTTTCCGATATCCGGGCTTTAAGCCCAAGGCTCTGACGCTGAGTTATGACGACGGCGTGGAGCAGGACATCCGTATGATTGAGATTCTCAACAAAGCAGGAATTAAATGTACCTTCAATTTGAGCAGCAACCGTTTTTTTGACGAACCGCAGCAGTTTAAACCCGGTCGCGTTCATCGGGTTTTGACCAAAGATGCTGCCATAAAAACCTATAAAGACAGCGGGCACGAAGTGGCAGTTCACACCTCTGATCATCTCTTCCCCGCTCAGCTCTATTCTCCCTTGATGAATACCGCCCAGATTTTTGAAGACCGCAAAGAATTAGAGCGGATGTTCGGGGTTGAAATTCGCGGCATGGCATATCCTTACGGTCAATTTACCGATGAAATGATCAATATTTCAGAGAATTGCGGCATCGTATACTCCCGCACCACCCACTCCACCAACAGTTTTTCCATCCCCAATGATTGGATGCGACTGAATCCCACCTGTCATCATAACTCACCCCGCCTGAAAGAATTGACCGAAAAATTCATCAGCGAAACCGTCACCGAACGAGCCATCCTCTTTTATCTCTGGGGTCATACCTTTGAGTTTGAAACCAACGATAACTGGAATGTGATTGAAGAGTTCTGCGAGCAAATCAAAAATAAAGACGATATATGGTATGCAACCAATATTGAGATTTATGATTATATTGCAGCCTTCCGTGCCTTACGATATACGGCGGATGGGAATTCCATCTATAATCCCACCTGCACCCCTGTGTATATTTATGTAAAAGATACCAAAGAACAATTGATCGTTGAGCCCGGACAGTGGGTGAATATATGAAAAACAGAGCACATATCGCATTATTTTTGATTGTAGTCTTGTTATTCTCTTCCCTGACTGCATTCGCAACCCCCGTCTCAACACTTAAGACGCAACTTTCCTCCAAATATATGATCCTTGTCAATCGAGACAATAAAGTGAGTTCCGATTACGTGCCGTCAGATCTTATCACCTACGGTAGCACGGGACTGAAATTGGAAAAAACCTGTGCAGCCGCTCTTACCAAAATGATTGACGCTTGTTATGCCGCTGTCGGCGGAGAAAAGTTGTGGATGTATTCCGGCTATCGCACCTACCAGACGCAGTATAATAAGTATTACGGAAAAATCAATCAGTACGTATCGCAAGGTTATTCACAAAACAAGGCCAAAGAACTAACCGACCGTTATTATGCCCCTCCCGGCGGCAGTGAACACCACACCGGTCTTGCGGCAGATATCTGTACGCCCTCCGTGGTGAACCGATACGGCCAGCTCCATGAATCCTTTGGTACCACAGCACAAGGAAAATGGTTACGACAGAATGCACATAAATACGGCTTTATCCTGCGGTACGATCAAGGGAAAGAAAGTATTACCGGATATAATTACGAGCCTTGGCATTTTCGCTATCTCGGTAAGGAGCACGCTCAAAAAGTATACGCTTCGGGACTGACCTATGAAGAGTATTACAACAAACTACACACCACCGTCTCAAAACTGAAAAAAGCGCCAAATATCGCAATTAACGGGCAGAAAATTTCTTTTTCCGCGCCCTCCGGTACTGAAATTCGATATACAAACAACGCGCAACCCCCAACACTCACTTCTGCTAAATACAATAGCACTCTAAGCGGCAAAAATGTCACATATAAGGCCATCGCCTGTTACAACGGTTACACCTCCCCCATTGCTACTGTAACTGTTACTGCATACGGAGATGTATTTAAAGATATTTCCGTTAAAGATTGGTTTTATAGATCAGTCAGCAACGCCGTGCACCAAAAACTGTTTTCCGGAATGGGTGACCACACCTTTGCCCCTAACGGTACGATGACCAGAGCCATGCTCGTACAGGTATTGGCCAACGTCAGCGGTGTAGACCTTTCAAAATACAATGGCAAAACCAATTACAAAGACGTAAAAAAGAGCCGGTGGTATGCGCCTGCGATCCAATGGGCCAGCGAGCAAGGCTACGTCAGCGGTATGGGAAACAACCTGTTTGCACCGGAAGCGGCCGTTACCCGCGAGCAGGTATGTACTATGATCTATAACCATTCCGGCGACAATGATAACAACCCACGTCCCAATTTTAAAGACTCCGGAATTATCTCCAAATGGGCATACAAAGGAGTAGCATATTGTGCCGCACACCAAATCATCTCAGGATATCCTGACGGTACTTTTCAACCGCAAAAGAAAGCCACCCGTGCGGAAGTCGCAAGAATCGCCCTCAGTTACGTAGCATAAATTAAAGCGTGCCAATGGCACGCTTTAATTATTTTATTGTCCAATCAATGGGCGAAAGACCGTTTTTAATTAATATCTCGTTGGTTTTGGAAAAATGCTTACAGCCGAAAAAACCGTTATGCGCCGATAATGGACTGGGATGAGGCGCTTGCAACAAGATATGCTTCGGATTGGTTATAAGGGACGCTTTAGCCCTGGCATTGGCTCCCCAAAGCAAAAAGACCACCGGCGTATCTTTTTCATTCACCGCACGAATCACACGGTCTGTAAAAATCTCCCAACCCTTCCCTTTGTGGCTGTTGGGCTGTCCTTCACGCACGGTCAGAACGGTGTTTAATAACAACACGCCTTGCTCAGCCCAAGAAGTGAGTTCCCCATGCTGTGGCGCCGGAATCCCGACGTCATCCATCAATTCTTTAAAAATATTCTTTAAGGACGGCGGAGCAGGGACTCCCTTTTTTACCGAAAAGCACATCCCGTGCGCTTGTCCGGGGCCGTGATATGGATCCTGCCCCAGCATTACCACCTTAACGTCCCTGCAAGCAGTGGTACGCAAAGCATTAAAAATATCATACATGCCGGGATAAATCCGGTGCTTTTTATATTCTTCTTTTAAAAAAGCACGAAGTTGTTTGTAATACGGCTGATCAAATTCTGCTCCGAGAATCTGATCCCAATCGTTTTGAAAAGAAACCATATATCAAAAATATCCTTTAAAATTAACCCTAAGATCACTTTTCGGAAAGAGATAAGCATACAGTTCCAAAAAGAAATCGTCCGTCATACCTGCAATAAAATCCACTACAATTTGATCAGGATCCTCCAAGCGATACGGCTCGGTGCGGTAAAAAGATCGCTCAATCCCATCAATGTGATGCGTAAAGATCACCGAACTCTCATCGCCATCTAAAAGTTCTTTGCGCAAACGCTGATAAATTTGTTCCATCATCGGCTCAATGGCGGTATCATAACTATCGTTTCCCACTTGATAAATCAACTGATAATTTGCTTTTTTAGCCGCGGAAAGAGCCTCAAAATATTCTTTATCCAGTCGAATGTATGGGTGGCCATAGCTGTTTTGTATGATATTGACCGTCAAATTATTGATGATCTCGGCATTTGTGGCACCGATAGGACCATTCGGAAAAGAACACCCTTCCGGGAGTTGCTTCATTTTCACAGCATCCTGACGATCTTTGCCAAGATACGCAATAATGTCACAAATCCGTACCACACACCCCTCCAACGTAGAGGGTACCATCTTAAGATTGTTGGCTTTATCAAGATAACAGCTTTCCACTGCCGCATCCAGTTGAACAAAAGACGTCATTTCCTTGGGGCTGTATTCCGACAATTCCATCTCCCCGTTATGCCCCAAGATGCCGCTGAGGGTTTGCAAAGTAAGATTATAAGGAATCAACCGATCAAGCACCCGCACGCTGTGAACGTTATGTTGAAAACTCCGTCCGGTATATCCGTTGTACAAACGGTCCAGCATTCTTTCACCTGCGTGACCGAAAGGCGTGTGTCCGATATCGTGACCCAGAGCAATGGCCTCAATCAAATCCAGATTGAGATTCAGCACCTTGCCGATATTGCGGGCAATGCGGGATACCAACTGTACGTGCTGAGCCCTACGGGTGATATCATCATTTTTGGAAAAAGAAAAAACCTGAGTTTTGTCGGCATAACGGTCAAAATATTCGCTATGCAAAATTTTTTCGCAATCACGTACAAAGGTTGGTCGCCACAGATTGGCCACATCTTTTTTCTCATTCCGACGCACAGCCAGCTCATCTTTAAAGCCAAACCTCGGTAAAGTCCCTTGTATGCGATCCTCCTCAATGCGCTGAATCAAGGCGGCATCCAATTGATCAAATTTCAACTTTCTATTATTTAACATGACGCAAAAGCCCCGTTGCCGCCATAGAAGTAGCCTGATCACCGCATACGACGATATGATCCACCAGCACAATGCCGCAAGCCATCAGTTTTTCACCCACAAATTGCGTTGTCATAATATCTTCCGAAGAAGGTTCGGGATGAGCGAAATGATTATGGGCCAACACAACCATAGCGGCTCTGAAACGCAAGGCCGCATCCATCAAGGAGCGAGTTTCAATCTTGAGAGCATCAATAGAGCCTTTACAAATCATTTCACAACTGATCAAACACCAATTCTTATCCAAAAATGCGGCATATAACTGCTCTTCCTTGGCACCAACAAATTTTGGTATAAAAAACTCTTCTCTCGCAAAGGCGCGGGAAAGAGAAATCCGACTATGCCGTGCAGGATCATCCAGATAACGCTTGGCCAGCTGTGGCACAAGAGTCAATAACGATGCAGCGTGTTGGCCGATTCCGGGCACACGCATAAGTTCTCGACTGGTGGCATTGAAAACGCCGTTCAAAGAGCCAAATTCACGAATCAATTGGTGTGCCAATGGATTTACATCTTTTTGAGGAATAGCAAAGGTAAGCAAATACTCCAAAACCTCATGGTCTTCAAAGCCATCCAGGCCCACTCTTTCAAATTTGGATTTTAAACGGGAACGATGCCCTTGATGCATATGCGGTTCACTCATTTTTCAACGCCTCCTATTAGAAATATTATATATAAGTTGATGAAGATTGTCAAATTTTCAAAAACCAATTGACGAGAAGCCCTATATTTGGGTATACTTATAGTCAGAAATCTCAAAGGGGCTCGTTATGAAAGAATTTGTGATCACCAAAAACGACAGCGATCAGCGTTTGGATAAATTTATCAGCAAAATCACCACCAACCTCTCCGGACCGTTGTTATATAAATACTTACGAAAAAAAGCCATCAAGGTCAACGGAAAGAAAAAAGAAATTTCATATCGCCTGCAAGAAAACGACGTGGTCACTCTCTATATCAATGACGAGTTTTTTCCCGATAGTTCCCCACTATTTTTGAAACTCAAGGGCAACTATAATCTTGATATCTTATACGAAGATGAAAACGTCTTACTTGTAAACAAAGCGCCCGGCCTGTTAGTGCACGAGGACGACAAGGAGCAACTGCATACGCTAATCAATTACATCCTTGCGTATCTATACAATAAAAAGGAATATGATCCTGAAAGCGAAAATTCCTTCGTGCCCGCCCTTTGCAACCGCATCGACAAGAATACCGGCGGTATTGTGATCGCTGCTAAAAATGCAGAATCCGGTAGAGAAATGTACGACATTATCAAAAATCGTCAAATTCAAAAGCTTTATCTGGCCTTGGCTCACGGAAGAATGCCAAAAAACAGCGACATCCTGACCGCATACCACGCGAAAGATGCAAAGAATAACCAGGTCTACGTTTACAACACTCCCGCTCCCGAACGCAAAACCATCAAAACGGGATACCGAGTACTGAAAAGTAACGCCAATGTAAGCTTACTGGAAGTAGAACTATTCACAGGTCGCACCCATCAGATCCGTGCCCACCTTGCTCATATCGGTCATCCTCTGCTGGGAGATACCAAATATGGCACAAAAGCAAACAATGATCGCCTTCCCTTCCGTTATCAAGCGCTATACGCTTACAAGCTTCGCTTTTTAATTCAAAACGAAAATTCTCCTTTATATTATTTAAATCAAAAATCTTTTGAAGTAAAAAACGTTTATTTCAAAGACTTTATAAAATAAAAAACAGAGCAAATGCTCTGTTTTTTATTATTTTCGGATATATTCATCAATAGCATTCGCCGCATTTTTGCCGGCGCCCATGGCAAGAATTACCGTAGCCGCTCCGGTTACGGCATCACCACCGGCAAACACGCCTTTTCTACTGGTCTGACCGGTAACCTCATCTGCAATAATGCCGCCCCAGCGCTGGGTTTCAAGGCCTTCGGTGGTAGATTTGATCAACGGATTGGGCGAAGTTCCGATAGAAACAATCACGCAATCACAATCAATCACAAACTCGGAACCGGGCACCTCCACAGGACGCCGTCTGCCGGAAGCATCCGGTTGTCCCAGCTCCATCCGAACGCATTCAATGCCGCAAACATTCCCCTGTTCATCACCCAAAACACGTACAGGATTGTTGAGGAGCTTGAAAAAGATTTCCTCTTCTTTTGCGTGCTCCACTTCTTCTTTACGGGCAGGAAGCTCTACCTCAGAGCGACGGTATACGACGGAAACCTCCTGTGCCCCAAGACGTTTGGCACAACGTGCCGCATCCATCGCAACGTTTCCGCCGCCAATCACAACTACTTTTTGGGCTTTTTGGATCGGCGTTGCGCTGTCACTGCGATATGCCTTCATCAGATTAACGCGAGTCAGAAATTCATTGGCAGAATATACGCCCTTCAGATTTTCACCGGGGATGCCGAGAAACTTGGGAAGGCCCGCACCGGAGCCAATGAAAACAGCCTCAAATCCCATATCCAGTAATTCATCAACGGAAAACAGACGACCGATCACCATATTGGTTTCAATCTTCACACCAAGTTCCTTCAATCGGTCAATTTCCTGTTGAACGATCTTTTTCGGCAAGCGAAATTCAGGAATGCCATAAACCAATACACCGCCGGCACAATGAAGCGCCTCAAACACCGTCACTTCATATCCTTTTTTAGCCAGATCACCGGCACAGGTCAAACCTGCGGGGCCCGAACCGACAACCGCCACTTTGTGTCCGTTACTCTTTGGCTTGACCACTTCACGTGCCGCAAGAGCATTATGTCGGTCAGCTACAAAGCGTTCCAATCTTCCAATGGCAACAGGCTCACCTTTGATACCACGAACACAGCGTTGTTCACACTGTGTTTCCTGAGGACATACCCGTCCACAGACCGCAGGCAAAGACGAGGACTGCTGAATAACTTGATACGCTTGCTCAAAATTTCCATCACAGATTTCTTTGATAAACGACGGAATATCAATAGAAACGGGACATCCCGCCATACAAGGCTTATTTTTACACTGTAAGCAGCGGTGCGCTTCGTCAATTGCTTGTTCTTCCGTATAGCCCAACGCTACCTCATCAAAGTTTTTGTTTCGGATCAGCGGATCCTGGGAGGGCATCGGTTGTTTGGTCAAAGACATATTTGCCATCTCACTCTACCCCCTTAAACAAATTGCAGGTATTTTCGTGGGCTTTTCTTTCAAAATCGTGATACATAGAAGACCGCGCCATCGCTTCGTCGAAATCTACCTGATGACCATCAAATTCAGGGCCGTCAACACAGGCAAATTTCGTCTCACCACCGACACTCAAACGACAACCTCCACACATACCCGTGCCATCAATCATAATAGGATTCATAGAAACAACAGTCTTAACACCGTATTCCTTAGTCAGTGCAGATACAAATTTCATCATAGGCAAAGGTCCGATGGCGATCACTTCATCAAACTGTTCACCGTCATCAAGTTGTTTACGCAAAGCATCGGTAACAAAGCCACGCTCACCGGCACTACCGTCATCCGTCATTAAAGTAAAATGATCACAAGAAGCCGTAAATTCATCCTGTAATATCACAAGGTTTTTGTTGCGGAAACCGACAATGCCGTGCACGCAAATGCCGCATTCGTGCATTTTTTTGGCCACAGGATATGCAATGGCGCAACCAACACCGCCGCCGATGACGGCAACCTTTTTGAGATTATCCATTTCCGTTGGCTTGCCGAGCGGCCCGACAAAATCACACAGACGATCGCCCTGACGCATATGATTCAATTTTTCCGTTGTCCCGCCAACCACCTGAAATATGATCGTAACCGTACCACGTTCAGCATCATAATCGGCGATGGTGAGCGGAATCCGTTCACCGTCAGCATCTGTGCGCAGAATCACAAACTGACCGGGACGGGCCTTTTTGGCAATCAACGGCGCATCAATTTCCATCAGAGTGACGGTGGGATTCAGTTCTTTTTTCAACAAAATTTCAAACACAAATATTCCTCGTTTCTTTTGCAAAACTATGTTTGACAAACGTAAACTACATATTACATATTGTAACACTATTTTATAAAAAAGCAAGAAAAAAGACTATCACAAAACGCACTTACTTTTGTGCTATTTTAACAAATGAAAAAAGACATCCCGAAGGATGTCTTTTTTGGTGCGGGTAAGAGGACTTGAACCTCCACCGGTGCAATACCGACTAGAACCTGAATCTAGCGCGTCTGCCAATTCCGCCATACCCGCATGTATGGTGCAGACGGCGGGACTTGAACCCGCATCCCATCGCTGGGACTACCACCTCAAAGTAGCGTGTATGCCAATTTCACCACGTCTGCATATCCACACGCTGCTCATCAGCGCAGGATTTATTATAACAAGCAAACTCTTAAAAGTCAAGTGTTTTTTTAAATAAATATCAACTTTTTCAAAGATTTAAAAGGAAAGACGGTGAGAACACCGTCTTGCCTTTTGGATTTGTTAATCTTATGCGGCGTGATTATAAATAATCACAGCAACGTCTGCGCGGATGATGCTATCCTTGGGGTTGAAGTTTTTGCCATCACCCTGAATCAAGCGATAGTAGTTAGCAAGCTTGATGGACTTGAGGGCCCAGGAGCTGATCTCCTTAGCATCGGCATATTTACCTTTAAATGCACTCTCAATCGCATCGGCTTCTGCTTTATACATCTTGTTTACGGTAGTTTTATCAGCCGCAGCAATACTACGCAGGAAAACAGCGGTAAATTGCTCTCTGGTAGTGGTGGAGGAGCCTGCAAAATACAGATTTCCATTGTCAGAAATACCGGAAATCAAGCCGGCAGCAGTGGCCGTGCGGATGTAAGGCAATGCCCAGGGAGCTTCGCTCTGCATCTCAAAGAAATCATCATAGATTTCATGCAGCTTAACGCCGTCAGCCATATCAACGTTCAAACCGCTCAAAGTAACCATTACCTTGGCCAATTCGTATCTGGTGATGTTGGCAGTGGCATTAACTCTCTTATTCTGGTCACCCACAAAAATGCCATAACCTTCATTATTTAAATAGTTTACGGCTTTGCGAGCATAAGCAGGGACACCGGCGAGATCGGAATAAATCACAGCGTCACGATCGGAAACAACCGTTACGGGAATAGCCGCAGACTTCTCACCGTTTTCAGCAGTAACCTGAATGTAGAAGTAGTTGTACTTGGATTCCAGATCCACCTTGGTGGTGCTGGGTGCTTCGTACTTGCAAGCGGGATCCAAATAGAATTTGTAAGTAGCCTTGGTGTCAACGTTAACACTGGGCTTGATGGACTTAACGCCGGCAGGCATCTCAACGTAATAACCGCCGTCTGCTTCAGTCAGAAACTCGGCGCCGGGCACGCCAAACAGGTGCAGCTTACAGTCGTTGGAGCCGCCAGACTCCTCAACGCCGTCTACAGGGAATGCAAAGATGCTGACATCATAATACTCAGTGGTGCTACCGTTGGTGGCAACCAGATATGCAGTAGTAATATTCTCCTCTTTATTCAGAGAAATCTTGGAAATGAGCTTGCTCTGGGTATTGTCGGTATAAATCTTAACGGTAGTGCCACTCTTGGCAGTCATATTGGTCTCGGGTGAGAAGGTGTAAGTGCCGGATTCTTTGTCGGCAGGATAGATGTACAGACGTCTGGTATTATTATATTTCAATACCTCTCCGTCGTTCCATGCGGTAATCAAGTTGGGCGTGCTGTCCTGCAAGATCGCAGAAGTGGAAGAGAAGCTCATTGCAGCACCCTTACCATCGTAGAATTTATTTGTAGAATCAAAATAGTACGGATAGGAAGAACTACTGGAAAGCGGAGTTTTATAACCCTCGAAACGGTTTCCGCTAATCTCCATATGCGTGTAAGAAGGCGTTCCGCCGACACCGTCATAGTAAGTACCAAAGGCAGGAGAGCCGTCACCCGTAGACATAACGAAGAGATTGTCTTTACAAGTAAACTCTTGATTATGATAGGAGATCTGGTCCTGAATAGTTCTGTTACCAACAGCGGTAGCAACATTTATAAAATCATTACCAATCATTTCAAGGATAACGCGGGAACGCATCTGAATGCCAGCAACACCGCTCTCACGAGCAGCAAAGTTGATGGAGTTGATGCCGCCGAAATCCTCAAAGTGATTATAGAGGTATCTACGAGCAAGCGCCTTATCGGGAGCCAAAGAATTAGAGGGAGAAATACCACCAAGATATTCAATAAGACTGTTGGTATTTTTGTCGGCGCCGGATTTCATATGAGCAACATAACTGTTTTGGATCGTAACGCTCTCGGCCTTTGTATTATGGAATCTGGAAACAGCGTCGTTTTTGTCTGCACGGATGCTATCAATCGTGACGTAACGATTGATAGTGTCAGTGTTCATCAGAAAATATGAATCGCAAGAACTGTCTTTAAAAAACAGATTCTTGAAAGTATAGTTAACGATGATTTTTTCCGCAGCACGGGTGGTGTCCTTGATTCTACCGGAGCCGGTGAAGGCAATACCGTCAATGACAACGTTATTACAGCCGGTACCGATCAAGATGTCCGTGGTGAAGACGGCTTCCTTAGTGGGATCCAGGCTTCTGTTGTTCTTAAGCGCCCATTTTTCCATAGAAGGATCATAATCGTCCAAATAGGGACTGTTATTGGGGTTTTTGCCGAAATACGGTCCGCAAAGGTTGATATCACTGCTCAAAGTGATGGGATCGCTGTAAGTACCGGGAGCCAAAACCACCGTTCTTTCAACGCCTTCGGGCAACCAAGCGGCAGAAGCAGCCTCTACAGTCGCAAAAGCATTTAAACCAAACTCAAGCTGATACAGTTCGCCGCCCAACTCATAGTCAAACTGCTCCTGCAACGTAAGACCGGTCCAATCGTCGTTTACAACCAGATAACCCTCAGGCAACGCAGAGTATACCGGGGCTGCAAAAACGAAGCAGGACATTGTGGACAGCACCAACAAAACTGCAATTGTCAGCGCCAAGATCTTTCTACCTCTTTGCATTACATTTCCTCCTCATTGGGGCAATTGAACAAAAGAAACAATAGAATTTTGTTCACTTTGCACAATGCCCAGTTATATACATTAATCATAGCATATTTATATATATATTTCAAGCAGATTTTTGCTTTTTTTAAATAAATATTAAGGAGACGATACAAAACCGTATTGTCTCCTTTCTAAGCACAATGGAGTGCGCCGATATAACACATTACTCCTCCAGCAAGTCGGCCTCTCTGAGTTTTTGCAAAAAACACTCCACGTCTTTGAGAAGTACGTCAGAATCCACTTCATACAGTTCCAGCATTCCCCGCACCAACTCCTCCGAAGTGCAATCCGTTTGCAACATTTCCCAAAGATCAACACCGCTTTGATTTAAGGTCATCAAATAATTGTTATCCAGCTCTTCTACAGAAACGATCACTGCGCTGTCTGCAACTTTTCTCAAAGCGTAACCGTCTTTAATTCTCATATTCTATCTCCTCCCTCGCCCACCAAGCCTGCGATTTGCAACAAAAACATTATATCACTCATCAAAGAGGATGTAAAGTTTATTGTCTGAGATATGCCGCCGTTCGATTATCTCTCGGACAATCAAAAAGTTGCGACGTTACACCCGTTTCCACCAATCTGCCTTGCTCAAAATAGGCCGTATGATCACAAACAGTTTTAACTTGACGCAGATTGTGAGAAACCAACAGCATTGTAAGTTTCCCCTTCAACGAAATCAGCAATTGTTCAATGTGTTCCGTGGAAATCGGATCCAAAGCCGAGGTGGGTTCGTCTAACAACAACACTTCCGGTTTTACAGCAAGCGCCCTAGCAATGCAAAGACGTTGTTGTTGTCCGCCGGACAGACCACGCGCAGAAGAGTGCAACCGATCCTTGACCTCGTCCCATAGAAAGGCGTTGCGCAGGCTTTCCTCCACCACACAATCCAGCCTTGATTTATCTTTTACGCCGAGGCCTTTTGGCCCAAAGGCAATATTTTTATATATTGACATCGCGAAAGGCGTGGGCCGCTGAAATACCATCCCGATTTTTCTACGAAGCGCTAACGCCGGCAAGTCCGAAATGCTACATCCGTCCAGTGAAATCTCACCTTTCATCCGATAACCGTCATTTAGTTCATTAATGCGGTTAAAGCACTTTAAAAACGTGGTCTTACCACATCCGGAGGGGCCGATCAACGCCATGATCTCCCCATTATTTACAGAAAGTGAAACGTCAAAAAGCACCTGGTCTTTTTTAAAAAATACCGACAAATTGTCACAACGCAACTCGCTCAACGCACATCCCCCGCCGCAATAAATTTTGAAACAAGAAACAACATCACTGCGAAGCACAACAGCACCGCAGAGGTGGCATATGCCTCCGAAAGAAATAAACCTTCACCGGCCAACGTATATACTTGCACCGCAAGAGTTCTACCGGAGGATAGAAGTGAAGAAATCACGCCCCCCGCCGTCCCGAGAGTGAAAATCAGTGCCGCCGATTCCCCCACCACTCTGCCTGCCGATAACAGTATTCCGGAACAAACGCCACGCCAACATTGGGGTAGCAGAGCAAAGAGCATCACGTACATTTTGCTCTGCCCCAAGGATAGACCGGACAGATACACCTCTGTCGGTACACCCTGCAACGCCTGCTCACAGCAACGAATCAAAATCGGCAAAATTATAATTGCCATTGTCAGCGTACCCGCCAACAACGAAAAGCCCATTGCGCCCATCTCCACAAAAACCAACATACCGAATAATGCATATACAATAGATGGCACGGCGCCCAAAGAATCAATCAATGCCTGCAAAGGGCCCGTCAAACGAGGCCAGCGACGCTGGTAAAACCACAAAAACATCGCCGCAAACAATGCAATCGGAAATGCAAAAAGCAACGTAAGCAGCACAAGGAGCGCCGTGTTATATACCGAAGGCATCACGGAATAAATCTCCCCGTCCGACAAAAATATTCCGCCGCCACGTGCGGCAACGCTTTTGGAAACGATCACGATCGGAACTATCAGTAAGAGGAATACAATTCCCGTAAAGCAAAGAAACATCACCATCTCAAACAGTTTTTCCGCCAATTTACTTTTCATGTATCCATTTCCGTTTCATTTGAAAAATCAATAATTCCAATACCAATATCATTATAAGCAGCACCATTCCGCAAGCAATCAAAGCCTGTCTGTGCAACCCCGTAGCATACCCCATCTCCAAGGAAATATTGGTAGTTAAAGTTCTCACACCTCCGGCAAGGCTGTCCGGAAAAACTGCCGTGTTTCCGACGATCAGCAGTACCGCCATTGTTTCTCCCACTGCTCGCCCCAGTGCTGAAATACCCGCAGAAAAGATACCGTAAGAAGACAATGGCAATATACATTTCAAAACACTGCGGGTTTTTGTTTCTCCGAGCGCCACTGCACACATATAGTATTCTTCCGGAATGGAATCAAGTTCGCTGCTATACAACGTCATCACCGTAGGAAGCACCATTAGCGCCAGAAGCAAACCGGCAGTAAACAACGAAAAGCCCGTACCTCCAATAATTTGTTTTACCACTTTTGTCAGCAACGAAAGCGCAAATAACCCATACACGATAGAAGGAATTGACGCCATGATCCCAACCAACGTTTCAAACACTAAGCGAATGCGTCTCGACGCGTAGTATTTCCCATATATAACTGCCATCAAGCCTGCAGGCAAAGCGAGAACGAGCGCCAGCATCGTAGTTAGAAAAGTCCCCAGTATCATTGGCAGTATTCCGAATTTTTCATCACTTGGTTTCCACACAGAGCCAAACAAAAAATCAGTCAAAGAATAGGATTCAAAAAAATTCTTTGCATCCCCATACAAGAATAGCAAGATCAACAGTACCATTACCGCAGTCAACACAGCGCTGATCCACATAAATACAAAGCCACATTTATTCCAATCAATTTTCATTCAATTCGTCCCATTTTTTCACACTCCCGGAAAAGATTTCCGAAAGTTCGCTCATCGTAAAAGAATCTTGCATATTATCAGGATGAACTATTATGGCAATGGCATCTCCGGCAATTTCTTTTACAACAACCTCCTGCGAAAGTTCATCGTCCGTCAATTCTCTGGAAGACATTGCCAAGTCAATCACTTGTCTCCCAAGCAAAGCCAGGCCCGTAGAAGAATCGTTTTGCTGCACTTCAATTGTAACCCCCGGATGCTCTTTCATATACAACGAAGAGAGCCGATTCATCAGCGGGTAAACCGAAGCAGACCCCGCAACCGTCAACTTGCCTTCAAGCTCTCTTGCCGCATCGTAATGCGTTCTCTTTACCGCCGGAAAATATCCCATCTCAACAGTTTCTTCAGCCGCCAGATCCGATGTTAGAAAAACGACAAAATCCGACAAAACAGGGTTGGTATTTTCTTGGTTATATGCCACCAGAAAATATCGAAAAAAAGGATACTGTTTTCCATCTGTTGGATATAGCCCGTTTACGGCAACGGTTTTTACGTTGCTGCTTTCCGAAACCGAAGCCGCCGAAAGAAATCCGATGGCATCCACGTTCTGCTCCACCGCCGAGAGCATAACGGCCCCGAGGTTTGTAACGTTTGCATAGGGGGAAATCAGGTCAACGCCATCTTGCACAAGGCCAAGGACACGTGCAAAATTCTCCCGTGTGCCGGAGCCCTCTTCCCTACAAAATAGTTGAATCTCTCCTTGGGTATATGAACAACCATTTAATAAGCAAATCGTTGCCAGTAACAAACACGTCGCCCTTTTCAAGTCACTCACCTCAAAACTATTTTATCAACATTTTCAAAAATAATACGATGTCAAAACGGACAAAAACCGCAACTCCATTCCGAGTTGCGGCCAATTAATGTTATATTTCAATGAAAAAGACCTATGCTTTGAATCAAAGCATAGGTCTTTTATGGAAAGGGTGTACAAATTCGATGCCCTTTTATTTTTTGAGCTATGTGTTCGAACTCCTACATCTTTTAGAATGAAATATTTTCCTTGCGGAAAATATGAAATAATTCACTACAGTGAATTGTGA
The DNA here is from genome assembly GCA_045541535.1 of Eubacteriales bacterium. Lineage (GTDB taxonomy): Bacteria > Bacillota > Clostridia > Oscillospirales > QAKW01 > Firm-08. The sequence goes on from JAZQJG010000034.1 coordinate 100,405, forward strand.
AATTTTGTGCTTACGCAGAAAGTGAAATAAAATTCGCCTATTTACATTTGCGAAGCAAATATTTCATAACGATGTTATTTCATATGCGACAGCATATTTCACTCGCCGAAAGGCGAATTTCATTGAAAAAGCGACTTGTGTGACACAAGTCGCTTTTTCTGGCGGAGAGAGAGGGATTCGAACCCTCGAGACGCTATCAACGCCTACACGATTTCCAATCGTGCGCCTTCGGCCATCTCAGCCATCTCTCCTCATTTGACGCTAAATTAGTATATATGATTTTTTAGCAAAAGTCAAGACAAATTCAAAAATTCTCATTGCTTTTTTCAAAAAAACATTTTCTCTTCTAAATTTGTTTACTTTAACACAAAATATGTTATAATTGTTCTATAAAAACATCAGGAGGTCCAACGTGAAACAATTCGGACAATTTTGTGAAAACGGATATAAAATCACCGAGCGCAATCTCCCCCGCCCCCAGAACAACTATCTGTGCAACGACGAATACGTTGCCGCCTACTCTCAAGTGGGCGACGGATACGGTTTTGCAAAAGACGAAGCAGGAAGAAAATTGAATATCGTAATGGACCGCGCTGTTTATATCTCTGACGGAGAGCGCTGCTGGCAGGCAGGCGGTTTGCCGGTACAGCGAAATCTGCAACATTACGAATGTGTTCACGGCATAGGATTTACCGAGGTCACCGTCAGCCACCGTGGAATTCGCACGAAATGCAGATATTTTGTGCCCAAACAAGGAAAACGGGAATTTTTATGCGTAAGCCTTAAAAACGAAGCAAAACAAGCTAAAAGTCTGAAGGTTGTCCCCTATTATGCTACCGGTATCGATCAAAACAATCAAGGCGGTCACGGCGACTTTTGCGAAGAAAGCAACTGTGTAATCGTCTCTGCCTACGCCACCTTTGACTCCCAGCAGGCAACAAAACATTACGCCTATCTGAGTGCTGTAGATACAGCAACCGGTTATGATGCCCGTCACAACGCCTTTATTGGTCCGTATGGTCATAAATTACAGCCCGCAGCAATTGCCGAACAAATGGGATGCACCAATTCAAACTGTATCAACGACAAAATCTGTCTCGCCCTTGAAAACAGTATCACCCTTGCTCCCGGCGAACGTAAAGTATTTTATTATGCCATTGGCGCAGAAAATTCTGCCGACCAAATTCCAACCTTCAGCGCCGAAGAAATAGATCAAGCATTTGAAGCAGTTTGCGACGCTATGGTAGACGACGGCTCTTTGCGTTTCCACACACCATGGGATGACCTGGATGCACTGAGCAACGTATGGCTTAAACAACAAGTGCGCCTCGGCTCACGTTGGGGTGCTGTTGCCTACTGCACCTTGCGTGATCTGGCTATTCATATTGAGGCGCTGAGTTGCTTTGCACCCCGGCTTGCGGCTGAAAGAATGTGCCAGCTGCTTACTCATCAATTTGAAAGCGGCCAATTGCCCCACAGCATTGAAGAAAAGCCCACCGAACTTCTCCCCTGTGCTGAAAGCACCCTGCGCCCCATCATCACAGCATACGCCATCACAAAAGAATTGGGTGACGTGGACTTTTTGCTTCGCAAAATCCCGTTTAATAACGGCACGAATGCCACAGTATACGACCACTTGAAGCAAGCACTCTCTTATCTTTGGAAAACCACGGGACATATGGGGCTGATCAAAACTCGTTTTGATTGTAACGCAGAGCAAAACGATAAATACGTCAGCATTCATCTATCTGCCGCCTATGTGCAGTCCGCCGAAATGTTTTCGGAGATGGCCAACTGGATCGGCAGTGCCGCCGATTCCAGAACGGGTGCCCATTATGCACAGGAGATGAAAAAGCGTGTTAACGCCTATGCCTGGAGCGAAAGCAGATACATATACGCAATCGCCGATAACAAGCATCTCATTGGCGCAAAAAGTTGTCCGGAGGGCTCACTGTTCGCTCTGCCCCAGATTTACAGCGTATTATCCGATTTCGACGTTGAGCGCAGTGCCGCCGCCATGGATTCGCTTGAAATAGAGCTAAACACCGATGCCGGTCTCCTTTACTGCGCGCCGCCTTTTTCAGAAACCAAAACTTACATTGACGGCATTGATAAGGTGCAAGCCGGCTCCAAAGAAAACGGCGGCATTGATTTGCTGACTTCCGTGCTCAAATTGGCGGCAGACAGCAAACTGCAACGAAATGACAAAATTGATGAAGGCTTGCGGAAACTGCTTCCGGAGCATCACGAATTCGCCCCCACCTATGGTGAGCCTTACAAGCTGGCCTCCTTCTACTATGCAGAGCAAGCCGGATACCGTGCCGGTCAGGCGGACGACCTTCCTTGTTCCGCTGCCGGTGGTGCCTTGCTATATGTAATGACACGCTATCTGTATGGAATTCGGCCGGAGTTTGGCGGTTTGCTGATCCGCCCCTGTCTGCCCGTTAGCTGGAAAGATTGTTCTCTGACAAAATGGTTCAGGGGTTGCCGTTACAACATCCACTACATCCAAAAGGACAAAGGAATCTGCAATACCATCGACGGCATTTTTGTAAACGGAAAAGAAGTCAATCCCCAACTGCCCATTCGTCCCCAGCCCGGCAAAACGCTGAATATTGAAGTAATTCTTCGTACATAAAAAGTTCCACCCAACAGGGTGGAACTTTTATTATACTCGGTCTTTGATTTCGGTGGTGATTTTTTCCAGGAAGGCCTCTAAAGACATAGTCTCCGTTTTAGCGGTGTCACGGTTACGGACGGCAACCGTTCCTTCCTCCACTTCCTTCTGGCCGATGACCAGCATATACGGTACACGGTCAACCATCTGCGCCTCTCGGATCAGATAACCGATCTTCTCATTACGATCATCAAGCTCGCAACGGATACCGGCAGCACGAAGGGCTTCGTACACCTTTTTGCCGTATTCGGCGCTCTTTTCAGAAACCAACAATACTTTAACCTGAGTTGGAGCAAGCCATGCGGGGAACTTACCGGCAAAGTGTTCGGTGAGAACACCGATAAATCTCTCAATGGAGCCAAAGCATACTCTGTGGATCATAATAGGACGTTGCTTTTCGCCCTTTTCATCAATATACTCAAGTTCAAAATTGATGGGCATCTGGAAGTCAAGCTGAATGGTACCGCACTGCCAGGTTCTGCCGATGGAGTCCTCCAGATGGAAGTCAATCTTAGGACCGTAAAATGCACCGTCGCCCTCGTTGACGATATAATTGAGGCCCAATTTATCCAGCGCATCCTTCAGACCGTTGGTTGCGGCCTCCCAATCCTCGTCACTGCCCATACTGTCCTCCGGACGGGTGGAAAGCTCAACAAAATATTTAAATCCGAACTTTTCATACACTTCGTTGATCATATGAACAACGTTCATAATCTCGTCGGTAATCTGCTCTTTACGCATAAAGATATGAGCATCGTCTTGGGTAAAGCAACGCACACGGAACAGACCGTGCAGAGCGCCCTTCAGTTCGTGACGATGAACCAGACCCAACTCGCCCACACGCATCGGAAGATCACGGTAGCTGTGCGGCTGATTGCGATATACAAGAACACCACCGGGGCAGTTCATAGGCTTTACGCAGAAAATGTCTTCGTCGATACTGGTGGAATACATGTTGTCTTTATAATGATCCCAATGTCCACTGGTTTCCCACAGATGACGATTCATAATCAAAGGAGTAGAAACCTCCAGATAATTCTCTCTGGTATGGATCTCTCTCCAATAATCAATCAAGGCATTCTTCAGCGCCATACCCTTGGGCAGGAAGAAAGGAAAACCGGGGGCTTCTTCATTCATCATAAACAAGCCCATTTCTTTGCCAATACGACGGTGATCACGCTTTTCTGCCTCTTCCAGCAGTTTCAGATATGCTTCCAGTTCCTCGTTGTTGCGGAAAGCAATACCCTTCACGCGGGTCAGCATCTTATTATCCTTGTCATTTTTCCAGTAAGCGCCGCTTTGCGCCATGATTTTAAATGCCTTGAGCGCCTTGGTATAGCACAGATGAGGGCCGACACACATATCAATATAGTCCCCCTGCTGGTAGAAGCTGATGGGGGCATCCTCCGCCAGATCACCAATATGCTCCACCTTATAGATCTCGCCACGGTCAGCCATCAATTTGATGGCTTCGTCTCTGGGCAAAATATAGGGTTTGATGGGTAAGTTTTCTTTAACGATCTTACGCATCTCCTGTTCAATCGCCTGCAGATCCTCATCCGTAAGCTTATCATCTCCCAGGTCCACGTCATAATAAAAACCATTGTCCGTGGCAGGACCATAGGCGAAATGAGCGTGGGGATACAGACGCTGAATCGCCTGTGCCATAATATGAGCCGCCGAATGGCGAATCACGTGCAGTTCTTCTGCTTCAGGACACTGAACGACGCTGCCGTCATTGTGAATAACTTTCATTTTGTATATCTCCTTTAAATATTTTCAAATTAAAAACACCCCTGGCAACTCACGTTGCCAAGGGTGCGATTGCACGGTTCCACCTTGGGTTTCACTCTTACTTCTTTAACGCAGAAATACGTTATCGCTTACTGCAGTTTCGGCGATACAGCTCAGGAATGGTCTTCATCGGTTTGCTTTCGGAAGGCTTACAGCCAACGACCTCCCTCTCTGTAGAAAACGCACTCGATTACTCTTTCCGTCTTTGCTTTTATTTGATTATAACACCAAGCGTTTCACTTGTCAATCAGTGTTTTTAGTCAAGACTGCGCAGGAATTTGATGCAACGGCCAACCTCTTCGGCGCCGGTGGGATCTAAGCCCTCGGATTCAACTACCATACGGACGTTGTTCTTAATTGCCCACTCGCGGAAAACAGTGACGGGCGCCTGACCCTCACCCAAGGCCTTCCCTTTGACACCGGTGTGAACGTCATCATAATTCTTATTTTCGGGGGCAGAGGGGAAACCGTCCTTAAGGTGGATCACGGAAATACGGCCTTTGTTTGCTTCCAAAAATGCCAACGCATCAATGCCGGAATTGAAAGCCCAGAAGGTATCCACCTCAATTTCAACGTTGGTACGATTCAAAATCTCGGTTTCAACAATCTGACCGTCACGGTTGGGCACCAGTTCTCTGGAATGATTGTGATAACCCAGACGAAGGCCATTATCCTTCAACATTTTTTCAGCATAGTTCAAACGAGCGATCTGAAGATCCAAAGTAAAGGCATCGCCAAAACGCATACCGGGTACGATAATGGTATCGCAACCGATGGTTTTGTGATAAGCAATGGTCTTTTCAATTTTTTCAGGAGCAAGTTCGACAAGGTGAGTATGAGTACCGGAGCAAATCAAACCATACTCGTCCAGCCAAGACTTAACATCCTCAGCAGTGTTGCCGAAAAAACCAGCAAACTCAATGTATTTATAGCCAAGTTCTGCAACCTTTTTCAGTGCGCCACGCAGATCCTCAGCAGCCATATCGCGAATGCTGAACATTTGTAATCCGTATTCAACCATAGTAGTTTCCTCCAAATTTTAGTATATTTTCATTATGCCACCAAATTTCATTAAAGTCAATAAAAAAGAGCGCAGAAAAGCGCTCTTTTTATCACAGTTTTTCAAGCTTTGCAAAATTAGCCATCACCTTTTTGGGCAGATCAAATTTATCAAATTTAATCTCCAACAAAGTGTCATTTCCCATATCGCGGGTAGAAAGCACCACTCCGTCGCCAAATGCTTTGTGCCGCACTCTCGCGCCCACGGCGTAATGATCTGTGCATTTTGTTCCCGTAGCGCGCCCCACCGTAGAGGTGACAGCCGCAGACGGACGCTTCGGGGTATAAGCCGGCACCCGTTGCGTAGCCGTGGCAAAGGCGGAAACCGTCGCCTTGCGCTCCTCATACAGCCGCTCTACGTTTTCTTCCGGCAACTCACGTACAAAGCGAGAGGGTTGATAATACGAGGTTTTACCGTAGAGCATTCGCTGCGCTGCGAACAAAATGTATAGCCGTTTTTTGGCGCGGGTTATGCCAACGTACATTAAGCGACGCTCTTCTTCAATATCCTCGGGATTCCCCATACTTTGCAAACCGGGAAAAATACCGTCTTCAACGCCCACCATAAATACGTTGTCAAATTCAAGACCCTTGGCGCTGTGTAACGTCATCAGCACCACACGGTCATCTGCATCATCCAGTTGATCCACGTCTGTCATCAAAGAAATCTCTTCCAAAAACATTGCAAGAGAAGCCTGTTCATTTTGCTCCTCATACAGAGTAACGGTGGACAAAAACTCCTGCAAGTTAGCAAGTCGATCCTTGGCCTCTTCAGTATTTTCGGCCAGCAACATCTGGGTATATCCCGTAGCGGTAAACAATTCACTGACAAGTTGAGAAAGCGTCCCCGTTTCCTTAATATTCGTCAAATGGTGGATGAGGTTTGCAAACTGTTTAAGGCCGGAAACCGCTCGGCCCAGTTCGGGGAAATATTCCGCCCGCTCCAGCACATCGAACATACTCATACCCTTTACTTGCGCAATTTCTTCCACTCTGCCTACCGTCGTAGGACCAATGGCGCGCTTGGGCTCGTTGATAATTCTTTTCAATCTCAAGTTATCGTTGTGGTTTTGAATCAAAAAGAGATAGGACAAAATATCCCGAATTTCTTTTCTGTCATAAAATCGTACGCCACCGATCACTTTATAAGCAATGCCGGATTTGACCAGAGAACGCTCAATGGCATTAGATTGGGCGTTGGTGCGGTACAGAATGGCAAAATCCCTATACTGCGCCTCCCCCTTGGCTACCACATCCAGAATGGTATCGGTAACAAACAAGCTCTCCTCGTATTCATTGGCCAGCTTGTTCAGATATACCTTCTCTCCGCCCTTTGCCGCCGTCCACAGATTTTTTCCTTTTCTGCCTTCGTTGTGCTTGATGACGTGATTGGCCGCCTCCAAAATGTGATGGGTGGAACGATAGTTTTGCTCCAGGCGAATTACCTTTGCTCCGGGAAACGTTGTTTCAAAGGATAAAATATTTTCAATGGTTGCGCCACGGAATTTGTAGATACTCTGATCGTCATCGCCGACAACGCAGATGTTTTTATGATATTCGGAGATCAGACTTACCAGTTGATACTGTAACGGGTTGGTATCCTGATACTCGTCCACCATTACGTAACGGAACTGTCTGCCGTAACGCTCCTTGATCTCCGGGAACTGCTCCAAAAGTTCCACAGTCTTTAAGATCATATCATCAAAGTCCAGGGCGTTGGCATCCTTAAGCTGAGCGCAATATCCCTCATACACCCGTTGAATGCACTGGTTGAGATAATTATTGCCGTATGCCTGCAAAAATTGATCCGGTAGCACACGGGCGTCCTTGGCTCTGGAAATGAGATTGAGCACCATTTTCGGAGCAATGGACTTTTCATCCATTTCAAACCGTTTGAGCAGGTCTTTGATCACCCTGAGAGAGTCATCGGTGGCGTAAATAGAAAAATCTCGGCTATACCCCAAGTTCTCAATTTCACGACGCAACACTCTGGCGCAAAAAGAATGGAAGGTAGATGCCCAAACATCCGCGCCCGTCTCACCGATCATTGCGGCAATACGCTCCTTGAGTTCCCCGGCCGCCTTGTTGGTAAAGGTGATGGCAAGAATCTGATAAGGCTGACACAGCCCTTGCTCCAAAATGTGAGCGATGCGCTGAATCAACACCGTAGTTTTACCACTACCGGCGCCCGCCAAAATCAGCAAAGGGCCTTCTGTGGTCAGCACCGCCTGCCGTTGCATTTCGTTCATTCGATTAAATTGCTGTTTGATTTTTTCTGTGTCCATCACGGTTACCGGTATCCTCCAAAAGTTTAATACCAGTCAAGTATAACACATTTTTATCAATTATGAAATCATTTTCCCAAGTTTTTTTAATATATTTTTTTCAAGTCTTGAAACCGACACCTGTGAGATCCCCAGTGAAACAGCAGTTTCACTCTGCGTACGGTCTAAAAAGTAGCGTAGCACGATCAATTGCCGCTCCCGTCCCTCCAGTCTTTCCAGTGCTTGATGAAGAATGATATGATCCAAATCCTTTTCTTGTGTATCCTCTCCCACCAGATCAGCAAGACTCCCTCCCGCTTCGCATTCCCGGTCCAAGGATATCACCTGATCCTTAAGTTCCAAGCACTCAACCACGTCTTCCGGGCGAAGCTGCATACTGTCGGCAATTTCCCGTACCGTTGCCTCACGTCCCAAGGTATGAAATAAACGTTCCTCCGTTTGCCGAACTTTTGTCGCCCTTTCTTTTAGAGTTCTGGAAACCTTGATGGACCCGTTATCTCTAAAATATGTCTTCAACTCTCCAACGATTTTAGCCACCGCATAGGTGGAAAACTTCAAATTCCGAGTGGCGTCAAAGTTTTTAGCAGCTTTAATGAGCCCGAGGGACCCAATCTGCAACAAATCCTCAAAATCCGTTCCCCGTCCGACAAAGCGCCGCGCCACCATGGCCACCAAGCCCATATTTTCCGTCACCAATCTGTCGGTTGCCGATACGGTCATATACCGATATCCTTGCCGCAAATCTGCTTTTCCATAAAAATTCTGGTACCTCGTCCAAGGCGAGAGGTTACCCGCACTTTATCGCAAAAGGTTTCCATAATGGTAAAGCCCATGCCGCTTCGCTCACCGTTATCACAGGTAGTATATAACGGCTCACGGGCAAGTTCAATATCGTCGATTCCACAGCCTTTATCACGGATAATCACCTGCAGGCGGTGATCCTCAAACAGCTTGGCGGTTATGTAAATGATCCCGATCATCTCTTTATAGCCATGAACGATTGAATTGGTGACCGCTTCGGAAACGGCCGTTTTCAACTCGCTGATTTCTTCCAGCGTCGGATCCAACTGCGCCGCGAAGGCCGCAACCGCCACTCGAGCGTAGTTCTCATTACAGGACCGGGATTCAATCTGCAATTGCATCGTATTAATAGGTTTCATAGCAACTCTCCTCAATTTTTACGTATTTTTGCAGTCCGCTCATCATAAGTACCTTGCGAATTGCACCTTTTAGGTTCACGACGATCAACTCGCCTCCCAAATTACTGCAGGTCTTGCGCCGTCCCATAATCACCGCAAGCCCTGAACTGTCCATAAATCCCAAATTCTCAAAATCAAGATATACACGCCTTGGCCGTCGCAAAGAGATTTCAAGATCTATTTTTTCTCCAATTCCTTTGGCCGAATGATGATCCAGTTCACCCCGCAAGCCAACCCACAGCTCGTCCCCTCTTTTTTCATAGGATATTTCCATAATTCCCTCCTGAAACAAAAAATAACCTTTCTGCTTAGTAACAGAAAGGTTATCATAAAGAGTTTGATTATTTTGTCAAAAAGGATTGGATGCCTTGTTTTTTCAACGCAAGAGCCGCTGATTCCATAATATAAAAAGAACCGCAAATCAGCAGACAGTCCTCCCCGATATCATTCAGCGCCGCTTGCACCGCTTGCTCCACCGAATCAAAAGCCATACAATTTTCGCAATAGCTTTTCGCAACGGCAGAAATCTCACGAGGTGATAAAGCGCGGGGCATATCCGGCGCTACTGCATAAAAAGCATCTGCTCTGGCAGCAAGGGATCGGATAGCAAATTCGTACTCCTTATCCTTCATCACTGCAAAAACAATGCGTTTGCGCCGATCTTTCATACGATCCAGCAAGGCCGTCAACGCATCAATGCCTTGCGGATTATGACCGGCATCCATAATAATCAATGGGTGCTGACTTACCCGTTCAAAACGGGCGGGCATATGGCATCGTGCAATCCCAAAGGCCACCGCATCATCCGACAAATCACAGCCGGTCTTGCGCAAGGCCTCTACAGTCTCCAACACGGTGATTGCATTATACACCTGATACTCGCCCATCAATTGCTGTGTATACGCTTTGCCGCAATAGGTAAATTCGTTGCCGTCCAAATCCTGCCGCAAAACTTTGACGGCCGCAAGAGCGGGCAACGTCATCTCACAGCCACGCTCACTGCAGATTTCCCGTAACCTTTCAAGGGCTTCGGGAGGTTGCAAGGGATAAATCACCGCCTTACACCCGGGCTTAATTATACCGGCCTTTTCAAAGGCGATTTGCGAAAGCGTATTGCCGAGAATATCAGTGTGATCCAACGATAGTGCGGTGATCACGGCAACAAGTGGCGCATCAATAACGTTGGTTGCATCGAAACGTCCGCCGAGGCCCACTTCCAGTACGACGTAGTCGCACGCACACTCCGCAAAGTAGCAAAACGCAATGGCAGTGACCACCTCAAACTCCGTCACGGCATCCCAGCCGTCCGCTTCCATTTGAGCGCAAATAGCAGAAATGCGCTCCGTATGTCTACAGAGCGCATTCTCGGAAATCTTTTCACCGTTTACTGCAATGCGCTCTCTGAACTCATAAACGTACGGAGAGGTATATTTGCCCACCCGATAACCGCCCGCCTGCAAAATTTCTGCCAGCATCGTCACCGTCGAGCCCTTGCCATTGGTGCCTGCAACGTGTACAAACTTGGTTTGTTTTTGCGGATCGCCCAATCGGCGCATCAACTCCCGCATACGCTCCAGCCCCAACTTGGAGCCGAAGCGCATAATGGAGTGAATATATTGCATTGCCTGTTCGTAATTCAAGATTAGTCCTTCTTTTCTAGTCCCGCAATAGTCGCTTCAATGGAAGCAATCAACTGCTCGAACTTTACTTTTTTCTCTTTCTCCTGTTCCACCAACTGCGCAGGTGCCTTGGCCATAAAGCCGGCATTACCGAGCTTACCGTTAACACGACCAAGTTCTGCCTTTGCATTTTCAAGTTCCTTATTCAACCGTTTGATCTCGGCGGCGATATCCACCAATTGATCAAAAGGAATATAAACCTTACCCAAGGTGCAAACAATGTTTACCGCATTGTCGGCAGGGCACTTCTCAACGCTGACTTCACTGGCGCCGGCCAACTTGCCAAAGAAGGGAGCGGCATCCAAAACCACCTCGGGATACTCGGTTTCAAAATACAAAGCCGCCTTTTTGGACATAGGAACGTTCATTTCACTACGACGGAACCGAATGGCCTTAATGGCATCCATCACCCGCTCCATATCCTCGGCATCCTTCGAAAAGACAAGATTTTCATCATATTTGGGGAAAGCGGCAATCATAATGGACTCGTCTTCCATAGGCATAGATTGCCAGATCGCTTCGGTCAGGAACGGCATAAAGGGATGCAGCATCTTCAGTGCGCCGGTAAATACATACAGAAGCACTCTTTGGGTTTGCTCATTCTCTTCGGTGTTATCCTTATCGTTCAGTCTGGGCTTTACAAGCTCAATATACCAATCACAGAACAGATCCCAAATGAAATCATAAACCTTCTGCAGAGCCAGACCGATTTCAAATTTATCCAGATTATCGGTAACGTCCTTAACAACGGCATTATAGCGATCCAAAATCCATTTATCCTCTGCACGAAGTTTGGCAAAGTCGGGATGCGCATCCTCCACCGTCAGATTCATCAGAATAAATCTGGCAGCATTCCAAACCTTGTTGGCAAAGTTGCGGGAGGATTCAACGCGCTCGTCATAATAACGCATATCGTTACCGGGCGAGTTGCCGGTGGCAAGACTGAAGCGCAAAGCATCGGCACCGTATTTTTCAATAACTTCCAGCGGATCAATGCCGTTGCCCAGGGATTTGGACATTTTTCTACCCTGAGAATCACGGACCAGGCCGTGAATGAGAACGTGAGAGAAGGGTTTTTCCTTCATATGTTCCATACCGGAAAAGATCATTCTGGCAACCCAGAAGAAGATAATATCATAGCCGGTAACCAGGACGCTGGTGGGATAAAAATACTTCAGATCCTCAGTATTATCGGGCCAACCCAACGTGGAGAAGGGCCAGAGTGCGGAAGAAAACCAGGTATCCAGCACGTCGCTGTCCTGATGAATATGGGTGCTACCGCACTTGGGGCATACACTCACCTCTTCAGCGGCGACCACCATTTCACCGCAATCCTCACAGTAGTATGCAGGAATACGGTGACCCCACCACAACTGACGGGAAATGCACCAATCACGCACGTTTTCCATCCAGTTAAGATAGGTCTTGGTAAAGCGGCCGGGAACAAACTTGATTTCTTCGTCCTTTACCACACGGATCGCCTCTTTAGCCAACGGCTCCATTTTTACAAACCATTGTTTGGAAGAAATAGGCTCAACCGTAGTGCCGCAACGATAGCAGGTACCAACGTTGTGCATATGGGGCTTGATCTTTACAAGATATCCGCCCTCTTCCAAATCGGCGACAATCGCCTTTCTGGCCTCATAGCGGTCCATGCCCTGATACTTGCCACCGTTCTCATTTACGCAAGCCTTGTCATCCAGCACCAAAATTTCTTCCAAGCCGTGGCGCTTGCCAACCTCAAAGTCGTTGGGGTCATGGCTGGGAGTAATCTTTACGCAACCGGTACCAAAGTCCTTTTCAACGTATTCATCGGCAACCACGGGAATCTCTCTACCAACCAAAGGCAGGATCAACATTTTACCAACCAAATGAGTATATCTTTCATCATCGGGATGCACGGCAACAGCGGTATCGCCCAGCATGGTTTCGGGGCGGGTAGTAGCGATCTCTACAAACTCATCACTATCCTTAACGGGATAACGAATGTGCCAGAAATTACCCTGCTGCTCGTCATACTCAACCTCTGCATCGGACAGAGCGGTAATACAATTGGGACACCAGTTGATAATACGGTTGCCTTTATAAATCAGACCCTTGTTGTACAGGTTGATAAATACCTCTTTAACCGCCTTGGAACAGCCATCGTCCATAGTAAAGCGTTCTCTGTCCCAATCACAGCTGGAGCCCAATTTTTTGAGCTGATTGATAATACGGTTTCCGTATTGCTCTTTCCAAGCCCAAACGCGCTTTAAAAACTCTTCTCTGCCCAGATCGTGACGGGTCAGACCCTCCGATTTACGCAGTTCTTCCTCAACTTTAATCTGGGTCGCAATGCCGGCGTGGTCGGTACCGGGAACCCACAGCGCATTAAAGCCCTGCATTCTCTTATAACGGATCAGAATATCCTGCAAGGTCTCGTCCAAAGCGTGACCCATATGCAGCTGACCGGTAACGTTAGGCGGCGGGATCACGACGGTAAAGGGAACCTTGTCGGAATCGGGCTCTGCATGAAAATATTTACCCTTCAACCAAAAATCGTATATGTCCTGTTCTACTTCTTGCGGGGCATACTGTTTGGCAAGTTCTTTAGCCATTTTTGCATATCTCCTTTTAAATCATTTACATTTTTGTCGGGACAAATAAAATGCACTCATCCCAAAGATAACTTTGAGACGAGTGCCGAAATATCGTTTCACCCGCGGTACCACTCAAATTGCAGTATTAAACCGCCACTCAGGATCCAACAATCCTTTAGCATTTACGCAGCCATCACGAGAAGATTCTACTCACGCCAAGAGCGCTTTCTTTCTTCCGGCTCGGAAGCTACAAATACAAAAGTCTTTTAATGGCTTGCACCTGCCGCCATCTCTCTGAAAAAAGAGTTCTTGTACCCTCTTCGTCATAGCCTTTATAATTTAATTATTATATTAACACACCAAAAAATAAAAGTCAATACGTCAATTCTTCTGTAGACCATAACCTCAGCGGATAATCTTATATGCTTCAATCAAATCATCCAACGACATACGGGCATTCGCCGGTGACGGACTGGGAAGCAAAACCGCTTCCTTTTTAATTGAGGGTTTGATCAGTTTATTATAAAGATTAAAGGCCGTCGTGCCTGTGGTGTAAATTTTGTGAATATAGGTGTAGCGGATAATAGATGCAATGTCGTTGGGAACAGGATTACGAATGGACGCATCCGACGCTCCAACGATATCACAGCTTTCCAGCACGTCCCACAAAGCAATTTTATGTTCTTTCAGTAGCAAAATACATTCCCGTTCATTTTGCGGCACGGGCTCATCAAACACACCGGCAAGCGTCTTCCAAAATCGGTTTTGCGGATGGGCATAGTAAAACATTTTTTCTCTGGATTTGGGAGAAGGCATTGTGCCGAGAATCAATATTTCGCTATCAGAAAAAAATATAGGGTCCAACGTATGTTGCACGTGTTGTTCATCCATTACTTACCCTCCTCATACTCATCCAAAAATGAGTATTCCTTCCCTTTTCGCTTCCAGCCAACAAAGGTATCCAAGCACACCGAATGAATGGCGGAAAAAATACTGTTTTCAATATTTGGATTGGTTTTGCGCAGGGAGCGGATCAAAGCTTTGATCTCTTTACGCTTTGATGCGCTTTCATATTCGTCCCCAGCCGTGCGTTCCGTCAGCTTACAGGCACAGCGAATAAACTTCAAACCATTATATCGTTGCCAGGCGATAATATCCTCCTCCCTGCAGCAATACAAAGGACGAATCAGTTCCATACCTTCAAAATTCTTAGAGCGAAGTTTGGGGGGCATCGCTTGCAGCTGAGATCCGTAAAAGAGAGCCATAACGGTAGTTTCAATCACGTCATCACGATGATGGCCCAACGCTATTTTATTACAGCCCAGCTCCTTGGCTTTAGCATACAGATGGCCCCTGCGCATACGAGCGCATAGATAACAGGGATTTTGTTCCGTCTTGTCGGCAACAGTGAAAACGTCCGTTTCAAACACAGTGATAGGAATTCCCAACAAAGCGGCGTTTTCTTCAATCTGTCTTCTATTGACGACGTTATATCCCGGATCCATTACCAAAAACACAAGTTCAAAGGGGAATTCAGAGTGCTTTTGCAGTTCCTGCATCAATTTAGCAAGCACCACGGAATCTTTACCGCCGGAAATACAAACTGCAACCTTGTCACCGGGCGACAATAGCTCATACCGTTTTACGGCGGCCACAAAAGGATTCCATAGCTTTTTTCTATACTTTTTAATTAGACTGCGTTCCGCAATTTGTCTAGGCTCCAGTTCTCTCACCGTTTCCCCTCCTTCTTTGCAGGATGCTTTTATTATATATCCAAATCGGTTTTTATGCAACATTAAAAAGCCTCCCTATGGGAGGCTTTTTTCTATTCAGCCGTTTCCTTAGAATCCTTTTTCAGCAGATCTCGGATTTCCTGCAACAGAGAAAGTTCGGTTTCAGCCGCAACTGCTTCTTCCTCTTCCTTCACTTCCTCTTCTTTTTTGCGCAAAGAATCAAGTTTTTTCTGAGCATTCATCATCAAACGCAAAATGCAAAAGATAGAAAAAGCAATGATCAGAAAATCAATGATGGATTGCAAAAAGTTACCGTACATCAAGGCAACCTCGGGGGTCAGCACCGTACCTGCCGCATCCTTAACCTCAGGAGTAAATACGTATTTAAGATTGTTGAGCGACACGTTACCGGTCAGCACTGCGATCAAAGGGGTGATAATATCGTTTACAAGAGAGGTAACGATCTTACCGAAAGCACCACCGATAACAACGCCGACGGCCATATCCAAAATGTTGCCTTTCATCGCAAAGGCCTTAAAATCTGCAAAAAACTGTTTCATAATCATATCTCCTTATCCAAATTTTTTACTGTCGGCATACTCGTTGATGCCGTCATCTGTTTGTTCACTTCTTTTTTTGCTGAATAACCAATCATAGATTTCCTTGTCGGCAAAAGCAATATCCCAGCAAGCATGCGGTACGCCTTCCAACAACTTTATGTGTGCCTCACCACCATGAGAGGCAAGATTTTCCACAAACTGGATGCTGTCCTTAGGTGAAACTGTACGATCAGCCAAACCATGAACTGTCCAGACCGGAATATGAAGCAAGGTTTTGTAATTCCACGTCATTCCGCCACCACACACCGGAAACAGGGCGGCCACGTATTCCGCCATCGACATCGCCAGTTGCCAAACTCCATAACCGCCCATACTCACTCCAATGAGATACAAACGATCCGGATCGGCATTGGGATGGGAGAGAGCAAATTTCACAAAATCCTGTAGTTGCTCAAATACATCAAACCACGAATCGTGCATACACATCGGCGCAAAAATGAGCGCAGGACAATCCGGTTTCCCATACAAGCTTTCCTCTTTAAAAAACGAGTTTCCGGACAACGTTTCCAGATTGGTGCCCCGCGTTCCCGCCCCATGTAAAAAAAGGATCACCGGCATCTTATCCTCAATTTTTTCAGGAGTTTTGAATAAATAATCAAAATTTTTATACTTTAAAAACTCAATCATTGCACCATTCAACCGATCACGTTGTAACCTGCGGACTCAACCGTGCTTTTCAGCAGGTCATCCGGAACAGCGGAAGACATCGTAACCGTCACCGTTCCGTCCTTATGGCTGGCGATGGCAGATGTTACACCGTCCAATGCTTCCAAGGCATTCTTGACGTGGGCTTCACAATGGGGACACATCATACCTTCAACTTTTAATACCTTTTCCATTTTCGATTGCTCCTTTCTCTTAAAATTCGACTGCGGCTTGAAAAAATTAAGACGCAGTGCATTGCTGACAACACAAAAACTTGACAAACTCATCGCGGCTGCACCGAACATTGGGTTCAGTTGCCAACCCAATAAATGGATAAAGACGCCGGCCGCCAGTGGAATGCCGATTACATTATATACAAATGCCCAGAAAAGATTTTGCTTAATGTTCCGTAAGGTGGCGCGACTCAAACGAATGGCGTTGACCACATCGGTAAGACGGCTGTTCATCAACACTACGTCTGCCGCATCCATTGCAATGTCTGCACCGGCTCCGATGGCAATGCCGATATCCGCTCGTGTCAAGGCCGGGGCATCATTGATTCCATCGCCTACCATAGCGGTGGGCTGTTTTTTACAGAGCAAAGCGATCTGTTCTTCTTTGCCTTCCGGCAAAACACCGGCTACAACGTGCTGAATACCGGCCTTGTCCGCAATGGCACGGGCTGTTTGCTCATTGTCACCTGTCAGCATAATAACACGGATTCCCATTTTTTGCAACCGTTCTACGGCAATTGAACTATCCGATTTTATCACGTCAGCTACTGCAATCAGGCCAACAAGTTTGCCATCATAAGCAAAATACAACGGAGTTTTACCGGATTGAGAAAAAACGGTGGCTCGTTGCAAGACGTCAGCTTCAATTTTTGCAAAGCGCCCCACGAATTCCGAATTACCCGCCACTAATATTTTCTCATCCAACAGTGCAGACAAGCCATTACCCGGATAAACCTCAAAATCTTTCACCTCAACCAACGGAACGTCGTGCTCCTCTGCATACTGTACAACAGCAGTTGCCAGCGGATGCTCACTTTTGTATTCCAAAGCGTAAGCATATCGGAGCAATTGAGATTCGGTGATCGCAAAGGGAAGCAGATCCGTTACACGGGGTTTACCTTCTGTAATAGTGCCCGTTTTATCCAGCGCAATGGCACGAATTTTGCCGGTCTGTTCCAAAGAGGTGGCGGTTTTAAACAGGATACCGTGTTTGGCGCCAACACCACTGCCGACCATTATGGCCACCGGGGTAGCAAGACCCAAAGCGCACGGACAGCTAATCACCAAAACGGAGATACCTCTTGCCAGCGCAAAGCCAACGCTTTCTCCTAATATCAGCCAGATGGCAATGGTAACAACTGCAATGCCAATAACTACCGGCACAAAAACGCCCGAGACACGATCGGCAATTTTGGCAATCGGAGCCTTGGAAGCCGACGCATCACTGACCATTTTGATGATTTTTGACAAGGTGGTATCCTCTCCCACCGCCGTTGCTTCACAGCGGATAAAACCGCTACGATTCACCGTTGCGGCAGAAACCATATCCCCTGTCGTTTTATCCACAGGTACGCTCTCGCCGGTCAAGGCTGATTCGTCCACTGCACTGTGACCGTCAATGATCACACCATCCACAGGCACCGCTTCACCGGGACGAACAACAAACAGGTCTCCACGTCGTACCTGCTCCACCGGCACTACCGATTCCTTACCGTCTTTAACGATCACCGCCGTTTTGGGAGACAGATCCATCAGCCCTTTCAAAGCGTCTGTGGTCTTACCTTTTGAACGGGATTCCAGCATCTTACCGACGGTGATTAAGGCAAGAATCATTGCCGCCGATTCAAAATAGAATTCATGCATATAGTGAGCGGCCGCCATTTGATCTCCGGCATTTACCGCAGCACTCATCGCAAACAGAGCGTAGGTACTGTAGCAAAATGCGGCGCCGGAGCCGAGCGCCACCAGGCTGTCCATATTCGGAGAACGACGAAACAAAGCGCCAAAACCGCTGACAAAAAAGCGCTGATTGATCACCATTACGGCGATTGTGAGCAACAATTGGAGCAAGCCCTGTGCCAAAAAATTCTCTTCGAGAACCCTCGGGACCGGCCAATCCCACATCATATGGCCCATAGATAAATACATCAAAAGGCACAGCAAAATCACCGAAGAAAGCAGCCGATACCGCAACCCTTTGGTTTGCTTTTCAAACGGTTGTGCCTTATCCTCTTCTTTTCCTTTTGCTCCCGAGACGGAAGCATCATATCCCGCCGCCCTGACAGCTCCGATAATCGTTTCAGGGTCACTACCCTCCACGTTCATCGTGTTTGTGAGCAAATTTACAGAACAAGCGGTCACTTCCGGTATGGCAGACACTGCTTTTTCAACTCGCGACGAACACGCCGCACAACTCATTCCGGTTACATTGTATTTCGTCATTTTTCCTCCATTTCAAAATGAATCAAAAGAATTTCATCACAAGTTCCGTTATCAACACACCGCCGCTGGCCAACAACGCTACAATGGTGAGACTTTTGTCAAGGTACGCCACCAACATAGCTACCGCAAAGCCCACAACGCCGGACAGCAAATGATCCGTTGAAGAAAAAATTGCCGGGATGGTCATTACCGCCAGTACGGCATAAGGCATATAGTGCAAAAACGATAGAATAAAGCGGTTTTTGATCTCATTTTTAATCAAAATCAAGGGAAGCATACGAATCAAATAAGTAACCCCTGCCATCACCGCCAGATAAATCCAAAAACTAATTTGCATTCTCCGTCGCCTCCTTGGGTAACTCAATGGGTGCGATCAATGCCACCAAAACACTGGCAGCTACCGAACAGATGATAATTCTGAATCCCTCGGGAATTTGATCGAGTCCGGGTAAAAAGGCAAATCCGCAACTCAACACAACAGCCGCCAAAACACAGCATAAGGTCGGCTTGCTCTGCTTGATTTCCGGAACAATAATTGCCACAAACATTGCATAAATAGCAATCCCCAACGCACTCAAAACGATTTCGGGAAACACGTTACCGGCAACTGCGCCCATAAGTGTTCCAACACTCCACCCAAGATAAGGAGTTAAAATCAATCCATACATATATGAGCGACGCACTCTCCCCTTTTGCGAGGAAGCAACGGCAAAAACTTCATCGGTATTTACAAAGGCCACCAACAGTTTATCAATCAACGTAAACCGATTATCCAGTTTCTGAGAAAGCGAAACTGACATCAGGGCATATCGCAGATTAATTACAAACTGAGCGCCGGCCAATTCCAATAGCGATCCACCTGCCGCAATGATCGGAACCGCCGCAAGCTGCCCTGCCGAGGTGACGTTGGTCATGGAGATCATCACTGCTTCCAACACAGAAAAACCGTTCTCCAGTGCAAATATACCAAAGGCAAACGATACTGAAAAATAGCCAAAACAAATCGGCAGACCGTCTGCTATACCTTTTCTAAATCCTTTGCGCATAAGAAAATTACTCCTTTACATCCAATTATTATAACACATGAAAAAAGAAAAGGAATACTTTTTTAAAATAAAAAGGTGCCGATCGGCACCTTTTTGTTATTTACAAAAGCTTTCAACATAATGATCAATGGCCCATTCAATGACCTTGATCGCTTCGTCTTTGGAGCTGACCTCGTCAACCGCCGTGGTTTTGTTCTCAAGATTTTTGTATACCGTGAAAAAGTGGCGCATTTCATCAAAAATATGTTTGGGCAACTGATCAATATCGGTATAGTGATTGTACGTAGGATCCTCATACGGAATAGCGATGATTTTCTCATCGTTTCTGCCGTTGTCAATCATAGAAATCATTCCGATGGGATAAGCGCGCACCAAAGTTAACGGTTCCAAAGGTTCGGAGCACAACAACAAAACGTCCAGCGGGTCACCATCATCACCATAGGTGCGAGGAATAAAGCCATAGTTGGCGGGATAATGGGTGGAGGTATGCAAGATGCGGTCCAGCATAAGAAAACCGGTTTCCTTATCAAGCTCGTATTTATTTTTACTGCCCTTTGCGATTTCAACAACACACATAAAATCATTGGGGGTAATCCGCTTGGGCGAAATATCGTGCCAAATATTAGACATTGGAAATTCTCCTCTCAAAATAGTATTTGTATTTTAACACACTTTTGCCCGAGTTGCAACCCAAACCCTACAGAATTATTTCATACACCAGCGGTCCGAGCTTCGGTTGCTCCGTTCCGATTACAAAAGCATTCTCCACAACGTCTTTACATTTTTGTGATACGCTGAGGTTTGTATGCAATGTGCAAAGAAGATCGCCTTGTTGCACATACGCTCCCGGTTTGACGTTCAAAACAATGCCTGCGCTGTGGTCAATCACGTCGTTCTTGGTTGCGCGCCCAGCGCCCAATTCTACAGAGCACAGACCAATTTTTTCGGCATTTACCGATTGGACGTATCCGGCCTTCTTTGCACAAACATTAACTGTATTGCGTGCCATGCTGAATTGTTCCGGATGATCAACGTAGGAGGCATCCCCCCCTTGTTCAGCAATCCATTCTTTCATTTTTGCCAGTGCCGCGCCGGAGCAAAGCGCTTCCATCACACGACGTTCGGCCTCTTCCTGCGACAAAGCAAAAGTAATTGCAACCATTTGACAACTCAAAGCCTTACAAATTTCAAACAAATCATCCTTGCTTTCACCCTTAAGTACAGAAATGGCTTCCTTTACCTCCAAGGCATTGCCTACGGCGTTACCCAACGGCATATCCATGTTGGTAATCAGCGCCGCCATATTACGTCCGCATTTCTTGCCGATTTCCACCATCGACTCCGCCAGTTTTTTCGCCTCTTCGGGGGTTTTCATAAAAGCGCCACTGCCAACCTTGACATCCAATACAATATTGTGCGAGCCGGCCGCCAGTTTTTTGGACATTATGCTTGCCGTAATCAGCGGAATACTGTCCACCGTTGCTGTGACGTCACGCAAAGCATATAATTTTTTATCAGCAGGCGTTAAGTTACCGCTTTGTCCAATAACAGCAATCCCAATCCGGCCCACTTGATGCAAAAACGCTTCGCCACTCATTGTCGTTTGATACCCCGGAAAGGATTCCAATTTGTCAACCGTCCCACCGGTATGACCCAATCCTCTGCCGGACATTTTGCTGACCTTTGCGCCGCAAGCTGCAACGATCGGCCCCACGATAAGCGACGTTTTGTCTCCAACGCCACCGGTGCTGTGTTTGTCTACAGAAAGCGTACCGAAAACAGATAGATCCAACTGATCTCCCGAAGCGGCCATCGCCGCCGTCAGCCAAGAAATTTCATCATCATTCATCCCTTGAAAATAAATCGCCATCATCAACGCAGAAGCCTGATAATCGGGAATGTTCTCAGCCGTATACTCTCTTACAAAATAGTCAATCTCTTCTTTGGACAAGTTCAGACCGTCGCGTTTCTTTTGTATAATATCATACATTCTCATAGCAGATCTCTCCTAAAGACAATCACCGGAAAACGATTGGGGCAACAGTTCCCCTAGCGTGCTTCGGGTAAAGGCATCAGTTCCTGTAATCAACAAAATGGGAAAGTCAGGACCGCAAAACTCCGCAAGTGCCTGTCTGCAGACACCGCAAGGCGTGATACCATTTTGAATCACACCATTTTTCCCGCCGACCAGCGCCAGCATTTGAAAATTGCGCTTTCCCTCACTGACCGCCTTAAACAGTGCAGTTCGCTCTGCACAAACCGTCACGGAATATGAAGAATTTTCAATATTACACCCACTATATATTTTCCCCTCCGTTGTCAGCAACGCTGCGCCAACCATAAAACCGGAATAGGGTGCGTATGCCGCTTTCATTGCAGAAATTGCCGCTTCGCAAAGTTTCCGTTCGATCATTTTCTTGCCTCCTAAATCATAGAAGTACCGATGCAATCAAACGGAACTTCAAGATATTTTGTCACCGTAGCCGCTATATCGGCAAACGTTTCTCTGGTACCAAGATTGGTGGGATCAACGTTTTGACCGAAACAAAGGAACGGCGTATATTCTCTGGTATGATCAGTACTGTCGTCACCGGGATCACAGCCGTGATCCGCAGTAATCATCAAAAGGTCGTTTTGTTTCATCCCTTCTAATAATGAAGGAATCCATGCATCAAATGCCGAAAGCGCCGCCGCATAACCGTCAATATCCTGCCTGTGACCATACAGCATATCAAAGTCCACCAAATTGATAAAGCAAAGTCCCTCAAATTCTTCTTTTTGAAGCTCCAAGGCCATTTTCATACCTTCAGTGTTGGAATGTGTCGGATAGGAATGACTAATTCCTTGTCCGGCAAATATATCCGAGATTTTGCCAACTGAATATACCTTTTTGTTTGCCGCCACAACTGCATCCAGCATCGTTGAAGTAAAAGGAGGAAGTGAAAAATCTTTTCGGTTGGCCGTGCGAGTAAAAGAAGGTGCCTCCCCCGTGAATGGTCGTGCGATCACTCTTCCAACACCGTGCTCACCCTGTAAAAGTTTGCGGGCCATACGGCAGTAATCATACAGCTGATCCAGCGGCACAATGCTTTCGTGTGCGGCAATTTGGAAGACGCTGTCAGCAGAAGTATAAACGATCAAATCACCGGTTTTCAAATGTTCTTCGCCGAAATCAGCAATGACCTGGGTACCGGAATAGGGTTGATTACACAAAATGCCTCTCCCCACCTCTTTGGAAAATTGCTCAAGTATCGTGGCGGGAAAGCCATCCGGATATGTCGGCATAGGATTCTGGGAGATTAGGCCTGCAATTTCCCAATGACCGATGGTCGTATCCTTCCCCATTGATTTTTCACTCAAACGCGCATACAAAGCGGTCGGACATTTCGTTTGCTCCAAGCAAGACACGCCATCAATATTACCGAGACCCATCTTGATCAAATTCGGAATATGACATTTTTTTGACGAAGAAACTCTGGCAAGCGTATTACAGTTTTTATCTCCAAATAATTCCGCATCGGCCATTTGCCCGATCCCAAAAGAATCCAACACAATTAAAAACACGCGTTTCATTACATTCACCTCATCAAAAGCCACGAATCAAAATTACCATCATCAATAGGAGCTTTCATTTCCTTCTTCATTATTATGATTCTTTACAATCTTTACAATACGGCTGGTGCCCAGGCGTGAAGCCCCTAAAGCAATAAAATATTCAGCATCGTCAAGGGATGCTATGCCGCCGGCGGCCTTGATTTGCACGTGTGGCGCCACGTGTTGGGCAAACAACGCAATATCTTCTTTTGTAGCGCCGCCCTTTGAAAAGCCCGTGGAAGTTTTGATAAAATCAGCGCCGGAGGCCGATACGATTTGACACATCTGGATTTTTTCGCATTCGCTGAGCAAGCAGGTTTCAATAATCACCTTCAAGACCCGATCTCTGCAAGCAGCTCTGAGCGCCTGGATCTCTTTTAATACGGCGTCGTAGTTCTTTTCCTTCAGCCAACCGATATTGATAACCATATCAATCTCATCGGCGCCGTTATTCACCGCATCCTCTGCCTCAAAATACTTTGCAGCCGTAGTCATATATCCGTTAGGAAATCCGATTACCGTGCAAATTTTAAGTTTGTCGCCGACGTACTCCTTGGCTGCCTTGACATAACATGGCGGAATACAAACGGATGCTACGCCATATTTTATACCGTCATCACAAATTTTCCGAATATCAGACCAAGTAGCATCAGGCGCAAGAAGCGTGTGATCTACCTTATTTAAAATCTCATTCATTTTCATCAACCGCCACTCCTTTTATTATTTCTTCTTATTTTATTATATCAAACATTTTATAATGATTCAACATAAAAAAGACCTTTGCCGTTGCAAAGGTCTTTTTTCTATAACCCGACTCTGGTTAAAAAGTCAAAAAGTTTTTCTCCCTCTTCCCGTTGAGAAGAACGTCCGATAGAAAGATGCTCACTTGCCGTTTTAAATTTTTTCGGATTCAATAGGCGAAGCCAGCGACGGAATTGATACCATAGAAGCAAATGTTTTTTACCTTCCAAAGAGGGGTACAGTTCTTTTAAATCCTCGTAAGACCAAAACAGCCTGGAAAACAAATAACCCAATTGGCCACCATTTCGTTTTTGTTCAATGGCAACACGATTCTTTGTGGTTCCAAACACCGTGCCGTCCATTAAATATGCCTCCATCTGCAATAACAGATCATCCGGTGCTTCATCGGCAAACCAATAGTTCATCAGCTTGCAAATCTGTAAATAAAATTTATAAATGCCGCTTTGTTGGCATAACCGCTGCAGTTCCTCTTCATCTACTTTCAGATTCTTTTTTAGCAACCACAAATCAACAACAAAGCGAACGCCACATCCCCCGTTGGCAAAATGATACGCCGTATGGGTCAATTGATGGAATAAGAAGAAAGTATCGCTCATCACGTACTCACACAAGCCCTCTTTTTTGGGAGCGGTATGGTCCCATACCGTTGATAATACCTGATCCATTTGTGAGTTCTTTTCAAAAAGGCTGAAATGCAGTTCCAAAAACAGCCCGTTTTTAGAACGCATAGAAACGTCGTGATAATTTCTGCTCTCAACTGCAAAGCCCAAATGCCGCACTAACGCATTGACAGCCGACTCCAATTGTTCTCTTTTTACCAAAATATCAACGTCAGATCGGGTGCGCATCCAGGGCTTTGGATAGTAACGATTGGTCACCGAACCCTTCAAAACAACAAAAACGATCTGTTCTTTTGAAAAGCACGACGACACCGCCTTCAAAATACTTTCATACTGTTCAAAACGATATGCCAGTAGCAATAACTGTTCTTTGGTTTTTGGCGAGATCGCCAGACAGTCTGATAACAAGGGTAAAATTGCTTGTTTGCGAACGTATTGTAAAATAACGTCAAGGTCTTCCGCTGGAATCATCGGGCTTTGACGATCAATCCCAAGGGAATAACGAAGGGATTTTACCAAAAGATCATAAAACCTTTTATGTTCCGACATCAGAATTTTCTCCAAACCATTTTATTAACAACACCGGTGTAGGATTGAATGATTTTGACCACCTTAGTAGACACGTTTTCTTCCACATAGGTAGGAACGGGAATACCAAAATCGCCGTTTTTATTCATTTCCAGCGCCGTATCAACGGCTTGGAGCAATGAATTCTCATCAATG
Source organism: Eubacteriales bacterium (assembly GCA_045541535.1). Lineage (GTDB taxonomy): Bacteria > Bacillota > Clostridia > Oscillospirales > QAKW01 > Firm-08. The sequence continues at coordinate 125,876 of JAZQJG010000034.1, forward strand.
CCGGCCAAAATAAAGCACGCCTTATCCAGAGCCTCGGGACGCTCGGTAGAGGTGCGGATACACACCGCCGGAAAAGGCTTGCCAACAGAGGTGAAGAAAGAACTTTCCTCCGGCAAGGTACCGCTATCAGAAATCACAGCAAAGGCATTGGATTGCAAGCAGTTATAATCGTGAAAGCCCAGAGGCTCGTGCTGAATCACCAAGGGATGCAGTTTAAAGCCGGTCTCCTGTAAACGCTTTTTGGAACGAGGATGGCAGGAATACAAAATCGGAAGTCCATACTTTTCAGCCATAGCATTAATCGCATTAAACAGAGAAAGAAAATTCTTCTCGGTATCAATATTCTCCTCACGATGGGCAGACAAAAGGATATATTTCCCCTTCTCCAGCCCCAGGTGATTATGAATGTCACTGGCCTCAATTTCTGCAAGATTAGCGTGCAACACTTCCGCCATAGGAGAACCCGTAACATAGGTACGCTCCTTGGGCAAACCGCATTCATGGAGATAACGACGAGCATGCTCGGAATAGGCCAGATTTACGTCGGAGATAATATCAACGATTCTGCGATTGGTTTCTTCCGGAAGACACTCGTCCTTACAGCGATTACCGGCCTCCATATGAAAAATCGGGATATGCAGACGCTTTGCCGCAATGGCAGACAGACAAGAATTGGTATCCCCCAAAATCAGCAAAGCATCCGGCTTGATCTGATTCATCAATTTATAGGAACAATTGATAATGTTACCCACTGTAGCGCCCAGATCGTCGCCCACCGCATCCATATAAACTTCAGGCTGTTCCAATTTGAGATCTCTAAAAAACACGCCGTTTAAATTGTAATCATAATTTTGACCGGTGTGGGCCAGAATACAATCAAAATATTTACGGCATTTGTTGATCACAGCCGCCAGACGAATAATTTCAGGACGGGTACCGACAATGATCAACAGTTTCAGCTTCCCGTTATTTTGAAACTTAATGTCGGAATAATCCAATTTAATATCCATTATTTTACCACCTCAAAAAAAGTATCGGGACGATTGGGATCAAAGCATTCATTGGCCCACATAACCGTCACCAGGTCTTGTGTATCCGAAAGGTTAATAATGTTATGAGTATAGCCCGGCAGCATATGCACTGCTTGAATCTTTTCGCCGCTCACCTCAAACTCCAAGACCTCATCGCTTCCGATTTTGCGCTGTTGAATCAATCCGTGACCGGCAACCACAATAAAGAATTCCCATTTGGAGTGATGCCAATGCTGACCTTTGGTAATACCGGGTTTAGAAATATTCACAGAGAATTGACCGCAGTTTTTGGTTCGAAGCAATTCCGTAAAACTACCACGATCGTCGCAGTTCATTTTCAAATCAAAGCTCACCTTTTCCGCCGGCAGATAAGAAAGATAAGTAGAATACAACTTTTTAGCAAAGGAGTTTTCGGAAATTTCCGGCATCAATAAGGTTTGTGGCTGTTCTTTGAATACGTCAAGCAGGTCGGAAATTTCACCCAAAGTCACGTGATGGGTACAGGGGACGTAGCAAAACTCACCGTTTTCATCCGAGACTGCTTGCAAGCCCTCATAGTGGCAACGATGTACTTTTCCTTTCAGAGCATTGATCATTGCCAAAACCAGATCGTCAATATACAACAACTCCAGTTCAATTGCCGGGTCATTGACAGTGATCGGCAAGCCATTTGCAATATTATAGCAAAACGTGGCCACAGCACTGTTATAATTCGGGTGACACCATTTGCCAAACAAATTGGGAAAACGGTAAACGTATACCGACGCTCCGCTTTCTTTGCCGTAGGCGAAGAATAACTCCTCCCCTGCCTTTTTGCTCTTTCCGTACTCTCCATCAGCATATCGGCCAATCAGGGTTGCTTGTAAAGAACTGGAGAGCATAACCGGGCAATTGTTTCCGGCCTTTTTCAGTTCCTCCAAAAGCAAGGAACTAAAGCCAAAATTACCTTTCATAAACTCTGCCGGATCCTCAGGGCGGTTAACACCCGCCAAATGAAATACAAAATCGGCTTTTTTGCAATATTGGGGCAACAGCGCGGGATCGGTATCCAAATCATACAGATACAATTCATCAATCTGTAACCCCGGGTGGGTGGGATCTTTATTATCTCTAATATTCTGCAGTGCGGCAGATAAGTTTTTTCCAACAAAGCCTGCGGCACCTGTGATTAGTACGTTCATATTGGTTACTCCACAGTTTCCAAATTGGCAAGTTCATCACGAATGTATTGCAATTCCAACAATTTTTCCTTCACCTGTTCAACGTTTAAAAGATCAGTATTGTTGGAATTGAATTCGGTCAAAGGATTTCGGCTCACGTCACCGTCGGTAAAATACTTGTCGTAGTTCAAACCGCGTTTGTCGCTGGGCACTCTGTAAAAATCGCCCAGATCAATAGCACCGGCACATTCCTCGTTGGTAAGCAAAGTTTCGTACATCTTCTCGCCGTGGCGAATACCAATTACTTTAATATTTTCTTCTTTGCCGCCAAAAAGCTCGCAAACGGCTTTCGCCAATACGCCAATGGTACACGCAGGCGCTTTCTGAACCAAAATATCGCCGCTGGTGCCGTATTCAAAAGCAAACAGCACCAGGTCAACCGCTTCCTCCAAAGACATAATAAACCGCGTCATTTCGGGTTCGGTCAGCGTAATTGGTTGTCCATTTTTGATTTGTTCAATCCACAACGGAATAACCGAACCTCTGGAACACATTACGTTACCGTAGCGAGTACAGCAAATCTTTGTCTTATCGGGAGAAACAGTGCGGGATTTGGCCACCGCTACTTTTTCCATCATCGCTTTGCTGGTGCCCATTGCGTTTACGGGATAAGCAGCTTTGTCAGTGGACAAACAAATTACGCTTCTTACACCCGCATCAATGGCCGCCGTCAATACGTTATCCGTTCCTAAAACGTTGGTCTTCACCGCCTCTACCGGAAAGAACTCGCAGCTAGGCACTTGTTTCAACGCCGCCGCATGAAAGATATAATCCACGCCGTGCATCGCATTACGAACGCTCTGCAAATCCCGCACGTCGCCGATGTAAAAAGAAATTTTATCCGCATACTGAGGATATTTCACCTGAAAATCGTGGCGCATATCGTCCTGCTTTTTCTCATCGCGAGAAAAAATACGAATTTCGCCGATATCCGTTGCCAGAAAACGATTTAAAACTGCGTTACCAAAACTGCCGGTACCGCCGGTTATAAGTAGTGTTTTATTATTAAACTGAGACATAGTTACACACCTCTCTATTAAAATCTTCTAAAAATCATAATTTCCAACGACGCCAGCAGGCGATCGGTCTTGGAAATTATATAACCATGTATTATACTTGCAATTATTTGTAAAAATTCATTAGAATTATCTTCTAATCAGTTTTCGTTTCAAGAGGTTTTTAAAATAAATAAACTCTTTTCTTTTGAAGTTTATAATCACAAAAACAATATTGTAAACCAATACACAAATGATGCCGTTAATCAAAAAAGCAATTATACCGGTAACGACTCCAAAAATCGGTTTGGTGATGACCAAACAAAGAAGGGTTATTGCACTCACAATGAATGCATTTTTAAAATAATTCAGATAATAACGACAAATCCCATCACCAAAAATATTTTTATATAAATAATATGGGAACAAAATCACATCCGCTACCAATTGACTGATCAGGGTGCCGACAAATACACCGGTTATCCCCATGAATTGCACCAAAAAAATAGAAAACACTAAATTAATAATTGGCTTTATGACAGCAACAATGCGATCCTGTGTATAAAGTCCCCCGGCATTTCGGGTAATCATAATCGCTTGACGAACACCCAAAATATAAAAGTTAATAATCAATACAATGACGGTAATACGATTTAACAAGTGCCCCTCTCCGGTCCAGATATTCACGAACGGATCAATCAGGCAAATCAAACTGGCAGACAGCATACCATAGATCCAAACGCAAACAAAATCGATCTTTTGATATACCTCGTAAATCTTTTCTTTATTGGCAGAAACCATCAGGTTGCCCATGCTGGCAACAATGCCATTCAACATTTGACTCACCAGTGCATTGATAGTGGTGATAATCATGCTGTAATTGGAATAAAAGCCGGTTTCCAAAATACCAACAAACTTAGAAATAATAATGTTGTCGGTACCAAAATTTATAGCAGAACTGACGCTATGAACCAGCAACGCTTTCACTCTGGCAACAATATCCGAATAGGTTTCCTCGGTAAGTTTGTTGGAAAATCGGATCTTTACGTTTGGATACAGTTTTTTTGCCAAAATGAACTGCGCACCGTTATTGGCAATCGTAATACCAATTTGTATAATCAAATACACAAAATAGTTATGTACAACAAATAGAGTGATAATTTGGGCAATGCAACCCAGAGAGGAAACGATCATCGAAGAGACTTTGCATATCCAGTCCTTTTGGTTGGCAAAAAGAATACAGCTTCGGTAGGAAATGAAATAGGAAACCGCATTGTTAAATACCTGCAACAAAAATGCTGTTCGCAAAAAGCTCAGGTCAAAGATATTATCCTTGATCAAATACTGGATAAAAAAGGAGCAACCAACGCCCGACAGCATAATGATAGAGCCGATAATTGCATATACCTTGGCATAAAAACTCATCAAGCGATTGATCTGTTCTTCGTCTCGCTGTTCAACCGCTTTATACATATTGTAAACAATTGCTGTACCTATACCCATCTCGCTTAAAGACAGCATAGATAAGATATTGGTGAATAGACCATTTACTCCCAGATATTCATTGCCGAGTTTATAGATAAATACCGTGCGACAAACGAAATTCAAAACCGTTACCAACAGTTGACTGGCAACTGATACCGTGCCGTTTCTTATTGAATTTGATAATCTTGATTCTGACATCTTATACCTTCAACGTTTTTGGATGTTTTGTATCTATACGATTCTCAATAATTGCTTTAACGCTTCTAAAAATGTTATAAATAGATAATGATCGAAAGAAGTGTGAACGAAACACCTTGTTCCTGTGCATAATATATTCTTTATAGCACATTTTAAAGAATCTGTAATTGATCTCTCTGCGAAACACGCTGTGTTTGCAATACCCCAATTTTTTGTTGGCAGACAGAAGTTTTTCTTTCCAAACAAACGTATCGGTCACCGTGTAGGCGCATTCCGAATCCCGAAGAGCGAGGTGCGTTTGCGTTTCTTGTTCGCTTGGTTCTAAATTCAAATACTCCAATTGATCCAAGCAAATCCTGTCGGCATAATACATCTGTGAATCTCTGGACTTTTGAGAAATCTGCCCGGCATGCACCCGATAAAAATACATATATTCATCCAGAATATGAAATTTTCCGCCGAATCTGGCACAATCCACCCACAGCCGATAATCCAGCGCCTTCTTATAACGCATATCATACGTGATATTGTTTTTGCGCAAAAATTCTGTTCTGATAAGGGCGGCCCCATGGGGAAATGGCTTGCTGTTATCCCAAAACAGCCGCGCCAACAGTTCCGGCGTGGTTCTTGGAATTTTAAGCCACGGATCTTTTCTGCCGTCGGTAGCCATAAATGCCATTTGACAACTGACCAAATCGCATTCCGGATGCTTTCTCAAATAAGAAACCTGTTTTTCAAACCGTTGGACGTCGCACACGTCGTCCGCATCCATAACCGCCATAAACTCTCCGCGCATTTGTTGCATAGCACGATTACGCGAAAATGTAACGCCAAGGTTTGTTTCATTTTCCAGTATTACAATACGTTCATCCCGTATGCCGGCAAGAGCTTTTTTGACCGGAAATTCCGATCCATCATCAACAATGATGATTTCGAAATCATCATACGTCTGCTGTAGCATACTGTTCACTGCTTCAACGAGATATTCAGGTTCGGTATTATAACTTGCAATAATGCAAGAAATCAAATTTTTCTGCATTACAATGCTCCCTCACTCTGCTATAGTAGCGCTTCAAACTGCGCAATCATTTTATCAAGCACAAAAATTTCTTTAGAACGAATATCGGAAAGATTTTGGTATTTTAAAATAAGATCTCTGTTGCTCAATATTTGCTCCAATCCGTCATGAACACCTTGCTCGCTGTTCTCAGTCAAAATACCATACGCACCATTATCCAATATTTGATCAGATCCGCCGCAATCCGTGCTGATGATAGCCCGTCCTAAAATCATAGCCTCTGAAACAGAAGTACTATATCCCTCCATTCTTGAGGAACAAATAAAAACATCACAGGCTTTCACGTATTTATGAGGATTATTCGTATAGCCGAGAAGTTCAACACAATCCGTCAAATCGTTGGATTCAATCATTTGACACAGTTCATCTTCCTGCTCACCTGCACCTAAAATCAAAACCTTAAAATCGTTGTATTTCGAGCGCAAATCCGGAAGTGCACAAATCAAACGGTCATAGCCCTTTATAGGATGCAGACGCCCCACGGATACAAAATAAAGAATGTTTTTATCAAATTGATACTCCGGTGTCTGTTCGCTTTGCTTAATAATTGATGTTGGATCAATCGGATTGGGCAAGAAAACGATATTGCTTAATATGTGATCGCTCCACTCCCACAGCATTTCTTTTAAATTATTTGACACGCAAACAATTCTATCAAATTTGTTAAAATATGAAATTGTTAATTTTTTACGTATCCTACCAAACAAATGTTTTTGCATTTTAAAGGGAAACCAATCGTCGTGAATCCAACATATCTTTTTCTCACGAAACCCTTTTAGGTAGTATAGCATATTCCCACTATAAGCAATAACGACGTCGTATTTTTCTTTGATAAACAATATATTAGAAAGAACAGAAGGCATAAACAGCAGGAAGTAGTGAAATATGTTAGATAAAACCCGTGGTAACTTCATTGGATCGAACGGAAGAAGATACCGCACCTTCACATTAGCCGGAATCTCATTCTCCATCGCACCACCGGCAGAGCACAATCCCAATGTGACGTCAAATTTAGAATAATCAATGTTGTTTAATATCCGCAATAAGCAAGTTTCTACTCCACCGCAAACAAATTTGTTAGTGGCAATAAATACCCTTTTCATTTCATACCTCTGTGCCCAAAATATTTCACTCTCATTTTGACTCGCTCCCAAAAATAAATACGTTTATTCCGGCGATAGATTTTTTTGTACTTTTGGTTGGATAAATCCAAAAGCTGCTGTGTTTTTTTAATCGGCAGTTGCAGTACGGGAAGCGCAGTGTAAAGTTTTGAAAACTGTTCAGATTGACGAATTTGTTCAAACCTTTGTATCTGCACTGAAAAAGAATTGTTTTTTTCTTGGTTGATACAGCCGATCACCATATCAGCAAACTGCGCAAAAACCGCATTTTTGTAACGTTGCCGGTCATAAGCGGCATCAAGTTGCAAATCATATTCAAAATTTTTAACCACAATTTCATAACGCTGACCGCAATATCGTCGCACGGCGCTGCCTTCTACTACCCGATAAAAATACAGATCTTCCGCAATATACAACATTTTACAGCCGTATATATACAATTGCTGTAAAAACAAACGGTCTTCAAACAAAGGATATTTTTGAAAAGAAACGCCCGCGTTCTCGATGAGAGATCTACTAAACAATTTGTTGGTAACAAAGGTTTCAATATCTCCCTGATAATACAGCCGTTTCCAATTCTGCTCCCGCTCCGAAAAATCAAATGCACGTCCTACCGGATAATCGTGCCCATAATTCTGTCTTTTTCCGGGTATGATTCTTTTGCATATGCAGAGATCCGCCTTGTGGTTTACTGCTGCCCGGTGTAGTTTTTCCAGCATCGTTTTATCTATGTAGTCATCCCCATCTATGAAAGATAAAAACTCACCATTTGCCACAGCCATTCCGGCATTACGTGCACTACTTACACCGCCGTTCGGCTTGTCAATCACAACAACACGAGGATCTTTGTTTTTATAATCTTCACAAATTTCCAAACTACGGTCGGTGGAACCGTCATTTACCAAAATCAATTCAAGATCGGTAAAACTTTGCCCCAATATACTATTAACACATTCTGCAAGGTATTGCTGACAATTGTAGACCGGTACGATAACACTGATCATTGTGTTTTCTCCATTGAATTTCTTCTGAATTTAAAATAAGCCGACGGTAAATGATATCGACACCAAAATAACAGGTTATAAAATACCACTAGCATACCGGCATTACAAATCCGACTGAGCGCAACCAAAACTTTTTGGTCAAACGGCAAAGGGCGTTCAGAGATCACTTTGACAGCTGCCCAAAACCTATCGTTGTTAAAAATGTATTTCTGGACTTCCTTCTTTTTTTGCTTGCAGGTTTTCTTTGCGCCCTTTCGATACATATTGCTAATGCAATCCGATTTGCCACCGACATACTCCTGTTGCAACCACCCCTTGTGTATTGCAAAATCGATGTTCCAAAAAGAAAATAAATCCGTTATGGCATTGCTTCGCTTTTCACTCTGGCTCCATAAATTTTCACGATATTGAGTAACTGCCGACTCCTTATTTTCTTTGATATAGTGATAAAAAGATTCTTGCATTACGCCGATTCTTTGCACAAATTGCATACACAGGCAATTAAACAAAATATCTTCAATGGGTTCTTCTTTTAACAAAAATTGCAATTTATGGTCACGAATAACCGAAGCGGAATACAGTTTATTACACGGTGAATATAATAAACCGTTATGACAGGATTCCAATATTAAATGCTGTATCTCTTCCGGTTTGGTAGCAATTTTGGCTTCCGAAAAACTTTTTTCTACCGAAAAACCTTCATCCACATAATCCATTTTTATGCCAAACATCAGCATATCAAGTTGGCTCTGATTCGACACATTGACCAAATGCTCCACAGCATTGTTTTCCAAAAAATCATCCGCATCAACAAACAGAAAATACTCGCCACTCCCTACCTGAAGGCCGGCGTTCCTTGCAGAACTGCTACCCCCGTTCGGTTGATCCACCACCCGAATTCTGGGATCCGTTTTTTCATATTGTTGAGCCAATAGCAACGTATCGTCCGTAGAACCATCATTAACCAAAATAATTTCAATATTATTGTACGTTTGTGCTTGAAGTGTATCAACACAACGGCCGATATAAGGGGCGGAGTTATACATTGGTACTACGATGCTAACTAAGGGAGCGTCACTCATTTTTAATTCTCCTCAAAAATATCGCGATGTCTTTGTGCCATTTCTTCAAACGTATATCCTTGAATCTTTTGCAAGTTATTCTTTGCCATTTTCTTCAAGAGATGATCATCGGAAAGCAGCTTTACCGTTGCTTCTAATAACTGATGAGCGTCCTCTGTTTTCACAATATAACCATTGCAGCCATCTTCAATCAGCTCCATACCGGCAACGCATCGGTCTGTCGTTATGACCGGCAAGCCGTGGGCCATAGCTTCGTTAATGACCAATCCCCAAATATCCTCACGAGTCGGCAATACAAACAGATCTGCCGCACGATAATACTCTTTTAACGCTGCTTTATCAATGTGGGAAACGAAATATACGTTTTTCATACGTTGCGCGGCCACAATATCCAAGTATTCCTGCGTGGCTTCCCCGCCAATAATGCAAATTGCCACGTCATTTCCCAAAGCGCCGTATGCCTTAAGCATCACGTCGTATCCTTTGCGATGAATAAATTGCCCTACCGATAAAACCATTTGATTTTGAGTAATTCCCAGCTTTTCTCTCAAAAGCGCTTTCTCATCATCGCTGGTCGGGGAATCCAAAATATCTTTTTTATACAGAGACGAAAACTGATACGTACGAATGCGATCGAGTCTGGCACCATAAAAAGTCAAGTACTCCGTTGATTGGGCGCCGGTGCTGAAATACAAGTTTGCTCCACCTATAAAAAAGCGTTTGATCAGACGCAACAGCAAGTTCTCGTTTTTAACCAAACCGCCGTCGACTTCCAAAGCATATTTTCTTCTTATAAGCTTCAGTTTAAGAAGAGCGAGCATTTCCGTGGGCGAGCTATACGAAGAGATCACGATTTGATCGTACTCCCCGTATGGAAAAAAGAGCAATTGGGAAGAAAAAGACCCCTCGCGGCCGACGTCTTTGGTTTTTAAAAAGATGGGGTTAAAATTCACCGCCAGGGAATCGTCCCAATAATCAGGCACGCCCGTAGCGTGATATCTTTCAAACACAACGGTCAAATCGCAAAGCTTACCGAGTTCGTTAAAAAAATGAACTCTATAAATGGTGGGCATATTGGTGATCCAAAGCACCTTTTTCATCTTTATCACTTTCTTTCTTGTTCCAGGCCAATGCCATTCCGAAAAGTGCCCAGAGAAAATAACACTTCACCCCCGGTCCAAAGGGAGCGACTTGTTCAAAAAACGAATTCAGATAATAAAACAAAGCAATAATTAATAGGGCAAAATTATAATCCGTACCGTTTTTTCTGAAACTGCTCCAAGCATAAAAGATGGGAATCAACGCCAAAACGTTAATCAAAACTCCGCCCAGCAAGCCAAGTTCCAGCAAAGCATCCAATTGCATAATCTCAATATACGCCTGCCCTTGACCAAAAAATGGTTTTTCAAAGAACAAATCGGGAAATTCACTGATCATCGTAATTCTGCCGGAGGAAATCCCATCCAAACCAAACTCCTCACGACCGGCAAACATAACGTCATAGATCAAAAAGTCACGAAATTCTGCGCTAAAAACAAAGATCAAAAAGAAGATCGCCACAATCAGCTTACACAGCATTCTCGTACGATGATGATAATGCTTTGAAAACAAAACGGATAAGAACACCAAAGCCAAGCCAAGCAAAGTAGCTCTGCTCTTAAGCATTAATAATGTCACTGTCAAAAAAACGGTGCCGATGTCCATCAGAACGGTCATGCCGGGAATTTGAACCCTCTTTCTGAAAATCAACAGCAACACGACAACCGTCAGCAAAATCTGAGAAACAGAGTTTTTCGACTCATAAGCATATAACCTGGACGACCAATCAAATTCGGTAGCAAAAATCGCTATATAAACAAAAGATGCAACCACCAGGCCGGAAATGATATATGCATAGGTGATCAGTTTGAATTGATCCGGTGTCCAAAAATGGGCCAGATTATAGCAGATTTGAAAAACAAACAAACTGAGCAAGAGCGGTCTGAGCAAATATACGCCCAAGGCGTTATATCCGAAGATCTCCATCACCAAGCACTGCAAAATAATGATCACAGCCATGGTCATAATCTTATACACATCACTGATGCGCATCGCAACGTCTTTGCCCGAAGCAACAATAACGACTAAGGCCATCAAAATCCATATTCCATACGTAAGCAATCTCATACCGGAATTGCCAATCAGATCCGGTACCTGCGAAATATTTGTGACAAACACAGTGATCAGAAACAGGACCGTAATATATATATTTTTATTGCTTTTTTGTTCTTTTTGCACGTTTCTCCACCAAGCTTAGATATAATTCACACAGTTTTTTTGATTCTTCAAAAATATCATACCCGGCATCCTTAATTTGCTCAAATACGTTCCTTCGCTGTTTCGAAAACGTATTAATCACATCACACCAAAGATCAACGCCGTCCTCATCTATGGGTAAAAATTGAATTTTCCCGGGTATAATAGCCGCCTCTGTTGAAACTTTGTCGGACACAAGACAGGGCACATCAGCGGCTTGTGCCTCAATCAAGGTCACCGGCAATCCTTCAAACAAGGACGGAAGCAACAGGACATCACACGCTTGTAGAATATCAGAAATATCGTGGCGCTGTCCCAAAAAACAAATCTTGTCTTGAACGTTTAATTGCGAAGCTAAAGCGTTAAGTTTCTTTTGATCTCCATCCCCGATCAATATCAGCTTGATGTTGCTATCAGGATGACTTGATTGCAACCTGTGCACCACACGAATGGAGAAAGTTTGATTTTTTAGAGTATTCAGATGCCCGATCTGACATAATGCCAGCGAATCTCCCAGCATCAATTGTTCTCGCATAACCGCGCGCTTGTTTGCATCAAACGAAAAGACTTTGGCATCAATTGCATTTGGGATCACAACACTATTAACTGCCTTTCCGTACAGCCAAGCGCAGGCCGCTTTTGAACATCCAAAATAATGGGTAGCATATCGTTTTACCATCTTGCGCTGTAGTTCGCCGAGAATTTTCCTCAACATCCCCGTGCTTTGAGAAGAAGTGCTGTGAGAGTGAGAAATGCGAATGGAAATGCCGCAAGATTTGGCAATTTTTAAAATATGGGCATTACCGACGTCAGCGTGTGCATGGATAATGTCGTAGCGGTTTTCTGTAAAAATTTCTTTGAGTTGCCGTGTGTTTTTTTTGAAATCAATTGATTTGGGAACCACGTGATAAATTTTGGAACCTCTGCTGATGATTTCTTCATCGTGCACGCCTTCCTCAAACCCATGCACCAAAAAGTCAATCTGTATTTTTTCGGGTTCTATATGACGGTAATAGTTCATCATCATAGCAGATATGCCACCACGATCCATCAGACCACCGTTTACATACAAAACTTTCATCACAATACCTCTTCGTAAAGTTTCATATACTCCAAATACTTTTCTTGGGCCGAAAAGCAAGCGGGATCATGTGAACAACGCCCTTCTTTACAAACCCGTTCAATAGCTCGTACAACCGCTTTCAAGTCGCCCTGCGGAACTACGTTTTCCTTTTGCATAATACTTTCGGGGCTTCCGCCGGTATCATACGTGATGACCGGCGTGCCGCAAGCGAGCGCCTCTAAATTTGTTGTGGGATAATTATCCTCATAAGTCAAATTTAGAAACACGTCGGCGCTACGATATAGTTCAGCCAGTTCCAAAGTACTATTGGTTCGGCAAATACCATTTACATTATCGGGAAGGGTCCGCTTCTGCTTCTCGGAAAGACCAACCAGAATTACCGAATAATCATTACCCAGCAAATCTGCCAATTTAACAAAATCATCCAATCCCTTCCTGGGGCTCCAGTTGCTTGCAACCCCCAACACCACCCGTTTGTCAGAAACATTTTCATAGCATTTGCTCACTGTATCGGACGGCCGAAAAACTGTAAGATCAATTCCGTTATGAATTGTAATCGCAGGATATTTACTTAAAAACGACTGTTTGACAAGATCGGTAAGCCAATTTGACGGAGCCACGAATGTCATACTCTTAACCGACGTGAACAGTGATTTCTTTTTTTGAAAATTTCTGGCAGAGCGATCCATCAGCCATGAGGTCGGATATTCCTTTTTCCGGGCACATTTTTGGCACGCCGATCTCCATTGATCACATTTGATATAATCAAAGTGTGCACAATGACCGGTAAACGGCCAACAATCATGAAGCGTCCAAACAACAGGTTTATTAAACCGTGCTAAAAATAGAAATAGCACCTCAACGTTGATATAATAGCCGTGAATGTTATGAAGATGAATAACGTCAGGATCAAACTCTTTTACCCATTTAATGAATCGTTTGGTGGCAATTCTGCTTCCGAATCCGGAAGCATCAAACAGCCGCGCCTTGAGCGCGTGAAGATTGACGTCGAACTTCGTGCCGATCTTCACAGCATATTTTTGAAATTGAGAAGGTACGTCTTCCCTTCCATATGCAATTTTAACCTGATGTCCTTTTGATTCAAGGACTGTAGCAAGATCGGTACAAATTCTGCCTGTACTGCGGATACCGCAGACAGAGTTGATCATCAGTATTTTCAACGCCATTCTCCTGTTAAACGATTATTTGGTCACGTCGTTCAAAATTCGTTCCAAGGTTGTAAAAAATTTATCTTGATGAAAATGTTCTTTGTAATATGCATAAGCATTATCGCCAAGCCGTTTTTTATCCGGTTCCGCTAAAAACGCATCTACGTTTGCGGCCAGCGCGTGTGCGTCCTCGGCTTTGGAACAGTAACCGCATTTTGCAGCATTGATCACGTCAGCGGTTTCACCGTCAATGGCCGCAATGATCGGGCGACCTGCCGCCATATAGGATTGCACCTTTCCCGGTAAAGTAAGACTCAAAACCGGATCCGCCTGCATCGTCACAAGTAAAGCGTCTGCCATTTGATAAAACTGCGGCATTTCCTCAAGGGGTCTTCTACCGTAAAAAATCACCGTTTCAGTCAATTGTTTATCTTTTGTCATTTGCCGCAACCGTTCAAGATCACTGCCACTACCGACGATATGCCAGCGCAGTTGCGGGTGCTTTGACTGCAAAAGTTCAGCCGAACGCAAAATCGTTTCAACGTTTTGCGCCGTCCCCACGTTTCCTGCAAACAATAAATCGGTCGTAGTTTTCGTGTCGGCAGCGACTGCAGGCGCAAAAATGCTTTCCGCATACTGGGGCAGATGTTCAATATTTTCCTTTGAAATCTCAAACTCACTCTGCAAATACCCAGAAAACTTACCGGATGTGATCAAAATCCGATCCACCCCACGATAAATTTTTTCGGAAATTTTGTGAAAAATACGGTAGATCAGTGAGCCGTGCCGAATGCCACCGGCAATCAAACTTTCCGGCCAAAGATCCAAGCAATACAGCAGTACCGGCACTTTATGCTTTTTCTTATATGCGAGCGCCGCGCTACCCATCATAACGGGAGAAAGTTGATTCACAAAAACGACATCAAAAGCAGTGCCGTCAGAGGCTTTGATTTTTTTAACAAAAGCGGTGGAAGAAAAAGCGAAACTGAAATAATTAAGTAGACGGTATATCGCACCACTTTTGCGAGGAATCGTAAAACAACGGTGAATTTTAACGCCATTCATTGTTTCTGTCCGACGTTGTTTCTTCTCATATCCGGGATAGATCTCTCCTTCCGGATAATTAGGAACACCGGTCACAACTGTTACCTCATGACCGCGTCGCACCAATTCTTCGCATATATCCGAAATGCGAAAAGGCTCGGGTTTATAATATTGGCAAATCACCAAGAGTTTCATAATTCTTTTTTGTTCGCTTCCTCATTTTCTCCTGCGGCTACTGCAACAGGCTCTTTTTTCATCTCTCCGGTACCACCCTCCGCAACACCTTTGTGCCTAAGCACACAGGTTATGGTACCGAAAAAGCATTTGCAATCAAAAGCAAAGTTGATACCATTCACGTATTCTCCGTCCAGACGAGCTTTGATCTCCAACTCAAGTTCGTCTCTACCGTTGATCTGGGCCCAACCGGTAAGACCCGGACGAACGTCGTTTGCTCCATATTCATCACGCAAAGCAATCAGATCATCCTGATTCCAAAGAGCGGGACGTGGACCGATAATGCTCATCTCGCCCTTCAAAATATTCCAGATCTGCGGCAACTCATCCAAACTGGATTTGCGCAAAAACTTACCAACACGGGTTATGTATCTCTCCGGAGATTTCAGCAGATGCGTGGGCATATCGTGAGGAGTGGAAACCTTCATCGTTCGAAACTTGTACATTTTAAAACGCATCTTATGAATCCCAATACGCTCCTGTGTAAAAAATGCAGGACCGGGATCATCAATCTTGATAGCAACAATCAAGATTAAAAACAGCCACCACAACAGGAGCAAACCCAAGATTGAAAAAAATATATCAAAAAATCGCTTAAAAAAAGATTTGTACATTTCCGTCACACCCTTTGTTATTGCAAAAGCAAAAGGAGGATCAACACGAATTTCATAAGCAAATCAATAAACTTGCACTTTAATGCACGTAGAGACTGCTGCGATTCGGGTTACCTCCCATATCTTGTTTATATATTTTACTATATATTATTATAACTGTCAAGTTAACAAGTAAAAATAGTATAACCCCGCCGAGACTGTGCTCGGCGGGGTTATACTAATTTTCAGCTATCATTTGATCCAACAAAACTGCAGCATATTCAACGAATACGGCGCACGGACGTTCTTTGTAAAACTTTTCATCTCTGGGGGTTGGTTTTGCGCCCGGGGTGGTTTTGAGTCCCGAAAGCAATTCCCTGCAACAAATAGTACCAAACTTTTCTTTAAAATCAGCGGCAAGTTTTTGAATGCGGGCATAATGCTCGGTGATTACACCTTTATCGCCGATATCGCTATATCCCCACAGGTAACCGGCTACCAGAAACATACCGGTTACGGCACCGCAGGTTTCCCGCATTCTACCCATACCACCACCAAAAGAGGAGGACAATTTAAGGCAGGTTTCCTTGTCCAATCCCATCTCATCCCGAAAGGCAGTGAATACTGCTTGAGCACAGTTATAACCGGAGCAAAATAACTCCCTTGCTTCTTTGATATGATCCATACTTTTCTCCTTTATCAGTCCACATTTAAACCTTTTTTAAGCAGTACTCCACCCACGATCAAGCCGATGATCAGCAGTGCGCTGTACGCAACATTTCCGCCAATCATCAAGGCAGGAAACACGTCAAAATTCTGGGGTGCATTCTGTCCGAAAAGTTCCAAAACTTCCCTTGAAAACGGAAAGGCGACAACGATCGTCAAAACGAACGCAATCCCTTGGGACACAAAGTATACAAGGATTCCAAACAAAAACGAAAGTCCCACTTTGCCACGGTTAAAACAATGACCGATAATCGTGCCGATATATCCGCATTGCACCATACTCATCAGCTCCACAAACACCAGAAAAATTAGTAAAAAAACCATTACAGGTATGCTCACTTTCATTGCCTGGGAAACAGGGATGAGCATGTTTTTGAGCAACGCATAATTCTCCTTGGAATAAAATGCAATTACAATTGAAAGACACACCACGGCAAAGCTGGTGATCAGTGAGAGCATACCTGCCACAAACTTAGATACGTAATGGCTATGGCGCTTTACGGGCAAAGTATGAGTGAGATAGCTTTCATCGCCAAACAGATTGTGCCGAAAGCGGATCCAGCAATGAATTACGTTATTGATCAACGTGGAAAACAACGCAGAAATCGTGGCGCCACTGCAAATTTTCCCAATGATATTCAGTATAAAAATCTCGTCAAAACAACCGAATAATCGGGTCAACATCGCCAATCCAAGAGTGATAATATAGTACACGATCAGTGATTTGCTGAGCAAAAACCGCAGATCGTAATGAATCAATTTTTTCAGCATCGAAACATCCTCCTGAAAATCTCGTCAATTGAAGCATTCTCTCTAGTGCGCAGTTCGTCGGTTGACGAAGCCAGCACCACCTGTCCCTGATCAATAAAAATCACGTCATCCAAAATTTGCTCCACATCAGAGATCAGATGAGTAGAAATCAGAACCGAAGCTCCCTCGTCAAAATTGGACAAAATCGTATCCAAGATATAATCCCTGGTAGCAGGATCCACACCACCCAGCGGTTCGTCCAAAATATAGAGTTTTGCCTTTCGGCTCATCACCAAAACAAGTTGTAGCTTTTCCTGCATACCCTTACTCATTTTGGATATTTTTTGTTCTTCCGACAATCCGAGATCCTGTAGCAAACGCTTGGCACGCTCAATCTCAAAATCCTCATAGAACTGTTCAAAATATTTCAGCACAGCCGAAACTTGCATATTCTTATCCAGATACGTACGCTCCGGCAGGTAGGAAATCAACCGTTTACTCTCCACACCAATGCTCTGTCCATTCACTGAAATCATACCGCTATCAGGGGTCAGCAGATCGTTTATCAGCTTGATCAACGTGGATTTTCCTGCACCGTTTTTACCGAGAAGTCCCACAATGCGACCGGCGCCGATCTGAAACGAAACATCCCTTAAAATATATTGTCCGTCAAACTTTTTACTGACGTTTTTGCATTCCAGCAAACTCATTTATACTCTCCTCCCATTCCTTGAATCAAAGCAATTGTTTTTTCGGTATCATAGCCAATGTTCTTCATATCCGACAAAAAACGCTGACCAATACGCTGGGCATATTCCGCACGAAAATCGGCAATCTTTTGGGTATCCTCACTGACGAATTTTCCGTTGGTGCGCTCCGTATAGATCAAACCGACACGTTCAAGTTCCAGCATTGCTTTTTGTACGGTATTCGGATTGACCTTGGTTTGTAACGCCAATTCCCGCACCGATGGCAAGCGTTCCCCCGGAGTAAGTACGCCGGAAATAATATATACCCTCAGTTGATCAACAAGCTGAATATAAATCGGCGTATTATTATCAAACGAAAACCTCACTACGCACCTCCATTGTATTACTTGGCTAATACAATAATACACCATACCAATCATTTTGTCAATAGAAAAAAGAGGTTGTACAAAACAACCTCTTTTTTGATCCGTTAAAATTGCCGTTTGATGCCGTAAACTTTACAAACGTTTTCACACAAAATCATTCGTTTTTCATCTGCCGTTAACGGTAGAGCGGCAAAACGATCCAATTCTGCGGCAGAGGACCACAACGGATAATCGGTACCGAACAGAACTCTGTCGGCCCCAAAAGCGTGAATCATTTGCACCACGGAAGCTGCATCCCGATACATCATCGTAGACGAACAATCCACACATAAATTGGGGCAATCGACCAACTTTTCCGTTGCTTCCTCCCATACCGACCAACCGGCAAAGTGGGCACCCACCATTGTAAGGCCCGGAAATTCCCGCAAGACGCGCAAAACACGGTCGGGATTGGAATTATCATAACGATAGTCCCCCGTATGCACCAGAAGGGGTAATTTTTCCTTCTGGCAAAGTTCATAGATCCGCATACAACGCTCGTCATCCATTTTAAAGTTCTGGATATCAGGGTGCAATTTCACCCCGTGAAGCCCCAACTCCACCAGATGATGCACATCTCCCCGCTGATCTTCGCCATCCGGATGCAGGGTACCCAAACCAATCAAACGGTCGGGGTGCGCGGAAACGGAAGCAGCAATAAATTCATTGATGCTTTTAACCTGATGCGGGGTGGTTGCAACCGACTGTACCACAAAACGGTCAATACCGGCGGCAATTCCTTCGGAAAGCATTGCCTCCACCGTACCGTCGGCGTAGGGCTCTTCTCCATAAAAATCGCCGGTGCTTTTGGCCGCACGGGCGGCAATCTTTTCGGGATAGATATGGCAATGGGCATCAATTACCAAATACTGATTTTCAAGCATTTGACTCCCCTATCCTTCCAGACCCAGCTTGCGGGCGGCATCCTCACGCATTTTATATTTCAAAATCTTGCCGGCCGCATTCATCGGGAAGGCGTCCACGAAATCAATATAACGGGGCACTTTATGACGAGCCATATTTTCATTGATGTATTGCTTCATCTCGTCCTCGGTCATGCTCTCCCCTTCTTTGAGAATAATACAAGCCATAATCTCCTCGCCGTACCGTTTGTCTGGCACACCGATAACTTGTACGTCACGTACCTTGGGATGAGTATAAATAAACTCTTCGATTTCTTTAGGATAGATGTTTTCGCCGCCGCGGATGATCATATCCTTCAGACGGCCGGTAATGAGATAATTTCCCTCGGGCGTGCGGCAGGCAAGGTCGCCGGTGTGTAACCAACCGTCCTTATCAATGGCGGCCGCAGTAGCCTTGGGCATTTTGTAATAACCCTTCATAATGTTATAGCCGCGCGCAACGAATTCACCGTTCACGCCGTCAGGGCAATCCTCGCCCGTCTCAGGATCAACGATCTTACATTCAACGTTAGCAAAGGCACTGCCTACCGTTTCGGTGCGCACCTCCAGAGAATCATAATAACTACTCATAGTACAACCCGGAGAGGCCTCGGTCTGACCGTAAACTGACACGATTTCCCGCATATTCATAACGTCCGGCTGAGCGGCTTTTTTCATCAGATCGGCAGGACAGTTGGCACCCGCCATAATGCCGGTGCGAATATAGGAAAAGTCGGTCTTCTCAAAATCAGGATGCTGCATCATCGCAATAAACATAGTGGGCACACCGTTAAAACAGGTGATGTGCTCGTTATGAACGCAGGACAGCGCAGGCTTGGGTGAAAAGTAAGGAATGGGATACATCGTGGTGCCGTGAGTCATAGAAGCGGTCATAGAGAGAACCATACCGAAGCAATGGAACATGGGCACCTGAATCATCATACGGTCAGCCGTAGACAGATCCATATGATCACCGATATATTTACCGTTATTGACAACGTTATAATGCGTCAGCATAACGCCCTTGGGGAAGCCGGTGGTGCCGGAGGTGTACTGCATATTGCAGACATCATCCTTATCCACGGCAGCCGCCATACGATATACCTCTTCCACAGGCACCTGAGAAGAGCGAGAAACCGCCTCCTCCCAAGTCATGCATCCCTTTTGCTTGAAACCAACGGTGATAACGTTTCTGAGGAAGGGCAAACGACGGCTGTGCAAAGGTTTGCCGGCTTTGATCTCCTCCAGTTCGGGGCAGAGCTTGGCAATGATCTCACCATAATGATTGTCCTTACCGCCCTCGGTGAGAATAAGGGTATGAGTGTCGGACTGGCGGAGCAAATATTCCACCTCCGCAATTTTATAGGCAGTGTTAACGGTGACCAAAACGGCGCCGATCTTAACCGTTGCCCAGAAGGCAATATACCACTGAGGTACGTTAGAGGCCCAGACTGCTACGTGATGACCGGCTCTGACGCCCATATCAATCAGCGCTCTGGCAAAGGTATCCACGTCGTCACGGAATTCGCTGTAGGTACGGGTATAATCCAGCGTGGTATATTTAAATGCGTACTGATCGGGAAATTCCTCCACCATACGGTCCAGCACCTGGGAGAACGTGAGATCAATTAAAAGATCCTTTTTCCAGATAAATTTGCCGGTATGGGCACGGTTATAATACAGGGTCTTTTCATTTTTGGAGGTATCGTTGAACTGTTTCATAAAGTTGACGTATTGAGAAAAAATGATCTCCATATCGTCCAGTTCTTCAGACCACTTAGGATCCCAAACCAAAGAAATAAAGCCATCGTAGTTTACGGAACGCAACGCCAGCATCATTTCTGCAATAGGCAGTTCTCCCTCGCCGGCCAGGCAAAATTCAACGCCATTCTCCGTTTTGACACCGTCACAGAAAAGAACGTGTTTTAAATATGCGCCCAGATTCTGAATAATCTCCTCTGAGGATTCTCCTGCCCCAAAATAAGCGGCAGACATATTCCAAAGTGCCGCCAGATTGTCACAGGCAAAGCGATTGAGCATCTCCCGCAGATAAGCGGTGTTGCAGAAAATACCGGAAGTTTCAAGCAGAAAGGTGATTCCCTTCTCCTCGGCTTCAGGAAGTACCTCGGCGATACAGGCGGCAATGCCGTCCAAAGAACTCTCGTCTCCTGACATCGCCTTGATACGGACGTTGGGAATATGAAGATTGGCAGCTACCGCCATACAACGACGGATTTCATCCAAGGTTGCCTCTTTGGCGCTTTCCTCTGCCAGATCGCACAACGTGTCAATACAAGGAATCTGCAGTTTTTTCTCGTACAGACGACGCAGAGTGGCCGCCGCGGCGTAATCGTGAAAGGCGCCGCCACGGTCGGTAAACAAGCGGTTGTTGATATTGTGCAGTTCAATACCGGAAAAGCCCAGTTCTACTGCAATATCGCAAAATTCTTCAAAGGTATTGTGATGCCACCCACGGGTGGAAAAAGAGAGTTTCATGCTTATGCCTCCTCGTATACGATCTTGTTGACGGCATTAATATAGGCGCGGATGCTGGCGCCGATAATATCAGTGGAAATACCGTTACCGGAATACAGCTTGCCGCCGGAACGCAGTTTGACGATGGCCGAGCCCATTGCTTCTTTACCCTCGGTAACCGATTGAATCTGGAAATCATCCAGTTCATAGTGATAACCGATGATCTGATCAATGGCCAAAAAAGCGGCGTCAATGGGGCCGTCGCCAAGGCAAACGCCCTGCATCGGCACGTCGTTTTTACTCAGCGTAATCTGTGCGCTGGAAGAAATAATATTTCCGTTATTGATGATGTAATTTACAAGTTTATAGGTAGCGGGCACCTGCAATGCAACGCTGGCGACAATAGCCTCCAGTTCTTTGGCGCCAACATTTTTGTTGGCGGCCACATTGCGAAATTCTTCATATACCTTGGCCTGATCTTCCTCGGAAAGATCGTAGCCCAGCTTTGCCACCGCCGTAATGACTGCCGCCTGATCGTCGCCGGCATCCAGCCGTATACCGCTTTCATCTGCCATAGCGACCGTGACGGCAGATTTTTCATTTTTAACGTTTTGCGCAATCCAACGGATTTGTTTTACTACACGGTGGAGTTCAGTGACACGGATACGAGAAGCAAAACCGTAAGTATTGCCGCAGTTTTTGATCATATCGGTAAAGACCTCCAGATCCACTCCGGTGCCCTCTACACAGGCCTTAACGTCCGCCACACCGGCACGAACCGCCAAAATCACAGATGCACAGGCCAGACCGTTTTTATCTTCACAAGCCACCGCTACGGGTAAGTCGGTATATTCCACGATCTCACGTGCAAATGCCGCAAAGTCATCGGGCATCATTTCAGCCGCCGTATCACATACCGCTACGCAAGAGGCGCCGGCAGCCACAGCTGTTTCAATGGCCTGACGCAAAAAATCGCCCTCTGCACGGGTGGCGTCCTGCGCACAGAATTCAACCTTACCGCATTTCTCTTTGGCGGCAGAAACGGCCGTTTTGATCCACTCAAGCATTTTATCGGGTTTACGATGGCTGATATATTCCATCCCCACGGGAGACATGGGAAGTTCAATACGAATACAAGCGTTTTCCGCATTACTCAGGGCCAAAGCGGCATTTTCAATACTCTCCATATTGCTGCCCGCCGCAACGCTGAGCGTCGCTTTTTTCACAAAAGAAGAAACGGTGCGCACAAACAGGATATCGGTTTTTGCATTGACGATTTCAGGAAGCTCGATCACATCCACGTTTAGCTTTTCCAACTGACGGGCAATCTCGATCTTTTCTTTAAAGCCGAAGACGCCGTCCTTACGGCAAAGTGTTGTGTCGGCAATTTTGATTTGTTTCATAACAGTTCATCCTTTCATTGTGCCTTAAAAAATAAAAATCCCTGAGATCGGAAAAACACCGATCTCAGGGACGAAAAAACTCCGTGGTACCACCCTGTTTACCGCATAAAGCGATCACTCTTCCAGCTCTATCAAGCCGAATGCCGTGGTAACGGTGGCAAACCCGTGACCGCCTACAAGTAAAAGATTCAGCAGTCCGGCTCAGGAGTGAGACTTCTTTACTCGTTCACACTGCCTCACACCAACCGACAGCTCTCTGAAATGAATGGGAATAAAGAATAATTCCGTCATCGCCTTTAAAAGGTAGTTTTAAATTATTATGGATTATACCACAGCGTAGTTGCTTTGTCAACAAAAATTTTTCAGTCCAGATGGTAAACCCAACCGAAGGCATCTTCCTTCTTGCCCCACTGGATACCGGTCAAGGTATCGTAGAGATGCTGAGTCACAGCGCCGATTTCACCATTGTTGACGGTATACTTCTGATCCTTGTAACAAAGCTCGCCGATGGGAGAAATAACCGCAGCAGTGCCGCAACCCCAGGCTTCCTTCAGAGTGCCGTTTTCCATAGCCTCGGCCAGTTCGTCAATGCTCAGCAGTCTTTCACTGACTTTATAACCCTCCTTGCGCAGAACTTCCAAGCAGGACATTCTGGTAATACCGGGCAAAATGGAGCCGGAGAGCATGGGAGTAACGATCTCGTCACCGATGAGGAACATAACGTTCATAGCGCCAACCTCTTCGATGTACTTTCTTTCTACACCGTCCAGCCACAGAACCTGAGAATAGCCCTTCTGTGCGGCGCGCTCACCAGCACGGGTGGAAGCGGCATAGTTACCGCCACACTTGGCATATCCGGTACCGCCGCGAACAGCGCGAACGTCCTCGTCCTCAATCATAATCTTTACGGGATTGATACCCTCGGCATAGTAACTGCCAACGGGAGAAGCGATGATCACGAAGGTGGCGTTGTGCACGGTGTGCACGCCCAAAGATTCGTCGTTACCATACAGGAAGGGACGCAGATACAGCGAGGTACCCTCGGCAGAAGGAGTCCAATCCTGCTCACATTTTACAAACTCAGTCAGCGCTTCAAAAGCGATTTCCTCGGGAATTTCAGGTAGGCAGAGACGCTCGGCAGAGCGATTCATTCTACGGATGTTTTCCATAGGACGGAACATCTGTACCTTACCGTCCGCACGACGATAGGCCTTCAGGCCCTCAAAAATCTCAGCACCGTAATGAAGAACGGTGGAGGCAGGATGGATGGGAATGGGTGCAAAAGGTACGATGCGGGCATCATACCAGCCCTTATCAGCAGAATAATCCATCATAAACATATGATCGGTAAAAATCTTGCCAAAGCCCAGCGTAGAGCTATCCGGCTTTTCTTTCAAAACAGCCGCTTTTGTAAATTTGATTTCCATAACTATTTCCTCCTATTTGCAATCGGCGCCGATCTGCATTGCCTTGAGGTTAGCGTCGAACATATTGGCCTTTCGCGCGGAAACAACCTTACCCAGAGCCGCCTTGATGGACTCCTCATCATAATCGCCCATAGTATCCAGCAATTTGCCGACGATGATCATATTGGCCAGAGAGCCGATGCCGTTTTCACCGGCAAGGCCGGTGGCAGGTACGTAATATACCGTAACGTCATCCCGCTCCACCTTACGGTCAATGAGGGTAGAATCAGCAATAATGATGCCACCGGGAACTACGGAAGACTCATATTTATCCAAAGAAGGCAGATTCATCGCAATCAGGATGTCCGGGTTGGAAACAATGGGAGAGCCAACGGGCTCATCACTGATGATGATGCTGCAACTGGCGGTACCGCCGCGCATTTCGGGGCCGTAGGAAGGCAACCAGCTAACCTGTTTGTCATCCATCAAACCCTTGTATGCCAGAAACTTACCGGCAAACAGAATACCCTGTCCGCCGAAACCGGAGATCAAAATTTGTTTGGTACTCATTTTGTTTCCTCCTTTGCAGCACTTCTGTCTTTATACACACCCAAGGGATAATAGGCAAGCATATTCTCCTCCAGCCACTTCAGGGCGTTTTGCGGAGTCATACCCCAGTTGGTAGGACAGGTGGAAACAACCTCAATCAAAGAGAAGCCCTTGCCCTCGATCTGATTTTGAAAAGCCTTTTTAATGGCCTTTTTAGCGGCACGAACGTTTTTAACGTTGCTGACGGTGACGCGTTCCAGATATTCAGGGCCTTCCAACTCACTCAACATTTCGCAAACCTTGATGGGATAACCGCAATGCTTGGGATCACGGCCATAGGGAGAGGTCTGGGTAACCTGACCGGGCAAAGAGGTGGGTGCCATCTGGCCGCCGGTCATACCATAAATGGCGTTGTTGATAAAGATGATGGTGATGTTTTCGTTACGGGCGGCGGCGTGCACCGTTTCAGCCATACCGATGGAGGCCAGGTCGCCGTCACCCTGATAGGTGAATACAATATTGTTTTCGGGATCGGAGCGCTTAACGCCGGTGGCAACGGCAGGTGCTCTGCCGTGAGCGGCCTCGATCATATCACAATTGAAGTAGTTATATGCCATTACAGAGCAACCAACGGGCGCAATACCGATAGTTCTGCCCTCAATGCCCAGCTCGTCAATAGCTTCGGCCACCAAACGATGCACGATACCGTGGGTACAGCCGGGACAATAATGCATAGGTACGTCTGTTAATGCATGGGGTTTATCAAATACGACCATTATTTTGCACCTCCGTTTTTCGCTGCGTTTTCAATGGACTCCAGAACCTGCTCGGGAGAAATGATCATACCGCCGGTACGGTTGCACAGCGTAACGGGTGCACTGCACTCGGTGGCAAGACGGATGTCGTCGATCATCTGACCCATATTCAGTTCAGCAGAGATGTACTCTTTAATCTGACCCTTGTATTTCTTAAAAGCTTCCGTCGGGAAGGGCCACAGGGTAATGGGACGGATCAAGCCGACTTTGATACCCTTCGCTCTGGCGGCGTTAACGGCGTTTTTGGAAACACGGGAAGCGATACCGAAGGCCACAACGCAGTATTCGGCATCCTCCATCATATATTCCTCATACATAGCCTCATTCTCTTCAATGGTCTTATAACGCTCATAGCGCTCAAAATTGACCCGCTCCAGCTCATCGGGCTGCAGGAAAAGAGAATTTACAATGTTATGCTCCCGTTCCATTTTGGTGCCGGTGGTTGCCCAAGGCTTTTCCACCGCCTCACCGGCGGCAAAATCCAGAGCAACGGGCTCCATCATCTGACCCATCGTACCGTCAGCCAGAATCATAGCGGTCATACGGTATTTGTCGGCCAGATCAAAGCCCTTAACGGTAAGCTCCGCCATCTCCTGCACGGAGTTGGGAGCCAGAACGATCATCTTAAAGTCGCCGTGTGCGCCGCCCTTGGTTGCCTGAAAATAGTCAGACTGGCTGGGCTGAATGCCACCAAGACCGGGGCCGCCGCGCTGTACGTTTACAACCAGAGCCGGAAGATCAGCGCCCGCCAGATAGGACAAGCCTTCCCCTTTCAGGGAGATACCGGGGCTGGAAGAAGAAGTCATTACACGTTTGCCGGTGGAGGAAACGCCGTATACCATATTAATAGCAGCGATCTCACTCTCCGCCTGCAGGAAGGTACCGCCGATTTTAGGCATCTTTTTGGCCATATAGGCGGCAATTTCAGTCTGAGGAGTGATGGGATAGCCGAAATAGTGACGGCAACCCGCCAGTATTGCGGCTTCGGCAATG
>JAZQJG010000035.1:0-28816 GCA_045541535.1 Eubacteriales bacterium
GCCGAAAGATACGCGGAAGTATCTGGAATGTTCAAAAGTTTACCGGAAAATCAATTCAAGCTCATTGAGCCGCAGATCAAGGACGAAGCATTTTTGAAAATCTCCCTTGAGGATATGCGGGAGGCCATTAACTCCGGCGGCTACACTGACAGCTACA
This sequence comes from Eubacteriales bacterium, assembly GCA_045541535.1. Lineage (GTDB taxonomy): Bacteria > Bacillota > Clostridia > Oscillospirales > QAKW01 > Firm-08. The sequence continues at coordinate 158 of JAZQJG010000035.1, forward strand.
AAAACGGCGCTGAACAGAACGGCGAAAAGGTCAGCGCTCTTTTGCAAGCGTACAACCAGACAGAAAAACGCTATGCCGACCTGATAGAAAAACTTTTTGCAAAGCTGCCCGCAAAGAGCGGGCCGGGGAAACTGGACAGCTTCCTCAACGACTAAGCCGGGGCGGCAATGGAAAATTATATCTTCGCATACTACCAGCAAATTCAGGACGGGACGGTTATCGTTGGCCGCTGGATCAGGCTGGTTTTTGAATACCTGATAAAAGGGCTTGAAAATAAAGATTTTTTCTTCGACCAGAAAAAGGCCAACAAAGCTATCAAGTTTATTGAAAATTTCTGTCATCACAGCGAAGGCCGCAACGACCTTCTGAAACTTGAGCTATGGCAAAAGGCCATTGTTTCCGCCATTTTTGGCATTGTGGACGAAAACGGCGTCAGACAATTCCGCGAAATCCTGATAATCGTTGCCCGCAAGCAGGGAAAAAGCCTTTTAGCCGCCGGAATTGCAAATTATTGCCTTTACGCAGATGGAGAGTATGGCGCGAGGATTTTTTGCGTAGCTCCCAAGCTCGACCAAGCTGATATCATTTACTCCGCGATCTGGCAGACAATAGCCTCCGAGCCTGAGCTGGCCGAAATGACCAAACGTCGAAAGTCTGATTATTACGTTGAGGCCACCAACTCCACCGTCAAGAAAATAGCCTTCAATGCCAAAAAATCAGACGGCTTTAACCCTTCACTTGCCGTTTGCGATGAAATCGCCGCATGGCCCGGCGATCAGGGCATAAAGCAATATGAGGTTATGACCTCCGCATTGGGCGCGAGGAAGCAGCCCTTGATACTGGCCATATCCACCGCCGGTTATATCTCAGAAGGCATTTATGACGAACTGACAAAGCGGGCCACCCGTTTTCTTTTGGGTGACAGCAAGGAAAGGCGGCTTTTGCCTTTTTTGTACATGATCGACGACCCGGCAAAGTGGAACGACATAAACGAGCTGAGGAAATCAAACCCCAACATGGGCGTGTCCGTCTCTGTCTCTCACTTGCTGGAGGAAATAGCCATAGCAGAGGGCAGCTTCACAAAGAAAGCTGAATTTCTCTGCAAATACTGCAACATCAAACAAAACTCCGCGCTGGCGTGGCTTTCCGCACAGACCGTGGAAAAGGCCAGCGGCCCGGCGCTCAATCTTGAGGACTTCAAAAGTCATTATTGCGTGGGCGGTATTGACCTTTCACAGACCCGCGACCTGACGGCCTGCCTTGTGATAATCGAAAAGGCCGGGGAGCTTTATGTGTTTGCAAAATTCTTCCTCCCGGCTGAAAAAATCGAAGAAGCCACAGAGCGGGACGGCCTACCCTACGCAAAGTACATTGAGCGTGGGCTATTGCAGGCCAGCGGCGAAAACTACGTTGATTACCATGACTGTTACAACTGGTTTACTGAGCTTGTACAGAGGTATGAAATCCTCCCCTTGCAAGTTGGCTATGACCGGTATTCAGCTCAATACCTTGTGCAAGACATGAAACAATACGGATTCCACATGGACGACGTATATCAAGGGGATAACCTCTGGCCGGTCATTCAGGAAACGGCGGGTCTGCTGGAGGACGGCAAAATCCACATAGGGGACAACGACCTTCTGAAAGTGCATCTGCTGAACAGCGCCATAAAAATGAACACCGAGCGGGGGCGCGGCCGCCTTGTAAAAATCAACCCCGTTGACCACATAGACGGCACGGCGGCCTTGCTGGACGCCATGACTGTGCGGCAAAAATGGGCCGCAGATATTGGCGAGCAACTCAAAAATGTGAGGTGAAACAAAATGGGCCTTTTTGAACGAGTATTCAGACCCCAAAAAGCAAAAGAATCCGAGAAAGCTTTGCGCGAGGCGCAAGGCTTTTTTACTGCCCTGACGGCATACCGCCCGGCCTTTACATCATGGGACGGGGCTATATACGAGCACGATCTTGTGCGCTCTGCTATCGACGCAAGAGCGCGGCATATTTCAAAGCTTAAAGTGGAGCTTGTGGGCTCTGCAAATCCCAAGCTGCAAACCAAACTGAAAACCGGGCCGAACCAATGGCAGACGTGGAGCCAATTTCTATACCGGACAAGCACCATTTTGGACGCAACCAACACATGCATAATTGTACCGGTTTTTGACGATGACATGATAATCACCGGATACATTCCGGTATTGCCGCAAAAAACCGAAGTAATTGACTATTTGGGGGAACCGTGGCTGAAATTCCACTTTGCCCGCCGGAGAACCGGCGCGGTGGAAATGCGAAAAGCCGCGATCCTGACCAAGTTTCAGTATGAGAATGATTTTTTCGGCAGCTCCAACAAAGCCCTTGACGAAACCATGAAACTCATACATGTGCAAAATCAGGGCATTGAGGAAGCCGTAAAAAACAGCGCCACATACCGGTTTATGGCCCAAGTTTCCAACTTTTCCACCGCCGAGGATTTGGCCAAAGAACGGGGCCGCTTCACACAAAAAAACCTGAGCGCGGATGCAGAGGAAACCGGCGGCATTTTGCTATTCCCCAACACCTACACCAACATCAAGCAAATCGATCAGAAGGCTTACACCGTGGACGCCCAGCAGCGGGCGAATATCAACGAAAATGTTGACCGGTATTTCGGCGTCAATGCCAAGGTCATGAACAACTCTGCAAACGCCGACGAGCTTGACGCTTTTTTCAACGGCGCAATCGAGCCCTTTTCAATCCAGTTTACGGAGGCCATGACAAAAGCCATTTACTCCGAACAGGAAAGAAACCGGGGCAATGCCCTTATAGCAACGGCCAACCGCCTGCAGTATATGAGCGTATCAGCCCGCGTCAGCATGGCGCAACAACTGGGCGACCGGGGCGCAATCATGATTGACGAAATCAGAGAGCTTTTCAATTACCCGCCTCTGCCTAACGGCGAAGGCCAGAGAGCGCCCATCAGAGGCGAATATTACATGATCGGGGAGGAAACGACAAATGAGCAATAAAATCAGGCGTGATTTTGCCTGCGAAATGCGGGCGGCACAGGACGCAGAACGGGGCAGCTACATTGAAGGCAGCCCCATTGTATACGGCGTTTATGCCGACATCGGGGGCATGTATCAGGAAATCATAGAGCCGGGGGCACTGGACAAAACCGACCTCCGGGACGTGCGTTTTCTGGTAAACCACAATCTGAGCATGATCCCGCTTGCCCGTTCCCGGCGTAATAACCCAAACAGCACTATGCAGCTAATTACCCATGAAAAGGGCCTTGATATCCGCGCTGAGCTTGACACCGAGCGCAACGCAACGGCCCGCGAACTATATTCAGCGGTTGAGAGAAAAGACATCGCAGGCATGTCTTTTCTCTTTTTTGTAGGAGATGAAGTGTGGGAAAACCTCGGAAGCGACTACCCCACACGGCGTATCAAATCCTTTGAGCGGGTGCTTGAAGTTTCAGCAGTAACCGACCCCGCCTACAGTCAGACGAGCATTGAGGCCCGGAACAGGGATGCAAAGGCGCTGGAGAGTGCCCGCGCCGCGCTGGAGAGCGCGAGAGCCAAAGCAGACCGGGAACAGCTCAAAACACACATGAATGAAATTATCAAAAAAATCGGAGGAAAGTAAAAAATGACTTTTGAACAAATCAAGAACATGGACATTCAGGAAGTCCGCGTTCGTGTTGAGGAAATCGCCGGTGAAATGCGCGGCGACAGCGCCGACATTGAGGCCCTTAACACCGAACTGGAAGCCCTTGAAGCCCGTCACAACGAGCTCAAAAAGGCCGCAGAGGGCCGCGCCGCCGCCGTCAAGGCGGTCGTAAGCATGAGCGGCACCCCCGTGGCACAGCCCAGCACCACCCCCACCAACGCAGAAATCCGCAACAGCGCCGCCTACATTGAGGCGTATGCAAACTACATCAAGACCGGCAAGGCCGGAGAGTGCCGCGCCCTGCTGACCGAAAACGGAGAGGGCGGCACTGTCCCCATCCCTGAGTTTATCGAGGAACGCATCCGCACCGCATGGGACAGGGAGGAGATCCTCCGCCGCGTCAGCAAGAGCTATTACAGGGGTAACCTGAAAATCGGCTTTGAGATCACCGGCGACGATGCCCATGTTCACCTTGAGGGTGACATGGAAAATCTTCCCCCCGAGGAAGAACTTACTCTTGGCATTATAAACCTTGTGCCCCAGACCATCAAGAAGTGGATCACCGTTTCCGATGAGGTCATGGACATGGCGGCCCGCGAATTCCTTGAGTACATCTACGACGAGCTGGCATACAAGATCGCAAAGAAGGCCGCCGATAATCTGGTACAGCTCATCGCCACCCGTGGCACTTCCAGCACCGCCACCAGCGTAGGCGTTGCCGAAGTGACCGTCGGCCTTGCGGCAAACACCATCATTGCCGCAGAAGCCCTGCTCAGTGATGAGGCGTTTAACAACGTGGTCATCATGAACAAGCAGACTTGGGCCGCCTTCAAGTCTATCACTACCGGGGACGGCTACCTTCTGGCAGACCCCTTTGACGGCCTTGAGGTGCTTTTCAATGACACCCTGCCCGTCTACAGCGCCGCCACCGCCGGACAGGTCTACGCCATTGTGGGCAGCCTTGAAACCGGTGCCCGCATCAACTACCCCGCCGGTGAGGAAATCAAGTTTGTCTTTGACGAAACTTCCCTTGCGGAAAAAGACCTTGTCAAGATCGTTGGCCGCCGTCTGGCCGCAATGGACATTGTGGCCCCCGGCCGCTTTGTCAACGTGAAAAAGCCCGCATGATCGTAAAGCTCACCAGAGCTGCACGAATCCCTCATGAAGCCGGTGAGATCGTCAAGGTCTCACCGGACTTTGCAAATATTCTTTTCTCTCAGGGTGCAGCGGTCGAAATGACGGACGGAGAAAAGGATAAGCCCACCGGCGATACAGAGGACACCGCCACCACCGGCGATACAGAGGACACCGCCGCCACCGGCGATACTGAGGACACCGCCACCACCGGCGATGTTCCCGCGCCCAAAGCCACAAAGACCAAAAAGAAAGAGTGATAACAATGCTTGAGGCAGTCAAAACGGCCCTAAGAATAAAGACAGACGCATACAATGACCAGCTCAACACCCTCATATCAGCGGCACAAACCGACCTGAAAATCGCCGGTGTTAAACTCCCTGCCGAGCTGGATGAGATATGCAAAACCGCAATAACCACATATTGCAAAATCCATTTCCCTCTTGAGCTTGGTGTTGACTATGACCGCCTCAAGCGCTCCTATGATGAGCAAAAGGCACAGCTTAGCATGGCGGAGGGTTATACGTCATGGCAGTAAAAAGGGACGTGGAATTAACCCTGATAAGCACCAACGAGACGCAGAACAAGTATGGCGTGTTCGTTTCAGCCCCGACCGAGCGGGAAGTGTTCGCCCGCGTTGAGAGCGTATCACAGGCCGAATTTTTTGAAGGCGGGCGCTCTGGTTTGAATCCTGAATACAAGTTTATTGTATTCGACGGAGATTATAACGAGGAAACGGTTTGCAAATTCGCAGGGGCGCAGTTTGCAATCTACAGGACTTACCGTATAGGCGATTATATCGAGCTATACGCGCAGCGAAAAGGCGGCACAAATGGCAAGGCTTAAAGTTGGAGTTGAGGGACTTGAGGCCGCAATAAAAGCGGCTCTTGATGAATATGCCATTGACGCGCAAAAAACCCTGAACGAAGTTGCCAAAGACCTAGGAAAACAAGCGAAAAATCTTCTCAGACAGACTTCCCCCAAAGACACCGGAGAATACGCCAAAAGCTGGAAAATCGACGTACAAGCCGGGCGGCTTGCAACAATGGTAACGGTATACAGCTCAAAGCCCCGCCTGCCTCACTTGCTGGAAAACGGCCACGCGCTCAGGCAAGGCGGGCGGGCACCTGCCATTGTCCACATTGCGCCGGTAGCCAACAGCATCGAAGAAAAATTTGTGAAAGAACTGGAGGCCAGACTGTGAACGGAATTGACCTGAAAGAATTTATTTCCTCTTTCGGCCTGCCCTTTGCTTATTATGAGTTTACAAATCAAACGGCAGTGCCCACGCCCTTTATCTGCTACTATCTGGCCGACAGCTCAGATTTTGCCGCCGACGGGATAAATTATAGCAAAATCCGGCAGCTTGTAATTGAACTGTACACAGATCAAAAAGACTTTGAACTTGAGGCGGGTATTGAGGCCAAATTGACCGCCGCCGGTCTGTTCTACAGCCGCAACGAGGCCGCGATAGATTCCGAGCAAATGTATATGGTGACATTCACCAGCGAAATTTTATACAAGTGAGGTAAAAAAATATGCCTGAAAACAAAGTACAATTCAATATTAAGAACGTCCACTATGCGGTGCAGACCGTGACCGGCGGCGCAGTAACGTATGCAACGCCCGTTCATGTCCCCGGCGCTGTTTCCCTCTCCCTTGACGCCGCCGGGGAAATCACCCCTTTCTATGCTGACGGCATTGTGTACTACAAGAGCGCCGCAAACAACGGCTATGAAGGCGATCTGGAAATGGCCCGTTTCCCTGATAAGATGCTCCAAGACATCTGGAAACAGGTGCTTGATAATTCAAAAGTGCTGATGGAAATGAGCAACGTGGAATTTGCAAACTTCGCCCTCCTGTTCCAGATCGACGGCGATATAGACGGGGAGTATTACCTCCTCTACAATTGCAGCGGCACCCGCCCCGGCATTGTGGCCAACACAAACACCGAAACGAAAGAGCCCCAGACCCAGACCAGCACCATCAGCGCCACGCCTCTGTCTGATAACCGGGTAATGGCCCGCACCACCAGCCAAACCCCCGCCGAAACCAAACAGGGATGGTTTGAAAGCGTCTATGAGGGGACAGCCACCGCCGCAGAACCCGCCGCCGCAGAATAAAAGGGAGATAAAAGCCGATGGAAAAAACCGTACTTATCGGCGGCAAAGAAGTGAGAATGAGGGCATCAGCCCTCATTCCCCGTCTGTACCGCTTCACCGTGGGCCGCGACATGATAGCGGACATGAGAACCCTACAGAAAAGCTACCAGAAAATTCTTTCTCTACCCGCTGACGCAACAGAGGAAGAAAAACAGGACGCACAATTTACAGTGCTCGACCTGACTATTTTTGAAAACGTGGCGTGGTGCATGGCAAAGCAGGCTGACACCAGCATACCCGAAACCCCTGATGCATGGCTTGACAGCATCGAGGGGATTTTTAGCATTTATGAAGTGCTGCCCGCAATCCTTGAATTGTGGCAGCTCTCTCTTGAAACCACAAGCAGCGCAAGAAAAAAGTAAGAGCGACAACGCGGGAGCACAATGGCGCCATCTTTATGTTAAGGTGTGCGGAGTTGGCGTTGTCGGATGAGGCGCTCCATAATATGACAATCGGCATGGTGTACGACATGTACACCGAAAAAGCAAACGACAACGAAAAATATCCTTTTAAGGCGACACAGGAAGATATATATGCATTTTTTGGCAAGGGGTGAGTAAATGGCCGGTAAAATCAGAGGAATTACCATTGAAATAGGCGGCGATACAAAAGGCTTAGTGCAATCTCTTAACGACGTTGATAAAGAGGTAAAAAGCACCAAACAACAACTGAGAGACGTTGAAAAGCTCTTGAAGCTCGACCCCACCAACACAACCCTTTTGGCACAAAAGCAAAAGCTGCTTACTCAGGCCGTGGAGCAGACCAGCGAAAAACTGGAAAAGCTGAAAGAGGCCCAAAAAGAAATGGACGCTCAGGGCATTGATAAAAACTCCGCTCAGTACATGGCACTACAGCGGGAAATTATCTCGACCACTCAATATCTCGACGATCTTGAATCAGCGGCGGCGCGGTCAAACGCCACCCTTGCAAAAGTGGGCGCCGTAGCCGATAAAATTTCCGGCGGCGCACAGAAAGTATCAAACGCCACGCGGGGAATTTCCACAGCGGCCACCGGCGCAATAACCGGCATTGCAGGAATGGCCTACAATGCGGCGGTCATGTCCGACGACCTGAACACCCTTGCAAAGCAGACCGGATTTTCTACCGCCGAAATTCAGAAAATGCAGTATGCCGCCGACCGTATTGACGTTTCGATGGAAACCATAACAGGCGGCGCGGCGAAGATGACCCGGCAACTGATTGACAACGAGGAAAAATTTACCGAGTTAGGCGTGGCCACCCGCGACACTGACGGGGCCATGCGCTCAACCACAGATATTTTTTACGACACCATCAAAGCCCTCAGCGAAATGGACAACGAGACGGCAAGAGATACCGCAGCAATGGACATTTTTGGCCGCTCTGCAAACGAGCTGGCAGGCGTCATCGATGACGGCGGCGCGGCCCTGAGAGAATACGGCGAAGAAATGGAGGCGCTGGGCCTTGTTATAAGTCAAGAAACCCTTGACGACCTGAACGCCGTCAACGACGAAATTGACCAGATCAAGGCGCAGGCGCTGGCCACCTTTGCAACATCCGGTGCCACGGCCCTTCAAACCCTTTCACCAATAATCTCACAGGTTATTGGATTCCTTGACCAGCTCTTTCAAAAAATCGCCGGTCTGGATCAACAGCAGATGAAAACCATTCTCACCATTCTGACCATTGTGGCGGCTGTGTCACCGGTGGCGGGCATGATCGCAAACGTGGCCAGAGCGATATCGACACTCACGCCCATAATGAGCGCACTTTTTACTATGCTGCAGGCAAATCCGATTTTTATGTTTATCGGTGCCGTTATTGCCGCCGGAGCGGCTATTGCCTTGTTTGGCGATGACTTGAAAGCGATCCTGACCGAAACGGACAATTTCCTTCAGACAATTTTTGCGGTGGACTTCACAAACGTTTTCGGCCCCATCCTTGGCGGCGCACTCAATGAGTTTTTAGCCTTAGTCTCAACAACATGGGACGCGGCCAAACAAATCCTTGAGGGCATTATTAATTTTTGCCAAGGCGTGTTTACCGGCGACTGGCAAAAAGCATGGGACGGTGTCGGGCAGATTTTCAGCGGCGTTTTTAACGGCCTTGCCGGAATTGCAGAGGCCGCAATAAACGGTGTTATCGGCTTTGTGAACAGCGGCATTGCCGCCATCAACTCATTTATTGAACTGATTAACCGCATCCCTGCCGTGGACATTCCCACTATCGGCACAATCGGGCCGGTCAACCTTGACGGGCAGGCGGCCACCGGCGGCACATTCAGCCGGGGTAATATCCTTGTCGGTGAAGCCGGGCCGGAAATTCTCACAGTTTCCGGGGGCCGGGCAACTGTTACGCCCTTGAGCGGGAACGCGCCCCATACGCCGGTACAGCCCACCGCCATCGGCGGCAACCTGAGCACAAATGTACAGGTCAATTTCACCGGGAGCCTTGCCCAACTGGCCCACATTCTGACGCCGGAGATCAAGGCGGAAACCGTAAGAGTTGGCCCGGCGCTGGTCAATTAGGAGGAACAAATGAATATTATTGTTGATGACGTAACATACCGGGTGAATGTGATCTATCCAAGCCATGAAGTTATGGCAGAGCTTTTAGCAGGCAGCAACGCCGGGCGGGCCATTAATCAGCGGCAAATCCGGGACATTGCGGCCACGGCATACACTCACACAATGGAGATCGAACCGGATGATCTTTACCCCGGCGATTTTGACGCCCTTTTCTGGGTGCTCACAGCCCCAATAGACAGTCACCGGGTAAAGCTGCCCTTCATGCAGGGTGTACAGGAATTTGACGCGGCAATCTCAACCGCAAAAATCACAGACCACAATAAGCAGGGTGAATATCGCCGGTGGCGTGGTCTGGCCGTGACCTTTACACCCATTGAACCGCAGAGAACGGAGTAAGCCCATGACCAACAACAGAATTATTATAGGGGAGAATGTAAATTCTCCCCTATACGTTTTTGATAACTCTGATATCGAATCAATTACCGGGCAGCTTGCAACCGACCTGATTTCAGACGCCTTGAGCATTGACCGGCTTGACCCGGTATGCAGACAAGAATTTATTATCCGCCGGGTGTTCAGAACCAAAGACATGTACGTAATCAACACCCGCGACGGCAAAATACTATGCGGCCATTTCACCGGCGATAATCTGGAAGATATCCCGTATGGCACGCCCTTGTGGTTTTACCACGGGGAAAAACTCTTTGCAAAATTCTATATTGATAAGCCCCATCGACAGAGCCGGGACGCGTGGAAAATATCTGCGATCAGCCTTGTGGGCCTCATGGACAAACAAGACCACGCGGGAGCCGTCTATACCGGCCAGACAGTAGCGGAGGTTATAGCGGAAATTTTCGGCGGCGTGATAAGCATGAAAGTCAACGGGCTTGTTAACATCACCGGCGGCCTTGAAAATTGCTATGTGGCTGAATCGCTGGCCGATGTAAAAACATACGGCTGGCTGCCCTATGCCACAAAGCGGTCAAACCTCCATCAGCTTTTGTTCGCCACCGGCGCAAGTCTGAGCCGTGACGATAATTATAATGTCGTGTTCAAGTTTCTGGACGCGCTGACGGCCTCAGAGATCGCAGACGGAAGAATATACATGGAGGGCAGCGCTAACGGCCTTGAGGGCATAACCGGCGTTGAAGTGACAGAACACACTTTCCAATGGGTACACAATCAGCAGCCAACGGAGCTGTACAACAACACTGACGTGTATGCCGAACCGGCGGACAATGTTCTTGTAAAATTCTCCACGCCTATCAGAGTGAGCACCGCCACCACCACCGGCGATCTCAACATCGTGGAAATCGGCCAGAATTACGCCATTGTTTCCGGTAAAGGCACTTTGAGCGCGATTCCATATGTGCATCTTACACGCATTGTTTCCAAAAAGCAGCTTAACCCCACAACCCCGGAAAACATAAAAACCGTGACCGGCGCGACGCTTGTTTCACCTATGAACAGCGAATACGTGACGGCACGGCTTTTTGATTATTACACCAATGCAAAAATTATAAACGGCGCTATTGTCAGCGAAGGCGAAAAGCCCGGCGGACGTTATACCTTCAAAAACGCTTTTGGAGAAAGCGTAACCGCCACCATTACCGCCATGAGCATCAACGCCACCGGCATCCTCAAAGGCAGTTATCAGGCCGTTACAGAATACATGCTTTCCCACAAAGGAAATAACTACAATCAGTCTTTGTTCTTTACGGAAGAAACAGAGTGGACAGTACCGGCAGAAATCCGTAACAGTGATTTTCCCTATGTCCGGGCCGTCCTTATCGGCGGCGGACAGGGCGGACAGGGTGGCACCGGCGGCCTGCAGGGAAAAGGCTGCTACAAGGACGGCAACACATACACCGGCCACGGCAGCGGCCCCGGCGGCAAAGGCGGCCCCGGCGGTATTGCCGGACAGGGCGGCAAAGTCTACGCCATAGCCCGCCTTGACGTTTCCAACATCAATAAAATTGTATTTATCCCCGGAGCGGGCGGCCCCGGCGGCGCAAAAGGCCCCGGCGGCTATAACGGCACCCCTGATGAATACGTTACCCCCGGCGTCGGCCTTGAGGGCGGGCCCAGCTTAATGAGGCTCTACGACGATGACGGCAACCTTGTCACAGAGTACAGCACCGCCGACGGCGCAATTTTGCCCTTTGGCGTGGCGGATGTTACCCGTGATACCGTCTATGGTCTCAGCGGCACAGACGGCGTTGACGGGGCAGACGGCGGCGAGGGCGGCGTAGCTTCACCCGGCGCGGACGGACTGCCCGGCGGGGACGTGCTGGACTGGAAAGGCGGGGAAGGCTCACTTGCTGGGTATGCCTCTCATAATTCCGGGCAAGGCATGATGGAGGCAATGGCCGGAGGCGCGGGCGGCGGCGGTGCCGCTAACGGTGCCGACGGACAAGCCGCAATTTCCGGCGGCTCTGCATCATGGCAGCAGTATGTGTGGGGCGGAAACGCCGGAAACGGCGCGAACGCCCAAAACGCGCCCACCACCCCGGAAATTCCCGGGCAAGGCGGCGACGGCGGCCACGGCGGCGGCGGTGGAGGCACCGGCGGCGCCCAGAACTGGACGCCAATAACCAGCGGCGTAAAAGACGGCACCCCCGGCGCAGGCGGCGACGGAACCGACGGCGCAAACGGCGCGGGCGGCTGCCTGTTCCTCTATACTTCATAAGAGAGGTTGAAGCATGGCAAATCATTACATCACAATCGACAGCGAAAACCGCATAATCGACGGCTTTACCGATTCCTTCAAATGGCCCGGCCCCGCTGATATCCTCATCCGCGAGAATGGCGGTGAAGTCTTTGAGCTTTTCGGCGGCGATCCGGGCCGCCCCCTGAGCTTTGTGACCCACGGCGTTGAGGTCTGGATGTTCAAATGGACGGGGGAGACCGTGGCCCAAAGGGAGCAGGCGGAAATCAACGCCGACTTGCCGCCGCTGCCCGTCACTCCAAGTTTGGAAGATCAGATCGCGGCCAACACCTACGACATTGAAACCCTTAACATGGCGCTGAACATTCTTATTAATGGAGGCTGACATTATGACCCTTGAAGAATTCAGATCCCTTTTAGGGCAAGCTTTGGACTTTTATAATTCTGAGCACACATCAACAGAAATTGACGAGGGAGTAAGCGGCGGCTTGGGTGCTGTCCGCTACGACATCCCGCAAACACTGGCCGAAGCCCAAAAGGCCACAGCCCGCAAGAATTTAGGCATTGAAGGCGGCGGCGCGGGCGGCGGCAACTTTGAAGCTATCTATGACGTTACCACCGCCGCAGAAATCGAAGAAGCATATCAGGCCGGTATGACCATCACAATGAACAACAACGGCGTGATTTTCTATCTCAGGGAACGCATCAATGAAAACATGTTTGTGTTCACAACCGCACCCTACTATGTTGACATATTCAAAGAAATCTACATCTACACCGCCACGGTTGACGGCATCACATGGAGTAGCGCCCTGACCAAAGCCGAACCCACCAGCAACAAGGTCACGACCATCGACGAAAATTCCACCAATAAGCAATACCCCAGCGCGAAAGCCGTGTTTGATTTTGTTAATGAGAACGGCGGCGGCAGCGGTGCCGACTTGCTCAACGCCGACGGGATTATCAAGCAGCAGTATTTCCCGGCGGGGTATCCGTACAGCCAAACCGGAGAGGACTATATACTGCCTGAGACTGCAGTCACACTAAACGAGGACGGTGAGGCCATATTAACTGATTCCCTGGGCCTTGTGGAAGGGCAAACATATAGCGTTAACTGGAACGGCACTGACTATGAGTGTGATTGTGTAAAAGTGGAAATGGCCGAAAATGGTGACGGCGTTGCTGATATACAGATGGGGGTCGGACTCGGCAATATTGGATTCATGACAGGCGGGGACGACACCGGCGAACCGTTTGTTATTATTGATGTTCTGCCTGAACTTGCTGCCGCACTGGGGGCAGCCGCACTGGTGCAGGCTCTTGACGGCTCAACATCTGTTACACTGTCGATTACAGGCATTACAGAAGTAACTAACCCTATAGCACAGAAATATTTACCTATTGGGTATCCATACTTTATCCCCGGTGGGGAAGTTATCTTGGAAGAAACTAATGTTAACGCGAATTCAGTGGTAGCTCCAACCCTTAATATCAAGCTTGGGTATACCTATGCTGTGACTTTTAATGGCGAAGCGTACGAATGCACCGCAACAACCCTCACACAACAAAATATAAGCACAATAACGCTTGGAAATCAAAATATCATTTTTGGCGGTGTAGCCACCGGCGAACCGTTTTTAATTGTATTCGCCCCCGCCTCGGGTTGGAACATATATATGGCAGATGGTATATCAACTGCAACTCTGTCAATTGTGCAGGCGGACACATATAAAAAAATAGATTCAAGGTATATGCCCGACACAGGCAAAACGCTTGTTATCGACCTTGTAGCAGAGGAAACCGGGTCCGTCGTCGCCGGAGAATATGAAATAATTTCTTTGACACCAGAACCTAAAAAAATTTGGAAGGCTTTAGCACAAAACCAAAACCTCACTTTGCGCTACAAAAGCGCCCAAACCGATATCACAACAGAACACTACACATTAGCGTCCAGCTCACCAACAACCATGATTTTCACAAAACTTAGTACGGAAAGCAATCAACCAACATATGACGAAATAACGTTATACAGCAGCGGCAGCGCACAATATGAAAGAAAATATATACTCATTCGACAGGAGGCACCATGACCGGAACAATTGACCGTGAAAAACTTCTTGCAGAGTGCCGCGCCTACAGAGAGCGCACAGAAACCCTTGAGGCCGAAAACGCCGACCTGAAAGCGGCCCTTGCCCTTTTCGGCGTAACAGAGGAGGCACCGCAAAATGAATAAATGGCAAGAAAAAGCCGCCTCCGTAAAAAACGAAACAGGGGCGGCGCTTCAATTAGTCTTTGATGAAGTCCCTAAAGGTCAGCAAAAGCAGCTTGTGAAAAACCCTGCAATCAAGGAGGTATTAGATCGCTATGGTGTGGTTTACGAAACCTGACCCGGAAGATGATGCAAAAGAATATTCCGGGCTCTTGACGGAGGATTAAAAAATGAGCGCACAAACGATTTATTTCAAGCTTGTCGCCGCCGGTATGTCCCCGGTTGGTGCCTGCGCCATGATGGGCAACATGCAGGCAGAGAGCGGGCTACGCTCCAACAACGCTCAAGACGGTTTGTCCCCTCTCTCTGACCCTGTTTATACCGATTATGCAAATCGCGGCCTTATAGACTTTGTAAATGATAGCATTGGTTATGGCCTTTGCCAGTGGACACTAAAAAGCCGTAAGCGAAAAATGCTGGACTTCCACCGTCAGCGGAACATGAGCATAGATCACGAAGATACACAAGTGGACTTTTGTATTTGGGAACTGCAAAACGAACCTGAGTACAAAGAGTTGTGGATCTATCTCTGCAATGCTACCGGTGTGGTGGAAGCCGCCGACAGAATATGCCGCATTTACGAAAGACCGCGAGTAAATAATTACCAGCCACGCCGGGACGCCGCCAACAACTTTTATATGAGCTTTGGGGGGATGGTGGGGAGCGACTACCCCACAGACGGCGAAGCCGACAGCTCCCCTGACAAGGGGAGCCAAGGGGAAGAAATCTACTGGCCGCCGCGTGTACTGGCACTTGGCATGTTCGGCCCGGACGTCGTAGCCCTGCAAGGGCTTCTTATTGCCCACGGATTCCCAGCAGGGATAAGCGGTACATTTGACACCGCCACCCGCATAAAGACAATGGGATTCCAAGTGGAACACGGCCTGTATGGGGACGGCATAGCCGGGCCCCTCACATGGGCCGCACTGACAAAGAGGTGAAGCCGTGGAAAAAATTCTTGATATCCTCAGCCCCGGCCAGATCGTTGTTGTTGTAGTGGGCCTTCTGCTGGCGCTGTGCGGCGTGATCGTCACGGTGGGAAACGCCGTGGAAAAAATCTTAAAAGTCATCCGGGCGGCAAAGGCCCCCAATGAGGCACAGGACGAAAAAATCAGCAAACTTGACAACCGTCTGTCTACCGTTGAACGACTTTTGAAAAATGATGATTTCAGGCTAAAAACGATGGAGCAAGAACACAGGGCCGTACTTACGTCGCTTTTGGCATTACTGGATCATGGTCTGGACGGCAACAATATCAGCCAAATGCAAGCAGCTAAAAAAGAGCTAATATACAGCTTGACAAATCACACGAACATATGAAGGGAGGTGAAAAAATGACTAAAACCGATATCCTCCGCAAGCTTACATCCCGCAAGCTTTGGGTAGCTATGGCCGGTTTTATTTCCGGCTTGTACGTTGCTCTTGGCGGCAGCGCCGAAACTGCTGAGACCATTACCGGCCTGATCTTGTCCGGCGCATCTGTGCTGGGCTATCTTCTGGCCGAGGGCCTTGTAGACGCCGCCGAACGTGGCAGCGTTGCAACCAACATCGACGGCACCGACGCAATTGAATAATGAATAATAGAAAGCCGCCCCGCAATGGGGCGGCTTTTTGTTGTTGGTTATATTTATATAATCCTATAGGACTACCAATTTATAACCAACTGACAATAAATAAAAAACTCAGGCGGGGAAGATGACAATATTCTTATCCGCGTCTACCTCAATGCGCTTGAGAATACGGGCCCAAAAGGCGCGTTTTCCCGCGTCTGGCAAAGTTGGATAAAGCCCCAATAATTCCTTTGCGGCGCTGATATCCACCTCTGGAGGCAAATCGGCGTTTGCCTTTTCGGCGGCCTCAAGCTGTGAACGAAGCTTAGTATAATCTCGTTCATAAAGATCATGGTCTATCATATCGTCAAGATACAGATCCTTCAGCTTTTCCAATTTGCGCCTGATCTTAGCGGTATCAATCAGAACCCGGCTGGCAGCTCTGGCCCGGATATCAGCGTTGTACTTGTCCATTTCAGCAGTCAGATTTGTCAATAGCCACTGCTCCACATAATCCTCCCTGACACGGCGATCATGGGCACAAGAGGCATAATAAGTTTCATTTTTGCGGCACCGGTAATATTTATGACCTCTTGTGGTGGTAGCGTGCATGGACGCGCCGCACTCAGCGCACCGAAGCAACCCAGAAAAGAGATAAATATTTTTCGGAGCGGTGGAGCTGTTTCTCTGTGAGCGGGCTAACATCAGCTCCTGAACGCGGGCAAATTGCTCACGCTCAATAATCGGCTCACAGAAGTCTTTTATGCCGTGGCGTTCCCCAATGTAAACACGATTTTGCAAAATTTTCCTGAATGTAAAAGGACCAGTCGAAAGCCCCAGGACTTCGCGGCCCCAACGGGCCGTAGCGCCGATTGAACGGCAATCAATATAATGGGCATATATTGCCCTGACCTTTTCGGCCTCATCGTCAGCTATAACAAGGTGCTTGTCAACAATCTTATAGCCGAGCGGCACACCTCCGGTCAAAACTTCCCGGCGCTGCTTTTTGCCCTCAAAAACAAAATGGATCCTTTCACTGTCCCGGTCGGCCTCATCCTGAGCCATTGAAAGGCGGATATTGAGATAAAGGCGACCGTTGGCCGTTGTCGTGTCGTATTCTTCCTCCGTGGCTATCCACGCCACATTATGCGCGTCCAAAATGCGGGCGACCTCATAATAATCCCCGACATTGCGGAAAAATCTATCAAGTTTGATAATAAGTATCAGATCGATTTTCCCGGCCTCTATATCGGAGAGCATACGCATAAATTCAGGGCGCTTTTTATAGGGCTTGCGGGCCGAAATACCCTCATCCGTGTAAATATCAACAACATGCAGCTTGTTTCGCTTAGAATAGGCTTGCAAGGTCTCAAGCTGTGCGGCAAGAGACAAGCCGTGCTTTGCCTGTTCGTCAGACGAAACGCGGGTATAAAGCGCCACGCGGCGCATACCCTCAAGGACTCTTTTATCTGGCAAGCGTAACACTCCCCTCTCGATCAATCCACAGCGGCCTTTTCCGCTGCCGCCTCAATATCCTTTTTCTTGTGCCGCTGGTGAAGATAAAACACCAGCGCCGCGACACAAAACACAAAGAGCAAACCGGCCAGCACATACCAAACCCCGGCCCCGGCGCTTCTGTACCAACCACGATCCGGCGAAAGCCTGTCCGCGAAAAGCAAAATACTCAACACGGCCACAAGAAAAACAATGGCTATGTTTTTCCAGAAGTGGGCGGCGCGGCTTACCTTCATCTGTTGGTTAAGCTCTTGAATAATGCGTTGATAAAATTCCTCTGTGAGCGGGGCAACAGCTTGAACAGCCTTAGCGTCGGCAATGCCTAAAGCCTGTTCGATAGGCAGCAGAGACGAATTTTTGAAACGCTTCTCAGCGGCATCTTTTGAAAATACTTTTTTGACAGTACCAAGGGAAGTGTATTCCCCGGCGTCAAGAACATCGTCCACGATATCCTGACAGGATTTTCCGAGCTCTGCTTTGCGGGAGTGAAGCGCGGCAATGCGCTCAGGGTATAACATGGCTTGACCCAATTTCGGCCTCTCTTTCCCGGATATCCAAAAATATCCGCACAATGTACAGGGAAAAGCCGAAAATATACAATCAAGCATCTTGCAATATCCAAAGTGCTTTGATACTCTCAAACCATCCCAGCAATGGCGGCGGAGTGATCGTGTGGCAGCGGCCTCCGCCGTTTTATAAAAAATTACTCTGCAACTGTTACAATAACTTTAACCTTATAATCCCGTTCTCCCTTATCAAGAGTTTTCTCATAGGAATTAAGATATACATAAGGCCCACCCCAAACATCAAGGTCGATTTTCTGGATGGTGCCAGCAGCAAGCAGTTTTTTTACATGGGAGCAATTACCGGCTTTAATATACCCAATCATGTGTTTGTCTGCATACACAGCAACTGCATTAGGATCATGCTCATTATCCGGCTCGGGAATAAGCTCAACAAGAGCGGGAGAAAAATCATATTTGAAGACATATTCATCTTCCAAAAAATTTTCAATCAGCTCTGCTTTTTTGGTAGA
Organism: Eubacteriales bacterium; assembly: GCA_045541535.1. Taxonomy (GTDB): domain Bacteria; phylum Bacillota; class Clostridia; order Oscillospirales; family QAKW01; genus Firm-08. The sequence continues at coordinate 18,650 of JAZQJG010000035.1, forward strand.
ATAAAATGGATTATCCTCTGCCAACTCCATAAACTCATTCATGTGATAAAAAAGCCCCGCCACATGGAAATTCTCAACCTTAGACGCAGGAGCGGGAGTAGGGGCAGGCTCAAACTTTGCCGAGGCATGAACAGATTTATTAGATTCAGGTTTAGATTTACGGGGCTTTTTCTTGAAAATGCGCGGAGCAAGAACAAAAAGCAGAACCATTGCAACAAGGCCGACAATAATAGTAACAGGAGAGTTTGTTTTCACATTTTGCAAAAGCGAAATTATACCCACCACGGCCACAAGCCTCAAAAATATAACCATAGCTATTCCCCTTTTTTATTTATTACCGCCGTGAGCGGTGAAATACCCTCTCAGCCCCTTCGGGGCAGCTCTCCCAAGGGGAGAGCCAAAGGACAAAAAGAAAAAAACGAAAGGAGCACACTATGAACAGACAGAATGACATGAGAGATACCCATGTGAAAAACATCCGTCTTAATTCCCCTTTGGGGCTTCTTGGTGTGCCACCTGACCAGACCGCCGCCGTTGAGCTGGTAAACATCAGCGGGCGTGGCGGTGGAAAATATGGATGAAAAGCACCGACTTAATGAACAGGAGCGGGAAATACTGACCATGATCCGCAAAAGCAAAGACCCGGAAGCCGCGTTCATTCTTGCTCTTGATATAATCCGGCAGCTTGCAGAGCGGCCTGCAGCATCGGCAGCACCATCACCCGGCGATCTTCCGGCAAAGCCCGAAATAATTGAATAAGAGATAATTCAACCTCACTAAGCTCTCCGATATCGGAGGGCTTATTTTTATTTTCCGTGAAAGCCTGAATATCAAAAGCGGCGCGATCAGAAAGAAGATCATCCACAGTGCAGCCGAAATAATCAGCAATTCTCATTAAATTTGCACGTCTTGGTAAAGTCTCAGAGTTGGCCCACCGGCTAATCTGAGAACGGTGGAACCCCATTTCCTCACCAGCAGCAGAGGGGGAAATACCTTTTTTATTACAGAAATAAATAAAATTATCAAAAAACACAAAAACACCCCTTTGCATTTGTTGACATTGCCGAAAGTGTTAACAAATGCAATTTTTTTGTTGACTGTTGCAGATGTTAACACTATAATAAGCTTGCGAGGCGCAAAAGTTAACACAAACCCAGACCCCGATAATACTATCCGCGTCAAAAGCTATTAAGTTACTCGCAATTTCATAATAGCATGGGATGTTAACTTTTGCAACTCTTTTTTCAGAAAGTAACAGAGGGGGGGGAGAAAGATTTGAGGGAGCAATGGACGGGGGAACTTGTAGGCCGCATGCACAACGCGCAAGTTACCCTTGACGATATGGCGGCTGAAATGCACTGCACCAAATCCTATGTCAGCCAAATTCTCAATGGCCGCCGCAAACCGGAAAACGCACAAGAACGCCTTGAAAATGCGTTCAAAAGCATTGTTGATAAAAAAAGCGACTGAAAGGAGAAAACAATGGTCACAAAAGATAGTCACGAGTGCGTTAACCACTGCAAATGGGGCGCAAACAATGTTTGCAAAGACCACGCCACTTGCGCAGACTGCCCCGCACGCTTACCGGAAACTGACTGTTGCCGTTGTTTGGAAATAGCTTCAGACGAGGAATGTCAGTATTATGAGCCTTTTGAAACCTCTTGAATGTGTCAATTGCGGTGCACCCTTGGAGCGGGACGGCCTGCAATGCGAATATTGCGGGACGCGCTACGCCGCCGAGGGGGCAGGGGAAGACACAGTCAACCTCTACGCAGACAACACCGTTATTGCAAAAGTTATCAAGCACATTGATATTAAGCGGATTGAGCTTGTGAAAGCCCCAATTTATCCGCTTGCTGTTATATCTGCTAAAGAACAACGTTGGCAGAATACCGGCGGGCGCGGGATTTGAAAGGAGAAAACAAAATGCATCAATTCAAAGTAGGTGACCGGGTACGGTTTACGGGTACGGGGGATGCTTGTCACAAAAAACTGCCTGAGTTTTACCCCGAGGACGGCACCATTGGCACAATAAGCTGTCCTGGCTCAGGAGATTATGAAGTGCGTGTGCAGTGGCCGAAAGGCAGCACCAGTGAAGAAGATGAGTGGTGGGCCTTTGTGGAATGTCTGGAGCTGGTGGAAGAATGACTCAGCTTGAAATTTTGGAGCTGGCAGTGTTGGGCACGGCATACAAGCAGAGCGCGGCCAGCAAAGACTATGTCAAAGCGGTTATTAACGCCGTCCCCGGATCATCCTCCAGTGAGGCCAACAAGGAATATTATCGTTCTGTATGCCGGGAAATCGACCGGGAGCGGGCAGAAATCTTCCGGCTGATAGCAGGAGAAAATGCGAGGGCGGAGGAAAACTGACAATCCCTCAGTCACGCAAGCGTGACAGCTCCCTTTACACAAGGGAGCCTGCCCTCTCAGCCCCTTCGGGGCAGCTCTCCCAGAGGGAGAGCCAAAAATAGAAAGGAGTACAGACCATGACCAGAAGTAAGAAAGAGCGCATCATGTTTGACACCCTCAGCAATCGGGGGATTCTCTGCACAGCCGCCGTTCAGAACGCCATCCGCGAAGGTTTTCGTATTATTGCGGATGAACAGCGGCACGAAAGAGCCGCCGAAAAAGAAGCCCGCCGCATCAGGGCCGCAAAGTCCGCAAAGCAGGCAGAGCGGGAGGGCCTCAATGTTCGCTATACATGACCCGGTCACAGTCCGCGCATACGGCAACCTTGCCAACCGGCTCTTATACGACAGCATCCGCAATCTGAAATGGGCCACGGCCTCACTTAACAGGGCGGCCAACGTGATCCTCACCATGACGGGAGAAACCCCGATAATGCGGGTGCTCTGGGCACAATACCGCATACATGAGGCCCGATGCAGGCTAAACAATGAAATCCGATTCATTGACAGCAACATGTTTGAAAACCTCTGTACCGCTCTGGATATCGACCACGTCAGAGCATACGCGGCGCTTAAACGCAAATACGCCGATAAATGCCGCAAGGCCCTTGAACTGGCCGACAGAGCTGACCGGATTTGTGCCGAATACCTTAAAATATCATAATTTTTTGCCGCCGGGCATAGCTTGAAAAGAAGGGAGTGACCGAAATGTGGAACATGGAAAAGGTTTTGACAGAGCTTTTGGACATATGGGCAGAATACAACTGCCCCGGCGTGAAATTCGACGTGACGGTTACACCCAAGGAACAGCCCACGGAGAAAGGATAAAAAACATGTCAAGCGCCATTAATCATGCCAAACGCTCACACAGATCATCCGCCCGCCATTACCGGGCCGCCGGTCTGCGTAAGATCACCACCATGTGCCAGCAAGAGCGCCGGGGCCTCAACCCCTTCCTTCGCCCCGGATTCTTCAAGCCCCGCCGCACCTCCGCCGGAAACAGCAGCACCGGCAAAACCACCGTCAAATGATGGGGAAAATTCTTGATAAACTTGCCCACGCCTGCGGCCTCTACACCGCCGATGATGTTGAATACATCGAAAAACAGTGGCAAGACAAGCTTGACCGGCTTCAAAGTCTGCCCGTGAAACTCTCAATGGGAGCGGGCGGCGGTGGAGCGCACGGCCACGGCTTCACATGGTACAGTCGGGCAAATGAACCGGTGTTTATCCCGTCCACACCCGCGCAGGGGCAAACCCTGATAATCACGCCGGACAAGCCGCTTAACAAGCCCTCAGCCCCTGCGGGGCAGCTCCCTTTGCACAAGGGAGCCTTGAGACTGACCGGACCGGAGCGCCGGGAGCTGGCCCATGAGGCGGCCCGATGGTGCAAGCAGCAAAACATTGAGGCAAGCCCGGAGAATATTATTTTTTATCTGGACGACAGGCGGATGATATCCGCCCCTACGCCGGAAATGAAAGGATAAAAATATGAACAACATAGCCGCATACCGTAAAGCACTGGGCCTCACTCAGGGAGAAGTTACCGCCGCCCTGCGGGAATATGACCGCCGTATCGACAACAGCATGGTCAGCCGTTTTGAAAATGAGCTCTGTTATCCTACGCCGCTGGTAATGCGCTGCCTCTGCAATCTTTTCAACTGCGTACCGGAGGAACTCTACGGCGTGACCGAGCAGCAGTATATTGTGGAAATCATACAGGCAAACGCTCCGGCTGAGCCCGAAAGTTTTGACGTTACGGAGCTGGTCAACTGCCTTGGATATGGCCGCCGAAACGCGGTCAGCCGTTTTGAGCTGTCCTGTCTGCTGGATATGTCAGACCGGAAAATACGAAAGCTGGTAGAGGAAGCCCGAAACTGCGGCTATGTGATCATATCCCTTGGAACCCACGGCGGGTACTATTTGACCGACAACGTTGACGAAATCCACGCCTATTATCTACAGGAACAGGCGCGGGCCACTTCCATTCTCCGCCGCCTGCGGAAACCCCGGCAAATCCTCAGAGAAGCGGGCCGAAGCGTCTGAAAGGAGCAAAGAATGAAAATAAAAGAGAGAGTTGCCGCCGCCGCCAAAGCCTTCCGAACCGGGCAGGTGACGAATCGCCTTACGGTGGGCATAGAAGTCAAGCGGTGCAGCGAATGTGAAAGCGTTGCACCAAAATGCACAGAGTGCGCCATATACCGCAGTTATATGGCAATACTCGATTTACCAGACTGTAACGACTGCGCCGTAGAAAAAGACTGCTCAATGAAAGTTGGGCCCGGGGAATTTCCCCGAATAAATTGTTATCATCACAAGCCGATGAACGAGGAGGCCAACGGATGAAAATTAAGAGCCTTGCGGGCCTTATCAACAAAAGTAAAAAGCTGGTGCTGCTGGATATCGAAAACAGCGGCACACAATGGGCCGGGGACGGCGTAGCCCTCTACTCTCTCAGCGGCCTGCCGAAAATGAATTGTATGGAATGTTTCAGAATGATGGACATCCCGGAAGCAAAGTCCGCCGACATCGACACCCGCGCCCAGATCATGCCCGATAAATGGGCACCGTACACCCTGCCCCTTGATGATACACAGGGCCTTCAGGAGATTTTACCCACAGACGAAATCTTCAGCTATAAGGGCTACGCCCTGCACCCCTTTTCAACCCGTGACGGCGCTACATATTTGATACAGACCAAATATCTCAAGCCCCTTGAAAACGCCGACGGGCTCAGCTTTTGGCTGGCAAAGCCGGGCAGCTTTCGCTTTGTCGTAGCATATGACGGCCTTTTCCCCGCGGCCTTGCTGCCGCCTCTCTTTGATACACAAGGGAATATTGCGAGCTATCTTTCCGCACTGGCCACAAAGCTGAAATATACAAGCCCGTGGAGCAATGAGCCGGAAGAGCGGGAGGAGACAACATGAGCGGGCCAGATCGTACCATGTACAAGCGGCTTTGTGCCGACTGTGCCGACAAGCTGGGCCGCCTCAGCTACTCCCTCAGCGAAATAAACGAGAGCGGCGATAAAATCACCGTTTGCCAGTTATGCGAAAACCGGGGCTACTTTTCGACATATATCGTGTACTCAAAACTCAGTGAGCGGGAGGATTTATGAACATAGCCTACAACATGGACTGCATGGAGTATATGCGGCTTTGCCCTGACGGGGCCTTTGATTTGGCCATTGTTGACCCTGTTTATGGGGACGTGGGCAAGGGCGGATATATGCGGAACAAAAGCAGCGGCGGCGTCGCAGTCCACAAGAAATACAACGCCGCCCTTTGGCAACAGCCCAAAACTGGCCCGGAATATTTCCAAGAGCTTTTCAGAGTTTCCAAAAATCAGATTATTTTCGGTGCTAATTATTTCCCCGCTGAGATCGGCAAGCCCTCACAAGGCTGGATAATATGGGACAAATGCCACCCGGAGGGCCTGAAATTTGCAGACTGTGAAATAGCTTTTTCGAGCTTTGATACAGCCGCCCGGATATTCAAATATAAGTGGAACGGCATGCTGCAAGAAAACATGAGCAACAAGGAGAACCGCATCCACCCCACACAAAAGCCCGTGGCCCTGTATTCGTGGCTTTTGCAGAAATACGCGAAACCGGGGGACAAGATCCTTGATACTCACCTTGGGAGCGGGAGCAGCCGCATAGCTGCATATGATCTGGGCTTTGACTTTGTAGGCCTTGAGATAGACGTGGATTATTTCAAGGCTCAGGAGGCCCGGTATCTCAACCACATAGCACAGGGAAATTTGTTTATTGACAATCCCACATAAGCCCGCCGTGAGCGGGCACATATACCGGCGTGGTGTAATGGCAGCACTTCAGGCTTTGACCCTGACAGTGTGGGATCGTAACCCGCCGCCGGTGCCAGAGAATTATTATTTTATAGAAAGGAGAAAGAAATGAAAGCGGTAATGTTATCCATTCGCCCTGAGTGGTGTGAGAAAATTGCTCTTGGCTTTAAGACAATAGAGGTACGAAAGAGCAAGCCGAAGTTGGAAACGCCGTTCAAGTGTTATATCTACTGCACAAAAGATAAGCATGGGCATTTGTACCGCAATGATACAGGGAATTGCAGAGAAATACCGCTGCTTTATATCAAGCATAATGCAACGAGCCTTGTGCCAAAAGGTTACATTAACGGCAAAGTTATAGGCGAGTTTGTATGTGATGCTATTTTACCAATATCAGTAAGCTATTCAGACCCAAGCAACAGAATTGCATTAAGGGAATTTCCGTTCACCTGTCTTACTGACAAGCAAATCATGGACTATCTTAGCAACGGCAAAACAGGCTACTGTTGGCACATACCCGGTCTTGTTATTTACGACAAGCCAAAGGAACTGAGGGAATTTTTCAAACCCTGTATACATGGCGCGGAAGATATTTCTTGCTTTGAGTGCGAAAAATCCGGCTATTCGCAAGACATGAAAATCACCTGTTATAACCGCATGGAGCGGGCCCCTCAAAGCTGGTGCTATGTGGAGGGAAAATCATGAAAATAAACGACAAACTTACAATTTCAATCGGAGAGACCGCCGAACTAATGGGGCTTTCACGGGTTACAGTTAATAAGCTGATAGAACGCCCTGATTTTCCCTCGTTCAAAATCGGCAAAAGAATTCTAATCTCCCGCGCCGGTCTTGAGGCGTGGATAGCAGCACAAGTGGAGGAACAACATGGGCCGACACTATGAGAGCAGCGAGGCGGTTTGTCCCTTTTACAAGGCAGAGGACAGAAACATTATTTATTGTGAGGGCGTACAGGCCAACAGCAGCATCCACAACGCCTTCCCCGGCACCGCCGCGCCGTGGAAAGATGAATATTGCTGCAGTACGACAGGCTGGCAGCGCTGCATGATCGCCAAAATGTTGTGGCAAAAATACGAATGAACTGAGGTGGAGTATATGAAAGTCAAAAAGCGCATATTCGCCGGGACAACCTGTGACCAGATCATATACTCCACCGCCAACGGCAAGCCCAAGGGCCGGGCCCGGCTACGTTTCAAAAATGAGGCTGAGCGGGCCGAGCACCGGCGCATGATCGCCCGCCGCCACCATGCGGCGTTAATAAACGCCAATTTCACGCCCGCCGGGTACTACTGCACATTTACCTTCAGCGCGGAAAACGAAGTACATAATATGGACGATGCCCGCCGGGAGCGGGCCAATTTTCGCCGCCGCCTACTATATAAATGTAAAAATGCAAAAATCAGCATCTACATAGGCCGGGGCAAATCCACCCACCGCATACATTTTCATGCCTTCATTGAGGGCATGGACAAGGCCGACATTGAAAAGGCGTGGACAGGCGGCGGCGTTATCCAGATCAGCAAGCTCCGGCGAAACAACAAAAACGCCTTCGGTATGGACGTGGGCACGGACTTTACCGCCGTTGCAAATTACTGCTTTGACCACTGGACAGCGGAGCAGGGCGGCCACTACTATTCACGCACCAACAATTTTGAAATGCCCGAAGAAGAAGCAGCCAAAGAGTGCCGCCGTGAGTACAGTCCAGAGCATCCGCCTATTGCGCCCAAGGGCTACACATATGTTTCCGCCTATGTGACGCCTTACGGCTACGCCGCGTATCATTATGTAAAACTCCCCGAAAAACATAAATACGAGAAAAGACAGACTTGACCGGGCCGCGCCCGGTTGGGTTAAGCCTTGTATATGTGTAAAGTTGCAGAACGAAAGGAAGTGAACAGATGAAAAAAGCAAAGGCCAGTTTAACACCGGCTCTCCGCTCATTCGTTGAGTGGCAGTTGGAGCATTACCATGAGGCCCGGCGGCAGCTCAACGAATATGAGCGGGATATGATGCCGTCAAACACACCGAACTACTCTCTTTCTTCTTCCGGTCATTCAGGGGAAAGCCGCCCAACCGAGAATGTCAGTTTTAAGCTTTTGAGCGATCAGTACATACAGCAGTCGATCAGGACGGTCAACGCCATTGAAAGAGTACTCAATAAGTTGGGGCCGGATGATACTAAGCTTATCACTCTTGTTTTCTGGCAGAGCAGCCATAACGTAAGCGGCGCGGCCCTTGCCCTGCACATGGCACCGGCCACGGCGTACAGGAAGATCAACGCCGTGCTTAATGCCATAGCTCAAGAGCTGGGCTATGTGTCCATTTGAAAAAATGAGAAAAACGTGAGAAAAAACAGCCCATTTTCTGTGTTATTCTGCTATCGTGTAAAATCACGGACAGCAGACGGCCACAACGCGGGCCCGTCTGCTTTGCCTTTTTATGTGCTATGAAAAATTCAAAGCGTGAAGAATACAGGCGGCTTTGCCCGCGTTGCCGGGATGCCTACATACAAGCGGGCTACAATGTGCGCCATATCTGGACGGACTACAAAGACAACTGCGATATGTGCCACGCCGGAGCGTGGCTGTATGCCATATCAGAGAGGCGGCCCGATGAAAGAATACGCGAGGAAACTGTACAGCTCAAAGGCGTGGAAAAAGACCCGCGCCGCATACGCAAAAAGCCGGGGCGGCCTGTGCGAAAGATGCCTGACAAAAGGGCTTATCATTCCGGGGGAAATCGTTCACCATCGGCGGCACATCACCGCCGGAAACGTGGATAAACCGGAGATCACATTGAGCTGGGACAACTTACAGCTTGTGTGCCGGGAGTGTCACGCTGAAATTCATGAGCGGGATATACACGGCGGCGAAAAAAGTAAGAAAAAACGCTATATCGTCAGCGCGGACGGGAAAGTCACCGCTACGGAGGCCCCCCCTATTTAGGGATTTTGGGGCCTCTCGGGCCACCGGTGTGGGGGCCATTAGGAATTCCTCTCCGCGTGCGCGCAACCGGGGTGTAAACATGGGGAAAAAAAGCAAAAAAACCAGAATAGCCGAAAGATACGCGGAAGTATCTGGAATGTTCAAAAGTTTACCGGAAAATCAATTCAAGCTCATTGAGCCGCAGATCAAGGACGAAGCATTTTTGAAAATCTCCCTTGAGGATATGCGAGAGGCCATCAACTCCGGCGGCTACACTGACAGCTACAAAAACGGCGCAGAACAGAACGGCGAACAGGTCAGCGCTCTTTTGCAGGCTTACAACCAGACTGAAAAACGCTATGCAGACCTGATAGAAAAACTTTTTGCAAAGCTGCCTGCAAAGAGCGGGCCGGGGAAGCTGGACAGTTTCCTCAACGACTAAGCCGGGGCGGCAATGGAAAATTATATTTACGCATATTACCAGCAAATTCAGGACGGGACGGTAATCGTTGGCCGCTGGATCAGGCTGGTTTTTGAATACCTGATAAAAGGCCTTGAAAACAAAAAATTTTTCTTTGACCAGAAAAAGGCCAACAAAGCTATCAAGTTTATTGAAAATTTCTGTCATCACAGTGAAGGCCGCAACGACCTTCTGAAACTTGAGCTATGGCAAAAGGCCATTGTATCAGCCATATTCGGCATTGTGGACGAAAACGGCGTGAGACAATTCAGGGAAATTCTGATAATCGTTTCCCGCAAGCAGGGCAAAAGCCTTTTAGCCTCTGCAATCGCGGATTACTGCATTTATGCGGATGGAGAGTATGGCGCGAGGATTTTTTGTGTAGCGCCGAAACTGGATCAGGCTGATATCATTTACTCCGCGATCTGGCAGACAATAGCCTCCGAGCCTGATCTGGCCGAAATGACCAAACGTCGAAAGTCTGATTATTACGTTGAGGCCACCAACTCCACCGTCAAGAAAATAGCCTTCAATGCCAAAAAATCAGACGGC
>JAZQJG010000036.1:0-22322 GCA_045541535.1 Eubacteriales bacterium
GGATGGGCGCAAACGGGGCAGGAGACGGGGGCTTCAATGCTATCTACGATGTGACCGCAGTTGCGGCAGATCCATACCACCTTGCTGTCCTTCTTAAATACGGTGCCGGCTTCAATGTTTTCCACCAGCTTGAGGTATCTCTCCTCGTGCTCCTTTTCAATGGCGGCAACACCGTCAAAGAGCTTTGCAATATCCTCAAAGCCTTCCTCACGGGCTTCCTTTGCCATTCTGGCATACATATCGGTCCATTCCTCGTTTTCACCGGCGGGGGCAGCCTTCAGGTTATCCAGAGTGGAGCCGATACCGCCGTTGAGTAACTTAAACCACAGCTTGGCGTGCTCCTTTTCGTTGTCGGCAGTGGACTGGAAGATGGCAGAAATCTGCTCATAGCCGTCTTTTTTGGCTTTGGAGGCAAAATAGGTGTACTTGTTTCTGGCCATGCTTTCGCCGGCAAAGGCCTCCATCAGATTTTTCTCGGTTTTGGTTCCTTTCAGATTCATAGTAAATGCTCCTTTATTAATTGTTTTAAAATTATTGACAGTTGGGACACAGACCGATCAGCGTCAGAATGTGCGTCTCGGTTTTGCATCCGGGGGGACAAATGTGATCAAAGTTCTCCGTAAAGGGAATGTCGGCATCCACGATCCGATTGCACTTGCGACACAAAAAATGATAATGGGGGGTGGTGGTAAAATCATAATGATCGGGACCCTCCGGCATATGCAGTCGGACGATTTCGCCCTGCTCCGCCAGCAGATTCAGGTTGCGGTAAACGGTGGCAAAGCTGATGGATGGATGATCCTTGTGAATTTTTTCAAAGATTTCCTCCGCTGTGGGGTGGGTGAAATTTTGGTACATTGCCTCTCTGACAATGTCACGCTGGGGTGTGTTTCTGGTTTGACGCATTCGGTCACCTCTTTTCATAGATTCGGTTGCCCATATAAAAAGGGCCCCTGTTATGTTTACATTCTAACATAACAGGGGTCTTGTTGTCAATAGGAATTATTATCAATTAAGAAAAAATGTTAATTTTCCTCGCAGTAGGTAAACATTTCCTCAATGCGGTACAGCTCGTTGGGCTGATTCTTTTCCAGCCACAGCTTGCTGTATTTGGCAAGCCACTCTTTGGTATCGGTGATACGGGGAAGCTTATAGCCCACGAATTTAGCAGACAACTCCGCCAATACGCACAAGCCTTCGGCGGCCACCTTCAGTTCGGTGATATAGGGGCTGCCCGGTTGGGCGTCCAGCTTTTTCTTCAGCGCTTTATAGGCGTCCTGCATCAGCGGGATATTGGCGGTTTCCACCGGTCGGGTCACGACGGGCTGACCGGTCACTTTTTCGTGATAGGCCAGGGTAAATCTGTTCCAATTGATGTAACCGTGCAAGAAGTTGAGTTCAAATAACAGCTCCACAAAGTGCTCGTTTTGATAACACAGGTGGTTGATTGCTGTGTTAAAGGCGTCGTCTTCGGGGGTGTTCACCGACCAGGATTTTTCGGCGCCCCAGATCATACCGTACATAGCCAGCTCCAAAGAGCAGGGGTTGGCGTAGTCGCCCCAGTTGGTGTTCAGCACACCCACGGCGCCGTGCTTTTTGCCATACTCAGCCATTTTGGTGATGTTCCGACGGGCAATGCTGGGATTTTCACACAAACGGCTCCAGGTAGTGGTGCCGGGACAAACGATCTGGGTGCGGCCCAGATTGGCAAATTTGATGATCTTTTCCTCACTGGGGACGGCGCCGTATTGCCAGCTCAGGAAAATGGTATCCTCAGGCAACTCTTCAATAACCTCGGGATGCTCCAGCAAAATGTCGGCCCACATCATCACCTGCTTGCCTTTGCCCTTCAGATGGGCGATGATCTTCTTGACAAAATCAATGTACAGGCGGCCTGCATCCACCGGTTGACCACCGTTGTCATAGTGCTTGAGGTCAAAGGTTTCGTCACAGCAGATATTAAAGATATCGGTCTTAAAGTTGGGCTCGTACTGATCGATCAGGCTTTTGATGATCTCAATGCTTTCGGGGTTGAGGGGATCAATGGTGTGATGGGCCATTCGGTGATGCCAGGCGTTCTTGGCCAGCTCACCCTTGTTGACCCGCAGATGGGCGTATTTTTCCTGATTGAGCAGTTCAAAGAGATGACCGAAGGTGGACAGACTGGGCTCAAAGCTGATAAAGCGGTCGGCACAGTAGGCATCCAACTCCCGGAGCTGGGCGGCGGTCAGACAACCGGTCTTGGCGTGCACGTCCTTATATTCTTCAAACTCATAGGTGTGCTCTACGTACAATTGCAGGGCATTGAGCTTGTAATAGGCCATATCGTCGATAAGCTTTTTCAGTGTGTTCATCGTGGGGATCTTGCCACGGGTCACGTCGTGATAAAAGCCACGGTAGGGGAAATCGGGGGTATCTTTAATATAAAGGTTGGGAATTTCCTTGTGGGTAAAAATCTGGCGCAGGGTCTGGATGGCGTAAAAAGCGCCGGCAGGGCCTTCGGCGTTGATCTCAATGCCATCTTGCAGGGTCAGCTCATAGCCTTCGCCTGCGGCACCCACCGTAACGGTCAGGGGCGCACCGTCCTTGTTATAGGGCAGGCAAGCCAGAGCGGTAGCCAAACGGCTGTCCAAACCGTCGGTTTGATAAAATATTGCGGTGGCTTCAAAACGGCCGCCCAATTCCTTGAGCGTTTTGACTGCGGGAATCAAATGTAACATTTTTGAATTTCCTCCTAAATTCAATTGATTTTTATAGTTTCATTATATATAATAATTTTGTAAAAATAAACGGAGAATATTGCCAATGGATAACAAAATCTTGCCTTTTGAGCAACGTGTGATTTTTGAGCCCCACAAAATGAATCAACGCCTGCCTTTTATTTTTCATACTGACAGCCCTGCGCCCCGCGCCGCATCCAATATACACGAAAATCCGGAACTGCTCTGCTTTTTGCAGGGGAGTGGCAAGGTACGTTGCGACGGAGAAGAAATTAAAGTGCGTGCAGGGGATGTGGCGGTGATCGATTCCTTTTCATTGCACGAGGTAATTGCCGACGAGCCGATCCGTTATCACTGCCTGATCATTGACCGTGACTTTTGCGCCCTCAACGGCGCCGATCTCAAAACCCTTCGGTTTGCCCTCCATATTTGCGACGGAGAGCTTACCGACCTGTTTGATCGTCTGGCGTCGGAATACGAACGCAAGGATGCGTTTTATTCCACCGCCATTCGGGCGACGGTGATGGAGATGTTACTTTTGCTCTGCCGCCGTTATTCTGCGCCTCGCCAATATTCGGTGGAGGAGACGGGCGCTCCCAACGATAACGTTTATTCGGCGCTTAAATACATTGGTCATAATTTGCACCGGAAACTGTCGCTGGAGGAAATTGCCGCCCATACGGGGCTCAGCAAATACTATTTTTGTCGGGAATTCAAACGAATGACCTGTCTGACACCGGTGCAATATATCAATCAGGCCCGTTGCGAGAGCGCCTGCAATCTGTTGGGCGCCGGGCAATACACCGTCAAGGAAGTGGCGGTGATGGTGGGCTTTGACAATTTTTCTTATTTTTCTTCCGTATTTAAAAAATACACCGGTCTGTTGCCGTCGGAATATATGAAGAATTTTATTTAAAAACGTGCTTGCCGAGGCAAGCACGTTCTGTTTTTATAAAATTACGGGACTGGTGAGAAATTCCAGACCTTTTTGCCGCCCGTTTTTCAGTAGTAACATATAGGTATCGGTCAGCCTGCTCTCATAACCCATCATCGCCTGTGCCGTTTCATCAAGTTCGCTGACGGCGGCGGGTTTGGTGAGAATGGGGAGGGAGGCCTCCATTTCGGAGAGCAGTCGGATGCCCGTCCGGTTGGCTCCCAATACCCGCAGATAGGGTGGGGTGTCCACGTCGCAATCTCCGATCAGCGCCTTAAGGGCGATGCGCCGCAGGGAAGCGTAGGTACAGCAACGGGTCTTGGCCTTTTGCAGGGCCTCTTCTACGGTGGCGGCGGTTTGCGCCGCCTTAAACAACCGTCGGCCCAAACCGTCGGGCGCCAGCTCGTCCCATTGTTCTCCGTTCAACGAGCGCAGGGCGTGCAACCACAGCAGATCGGTTTTGCCTGCATCGGGGGTCAGCCCGTTTTCCAAAACGTCTTGATAGATTGGATGGATTGGTTTGGGGGTAAATTCCGGATACCGCTCCGGTGCCCGACGGAGCAGCGAGGCACTGCAATATCCTTCCGCACCCTCATCGGCATCGTGGGCCGCGCCGATCCGTTGCACGCATTCAAAGTCAAACTCCGGCGCCGCCTTAACGTATTCCAGCCCCAAAAGATTGTTGGGGGTGGACAGCAGAGCGGCGTGCTCCGGCACCAACGTTTCATAGGTTTGACTCATGGCGGCAGCATAGGGGAGACCGCTTTTGAGCAACGGTTTTACAAGGGGGGAGAGCTGTTCTTCTCCGATTCTTGCCAGGGCGGAAAGCGCCGCCTTGTTTGCCCCCTCACATCCAAAGACGATGCGACCTGCCAGCCCCGTGGCCTTGGCAATGGCCATGGCCCCTGCGGCAAAGCGAGGCGCCTGACTCATGGCAAAGGGGGCGGGTAATTCCAGTACCAGATCGGCGCCACACTTGAGCGCCATCTCCGCCCGCTTCCATTTGTCGCAAAAGGCAAAGTCGCCCCGCTGGGTCACGTGGGAGCTCATAATGCAGATCTTGGGATCATTTCCCGCCGCCTGCAGTAAATAAGCGTGCCCGTTGTGGAAGGGATTAAATTCACAAACGATAAAATTGACCATTTTTTTCCTACTCTTTAAAATTGTACTTGCAACTGGGATATTTCTATTATATAATATGTTGTGTTAAATTGAAAGAAAAACTTTTTGGAGGATATAAAAATGAAGATTTTGGTTATCAATGCCGGTAGCTCCTCGCTGAAATATCAGCTGATCAATATGGAGGACCACGCCGTTCTGGCCAAGGGTCAGTGCGACCGTATCGGCGTTAAGAAGAACGACGTTCTGGACGGTGCCTTCAAGCACGTGGTGGGCGACCGTGTTTATGAGGTAGGCGCTCTTCCCATGGCCGATCACAAATACGGTATTGAGATGGTGCTCAAGTATCTCACCGATGCCGAGTGGGGCGTTATCGCTTCCGCTGCAGAGATCGATGCGGTAGGTCACCGTGTCGTTAACGGTGGTGAGATCTTCCCCGAAAGCTGTATTATGGACGAAGAAAAGATTGCAACTCTGGAAACTCTCACCGAGTTTGCTCCCTTGCACAATCCCCCTGCCGTTACCGGTATCCGCGCCTGTATTGAGGTTATGGGTGAAAACGTGCCCCAGATCTGTGTATTCGATACCTCTTTCCATCAAACTATGCCCAAGGTTGCCAGCGTCTACGCTCTGCCTTATGAATTTTACACCGAGCACGGCATCCGCCGTTTCGGCGCCCACGGTACTTCTCATAAGTACGTTGCGGCCAAATGCGCTGAAATGATGGGCAAGGATCCCTCCGAGCTTAAGATCGTTACCTGCCATCTGGGTAACGGCTCTTCCATCACCGCCGTTGACGGTGGTAAGTGCGTGGACACCTCCATGGGCTTTACGCCTCTGGCAGGTCTCTTGATGGGTACCCGTTGCGGCGATATCGATCCCGCCATTCTGCCCTTTATTATGAAGAAGTTCAACATCTCCGTGGATGAGATCGGCGATTTCCTGAACAAAAAGTGCGGTGTGCTGGGTGTCAGCGGCGTTTCCAGCGATTTCCGTGATCTGGACAAGGCCGCCGAGGGCAATGACGACAAGGCTGCCCGCGCTCAGTTGGCTCTGGATATGTTCAACTATCAGATCGTAAAATACATCGGCTCCTATGCCGCCGCAATGGGCGGTATTGACGCCATCGTATTCACCGCCGGTGTCGGTGAGAACAACCCCATTATGCGTGAGGCGATCCTCAATCAGGTGATGTTCCTGGGCGTTGAGGTGGACGGCGAGGCCAACAATTGCCGTGGCAAGGCGGTTAAGATCACCACCGATGCCAGCCGTGTTGCCGCCTTCGTTATCCCCACCAACGAAGAACTTGCCATTGCACTGGATACCGAGCGTTTGGTTGCCGGTAAATAATATTTTCGGACCGATCCGTCTGCGGATCGGTCCGTTTTATATTTTTTGTCCAATTTTCTCCGCCGGAATCGGCGATAATAGCAAAAAAGGTCCTACTTTTTTGACTTTTTGTCTTGCAATCCTTGATACAGTTTAATATAATAAAACTATATAATATAATTAATTGGAGGAATCCTACTATGAAAATCGGCGTTTTTACAGCATTGTTCCGTGACCGTAGCTTTGAGGATATGTGTAAATACCTCAATTCTCTGGGTGTTGATGCGGTTGAACTTGCTTGCGGTGGTACCACCGGTAAGCATCATACCGATCCCCTGACCATTATGGATCAACCCGAGAAGATTCAGGCAATGAAGGACACTTTGGCCAAGTACAACCTGTCCATCAGTGCCGTTTCCTGCCACGGTAACCCCGTTCATCCCGACAAGAAGATTGCCAGTGAATATCACGAGGATTTCAAGGGCGCTATCCTTTTTGCCGAGGCTATGGGTGTTGACACCGTAATCGGCTTTTCCGGTTGCCCCGGCGACAGCGAAGGCAGCAAGTATCCCAACTGGGTTACCTGTCGTTGGCCCAACGATTTTGTAAAGATTCTGGATTATCAGTGGGAGATCGTCATTGCTTATTGGAAAGAAATGGCTGAATTTGCCAAAGCTCACGGCATTAAAAAGATTGCCTTTGAGATGCATCCCGGCTTCTGTGTTTACAATCCCCAGACTCTGCTCAAGCTCCGTGCCGCCGTCGGCGACATTATCGGTGCCAACTTTGACCCCTCTCACCTGTATTGGCAGGGCATTGACCC
Organism: Eubacteriales bacterium; assembly: GCA_045541535.1. Lineage (GTDB taxonomy): Bacteria > Bacillota > Clostridia > Oscillospirales > QAKW01 > Firm-08. The sequence continues at coordinate 6,926 of JAZQJG010000036.1, forward strand.
CGTATATGCCATTAAAGAGCTGAAGGGTGCCATTTATCACTTCCACGCCAAGGACGTTTATCTGGATGAGGAAGAGATTAAGAAGAACGGTGTGTTGGATACCGGCGATTTCGCCAATCTGGCTGAGCGCCGTTGGTACTTCCGCTCTCTGGGCTACGGCCACGATATGAAGGATTGGAAGGATATGATGAGTGCTCTGCGCCTGATCGGTTATGACGGCACCATCTCCATTGAGCACGAGGATGCTATGATGAGCACCGAGGAAGGTCTGGAGAAGGCCGTGGACGTACTCAAGGAAGTTGTTATGAAGGATCCCATCCAGACTGACGTTTTCTGGGCATAATATAAAAGGTTTACAAAATAGCGAGGTATTTACTATGAGTATCACAATGGGTATTTTCGGCTTTGGCGGTATGGGTAATTGGCACACAAAGCTTATTAATAAAAAAGTGCCGCAGATCACCGTTAAGGGTGCCTATGACATTAACCCGGAAAAGAATGAAAATATCAAGGAAATGGGCCTGATCGTATATCCCGATGCAGAGAGCCTGTTGCAGGATCCCGAGATTGATCTGGTTCTCATTTCCACCCCCAACAATTTCCACAAGGACTATGCCATCCGTTCTATGAAGGCGGGCAAGCACGTTCTGTGCGAAAAGCCCTGTATGCTGTCCTCCGAGGATCTGGAGGAGGTATTGGCGGTTTCCAAGGAAACAGGTAAGATCTTTACCGTTCATCAAAACCGTCGTTGGGACAGAGATTATCTGCTCATCAAGCGTGTGCTGGAAGAAGGCACCATCGGTAAACCTTTCTTTATTGAGAGCCGTGTAAACGGCGCCAGAGGTATTCCCGGTGACTGGCGTTGCGCCAAAGAGGCGGGCGGCGGTATGATGTTTGACTGGGGTGTCCATCTGATTGACCAGATCCTCCAGCTTTTTGAGTGCCCCATTACCGAACTGTACTGCCAGATGTTCAACCTCAAATACGCCGAGGTTGACGACAACTTCAAACTCTTTATGAAGTTTGAAAACGGCACCTGCGTGACCATTGAGATCGGTACCTTCCATTTCCTCACCTCTCCCCGTTGGCTGGTGCATTGTGATGCCGGCTCTATGAAGATTGCCGATTGGGGCACCGGTGTGGACATCGTCAGAGAACTGGATACCACCATGGATTGGAAGGCCAGCGTGATCTATACCGCCGCCGGTCCCACCCGTACCATGGCGGCCAGACCTGCCGACAGTACCGAGGAATCTCATATTGATATTGACGAGCATACCAGCAATCACCAGCTGCACATCCGCCTGGCCGAGGCCATCGAGAGCGGTGATTACAGCAAGGTTGTGGTACAGCCCGATCACGTTCGCCGTTCTACCAAGGTTATGGAGGCTGCCTTCCGCTCTGCCAAAGAGGGCATCCTGATCAAAGAAAATATTTAGGAGTTATCTATGTATAAGATTGGTATCGATCTCGGCGGCACCAACATTGCCGTCGGCGTCGTAGACGAAAACTATAATATTATCGGTCGCGGTAAGGTGAAGACCAATTGTCCCCGTCCTGCCGAAGAAATTGTAGCCGATATGGTCAAGGCCGCCAAAATGGCTATGGAAGATGCCGGTATCACCGCCGATCAGGTGGACGGCGTGGGCGTTGGCTCTCCCGGCGCTATCAATTCCAAGGACGGCATTGTGGTACAGGCCTTCAATCTGAACTTTTTTGATGTTCCCGTTGCCGCTATGGTAAAGGAGCAGTTGGGCATTGATTGCTTTGTGGGTAACGATGCCAACGCCGCCGCATACGGTGAATATCTTGCCGGCTCCGGTAAGGAAGCGGACAGCTTTGTTATGATCACTCTGGGTACCGGTGTCGGTGGCGGCGTGATTATGGATAACAGAATGCTGGTTGGTTGTAACTATGCCGGCGCCGAGCTGGGGCACATCGCTATCCGTGAAGGCGGTGAGCAGTGCTCCTGCGGCAGACGCGGCTGTTGGGAAGCCTATGCTTCCGCCTCCGCCCTGATCCGTCAGGCCAAAAAGGCGATGAAGGCAGACGAGGGCAGCAAATTATGGCTGTTGAGCGAGGGCAACATTGACGCCGTTGACGGCAAAATGGTGTTTGATGCTATGCACGCCGGCGACCCCACGGCCAAGGCGGTGGTCAATCGCTACGTTACCTACATTGCCGAAGGTATTACCGACCTGATCAATATCTTCCAGCCTGACGTTCTGTCCATCGGCGGTGGTATCTGCGCCCAGGGCGACGTGATTACCAAGCCGATTCAGGAATTTTTGGACAAAAACGATTTTGCTCGTGGCTTTGCAAAGCGAACTCAACTCAAAATTGCAACCCTGGGGAACGATGCCGGTATCATCGGCGCCGCATATCTCGGTATGCTGAAATAAAACGAAAAGGCAGTCTTTTTACAAAGACTGCCTTTTTTGAAAGGAAAACACAATGAAAATTGCAATAATCACCGGTGCCAGCACCGGTATGGGCCGTGAATTTCTGTTGGCCCTTGATCAGGAATATACCTATGATGAGATCTGGGCCATTGCCCGCAGTGAGGACAAGCTGGCCGCACTGGATACTTTCACCCGGGCTAAGGTGCGGCCGATCGCCTTGGACCTTACCGTGGAGGAAAGCTTTGCCACGGTCAAGGCGTTACTGGAGGAAATGCATCCGCAGGTGGAGCTGTTGCTCAATTGTAGCGGATACGGCAAATTCGGCGGTGTGGAGAGTGTGCCGCTGGAGGACGATCTGGGAATGATTGATCTTAACGTAAAGGCGTTGGTATATATGACTCGCCTCTGTCTGCCTTATATGGAAAAGGGGAGCGTGATTATGAATCTGGACTCACTTTCCGCCTTTCAGAGCGTGCCCTATCTCAATACTTATGCGGCCACCAAGGCCTTTGTGCTCAGCTACAGCCGTGGATTGTACGCGGAGCTCAAGTCCCGCGGTATCCACGTAATGGCCATCTGTCCCGGTTGGGTGCAAACGCCCTTTTTTGACCGCGCCAAGACCAAGGATACCGATGCAGTCACCTATTATAATATCGTGTTCACACCCGAGCAAATTGTGAAAACGGGGCTCAAAGATCTTAAAAAACGTAAAAAGGTGTCCATACACGATTTTCGTATCCGTCTGCAGGTGCTGGGCGTTAAACTGTTGCCCGAGCCGCTTGTGACCTATATCTGGCTGAAACAGCAAAAGAAAATATAGCGGATTATCGTTCTCCACCGTGACGGTACTGTCGGGGAGAACGACCGAATTGCGCAGTGAAGATCCGGCTGAAATAAAAGGGATCTTCAAATCCTACCATAGCGGCGATTTCTCCCACCTGCATATCGGTGTGATTCAGTAGATCTGCGGCATAGCGCATCCGCAGACGGTTGCGGTATTCCACCGGACTTTGTCCGCACCAATTTTTAAAACAACGGTAAAAATAGGCAGGGGAGATACCGCACAGGGCGGCGTATTCTTCCACTTTTCTGTTTTGATTCCATTCCGTTTGCAGAGCCTTGACTCCGGCGCGGATGGGATAATAGCTGTCCTGATCGGCGTTTGCCACCTCGCCGATCAGATCCAACAGCGAGAAAAATGCAGATTTAATTTTAACCAGATTTTGCGGTTCCGGCTGTTCGTAGATTGCCCGATGGAGTTGTTCAGCGCCCGCTATCAGCCGTCCGTCGGTGCAGGTGGCGATCTTGGCGATTTTGTTTTGAAGTCGGATCTCTTCTTCAGCAGTTAAAATGAAATTGACGGTGTAGGTGGCTACCTGATTTTGCGTAACGGATGCGTGAACGTGATAACAGATTCCCTTGGGAATATAGATTACGTCGCCCATTTTACCCACAATCGGCGCCTCGCCTTGGGGATAAAAGGTTACGGTAATCTCCGTACAGATCAAAAACAGGGCGGCCGTGGGACGGGGGAGCGTCTGATATTGGTCAAACTGCTTGCGTCGGGTCCACATTTCGGGAAAGATCTCCACCTCTCGCACGTTCAGATCTTCATAACAGAGTTCTTTGATATCTACGTATCGCATCTTCCTCACCTCTCAACCATTGTACTATATTTGTATAGAAAAATCCATATTTTATACAAAAATATATGGAACTGTTTCTCATTTTTCTTTACAATAAAAACAGAAAATCACGGTTTTTGGAGGAAATTTCAGTGGTATATCCTGTTGTCCTGCTGGCATTGCTCTTTAATGCGGCAAAGGGCTTTAGCGGAAAAAAGGTCAGCAATCTGGTCAAGCATACGGAGGATCCGTATCTGTTCAGCACGGTGCGTATGGTAATGTGTATGTGCATCGGCTTTGTTCTGATGGCGCTGGACGGAGGACTAATGTCGGTGGACGGCGGTATGCTGGCCGTTTGTTTGCTGTCCGGTGCTGCCAACGTTGCTTTTTTGGTCGGTTGGATGCTGGCGGTACAACACAATGCTTTGGTCACGGTGGACGTCACACTCACCATCGGCTCCATTTTGCCGGCGGTATTGTGTGCTCTGCTCTTTGCAGAGCCGATCAAGATTCCCAAAATGATTGGCTTTGCCCTGATCGTGCTGGCCGCCTTTATTCTTTCAAAATTTCATAAAAGTGAGCGAAAAAGTTCTTTCGGCGGCGTTTTCTGGTTGGTTTTGGCACTGCTTGGCGACGGTATGATCTCCTTTTCCCAGCAACTCTACGCCAAGTTTTATCAACAGGGCGGCGCCTTTGCAGGGGAGCAGGTGTATCCGATGTCGGTATATCATTTCTATTCCTTCGTGTTCTCCTTCCTCATTTTGTTGATCATACTGGTGGCTTTGCTGTTAAACAAGCCGGCTACGTTCAGACGGGAGTATTGTAAAAATATGGGACGTGCCCTGCGACCCGCTTGGATTCACGTGGGGATTATGGCCAGCTTCCTCTTTGCCACCAACTTTTTGCAAACGCTGGCCACCGGCCTGCTGGGGATGCCCTCACAGATTTTGTATCCCATCGTCAAGGGTGGCGCTTTGGTTATCAACAGTCTGACGGGTATGTTTTGCTTTGGAGAAAAGCTTACCCTGCGGGGTGTTTTCGGAATCATTATCGCTATGGGCGGTATTATTTTGATGAACGTATTGTAAGGGGTTTTTATGAATCAGGATATCCGAATTAAAGAAGCCGTTTCGGTCCTCACCGAACAGCCCATGTTTGCCACCACGGCCGAACGGTTTTTGATCTTAGATAAAATTAAAAGTGAATATAAGGATCTTCCTCAGCCCAAGCGGTTTGCCCGTTTTATGCGGGAGTTGCTGGAGGACGTTTCCCAACCCTTGGAGCCCTATGATCTCATTGCGGGCAGATGTGTCAATCGGGAACTGAGTGAGGAAGAGGAGGCGGCTTTTCAGGCCTTTATTCATCATCCCGACTATCCTCCTCGCCAGGTGATGTTTTCTTCGGGTCATTGCACCTATTCCTGGGAGATGGTGATACAATCGGGACTCGTCGGCCTTCGCAATGAGGCGGCAGAACGGTTGCAAAAAGAACAAGACACCGATAAAAGAATTTTTTTGGAAGGTATGGTGGAGATTTACGACGCCATTGCCGATTATATGCTGCGCTATGCGGACAAGGCGCAGGCCCTCGGCCTGAATGAACTGGCCGCCGCCCTGAGAGAGGGCGCCACCGAGGTGCCTCACAGCTTTTACGCCGCCTTGCAACTTTTGTGGATCATCACGATGATCAACTGCGCCTATATTACCGAAAACCCCACTCTCACGGTGGGCCGCCTGGATCAGTTCTTACTGCCCTTGTATCGGCAGGATATCGCCGCCGGTCGCCTCGATGAGGAACGAGCGGCGGAGCTGATTACCGATTATTACTGTAAACACAACCTGATTATGGGTCGGGGTGAGCATCAGTTGGGGGATGAAACCAATTCCACCACTTTCAAGCGGATTTTGAACTTTGATGCGCCCCAATATTTGTTGTTGGCGGGCACCGATGGCCGGGGGGAACCGGCGGTAAACGAGCTGACACACCTGTTTGCCCGTTGCATCCGCCCCGAATTTAAAAATCCCGTGATCGTGGTGCGCTATTTTGAGGGGATGGACACTCTTTATCCCGAGCTTTGGTCCGTTCTTACCCAAAAATCTCTGCAAAGCGCGGCGATGATGTATTATAACGATACCACCATTCTCGCCGCCTATCAGCGGATGGGGATTCCGTGGGAGGATGCGGTGCGCTACGAGCATTTTGGCTGTAACTGGCCCACCTTGGGGGATCAATGCGCCTGGATGCAGAGCAGTCCCGTAGCCCTGCAGTTCGGTACGGCCACCCCGGAGGAAAAAGCCTTACTTTCCCAGCCCCTGCGCCGTATGCACGCCGAGTATAGCTGGCCCAACGATTTTATGAACGTGTTGCACGACTTGGACGCCAACGCCACGATGGAGGATGTCTTTGAGGGCTTTCTTTCCTGTATGGCGGAGTTTGCGGATGAAAAACTGCTTCGCTTTTCCACCGATATACGCGCCCGTAAACGGCGCCCGTCTGCATTGCTGAATTATACGGATTGCTTTACAAAACACGCCTTGCAAAATGCCGAAAGCTTTACGGCTTCGGCCAAGTATTATTTGGGTCTGCAATCCTTCCATATGTTCGGTACCGTGGTGGATTGCTTTACCACGGTGGACGAGCTGGTATTCCGTCAAAAACGGCTGTCCCTTGCCGAGCTTTTACAGGCGGTAGAGGCTGATTTTGAAGGATATCCCGAGATTCTTGCCTTGTGCCGAAGCGTTGAAAAATACGGCTCCGGATCAACCTTGTCCGACCAATGGGCCTATCGCTTGGTACGAAGCTACTCCGATCTCTTGATGGAGAAGAGCCGCCCGTATTTAAAAGAAATGGGACTGTTTCTTTCTCCCACCCTGCAAAGTGATACCTGGCATTTAAAAACGGGTGAACTTTACGGCGCCACTCCCGACGGCAGACGGGCCTACACCACCTTTTCCCAAAACCTTCGTCCCTCCAAGGGCGCTTGCAGTAACGGACTGGCGGCAATGCTGGAGGCGGTGGCCTCCTTGCCCCACGACGCTTTGCTCTCCGGGGCGCTGAATCTGGACGTGGATCCGAAGGAATTTGCCGGAGAAACGGGACAAAAGATATTTGCCGCTATGCTCGGCACCTATTTCAACCGTGGCGGTCTGCACGCGCAGATCTCCGCCGCAGGGCTGGAGGAACTGTTGGATGCCAGAGTACATCCTCACGAACATCGGGACCTGCGGGTGCGGGTCACCGGCTACAGCGGTGTGTTTGTGGATCTGTGCAAACGACTGCAGGATGACGTAATTGAACGCTTTGAATAAAGAAAGGCAGGATTATAGTATGAAAAAGATCAATCTTCCCAACGGACTTACCGTTTCACAGGTGGCGCTGGGCGCCATGAATTTCGGCACCACCACCTCCGAGGCGGAGGCCTTTGAGGTATTGGACCTTTATCTGGGGCAGGGAGGTAACTTCGTGGATACCTCCAACAACTACGCCCATTGGGCGGGCACCGGCGACGAGAGCGAAACGGTGCTGGGTAAATACTTTGCCTCCCGCAAATGCCGTGATCAGGTGGTGCTGGCCACCAAGGTGGGCTTTGACCGCCACGGCAAGGGCGCCGGTCTTAAAAAAGAACAGATTGAATATTGGGTGGACGAGAGCTTGCGCAAACTGCAAACCGACTATATCGATCTCTATTATGCTCATACCGATGATATGAACACGCCCCAGGAGGAAACGATGGAGGCTTTTCACCGTCTGGTAGAAAAGGGAAAGGTGCGCACCTTGGGCTCCAGCAACTACGATACCTGGCGTCTGGCTCAGGCCAATATGATTGCCGCCGATAAGGGGCAAACGGAATTTACCGTGATGCAGCAACGACTGACTTATCTGCACCCCAATTATCCCGTGGCGCCCACCTATGCCTTTAATGAGATTTGCAATCGGGAACGTCTGCGCTATCTTTGCGATAAAAATATGCCTCTGGTTTCTTATGCTTGCCTGTGTAAGGGCGGCTATGAGGATCCTGCCCGTCTGCCGAATGAATACGTAGGCGGCGAGCGCTTGGATTTCATTCGTAAAATGGCGGCGGAAAAAGGGGTCAATCCCAGCGCGCTGGTGCTGGGCTGGATGACCAATCTTCATCGCTGTGAGGGCTTTCCCACGGTGATTCCGCTCTTCTCCGCCACCCCCGAGCAACTTTTGCAAAACCTGCGGGGTGTTGAACTGGAGCTGACCGATGAAGAATTGGAGCTGTTAAACCGTGCATAAGGTGCCGCTGATTTTTGATATCAAGCGTTCCTCCACCACCGACGGCCCGGGACTGCGTACTGTGATCTTTCTCAAGGGGTGCAATCTGGATTGCTTTTGGTGCCACAACCCCGAGGGGAAAAGCGCGGCGCCGCAACGAGCCTTTTTTGAGGAAAAATGTCAGGGATGCGGCGGGTGCCAAACCGGTGCCCCCCTTTGTCCCCACGGCGCCCGTAAAACCTATGGACAAAACTATTCCGTGGAGGAACTGATGGCGATCATCTGTGCCGACCGTCCCTATTACGACGCCACCGGCGGCGGAGTCACGGTGTCGGGCGGCGAGTGTATGCTGTATCCCGAATTCGTGGCCGATCTTGCTGAAGCCTGTAAGGCGGAAGGGATTTCCGTGGCGGTGGATACGGCAGGGGAGGTACCCTTCCGGCATTTGGAGCAGGTGTTGCCTTTTACCGATCTGTTTTTATACGATCTCAAGGCATTGGATCCGGCGTTACACGTTCAGGGTACGGGCCGTGAAAACGGCCGCATTCTGGACAATCTTGATCGTCTGCTGGCGGCGGGGGCTAAGGTTTTGATCCGCATTCCCTCCATCCCGGGTTTTAACGAAGGAGCAGAGGTAGAACGAATCGTGGCCTATTGCAATGCCCGGCATCTGCCCTTTGAGATCTTGCCCTATCATTCCTTCGGCGAGAGTAAAAAGCAAGCCCTGCAAAACTAAAAAAAGGAGCCAAGAGGCCAACATCATTACGTCAAGCTGATTTTGAGAGGATGGAACGCACGGGGACGGTTTCACGCAAATTGTCCCTGTGTGTTTTTCATTGCATACGTAATCTTTTGTATTGCAATATGTGGAAAAATATGGTAAACTAAAACTACATAATAACAAAAGAGGTGAGTCCCGTGGCGATTGATTGTTCTTTGAAAAGCTACCGTTCTTTGCGTTTGACTCATTTTCCTTTGAATCAGTAACAACAAAACATTAAAGCGTAAGGGGACGGAGCCAACCCTTGCGCTTTTTATTCATGCCAATCAGGGAACCGTCCCCTGATTGAAATCCACATCCGTTTCGTTTTCTTCCGGAGCAACATTTGGCTATAGTGCCGGATGGGATTATTACTCAAAGCCTATTGAACTATTTTCTTGGTAGGTGAGTTGTATGTCATTTTCATACTCAATTTATTTTAGAGGCGCAATGCTGATTCCATTATTAGCAAGTGTTTTCTTTTTTGGAATATTTATAAAGCAACTTGTGGTTTTGATACGAGAAATTGTAAACAAAAAAATTAAAGACGAGACCATCTTCTTTTTGCTAATGCTTTTGAGCGTGTGTTGTTTTTCTTATTATTACCACGGAGCACAACTTATCAGCAGCGGCATTTATCTGATTTCTGAAAAAGAAAGCGATGCCATTGAAATCCACGGAACAATAGAAGAAATCTATGGTTTAGATGATTTGGAATTTCCGAGATTAAAGAGTGAACATGGTCGTGGAGAACCAAACGGTGTTTGCTTTGTGATTAACGATATCAAATGCAAGGCAATCACCCGTGGAGATTTTAAAGTCGGAGACACCGTAATTATTCAATATTTGCCAAAAAGCAAATACGTCTTGGCAATAAGGCACAAAAGGACATAACAAGAACAGGCCAGAACACAGAGGGACGGGTCTCTCGTGTTATCTGAATTTTCTCACAACATTAACAACACAACAGAGCTGTCCCCTTGTGTTCTGTGTGTTCTGGACCAATAGTTGTTAGGAATGTGCGAATTGTGGGGTGAAAATTTGAAAATTAGCAATATTAGTATAAAAAACGAAGGATACGTTTACTGCAAATCAAGTTTTTATTCTGCCCAAGATAGTTTATCCGCTTATTCGTGTTATTCTTTTTCACGAGGTATAAACAAGTTGATTGGTGAAATCGACTCAGGTAATTGGGCCATAAGCTATTTGCTGTCTATGTATAAACATCGGCCAGAAGATTTTGTTCTGTTTGAGCAGCCTAAAGTTACCGTAAATAACAAGCGGATTTCATTAAATGAATTATCAGAGTTTTCTTGTTATATGGATAAATTAGATCCTTTGTTTTCCACTACCAATTCCGTAAAAGAACATATAATACAAGGCTTAGAACATAGCAAATTGAACTGTTCATATGATGATATTAAGCGTCTGTTTTATATAGATAGTGAACGTTTTGAACGTTCCATCAACGGTGTTGGAAACGAAATTTTTAAAGCAATGGCAGCCATAGAATTTTCCTATGGAAAAGAAATATTTTGTTTTCCTTGGTTGAGTAATAAGCGCTTTGAAAGTTATCATGAAAACTTGATTACCTTATTGAAAATATTAGAAAGTTTGGAAAAAACAGTTGTTATTCCTATTGGACAACCCTAACAGAACATGCAATCAGGGGAGATGAGTTTAGTGAAGCTTCAAATCATTTCGGTTATTTTGGGAGATTGTAATTATTACGGAGAACAATATAAACAGTTTAATCAGATACTTATGCGAGAAGCCTCTTCTGTATGTGAACATTGTGTTCGTTCAATTTGTTATGATAATCAATTTGATTGTAAACGGTTAAATTTGATTTGTACTGACAATCCAAAAAAAGAAAGCATCAAATTCAATGGAGTATTAAGTATTGATGTACCATTTTCTCACAAGTATTTTGAGTATAGTGTTGCTGAAAAAGAAAAGTATTTGTTTACGTTGGTAAAAAATGCGTTATACCAAGTGTTTGTAGAACGACACTGGAACATATCCCTTTTACTTTGTTTGGATGAATATGAGAAAAATCGCTTTATTTCCGAGTTCATCACTCAACTCAAATGTAAGCATAAAGCGTATCAAGCAATTGTGTGCTGTGAACAATCACTGCAACAAGCAAAATTTTATTTACAAATTTACGAAAAAAATGTTTTATTGAAACAGGTAGATCTGTTTGCTTGTGCTCCAAATGTAATGGACTATAATCGATATTTGGGTAAATTGCAGTGGAATAAGGAAGATACCATTATCCTATATGGAAAAAATGGGGAAATACAATGCACAACCAATCTGGGGACGGTTCTCTGATGAACACAAGGGGACGGTTCCAACACAACAGAACCGTCCCCTTGTGTTCGTGAAACTCACGATGAAGGATTTCCACACTATCATCCCACTAGAAAGCACACCGGCTATCGCTCTATACATTTGTGGTATTTATATTAGATTCAAGGAAGGTTTTGCTATGAACGAAAAGGTATTTAATGTGTTTGATGCGGATATCTCCACTAAAGCACAATATAAGAATTTTATTATTCACATGGTGGAAAACAGCAGTTTCTTTTCTGTTGTATATTTCAAATATCAAAAGCATGGTAAGACCAGCGCCATCGGTAAAGAGTTTGCGGATGCACTGAACCCGTACAAGGTAAGATCGTATACCACCAACATGTGGCCTTGCAACTTTACAATGGATAATCGATGCCAGAACAAGGTGGTTTTATACCGTTGTTGTCCGGAAGTGATTGAAACACTTTTGCGTTTGAATAGTATATGGGACTGGGATCATCCGGCACCGATGGACCTTTGTTTTTATAAATCTGAGTATTGTTGGTTTGCAAGTATAGGACATGAAAACATATCCTATCTGTATTGTGCGGAAGATGAGGAAAAAGAATTTGAGCAGATAGGGATTGATCTAACGTATGAGAGAACCATATCGGAAAATTCTCTGTTTTTCCTTTCTTATTTTCGTTCTGGTACTGTGAAAAAACCGTATTGGAATTAACCGGCCAATCAGTCCAATCACAACGCAAGGGAACGGTTCTATTGTTTTTAAGGTCAGGAACGGTTCTTTGACACCAAAAAACTTAACACAAGGGGACGGTTCAACTTAACACAAGGGGACGGTTCTATTGTGTTGACAGCCCCAGGCCGTTACGAACAGGCAATCAGGGGACGATCCCCAACACAAGGGGACGGTTCTATTGTGTTTAAGGTCAGGAACGGTTCTTTGACCCCAAAAAACTTAAACAGGGCAGGAGAAATTTCTCCTGCCCTGTTTTTGTAGAAAAGAACCGAAAAAAAGAGCCCCCCTCATTTCAACATAAGGGGGGCCAAGTGGTTTATCCTCTTAAAAGCGGCTTAATTTAATGAGATTGGCCAAGAGGCTTATTGTCTTGCTTTGCGGAAGGCGCCGGGGGTTTCCCCGGTGACGGACTTAAACTGTCGGATAAAATGGTACTGATCATTATAGCCAAGCATTTCCGCCACGTCCCTAAGGGTGGGCTGCTCGTCGGAGAGCAACAGGCTTTTGGCATAGCTGATCTTGGCCTCAATCACGTCCTGCAGGGGAGAGGTGCCGAACACCGATTTGTATACGGCGTGAAAACGGGAGGGACTCAGGGAGGCCAGCGCCGCCATCTCCGCCACCGTCCAGCGTTGCTCGGGACGGGAGAGAATGTGCTGGCGCAGCTTGTAGAGTTTATAGCGTTCCCGCCGCTGTACCACGGTAATGGGGGGCTTGGGCTCCAGGGCGCGGGCCAACTTTATAACGAATTCTTTGACATAACCCTCCATCAGTTCTCCCCGATGAGGGTTTTCGGAAAAATGTTCCATTTCCAGCCGTTGAAAAACTTCGGAAATGAAATCGGTGGTGTGGGGATAGAGCAGGGTATTCTGCGGGATGCCGTACCGCTCCAAAAGATAGGCCAAAGAGGCGTCGGTGTGCATCCAGTTATGAATGACCGACTGAGAGGAGCGAAACCATTGGGGCGTACCGGGACTGTAAAAAATGCAGGCGCCCGGACGTGCCTGAATCACCTGATCGCCGAATCGGAATTGGGCGGCGGTGGTGAAGTGTAAAAAGGTATATTCCTCCAGTCCCTCGGGACGGGAGATGAGGAAGCCGGCTTTTTCCGGCCAGTCGTGTCTGATGCCGCTGATTATCATTTTTATCACCCATTTCAGTGTAACCGAAACAGTAGGATTTGTCAATTTATTCAGTAGAAAAAATCATTTATTTTCCAAAGGAATATATTTACAATTAAAACAAAGGAGTGATATGATATGCAAATTCCAAGAGCTGAACATCCCCGCCCGCAATTTGAACGTGAAAACTGGATCAACCTCAACGGTAGTTGGCAGTTTGAGATTGATCAGGGCCGTAGCGGCGTGGAGAGAAAATTGTTTGAAGAGGGCGTTTCTCTTTCCGACACCATCACCGTACCCTTCTGCCCGGAAAGTAAACTCTCCGGTGTGGAATATAAGGATTTTATGTTAGGAGTATGGTACAAGCGCAAGGTGACCCTTGCAAAGCTTTCCGGCAAAGTCAACCTCCATTTCGGCGCCGTAGATTATCATTGCAGAGCCTACGTAAACGGTGCCTTCGCCGGCGAACATAAGGGTGGATACGTTTCTTTTTCTTTCGACGTTACCCATTTGTTGCGTGAGGGTGAAAACGAGATCTGCGTATATGCCGAGGACGACAGCCGTGAGAGTTTGATCCCTTCGGGTAAACAGTCTGCCCGTTTTAACTCCTACGGTTGTTACTATACCCGTACCACGGGTATTTGGCAGACGGTTTGGCTGGAATTTATGCCCGACACCTATGTGGATAAGGTGAAGTTTTATCCCAACATTACCGACAGCAGTGTGACGGTTGCGGCTGATCTGGTTGGGTGTGAGGGTTTTACCTGCGAAATTTCCTTTGACGGGAAAAAGATGGGTGAGTATAAGACCGAGCGTGCGACAGGCCAACTCACTTTTAACGTTCCCTTGGCCGAAAAACATTTGTGGGAAGTGGGTAAAGGAAACCTGTATGACGTAATCTTCACCTTCGGCGACGATAAGGTACACAGTTATTTCGGTTTGCGCCAGGTGCGTCTGGACGGTATGAAATTCCTGATTAACGAAAAAAGCGTGTTTCAGCGTTTGATTCTGGATCAGGGCTTTTATCCCGACGGTATTTATACCGCGCCCACCGATGCCGATCTGAAAAAGGATATTGAACTGTCTTTGGCGATGGGCTTCAACGGCGCCCGTTTGCACGAAAAGGTGTTTGAAGAACGCTTTTTGTATCACGCCGATCAGATGGGTTATATCGTGTGGGGTGAATACCCCGATTGGGGGCTGGATCACACCCGCGACGATAACGTTTACGGCATTATCCCCGAATGGATCGAAGAGGTGGAGCGTGATTTCAACCATCCCTCCATCGTCGGCTGGTGTCCTCATAATGAGACCTGGCGGATCAACGATTGCCGTTGTTATGCTCCCTCTATTGCGATGGTCTATGACGTGACCAAGGCAATGGATCCCACCCGTCCTTGTATTGATACCAGCGGCGGTTTCCACGCAAAAACCGATATTTTTGACGTTCACGATTACGATCAGGATCCCGCTCATTTTAAGGAAAAATATGACCGTCTGATGAGCGAGGGCTATCTCCACGATCGCTTTGAAAAGGTGGAGACCTATCGCGGTGAGGCAACCTTCGTCAGCGAATACGGCGGCATTGCCTGGGATCTGGATGGCGGTGGTTGGGGCTATGGTCAAGGTCCTGCCACCTTGGAAGAGTTTTACGAACGTTATCAAGGACTGACGGATGCTCTCTTGGATAATAGCTGTATGTTCGGCCTTTGCTATACCCAACTTACCGACGTTGAGCAGGAGCAAAACGGCTTGTACACCTATGATCGCAAACCCAAGTTTGATATCCCCCGTATGCATGCCATTATGTCCCGCAAGGCGGCTATTGAAGACTAAATATGATCCCCCCTACGTAGGTAGGTTGGGCTTAGGGATAAGCCCAACCTACCATGATATCCATTTGCTCTGCAAATGGATGAAATACGGCAAAGCCGTATGATATAGGCTACGCCTATGATATATTTTCTTCGAAAATATGAAGGAATAATGGTTGTGGTTTGTCGAAACAGTAACTTCTATTACTGTTTCGACGCCAAATCTTCGATTTGGTTACAAATTTTCAAGGAAAATTTGACCAAACCCATTGCAATGATTGTCGTGCAGAATTAAATTTGTATAATTTAATTCTGCATAGCCGATAAAAATCGGCTGTCGAAACGCTCCAGAGCGTTTCGCCATACTACAACCATTAT
>JAZQJG010000037.1:0-10503 GCA_045541535.1 Eubacteriales bacterium
GTCCGAGCCCGACATCTACCGTGCCATTAAGCGCAACGCTCTGCTGGAGAACGTCACTCTGGACGAGAACGGCGTCTGCGACTTCGCTGACAAGTCCGTCACCGAGAACACCCGCGTTTCCTACCCCATCACCCACATCGACAACATCGTTCGTCCCGTTTCCGCAGCCCCCGCTGCCAAAAACGTGATCTTCCTGTCTGCCGACGCCTTCGGCGTACTGCCTCCCGTTTCCATTCTGGATCCCGAGCAGGCCAAGTACTACTTCCTGTCCGGCTTCACCGCCAAACTGGCAGGTACCGAGCGCGGCATCACCGAGCCCACTCCCACCTTCTCCGCTTGCTTCGGTCAGGCATTCCTGGAGCTGCATCCCACCAAGTACGGTGAAGAGCTGGTTAAGAAGATGGAAGCCAACGGCGCCAAGGCCTATCTGGTTAACACCGGTTGGAACGGCACCGGCAAGCGTATCACCATCAAGGATACCCGTGGCATCATCGACGCCATCCTGAACGGCGATATTCTGAATGCTCCCACCAAGAAGATCCCCATGTTTAACCTGGAAGTTCCCACCGAACTGCCCGGCGTTGATCCCGCCATTCTGGATCCCCGCGACACCTACGCCGACGCTTCCGAGTGGGAAGCCAAGGCCAAGGATCTGGCCGGCCGTTTCGTAAAGAACTTTGCCAAGTACACCGGTAACGACGCCGGCAAGGCTTTGGTTGCCGCCGGCCCCAAAGTCGACTAATTTGACTTAAAATGTCGCTCTTTTCCGTTGTTGCTTCGCCTCGCATACACATAGTATGCGTCGGCTTGCAAGCAACGAAAAATAGCTTCCATTTGTAAGCCAAATATGGATTTATAAAGCGTCGCTCTTTTCCGTCTTCTGTCACCTCGCATACACATAGTATGCGTCGATGTCGTCATACGAAAAATAGCTTCCATTTGTAAGCCAACTACAAAACAAAACCAAAAAGGAGTGCATCGGCAGATGCACTCCTTTTCCTTTGGAGATTGTCCATTCGTGCAAGGATCAAAGATTGCTTTGAAGCAGGATCGGTTCGCACGGGGTGAATCTCCCGCGGCACGTAATTATATTGCAATAAAATCATCTGTGTGATAAAATGAATTTAACAACAGAAGATTTGGAGGTGCAACGATGAAAAGAGCATGGAGCGTTATTTTGGTAATTGTATTGCTTGTTTCTGCTATGCCAATGCGCTTGATGGTAAATGCTGTGGGTGAAAATGAATTGATTTTTACACTGAACAGCGACGGAGAAAGCTACTCGGTTAAAACTTACGATCCAACGATCAGTGGCGAACTTGTAATTCCTTCGACCTATGATGGGAAACCGGTTACCGCTATCGGTGACTTCGGATTTCATTCCTGCAATTTTTTGACGCGGGTCATCATCGGGGACAACGTCACCACCATTGGTTACTACGCTTTTGGAAATTGTGAATCATTGAAAAGTGTTACCGTTCCAAATGGCGTGGGCACCATCAAAGATTATGCTTTTTATGGTTGCAACGCGTTGAACAGCATTATCATTCCAAGTAGTGTTGTCGCCATTGGAGACTATGCATTTTATTATTGCAAAGATTTGACCAACGTTGTCATCCCCAAGAGTGTTACCACTATCGGGGACTCTTCGTTTGCTGCTTGTGATTCGTTGACAAATGTCACCATTTCTGATGGTGTTGAAATCATTGGAAATCACGCATTTTTTGGTTGTGACGCATTGACCAATATTACCATTCCAAGTAGCGTCATTACCATTGGGGACAAGGCGTTCTTTGGTTGTAAGGATTTGGAAAACATAACGGTGAATGAAAATAATGGATACTATGCTTCTGTGGACGGCGTCTTATTTAACAAAGATAAAACGACATTGATTCAATATCCTATAGCAAGCGTCAGAACGTCTTATACCATTCCAAACGGGGTCACGACCATTGGGGACTCTGCGTTTTCACCTTGCCAAGCGTTGACAAACGTTACCATTCCAAACGGTGTCACAACGATTGGGAACTCTGCGTTTTCATCTTGCCAAGCGTTGACAAACGTTACCATTCCAAACAGTGTCACAACGATTGGGGACTCTGCTTTTTTATCTTGTCAAGCTTTGAAAAGTGTTATCATCCCGAATGGCGTTGCCGTTATTGAGGACTATGCATTTTATTATTGTACCGACTTGGAAAGCGTTACCATTTCCGATGGTGTTACCGCTATTGGGGAGGCCGCGTTTTGGGTCTGCAAGTCGCTGACAACTGTTATTATTCCGGACGGCGTCACCACCATTGGAAATCTGGCATTTGGTGATTGTTCCGCATTGGAAAACGTCACCATTCCGGACAGCGTCACCACCATTGGCGATTTTGCTTTTAGCCATTGCGAAGCATTGACCGATATTTACTATCGTGGAAGTATGCAACAAAAAGAAAGAATCAAGATTAAAACCGAAAGTGACACTTTGCCGTCTGTTTGGCACTACTATTCTTGTATCGGGAGCGCAACGCATCAAAGTATTAAAGGAAGCGCTGACTGTAGTGTGTGTGGTGCCGCTTGCAATCCCTTCGCCGACGTAAAGAAGAAGGATTATTATTACAAGGCGGTACTCTGGGCGGTGGAAAACGGTGTCACCTCCGGCACCTCTCCCACCACCTTTGCGCCGAAGGAGGCTTGTACCCGTGGCCAGATCGTGGCCTTTTTGTGGCGTGCGGCGGGCAGCCCTGCGCCGAAAAGCAGCCGCAACCCCTTCACCGACGTGAAAAAGAGCGATTATTATTACAAGGCGGTGCTTTGGGCAGTAGAAAACGGCATCACCGCCGGTAGCACCCCCACCACCTTTGCGCCGAAGGAGGCCTGCACCCGTGGCCAGATCGTGGCCTTTTTGTGGCGGGCGGCGGGTAATCCCAAGCCGCAGAGCAGCCGCAATCCCTTCACCGACGTGAAAAAGAGTGATTACTATTACAAGGCGGTGCTTTGGGCAGTAGAAAACGGTATCACTGCCGGTAGTACGCCTACCACTTTTGCCCCCAAGGCCCCCTGTACCCGTGGCCAGATCGCCGCTTTCCTCTATCGTTATTACAATTAAACACCTAAAAGCGCTACAGCCGACGGCTGTAGCGCTTTTTAGGTGAATTGTCCGAGGGACTCCCTCAAAAAGGAAACGGTAGTGTTTTGTGCCGTCCGTTCGCATTCCTATAATGGGTGCTCGCAAATACAATCGGATTGTCGGGGGGACTCCCTTGCGAAAACGAAAAAAATGGTGTAGAATAGAGTTATTAAGACAAAAGAGGTGGAACTATGCTCATCGGCATTGATATCGGCGGCACCAAATGTGCCGTTACGTTGGGCGACCGACAGGGGAACGTACTGAAAAAAATCCGCTTTGCCACCACCGACTGTGAGCAAACGGTGGCGGAGATTTTGAAATGTGCCAAAGAACTGGCCGCAGGGCAGTCCGTTGCCGCCGCCGGCATTAGCTGTGGCGGCCCATTGGACGAGGAAAAAGGGCTGATTCTTTCACCCCCCAACCTGCCGGGTTGGGATGGGGTGCCCATCGTGCAATTGGTCAGCGATGCCTTGGGCGTCCCCACTTTTTTGCAAAACGATGCCAACGCCTGCGCATTGGCGGAATACCGCTGGGGCGCAGGGAAGGGGACCCGTCATATGGCTTTCCTCACCTTTGGCACCGGCCTTGGCGCCGGTATTATCGTAGACGGTAAGCTGCTTAAGGGCGCCACCGGTAACGCCGGAGAGATCGGCCACCTGCGGCTCACCCCCGACGGCCCCGTGGGCTATGGCAAGGCCGGCTCTATGGAGGGCTGGTGTAGCGGCGGCGGTCTGGCCCAACAGGGCGGTAAGAGCGCCGCAGAGCTGGCGACCCTTGCCAAGGCGGGGGATGCCGAGGCGCTGGCCGTGTTCACCCGATGCGGTGAAATGCTGGGCAGAGGGCTGGCCGTTTTGGTGGATATTTTGGGCTGTGAGCGGATCATCATCGGCAGTATTTACGCCCGTTGTGAGGATCTGCTCCGAGAGCCTATGTGGAGAACGCTGAAAGAGGAGGCATTGCCCCAAGCGCTGGCGGTGGTCAGCGTCTGCCCGCCGGCATTGGGCGAAGGGCTGGGGGATGCCGCCGCATTGATTACAGCATTGGAGGGACTGGAATGAAACAGGTAGAACTTTTGATGGAACGTTACCCGGCGCTGAAGATTTGTGAGCCACAGATCGTGGCGGCGGTGGAGGCATTGGAAACCATGGCCCGTCAGGGCGGTAAGGTGCTGTTGTGCGGAAACGGCGGCTCCGCCGCCGATTGCGAGCATATCGCCGGAGAGATGCTCAAGGGCTTTTTGTTGCCCCGCACTCCCACCGAGGACTATGCCAAGGGGCTCCAACGGGGCATCGGCGCCCTGCCGCTGCCTTCCTTTTCGGCGGCGCTGAGCGCGGTGGCCAACGATAACGACACCGCCGACGTCTACGCCCAGCTCACCTTTGCGCTGGCGCAGTCGGGGGACGTGTTCTGGGGTCTGTCCACCTCCGGCAATGCCGAAAACGTCTGCCGCGCCGCCAAGGTGGCCAAGGCCAAGGGTTTGCCCACCATCGGGCTGGCGGGGAAGGACGGTGGCAAACTGGCCGAAATCTGCGATATTGCCATCATCGTTCCCGAAAACGAAACCTTTAAAATTCAAGAATTGCACCTGCCCGTGTATCACGCCATCTGCGCCCAGGTGGAAGAAGATTTGTTTGCCTGAGCAAAAGTTGGAAATACTATAATAAATAGCAATTCTTATTGATAATAATTGTTGACAAGAACAAAATACTATGCTATTATATGGTAAGAAAGGGGTGCTTTTGGATGAAAGTACGGGAAAACGAAAATCAAGAAGTGGTTGCCCGCATCCGTCAGGGGCTAAAGGCCAAGGGCGGTTATTGCCCCTGCAAGCTGGGGACGCTTCCCGAAAATAAATGTATGTGTGAAGAATTTAAGGGGCAGATCGCCGATCCCGATTTTGAGGGGTACTGCCATTGTATGCTGTATTATAAGGAGAAATAACGATGCAAGGGTTTAAGAGAGTGAGTGAAGATATTCGCTACGTAGGCGTCAACGATACGGCGCTGGATCTCTTTGAGGGCCAGTATGACGTGCCGGAGGGGATGGCCTATAATTCCTATCTGATCACCGATGAAAAGATCGCTGTGATGGACGCGGTGGACAAAAACTTCGTCACCGAGTGGCTGGAGAATCTGGAAACCGTTCTGGAGGGTCGCACCCCCGACTATCTCATCGTGCAACACATGGAGCCGGACCATTCGGCGGGGATTGCCGCCTTTGCGGACAAATATCCTGCCGCCACTCTGGTGGGCAATGCCAAGACCCTCACCTTTATGAATCAGTTTTTTGACAGGGATTTTTCCGATCGGTTTATGAGCGTTGGGGAGGGGGACAGCCTCTCCCTCGGCAAACATACCCTTACCTTCTATATGGCCCCTATGGTCCATTGGCCGGAGGTAATGGTCACCTATGACGATGCCGACAAGGTGCTCTTTTCCGCCGACGGCTTCGGCAAATTCGGCGCCTGGAGCGAGCCCGCCGACAAGGAAGATTGGGCGTGTGAGGCCCGCCGATATTATTTCGGCATCGTGGGCAAATACGGCGCTCAGGTGCAGGCCCTGCTGAAAAAGGCGGCGGCGCTGGAAATTGCCACCATTTGTCCCCTGCACGGCCCCGTTCTGCGGGAGGATCTGGGATATTATCTGAATCTTTATGATATCTGGTCTTCTTATCGTCCCGAGGGCAAGGGGGTTACGCTGGCCTATACCTCGATATACGGCAACACCGGCAAGGCCGCTTTGGAGCTGGCCGCCCATCTGGAGGCGGCGGGTGTGAAGGTGGCCCTTCACGATCTGGCCCGCACCGATATGCATGAGGCGGTGGAGGATGCCTTCCGTTATGATCGGCTGGTACTGGCCACTACCACCTATAACAGTGATATCTTCCCCTATATGAAGGAGTTTATTCAACATCTCACCGAGCGGGGCTATCAAAACCGCACCGTCGGCTTGATGGAAAACGGCACCTGGGCCCCCGTGGCGGCCAGAATTATGAAGGGGATGTTTGAAAAGAGCAAAAACATCACCTTCACCGACACCACCGTCACCATCCGCTCCGCCCTGAACGACGGTAGCAGAGCCCAACTGAAGGCGCTGGGAGAGGAGCTTGTCAATGAGTAATATTGATCCCAAGGCTATGTTTTCTCTGGGCTACGGCCTGTACGTGGTCACCGCCCGTACCGAAAAGGACAACGGCTGTATTGCCAACACCGTGATGCAACTGACAAGCGATCCTTTACAACTGGCCGTTTGTCTGAACAAGGGTAACTTAACCTGCGCGCAGATTTTGGAAAGCGGGAAACTCAACGTCAGTGTTTTGACGGAAGACGCCCCCTTTTCTCTCTTTCAGCACTTTGGCTTCCAAAGCGGCAGGGACGTGGATAAATTTGCCGACTTTGACCATTGGCGCACCCAAAACGGCTTGACGGCGCTGACCGGTGAATTTTGTAACACCGTGATTTCTCTGGAGGTGCAAAAGAGCGAGGATCTGGGCAGTCACGTTCTCTTTCTCTGCACCGTCAGCGAGGCGCATACTCTGGTGGATCTTCCCACCATGACCTACGCCTATTATCACGCCAACGTCAAGCCCAAGCCCGCGGCCGAAACGAAAGGTTGGGTGTGCAAGATCTGCGGTTATAAATACGAGGGCGAGGATTTGCCCGCCGATTTTATCTGCCCCTGGTGCAAGCATCCCGCCTCGGATTTTGAAAAGATCCTGTAATAATTTTGATGTGTAAAAACATAATATATTTAGAAAACAAAAGGAGAAAAAAGCTATGAAATACGTATGTTCCGTTTGCGGCTGGGAGTATGACGAGACCGTCGGCGCCCCCGAGCACGACATTGAGGCCGGTACCAAATTTGAGGATCTGCCCGAAGACTTTGTTTGCCCGCTGTGTGGCGTCGGCAAGGATATGTTCGAAGAAGCCTGAGGGGGGCTGTAAAAATCGTCTGAATCGCTTCGCTATCTCCCAATCTCGCCGCTCGGCGTATCGGTAATACGCCGTCGGGTAGCCCGTAGCCTGCGGCTACGGCTCCATTGGAAGATTTCAAAGGATTTTGTATCTCAACTAAAAAGAGTGCATTGCTGTTGCAATGCACTCTTTTGTTAGTTCCGGTGATAAGCCTTTGCAAAGTCGGAAATGTCCACCTCGCCGTGAAGCTCCTCGTAGTCGGGGCCCAGATAGCAGGCAAAACAGCCGATATCCTCAAAGCCAAGGGAGCGGTAGTAGGCAAAGTCGGCGGCAAGCACCGGCTTGTCCACCGCAAAGGCCTTGGGCGGCTTTTTCCAGTCGGAGAACATGGAGTTGTCGTACCAATAATCCAGCGCCTTGGCGTCCTTTTTTCCGAAATAGGAGAGCAGCTTTTCCAGCGGCTCGCTCTGGGCGTCCTCCTGCAGGGGCTTGTGAAAATCCCGCTCAAAGGGAGCGTATTCCAAAAAGATGCCCGCCTCGGGGGTTACCTTGGTGGGGGGCTCGATGCATTCAAAATAGGCAAGATAGGCAAGGCTGGCCTCGGGGTCGTCCTTTTGCAGCCGCCGCAGGATGTGATTCATCACCGTCATCTGCTGGTCGGAGGGGGAGAGGTTACGGCAGGCGGGGCAATGACAACAGCTATCCTTGGCATCGTCCATCCACAGAAAATAGCGGTGGGAGGAACGATACAGCTTTTTGACCAGCGCCGCGGCCCGCTCGGCGATATAGTCCAGCGCCTCGGTGTTGGAGGGACAGCAGTTCCAGTCGGTACTGCGCTCGCCGTCTGCCTTCATCCGAAACCATTGGGGATGCGCTTCAAATTCCGCCTCGGGCAACAGGTAGCGGGCGGCGTGCATTTCATATTCGATCTGCAGGCCGGCGTCTGCCGCCTCGTCCAGCAGGGTGCGATAGGCGGGGGTGTCCAACCGTTCCACCAGCTCTGCCACCGCCGCACAGGCGGCCTTACCGCCCACGGGATGCAGGGCGAGGGTGGGAATTTTATGTTTTGTCATCCGTGCGATCCAGTCTTGGGACAGCTCGTCGGGATGGATGAGAAGAGATGCGTGTTTCATAGGTGCCTCCGAAGATTTGATGCTTCTATTGTATCCTATTTTTTCCGGGATGTAAAGAGCAAAAAGTGATCGGTTGGGGGATATTTGTTGACAATGAAAGGCGAGATAATTATAATATGTTGTGGTAATTTTGAGTCTTGAAGGAGCAGGTATGCTACAAACGATTGCAAACGAAATTGATATCATTCTTTCCACCCCCCGTCTGCTGGTGGCCAACTGCTTTTCTTTGGCGGCCACCCTGTCGCTGATCATCTCCTGTGTGGTGAGTCGGCGCAAGCAGATGTTTCTGTTTCAGGCGGGGCAGTGCGCCCTGCTGTGTGTTACCCAAGGGATTTTAGGGATGTACGGCGGTATCGTCACCACGGGTCTGGGCGCCCTGCGGGACACGGCCAACGCCTTTGACAAAATGAATCCGAAGCGGGCGGTGGCCATGGCTACCGTCATCGGCGTGGCGGGTACGGCCCTCAACTTTATCGGCGGCAAGCCGTGGTACGGCCTGCTTCCGGTGGTGGCGGCGGTGATCTATTCGCTGGGCTGTCAGCTTTTCCGCAAACCCAATTTACTGCGGGTCAATTTGATGGTCAACCTCAGCTTTTGGGTGGTGTATTCCTTTATTATCAAGGACTATATCACCGCCCTGACCAACGGCATCACTGCGCTGATTGACCTGCTGGCCTTTGTCGTCATCTTCGTTCAGGAGGAACGTGGCCGCCGCGGCATCGTCATCGGACGCAAGGAAAAATAAAGGGAAATCGGGAGAAATTATGTTCGAACTTCTTATCCACGACATTCAAACTATCTTTGCCTCCCCCAGACTTCTGGCCGCCAACGGCGTGTCGGTGGTGGCGGCCCTGTGTATGATCGCGGCCTGCATCCTTTCCGACCGGAAGCGGGTGTTTATCCTGCAGGGGGTGCAGTGCGGTCTGCTGTGCATTACTCAACTGATTCTGGGAATGTACGGGGGCCTGATCACGCTGGCCATCGGGAGCCTGCGGAATTTTCTCACCGCATTTGAAAAGATGACCCCACGGCGCACCCTGCTTTTTGCTCTGCTCATCGGCGGCGCCGGCACGGCGGTCAATTTTGCCACCGATGGGGGATGGATCGGCCTGTTGCCGGTGTTTGCCACTGTGCTCTATACCTTTGGTTGCCATTATCTGGTGCGGCCCAATCTTCAACGGCTGAACATTCTGGTCAATATGCTGTTGTGGATCGGCTATTCGGTAAGCGTTCTGGATTATGTCACCGCCCTCACCGACGCCACCACCGCTCTGGTGGATGCCGTAGCCTTTTGCGTGGTGTGGATCAAAGAAAAGAGGAAAAAATATGAATTATCAAGATATTAACGCCGCCACCATTGACCGTTGGGTGGAGGAGGGGTGGCAATGGGGCAGGCCCATTGACCATCAGACCTTTCTGGACGCCAAGCGGGGAATATGGCAGATGTTTCTCACCCCCACCAAACCGGTGCCCAAGGATTGGTTTGGCCCCCTGCAAGGGAAAAAAGTGCTGGGACTTGCTTCCGGCGGCGGTCAGCAGATGCCGCTGTTTGCGGCCCTGGGGGCGGAATGCACCGTGCTGGACTATTCCCAAAAACAATTGGAAAGCGAGAAGACGGTGGCCCAACGGGAGGGGTATGACATCACCATCCTGCGTGGAGATATGACCAAGCCCCTGCCCTTTGCGGACGAAGCCTTTGATTTGATCTTTCACCCCGTGGCCAACTGTTACGTGCGGGAGATGGGTCCCATTTTCCGTGAGTGCTACCGTGTGCTGAAAGCGGGCGGCGTGTTGCTGGCCGGTATGGACAACGGCATCAACTTTTTGTTTGATGAAGAGGAAAAAAGGGTAGTCAACGCCCTGCCCTTTGATCCGCTCGCCAACCCCGACCATCGGCGGCAACTGGAGCAGAGTGGCGACGGTATGCAGTTTTCCCACACCACCGAGGAACTGGTGGGCGGCCAACTGGAGGCGGGCTTCCGCCTGACCCATTTGTATGAGGACACCAACGGCGAGGGCTTTTTGCATCGGATGCACGTGCCCTGCTTTTTGGCTACCCGTGCAGTAAAATAGGAATATGTTGACAGACTGTCAAAAAGAAAAAATGGTTTGTGCTTTTTATATTCGCACAAACCATTTTTTAGGTCTTTTTCACGGTTTTTGGGAGTTCGAGCAGGGCTATGAGCACAATTCCGCAGTTGATAATGGTTGTAGTATGGCGAAACGCTCTGGAGCGTTTCGACAGCCGATTTTTATCGGCTATGCAGAATTAAATTATACAAATTTAATTCTGCACGACAATCATTGCAATGGGTTTGGTCAAATTTTCCTTGAAAATTTGT
>JAZQJG010000038.1:0-6762 GCA_045541535.1 Eubacteriales bacterium
TCCGCCGCTACGCTCTCTACCGTACCCATGTACGCCGACGAGATCGCATCAGCGAAATGCAACGCCCTTTTTGGCAGTCTGCCAGCGTGTCAAAGAGGGTTCTTTGACACGCTGAAAAATCCGATTGGTTTTCCAATCGGATTTTTGTTTATGCCACGATGTTTCTGACCCAACTGCCCTTGGCCACCAATGCGATGCCGAGCACGCTTTTGATGATCAGTAACAACTGACAGATCAGATACAGGGGCAGGATGGGCAGGGAGGTACAATAGATCAGCAGGGCGGCCACCGGCAGATTGATCAGCCACACGTAACCGCTGTCAAAAATAAAGGTGATCAGTGTCTTACCGCCCGAGCGCAGGGTGAAATAACAGGCGTGGGCGCAGGCGTCCAGCGGCATGGTCAGACCCGAGATCTGCATCATACGGGTGGCAATATGACGAATGCTGTCACTGGTGTTATAGGCCTCGGGGATCCAGATGGCCGAGATGGCATAGGCGATGCCGAATACTGCACTGATCAAAATGGAGAAGGTGATCAGGCGGGAGGCGGCCAGACGGGCTTCCTTGGTTTCACCGGCGCCCAGCATCTGTCCGACAACGATGCCGATACCACTGCCCACCGCCAAAAAGGCGACGCTGAACACGTTCCAGAAGGTTTGGGAAATGTTGCTGGCGGCCACCACCTCCAGACTTCTCACCGAATAGCATTGGTTAAGGGTGGCAATGCCCGATGCCCACAATACCTCGTTGGCCATCAGGGGCAGGCCCTTGATGGCGATCTGCTTGATGAGGGACAGGGGCACGTACATAGAACGATAGGCTCCCAGAATAAAGGGATTTTCTTTGCCTTTCAAACGGGTCCATACGGTTACTATAACCAATTCTACAAAGCGGGAGGCCACTGTGGCCACGGCGGCGCCGGCCACACCCATACGGGGGGCGCCGAAATGGCCGAAGATGAGGATATAGTTGCCCACCAGATTGACCAGCACGGCCACCACACCGCCCACCATGGGGAGCACCGTTTGCCCCGTTTCCCGCAGGGTGCCGGAATAGCACTGCACAATGGTGTAGGGGAGCAGACCGATGAGCATAATGCTCAGATATTCCTTGGCATAATGCAGGGTGGCGGCAATCTCCTCGGGACTGCCTTCACCCTTGAGATACAGACCGATCAGGTTTTCTCCCCACAGCAAAAAGGCGCCGATGCACAGCACCGTCAAGGCACAGCAAAACAGCATCTTAAAGCGAAAGGTGTGTCGCACTCCTTCGTGATCCTTTTTGCCGAAAAATTGGGCGCCGAAGATACCCGCGCCGCTGATGGCGCCGAAGATGCACAGATTGAATACAAAGAGCAGTTGGTTGCTCACGGCAACACCGGTCATCTCTGCCGTGCCCACACGACCCACCATAATATTGTCCAGCATATTGACAAAATTGGTAATGCCGGTCTGGATCATAATGGGCAGCATCAGGGCAATGATCCGTTTGTAAAAATATTTATCACCGAAAAAACGGCCTGCCATTTTCATCATCCTTTCGCAAAACTTGTACCATTGTATCATAAAATTATATACTTTGCAATTGACATTTCACCTTTTAAAGGATAATATGAATAAAAGAGGTGTTATTTATGACCATCCAAACCCGTCGCCTGCTGTTGCGCCCTTTTCGGGAGTCGGATGCAGGGGACGTTTACCGATTGGCCCGTGATCCGTTGGTGGGTCCTGCCGCCGGCTGGCAACCCCATACCGACGTGGAGAACAGCCGCAAGATCATCCGTGAAGTGTTGTGGGGTGAGAACAATTTTGCTCTGGTGGATCGGGTCAGTGGCAGAGTTGTCGGTGCTATCGGAATCAAAACGCCCAACGTCGGCAAACCCTGCGGGGCAGGAGAGGCGGAGCTGGGCTATTGGTTAGGCGTGCCCTATTGGGGCCGGGGCCTGATGCCGGAGGCAGTGGCGGCTGTTATTGCCTATTGTTTTGAGACGTTGGGATATACCGCTCTGTGGTGCGGTTATTACGAGGGGAATGAAAAGAGCCGTCGGGTACAGGAAAAATGCGGCTTTACCTTTACCCATAGTTGTGTAATGGATGTGCCTTTATTGGGAGAGCGCCGCAAATGCTTCTTTTCCAGACTTACGTCGGAGGAATATAAATCAATTCAGGAGGAACTGTAATGAAAACCGTAAAGAACAAACAAATTTTGGTAGGTGCCGATTTTGCCGGCTATCCCCTCAAGGAGGCGGTGGTCGCTCATCTGAAGGCCAAGGGCTGGGAGGTTACCGACGTAGGCGTGCGGGCTGATTCCGATCCTGACGACACCGATCTGATGTTTCATCGCGTGGGTCTGCGGGCCGGGTCTATGATCAGCGAAGGAGAGTTTGAGAGAGCGCTGTTGTTCTGCGGCACCGGTATGGGGATTCATATTGCCGCCAGCAAATGTCCTCACGTTCACGCCGGCGTGGTAGAAAGTGTTCCCGCCGCCCTGCGCGCCATCACCGGTAACGGGGTCAACGTACTGGCCATGGGCGCATTTTACGTAGCTCCCGCCATGGGCTGTGACATTGCCGACGCTTATCTCAATGCCGAACTGGGCAGTGGCTATGAGTGGTGGCACAATTTTTACGAGTTCCACAAGCTGGCTATCGACGAACTGGAAGCTTTTGATTACGAAGAGTACAAGCAAAACGGCTTTAAGGTCAATAAATTGGGTGACTTCCCGCTGAAGCTGGAAACCAAGCCCGAATAAGGAGTACCACAATGACAATTATGGAAAAACTGGCCGCCAAGGGGCGGGACCGTCAGGGCCAGCCCACCCCCACCATCGCCTTTTTGGGGGACAGCGTGACCCAGGGTTGCTTTGAGGTGTATTACAAAAATGACGGCAATCTTGAAACCGTGTTTGACAAATCCAGCGCCTATCACAAATATCTCTACGATATGCTCACCCTGCTTTTTCCCGAGAGTCCGGTGAATATCATCAATGCAGGCATCAGTGGGGACAATGCGCCCCGCGCACTGGAACGTCTGGAACGGGACGTTTTAAGTCATCACCCCGATCTTACGGTGGTTTGCTTCGGTCTGAACGATAATGCACAGGGACTTGATAAACTGGATCGGTATACCACCGCCCTTGCCGGCATCTTTGAAAAATTGCTGGCCGCCGGCAGTGAGGTGATCTTTATGACCCCCAATATGCAAAATACCCAGGTCAGTTGCCATATCCCGTATGAAAATCTGCGTGAATTTGCGGGGAAAGTGGCCCAGCGGCAAAACGCCGGGGTGCTGGACCAATATATCGATGGGGCCAAGGCTGTGGCGGCAGAGTACGGCGTTCCCGTTTGCGACGTGTATGCCAAATGGAAACGTCTGGCCGCCCTCGGGGTGGACACCACCGAGTTGCTTGCAAACTACATCAATCACCCCAAACGGGAAATGAACTATCTGTTTGCTTCGTCCCTGCTGGACACTATGATGCAATAAATCAAAAGGACACACCATAGGTAGGTTGGGCTTAAGGATAAGCCCGACCTACAATGATATCCATTTGCAGAGCAAATGGATGAAATACGGCAAAGCCGTATGATATAGGCTTCGCCTATGATATATTTTCTTCGAAAATATGAAGGAACAAAAATCGTCCGTTGTGTTCACAACGGACGATTTTTTACCATAATATGCCCCTTTGGGGCATATATCATATTGCCTTGCAATATATCACATTTCCGACAGGAAATATATCATATTACCGTCAGGTAATATATCATTGGGAGATGCGATAATCCCTTATCGCATCTCCCTTACGGTGTCCTTTTCTTTTACACGGGTAATTGTAAGGCATAGCCTGCCACGATGCCGATCACGGCGGAAATACAGATAATGATGATGGGATGCACCTTTTTAAAGGCCAGCACCGTCATCACTCCAAAGGTGCCCAGGGAAATATAGGTGGCGATATCGGTCAAGACTTTTACGTTGATTCCTGCGGGGAAAAATACCGTCAGCGCCACACTCAGCACCGCCGCTCCGATCAGTCCTACCACGGCGGGTCGCAGACCGGTCATAGCGCCCTTGACGAACCGATTGGCCTTAAAGGCCTCAAAGATACGGGCCACGATGAGAATGATGATAAAGGAAGGAAGCACCACGCCCATAGTGGCGCAAAAGGAGCCTAAAAAGCTGCCGCCGATTCCCAACACTTCGCCGCCTTTCACGGCGCCGATATAGGTGGAAATGTTGATGGCGAAGGGGCCGGGGGTCGATTCGCTGACGGCGATAAAGTTGGTGAGCACCTCGTTTTCCATCCAGCCCTTGGCCAATACCTCGGATTGGATAAAGGGGAGCATGGCGTATCCGCCGCCCACCGTAAAGGCGCCGATCATAAAGAAGGTTAAAAACAGTTCTAAAAAGATCATGCTTTTGCCCTCCTTTCAGCGATCAGGGAGGTGATGATACCGCAGGCCGCACAGCCCAGGATCACCCACAGCACGCCGATATCAAATACGGCCACCGCCACAAAGGCCGCCGCCATAATGATATAGGCCACCGCACCCTTGGGGCATTTGGTGTACATACTCCACAGTGCCTTGATCAGCAGGGCCAGCACCCCGGCACGGATGCCGAAAAAGGCGTATTTCACAGCCTTCAGGTTTTGAAACTGATTGAGAATAAAGGAAATGGCCAAAATGATCACGAAAGAGGGGAGCACCACACCCATGGTGGCGGCGGCGCCGCCCCAAAAGCCGGCGACCTTATACCCCACGAAGGTGGCCGAATTGATGGCAATGGGCCCGGGGGTAGACTCGGCAATGGCAATAATATCCAGAATGTCGTCATCGGTGATCCATTTGTTGTTTTCCACCACTTCCTTCTGGATCAGCGGAATCATGGCGTATCCGCCGCCGAAGGTAAAGGCGCCGATCTTAAAAAAGATCCAAAACAAACGGCGCACCAGCGCAAATTTGCTCATAAAACATCTCTCCTTATATTTTACCCAACTATTATATCCCATTTGCTCCCCTAAATCAACCCAAAAAAGCAAATGCTTTTACAAAGTCAATTCTCCGCAACTGCGGATCACGACGGAGCAAAAGGATCTGCTTTTCGTTTGATTGCTTGCCTTACGGTTGCAGACGGAGCGATATGGCGGCCGAGGCCGAGGCGGATACCGCAAAAGATATCAGGGCAGGTGTTCTATGCTGTTGAATGTATTCCAGATAGTGAGAGCAAGCGGATATACATAAAAAGCGCTTACATAAAAAAAGACAGCAACGGTCAAGAGCTGAACGTGGAAGAAAAAACCCCGCAGCTTACGTCCGAGACGCCACTTGACGGCATTGCTATCAATGCTATTGTAAATGAAGAAAATCAAAATGTCAAGGAAAACAAAGGTTGACAAAAATTAACCAAATTAATATAATATAATTTAATGATGTAAAAGGAGATTATCTCAATGCAAATTTATGAAGAATTGGTGGCCAGAGGGCTCATTGCTCAGGTGACCGACGAAGAAAAGGTAAGAGAACTTGTCAACAGCGGAAAGGCTGTATTTTATATCGGCTTTGACCCCACGGCGGACAGCTTGCACGTGGGTCACTTTATGGCCCTTTGCCTGATGAAGAGATTACAGCAGGCGGGCAACCGTCCCATCGCCCTGATCGGCGGCGGCACCGGCCATATCGGTGATCCCTCGGGACGCACCGATATGCGTTCTATGATGACGGCGGAAACCATCCAGCACAACTGCGATTGCTTTAAAAAGCAGATGGAGCGCTTTATTGAATTCGGTGAGGGTAAGGCCATTATGGTCAACAATGCCGATTGGCTGTTGGAGCTGAAATACGTGGATCTGCTGCGGGAAGTGGGCGCCTGCTTCTCCGTTAATAATATGTTGCGCGCCGAGTGCTATAAGCAGCGTATGGAGAAGGGTCTGTCCTTCCTTGAGTTTAACTATATGATCATGCAGAGCTACGACTTCTATCATATGTATCAGACCTTGGGCTGTAATCTGCAGTTCGGCGGTGACGATCAGTGGAGCAATATGCTGGGCGGCCGAGAACTCATTCGCCGCAAGCTGGGCGGGGAAGCCGATGCTATGACCATTACCTTGCTTCTCAATTCCGAGGGCAAAAAGATGGGTAAGACCGCCGGCGGCGCCGTGTGGCTGGATCCCAACAAAACCTCTCCCTACGATTTCTATCAATATTGGAGAAACGTGGGGGACGACGACGTTCTCAAATGTATCCGAATGCTCACCTTCCTTCCCTTGGAAGAAATTGACAAGATGGACGCATGGGAGGGCAGTCAGCTCAACACCGCCAAGGAGATTTTGGCCTATGAGCTGACCAAGCTGGTCCACGGTGAGGAAGAGGCCGTCAAGGCGCAAACTGCCGCCCGTGCCATCTTCAGCGCAGGCGACGCCGCTAATATGCCCTCCGCCGCTTTGAGCGACGAGGACTTTACCGACGGCGTGATTGATATCATTTCCGTTCTGGTCAAGGGTGGCTTGGTGACTACCCGCAGTGAGGGCAGACGTGCCGTAGAGCAGGGCGGTGTCAGCGTTGACGGTGAAAAGATCACCGACTTCCGCGCCACCTTCCCCAAAGACGCCTTTGCCGATGGCAAGGTTGTCAAACGCGGCAAAAAGACCTTCAAAAAAATCACCCTGTAAATAGGAAAGCTCGCAAAACCGTTGGGTTTGGGCGGTACTCCGTAGAGATCAACCGGTTTTTGCCTGTAAATTTTGCCCGCCATCTCGT
>JAZQJG010000039.1:0-6455 GCA_045541535.1 Eubacteriales bacterium
TATTCTGTTTCGGCGGTTTCTTTTAAGGAAATTTGAAGTTTGGCGATAAAATCCGCTTTGCTGATTCCGTAGATCGCTTCATTGGCGTTGGCACCGATGGAGGTGGCGCTGCGAAGAATTTGTTTGGCAATTACGGTTTCGCGTTTTTCTTTGGTGAGGTATTTGTTGAGTTTTACGATGCGAGCAGCGAAGAGGAGGGACTTGTCGAGCAATGGGTTTCCTTTAGTCATTTTCAAATCTCCCTTTTAAAGAATAAATAAAAAAGAATAAAGAATAAAGAAAAAATAGAAGCGGCATGGTGCTTTGCAATCCATTTATTATTTCTTATTTATTCTTTATTCTTTCTTCTTTTAGGCGAGATTTATCTCGCCGCTTCTGGCACCCCCTGGGGGAATCGAACCCACAACTAGCCCTTAGGAGGGGCTTGTTATATCCATTTAACTAAGGAGGCGTTTGTTTTATTTTACGGCAAAGCGGGGGAAAAGTCAAGTTTTTGAAAAAGGTCTTTACTTTCCATTCCGCTTTAGATATAATTATAATGTTATATTATATACTTTTATAGTGGGCCGGTCCGGCGCACTGTACGAATTCGGATATAAGACTGGTTTGGAAGGGGAAGAGAAGTATGAAGAAGGTACTGGTCGTGTTTGGCGGAAGAAGCAGTGAATATGAGGTTGCGTGCCGTTCTGCCGCTTACGTTACAAGTCAGATCGATCGTGAAAAATATGAGGTACATACTGTGGGCGTCACCAAGGACGGCCGTTGGATGTATACCACCGCCACCAAGGAAGAGATGGCGGATTATTCCTGGGAGGGGCTGGAGAGCAACCGCCCCTGCGTGCTTTCTCCCGATACGGCGTTGCACGGTTTGCAGTTTGCCGATGGGGAGCAGATGTCCTTTGACGTGGTATTCCCCGTGATGCACGGCAAAAACGGTGAGGACGGCGCCATTGCCGCCCTGTGCCAGATGGCGGGTCTGCCCCAGGTGGGCTGTTCTATGACCAGCGGCGCCATTTGTATGGATAAGATGATCACCAAGGTGATCTGTGAAAAATACGGTATTCCCCAGGCCAGGTGGGCGTATTGCTTTGCCAAAGAGGTGGCAGAGGACGTGGGCGCCGCCGCCGACCGTTTGATGGAAGAAATGGGCGAGTATCCCGTGTTTGTCAAGCCCTGTTCCGCCGGCTCCTCCGTTGGTATCGGCAAGGCCAAAAACAGAGACGAGCTGATCGCCGCCCTGAAGGAAGCCGCCCGTCACGACTTTAAGATCGTGGTGGAAGCCTTTATTGAAGGGCAAGAGGTGGAGGTTGCGGTGCTGGGAAGCCGCTTTGACCCTGTGGTCAGCTATCCCGGTGAGATCGCGCCCACCGCCGAATTTTACAGCTATGATGCAAAATATAACGACGACACCTCCGCCCTCTTTATTCCCGCCCGTCTGGAGGAGAGCGTGATGGAGGAGCTGCGCCGCTATGCCGCCAAGATCTTTAAGATTCTGGATTGCGCCGGTATGAGCCGTGTGGACTTTTTCGCCACCAAAAAGGGTATTCTCTTTAACGAGATCAACACCATTCCCGGCCACACCGTGATCAGTATGTATCCCAAGCTGATGGCGGCCTACGGCATAGAGGGTAAGGCTTGTATGGAAGCGCTGATTGAAGGCGCATTGGAGAGAGGTCTGGAATAATGCTGGGAGTATTCGACAGCGGTCTGGGCGGCCTGTCAGCGGTAAAAGAGCTGGCAAAA
This sequence comes from Eubacteriales bacterium, assembly GCA_045541535.1. Taxonomy (GTDB): domain Bacteria; phylum Bacillota; class Clostridia; order Oscillospirales; family QAKW01; genus Firm-08. Next base: position 1,744 of record JAZQJG010000039.1, read on the forward strand.
TGCCTGCCCCATGAGGACGTGGTGTACTTTGGTGACACCGGTCGGGTGCCCTATGGCACACGAAGTAAAAATACTATTATTAAATACGCTCTGCAGGACGCCCGCTTTTTGATGCAGTACCGACCCAAGGCGATTTTGGTGGCCTGCGGTACCGTGTCCAGTGTGGCACTGAACGCCCTGCGGGAGCAATTTGGCGGGCCGGTCATCGGCGTGGTGGAGCCCGCTGTACAGGCGGCCCTTGCCGCAACCCGAAAAAAGCGGGTGGCGGTGCTGGGAACTCCGGCCACCATTCGCAGTGGCTCCTATGCCGATTTGTTGACGGCGACGGATGCACGGGTGCAGGTTAAGGGCATTCCCTGTCCTTTGTTCGTTCCCTTGGTGGAAAACGGGCATATCGATCCCTTGGATCCCATCGTCCGTGCCGCCGTGGCCCATTATCTGCAGGAGGCCATTGATTTCGGCGCCGATACCATCATTCTGGGCTGTACCCATTATCCCTTACTGTCTGCCGCCATCGGCGCCTACGTGGGGGACAAGGTACGTCTGATCGATGCGGCGGCAGAGACCGCCCGTTGCCTGCGCACTATGTTGCAGGAAAAGCAGATGCTGTCCGAAACAGGTGGGGAACATCGGTTTTTCGTTTCCGACGCGCCGGAGAATTTTGCCGACACGGCAAAGATCTTTTTGGGACGTGATATTGAAAAGGCGGTAGAAGAAATTGACATCGAAAAATATTAACGTCCGCCTGACCCTGACACCGGTGGGGGAGGCCCCCGAGCGGATCACTGCCGCCGGCACCCTGCTGGAGCGGGGGGGAAAAAGTCTGGTACAGTTTGAGGATCGGCGTATCCAGATCGAGCCCCGACGGGTGCTGATCCGGCAGAATTATCTGTTGGAGCTCTGCCCGGGGCAGGAAACCAAACTGCTTTATCCCACCCCCTACGGGGAGTTGAGTATGAGTGTGCGCACCAATTTGCTGGAGGTCTCAAAGGACCGTCGGCGGGTGGACGCGCTCTACACCCTATACACCAACGGTGAAATGATCCACAAAATCCGTATGAATCTGAAATTGGAGGAAGAAAAGTGAACAATCCCATTGCTTATATGATGAACACCCTGCGGGAGCAGATCCTGTCGGCAGCCAAAGCGCTGCAGGCCGAGGGCGCCCTGCCTGCCGGGGAATTTGACGCCTTTGACGTGGAGATCCCCAAGGATACCAGAAACGGTGATTTTTCCACCAACTTTGCTATGAAGCACGCCCGTGTGTTCCGTTCCAACCCCCGCGCCATCGGTGAGGCGGTTGCGGCCAAACTGCAGGGCATCCCCCACGTGCAGGAGGTAAGTGTGGCCGGCGCCGGCTTTATCAACTTTGTGATGGCTCCCTCTTATTACGCTATGATCCTGAAGAGCGTGGACGGTATGGGCGCCGATTACGGTAAGAGCGGTCATTTTGGCGGCGAGCGCGTGATGGTGGAATTCGTTTCCGCCAACCCCACCGGCCCCATGCATATGGGCAACGCCCGTGGCGGTATCATCGGTGACTGTCTGGCCTCCCTGCTGGATTGGGCGGGCGCCGACGTTCATCGGGAGTTTTACGTCAACGATGCGGGCAATCAGGTCAGCCTGTTCGGCAAATCCCTTTACGTCCGTTTACAGCAGTTGCTCCACGGGGAGGACAGTATGGAGTTTCCCGAGGACGGCTATCACGGCGACGATATCAAGGGATTGGCCGCCACCTTTGCCGAAACCCATCCCGAGGCGGGATCCCTGAGTGAAGAGGACGTTACCGCCCAGATGGTGGCCTTCGGTCTGGAAAAGAATATTGCCAGAATGCAAGAGGATCTGGGCCGTTATAAGATCAGCTATGACGAGTGGTTTAGAGAGAGCCGCCTGCACAACAGCGGCTACGTGGCCGAAACCGTTGCCATCTTGGAGGACAAGGGCGCTTTGTACGAAAAGGAAGGCGCCAAATGGTTCAAGGCCACCGAATATGGCTATGAAAAGGACGAGGTTTTGGTCAAGGCCAACGGCTTTTACACCTATTTTGCCGTGGACATTGCCTATCACCGTCACAAGTTTGTGGAGAGAAAGTTTGACCGCGTGATCGACGTCTTCGGCGCCGACCATCACGGGCACACCCTGCGCTTTTGGGCGGCCATGAGAGCCTTGGGACTGGATGAAAACCGCCTGCAGTTCGTGCTGATGCAATTGGTACGTCTGATGCGTGACGGAGAGATCGTCCGTATGAGCAAGCGTACCGGTAAGAGCATTACCCTGTCCGATTTGCTGGAGGAGATCCCCGTGGATGCGGCCCGTTTCTTCTTCAACAGCCGCGCCAGCGATACCACTATGGACTTTGATCTGGCCCTGGCCACCCGTCAGGACAGCGAAAATCCCCTCTACTACGTGCAGTATGCTCACGCCCGTATCTGCTCCATTCTGCGCAATCTGGACGAGAGTGGCATTGCCTACAGCGGTCAGCCGGATTACACCCTGCTTGTCAGCGATGCGGAGAAGGATCTGATCCGTCAGATCGCCGCCCTGCCCCAGGAGATCGTTTCGGCGGCCGAGGCCAGAGAGCCCTCCCGCATCACTGCGTATTGCGAGAGCTTGGCGGCGGCTTTCCATAAATTCTACAATTGCTGTCCCATCAAGGGAGAGGAAGGGGAACTGCGTAACGCCCGTATCGGCCTGTGCTACGCCGCCCGTCAGACCTTAAAGAATTCTTTGGCCCTGATGAATATCTCTGCCCCTGAAAAAATGTAATAGAAAAATAGGCTGTAAACCTCTGGTTTTACAGCCTATTTTAGAAAGGAAATTGTATGAAACGGTTTTTGATCGTTGTGGATATGCAACGGGATTTTGTGGACGGTGCCCTGGGCACCAAGGAGGCCCAAGCTATTGTGGACGGCGTGGCGGAAAAGATCCGCTGTTTTGACGGGGAGATCTTCGTCACCTTTGATACCCACTATGAAAATTATATGGAAACGGCAGAAGGAAACAAGCTGCCCGTTCCCCACTGTATAGAGGGAACTGAAGGTTGGCGCTTGACCCCCAAGGTTGCCGCCGCGCTGGAGGGCAAGAAATACACCGTGGTGGAAAAATTCACCTTCGGCTCGGTGGACCTGCCCAACCTGATCGCCGAGGCGGCAGGGGAGGAGGACTTTACCATTGAGCTGTTGGGACTGTGCACCGATATCTGCGTGGTGTCCAACGCGCTGTTGCTCAAGGCCTATTTTACCGAAATTCCCATCTCGGTCCACGCCAACCTTTGCGCCGGTGTCACCCCCGAGAGCCATCTGGCCGCTCTCCAAACCATGAAAATGTGCCAAATTGATCTTTTGGGTGAGTAATTTTGCCTTTTTTGTCGTATAAGGAGTGACAAAGGCAGAAATCGTACTGTTAGTACGGTTTCTTTGTTGACGATCATTGTAAGAGGCGAAGGGAGGCGAGGAAATGAAACAAAAGCTGTCTGCGCACCCCACGGGTGCGCTGTGGGCGTTGCTCCATTTTTTGGTGGAGACGGCCTGCTTTTTCTGGTTGTTCAGCAGGGTAAAGGCCGATCCGTTGTGGTGGAGCTTTGCGCTGTTGTATGATGCCCTTGCCTTTTTGCCGCAAGGCGCCTTTGGGATGCTTTGCGACCGTTTTCCCCGTTTGCCGATGGGGGCGTTGGGAGGGCTGATGGTGCTGGCGGCGCTGTGGATACCGTGGCATTGGGTGAGTCTGCCGTTGTTGGCCCTCGGCAATGCGTTGATGCACGTGGAGGGCGCCCGCGCCACTTTGTGCGGAGCCAAGGGCAAAATGGGGCCCAGCGGCTTGTTCGTGGGCGGTGGCTCCATTGGCGTCATCGTGGGACAATTGCTGGCAGGCGCCGCCTGCCCCGTGTGGATTCCCGGGGCGGGAATGGTGCTGGCCGTTTTGCTGATGCTGTGCATTCCCACTCACAAGCGGGATGCCGTGGCCCCGGGCTTTGATGTTGCGGCACCGATTTCAACGGGTGCGTTGGTACTCCTCACCGTTTTGTCGGTGATGGCTCGGGCCTACGTCGCCTATGCCATCCCCACCTCCTGGAACAAAGAACTGTGGCAAACGGTGCTGTTGTTCGTCACTATGGGAATCGGCAAGGCGGCAGGTGGCTATCTGGCGGATTGGCTGGGGGCCCGCTTTACGGCCTTTGCTTCGCTGACACTGGCCTTGCCGTTGCTGATTTTCGGGGATCGGTGGATGGTGGTATCCCTGTTGGGCGTGGCCCTGTTCAGTATGACGATGCCCCTTTCTCTGGGGATATTGGTTTCCCGTTTTCCCAGAGCGCCGGGGCTTGCCTTCGGAATGACCACCTTCGGGCTGTTTGTGGGTACGCTGCCCGCCTTTTTCCTGCGACCGGAGCAACCGGCGGCCTATATCAGCATTATTTGCCTGTTTACCCTTGGGGCACTGCTGGCTTTTGCCCTGTGCCTGAAAAAGAAAACTTAAGCAACGGAGGAGCATCCGAACACGCCTGAAAGTGCATAATTTCGGTGCTTTTTGGATTATCGTCGTCGGCAGGCGTCAGCCTTGTCTCCTCCTCTGCACCAAAAATCTCTTAAAATTCTGCGCTTTCAGGTCGCAGAATTTTGCCGGAGCCGATTTTTGCATCGGCAAGGCATAAAACGCAGCCAATACTTTGTGTATTGGCGAGTATTTTAACACAGCTGAGGTGAAAATCGGCCCGT
>JAZQJG010000040.1:0-13509 GCA_045541535.1 Eubacteriales bacterium
GAGTTTCGCGCAAATGGATTTTTTTGAAAGGTGAAGTGTGCAATTTGCAGCAAGGCTGGCGCCTTGCAAAAATGAACACAAGCAAGGCAGAAAAAGCCATTGCGCCAAACCATAATGGGTTCGACTCTTGTCACCTTAAGTGTTTAGCGTTTATCCATAGGAACGTAAGGATGACGGGCCCCCACGTTTTCATAGGCGGGACGGATGATCTTACCGCCGCCGATAAGCTCCTCCAGCCGATGGGCGCTCCAGCCCACGATACGGCCGATGGCAAAGAGGGGGGTATACAGCTCGCTGGGCAGATCCAACATTGAATAGGCAAAGCCGCTGTAAAAGTCCACATTGGCGCTGACACCCTTGTACACCTTCCGCTTTTTACCGATGGCGATAGGCGCCAAACGGGCCACGTTACTATACAGGGCAAATTCCTTTTCCCTTCCCTTTTCACGGGAGAGATCCTGCACGTATTCCTTGAGGATCTCGCTTCGGGGGTCGCTGAGGGAGTAGACGGCGTGACCCATACCGTAGATCAGACCGCTACCGTCAAAGGCTTGCTTTTCCAGAATCTTATTAAGATACGCCAAAATCTCCTCTTCGTTTTCCCAATCCTTGACGTTGGCGCGGATGTCGTCAAACATCTGCACCACCTTGATATTGGCGCCGCCGTGGCGGGGGCCCTTGAGGGAGCAGAGAGAGGCGGCGATACAGGAATAGGTATCGGTGCCCGAGGAGGTAACCACGTGGGTGGTGAAGGTGGAATTGTTACCGCCGCCGTGCTCGGCGTGGAGCACCAGCGCCAGATCCAACAATCTGGCCTCCAGCTCGGTATACTGTCCGTCGGGACGGAGCAGATACAGAATATTCTCCGCAATGGATTTGTCGGGGTCGGGATGACGGATATAGAGATTGCCGCCCTGCACGTAATGGATATAGGCGTGGTAGGCGTAGAGGGCTACCAGAGGCAGCGTGGCGATGAGCTGAATACATTGCCGCAATACGTTGGGCAGGGAGATATCCAGCGCATTGTTATCATAGCCGTACAGCGTTAAAACACTGCGGGCAATGGTATTCATAATATCGGGCGTGGGCGCCTTGAGCACCACGTCCCGCACGAAATTGGTGGGCAGGGTGCGATAGGAGGCCAACAGCTCCCGAAACTCTGCCAACTCCCCACCGTTGGGCAAGGAGCCGAAAAGCAACAGATAAATAGTTTCCTCAAAACCGAAGCGGCGCTCGGAGCTAAATCCCTGCACCAGATCCCGAATGGGAATGCCGCGGTAATACAGCTCACCCTCACAAGGCACCAGACCCTCGGGGGTCTTTTTATAAGCGTTGATCTCCGAAATCTCGGTAAGTCCGGTTAAAACGCCGCGACCGTCCAGATCGCGCAGGCCCCGCTTGACCTGCATGGTGGTGTATAAAGCGGGATCAATTCCAAAATTCTCAAGACACTTATCTGCATAATTTTGCAGCGCGCCGGTGATATCGGAGTAATGTTGATAAGACATAGCGATCTCTCTTTCTGGTAAAATATAGTTTATTGTAACATATTATATATATTTATACAAGCAATTTTTATGCGCCGGCAATATAACCGATATATTTTTGCGCCGCCGAAGCGGTGAGACTGGACAGGCTGACTGCCCGCACCGAGCCTGACTCATTGATAAAATAGGTAATGGGGCAAGCGCTGACGTTGTACTTGGCGCAAACCTCCCCCTTGCCGTCGGGAATGATCACGTCCACACTCAATCCCTGCTCCGCAAGATATGCGGTGATCGCCTTGCCGTCGGTTTCTCCCTTGGCCACCAGCACGGTGCGCACGTCGGTGCCCGCTTTGGCGGCCGACAGATTGGTCAACAGCGTTTTACCGTCGGAGGTGGCGCGATCAAAAAAGATCAGCGCCGTACCGCCCTTACCGTAATAGGAGGAAAGGGTATAGTCCTCCCCCGTGGCGGTTTTGGCGGTAAAGTCCACCGCCGTTCCCAGATCCTTGTCGCCGCCCATCAGATCGGCGCCCACAAAGCCCAGAGCGATGACCACGATCACCGCCAACAAAATGAAAAATAACGGTTTTACAAAACCGGTGCTTCCTCTCATAACAACCTTTCCTTTCACCGTTTATCCTGACGGGGTAACACGGAAAAATGCTTTTGATATACCTTGGTAAAATACTCCGGCGAGCTGAATCCGCATTGCTCGGCGGCTTGGGCCACCGATGCGCCCCGTGCCAACAGCTTTTTGGCGCGATCACAACGCAAGCTCTGCCAATAACCGGACAAAGTCTTGCCGGTAACCTCTTTGAAAATATGACACAGATGATAGCGGCTGACCCCCACGCTATGGGCAATACCCTCCACGTCCAGCGGCTCGGCATAATGCTCGCCGATATAGACCAGCGCATCCTTTACCGCAGCGGTCATCCGTCGATCGTTGCCCGGCATCTGATCGCCGCCGCAGCTTACCAGCCGTACGTAGAGCTGTACCATCAGTCCCGTGGCCAGTTCCCTGTAAAAATTCTCCTCTTGCTCCAACGTCTGTGTTATCTGACGGTAGAGCGCAACACACGCTTCGTCCCGACACACCAAGGGCAAGGGACTTTGATACAAAGAGGCGGAGTCCACCAGCTCGGGGGCGGGGATCAGGCAATAATAGGTGCATTTTTTCCCCACGGGGGTATAGCCGTGGAGATGGTGGGAATGGATACAGACGATCTCTCCCGGACGGGCAATCACCGTTTCGGTATTGCTCTGCACCTGCACCTCCCCCTCCAGAATCAGCAACAGCTCCACCGCCTCATGCCAATGGAGCAGCATGGGCGGCATCTGTTGGGTACGGGTGTCCTTGCGGAAGATCAGGGGCCAGGGTCGCTCGTTGTAACGAAGATCCTCGTAACGCATATCCTACCTCCTGTCCTTACTGGGTAACACGCCGAAATGCTTTTGATAAGCGCGGCAGAAATAGCTCTGGGAGGAAAAGCCGCTTTGCTCGGCAGCTTGGGCCACCGAAGCGCCCTGTGACAACAGCTTTTTGGCGCGATCACATCGCAAACCCTGCCAATAGCCGGAAAGCGTCTTGCCGGTAACCTCTTTGAAAATATGACACAGATGATAGCGACTGACCCCCGCGGCAGCAGCCACTTTTTCCACGCTGACCGAAGGATGATAATAATGATCGTTCAGATATTCCACCGCTTTTTTTACCGCCGGAGTGGGACGGGTCTCCTCTCCGTATTGTTCTTCTCCGCTGATTTGCGCCAATCGCACGTAAAGCTGCGTGAGCAACCCCTTCCCTTTTTCTTTGTAAAATGCGGCCTGCTCCGTCAAAGTTTCCACCAAACGCTTCATCCAATCTACGGCCTCCCCATCATCGGTGACACGGGGCAGCGCACTTTGATACAGGGCCCGACTGTCCAACGCCTTCCGAGGGAAAATGATACAATAATAGCGACATTGCTCGCTGAGAGATTCGTAAAGATGCATGTGCCCCGAATGGATACAAACCACCTGCCCCGCCTCCGCTACCGAACGCTCGCTACCGCTAAAAATACGCAGTTTTCCATGAACGATATATAAGATCTCCACCGCATCATGCCAGTGCAAATACATTTCGTGATAGTTGCAAAGCAGGGTGTCGTCCCTGAAAATAATGGGTAGAATATCGTCGCTGTACTCCAGGGCTTCATAGCGCACGGCGCTCTCCTCCTTTTCGCACAAAATCTCAAAGTTTAGTGGGTGTTTTTTCTTTTTAATGGTATTATACCGCAACATTGTGACAATTACAAGGAAAACCCGGCAAATTTTGCCTCTCTCTCTTTCTTTTTGGCAAAGGGTGTGATACAATGAAAGTATCCATTATAAATATAAACGGAGGAAGCTTTATGAAGCGTTTTGTTGCTTTTACCCTGATGCTGTTATTGTTGCTCACCGCTTGCGCCCCGGCGGAGGTGGAGAACATTCCGTCCAATACCAATCAACCGCCCCAAGGGGAGCAAATCACCCAGACGCCGGAGGACCAGACCCCTGAAAACGAAGGCGACCCCACCCCTCAAGCCCCTGTTGATCCGGCACCGGAAACCCCGACCGACCCCAACACCCAATCCCCCAACACCAACAAGCCGGAAACGCCCGCCGATCCCGAAACGCCCACGCAAAACACTCCCACCGAGAAACCCGAGGACTCCGAGCAAGCACCCGGCTCCGTCTTTGACGATGAGAACTACAAGGACTATACCACCACTTGTATGTCCTTTAATGTATTGGCCTGTAACAGCGGCGGCGGCACCTATTCCCACCCCTCGGTACGCGCTCCCTGGATTTTAGATACCATCAAGGATTACAAACCGGATCTTTTGGGTTGTCAGGAGGTTATCAAGCAGATCAACAACGTTGAAAACTACGATATGTACACCTATCTGACCACCAATCTCTCCAAGATGGGATATGACTTCAAGGGTATGATGGATGCCAAGGGCAAAGCAGGCAGCACGGTGGCCGTGGCCGATTACACCGTGGCCTCGGGCCTGATGATTTTTTGGAAAAAAGATCGCTTTGAGCTCAAAGATTTCGGTACCCGCGTGTATACCAACGATTCCGGCCGTCATTTTCAATGGGTCAAGCTCTACGATAAAGAGGAGCGGATCACCATTTTGATGACCAACACCCATATGTCCATTAACCCCGGTACCCCCGGTGACGTTGCCGCCGGTGACGCCCTACGCGCCCGACAGGCCAACGAACTTTACCAGTTCTGGAACGTCAACTGCAAAGAGGATATGGCCCTGTATGCCACCGGTGACTATAATCACCGAACCAGCACCACCGCCTTCGGCAATATGACCAAGGGCAAGTTCGTTTCCTCTCGTGAGTTTTCCCGCTCCGCCAACGCCGATTCCTGGATCGATCACGTGCTCATCAACGGCGATATTCAAGAGTGTTTTAAATATGAGCGATGCAACGAAACCTATGAGCCCGCCGGTATGCCCAAACCCGATCCCGACAAGCGCAACATACAATATTGCGCCAGCGATCACTATGCCGTAATTGCGTATTGTTCCAATGCCTATCGCTAAAATCGCAAAATAGTGCAGATTTTTCGCAATTTATTCCCTTGTTTTATTTGATAAGCGGCATTATACTGAAGGTATAAACTATTTTAAGGAGGAAGTTTGAGATGAAGATTTGTATTCTCGGCTTCGGCGGCATTTCCAAGAGCCATCTGCGGGGCTATCAGGCCAGCGAGGCATCAGGAAGTGAGGACAAGCTGGTAGCCGTTTGCGACATCAACCCCGAGCAATTTACCGGCAAGGTGAAAATGAACATTGACACCGGTGACAGTTTGTTGCCCGAGGGCGTACACACCTACACCGATTGGGAAGAAATGATCGACACCGAGCAGCCGGACATCGTGGACATCTGCTTGCCCACCTATCTTCACTGCGAATATACCTGTAAGATTTTGGAGAAGGGCTGTCACGTACAGTGCGAAAAGCCCATGGGTCTGACCCGTGAGGAATGTGAAAAAATGCTGGACACCGCAGGGCGCACCGGCAAAAAGCTGATGGTGGGTATGTGTCTGCGCTTTGAGCCCCTGTATCTGGAGCTGAAGGCCATGGTGGACGACGGCCGTTTCGGCAAGGTCCGTTCCGCCTATTTTGACCGTCTGAGCGCCCTGCCCAGATGGGGCTACGAGTGCTGGTTCCCCGACGTTAAGCGTTCGGGCGGCGTCGCCTTTGATATGCACATTCACGACGTGGATATCATTCCCTTCATTTTCGGCGAGCCGGAGGCTGTCAGCGCCAGCGTGGCCGGCGATGAGGAATGCGCCTGCCGTTCCATCCACTCCAACTTCTTCTATCCCGACAAGATCGTTACCGCCATCGGCGAATGGGGTATGAGTGACGGTTGGCCCTTCTCTATGAGTTACCGTGTTAACTTTGAAAAGGCCTCCGTGGTTTCCGACACCGCCGGCGTCATCACCGTCTATCCCAACGACGGCGAAAGCTACGTGGTAGACTACGCCAAGAAAAAGCGTATGCAGGAACAGCAAGAGTATTTTGCCGCCGTTATCCGTGGCAAGGAAAATACCGTCAGCACCCCCGAAAGCGCTATGAAGAGCGTGTTGCGGGTGCAAAAACTGTTGGAAAGCGCCGCCAAAAACGGCGAGAAAGTGAGCTTGTAATGATGAATTTAGGTGTACTGTTTCAACTGAAAAAGGACGTTGACGTTTTAACAAAATTTGAAGAGATCAAGGCTATGGATCTGCAGAGCTGTCAGATCACCGTATGGGATATGGACCTCTACACCGAGGAAATGGCCGCCAAGATCGTGGAAGCCAAGGAAAAGACCGGCATTGAAGTATCCACCCTGTGGGCCGGTTGGACCGGTCCCAAGGAATGGAACTTTACCTACGGTCCCGTCACTCTGGGTCTGGTGCCCGCCGCTTACCGCGGCACCCGTCTGGAGGACCTGCGCAAGGCTATCCCCTTTGCCAAGGCCATCGGCACCAAGAATATCGCCACCCACGTAGGCTTCCTGCCCACCAACCCCAGAGATCCCGACTACGTCGGCACCATCGGCGCCCTGCGCCATCTCTGCCGTGAGATGAAGGAACAGGATCTGACCTTCCTCTTTGAGACCGGTCAGGAAACTCCCGTTACCCTGTTGCGTGCCATTGAGGACATCGGCACCGGAAACGTGGGCATCAACTTTGACACCGCTAACGTCATCCTCTACGGTATGGCCAATGCGCTGGATAGTTGGAACACCTTCGGCAAATACGTCAAAGATATGCACATCAAGGACGGCGTATTCCCCACCGACGGCAACAACCTGGGTAAAGAGGTGGCCGTCGGCGAAGGTAAGGCCGACTTCCCCGCCCTTGTGGCACAGATGAAAAAGGACGGCTATGACGGCTATATCACCATTGAGCGCGAGATCAAGGGTGAAAAGCAGATCGCCGACATCATCAAGGCAAGAGACCTGCTCCGCAGTCTGTAAATGAATCATAACCCCGGTGAGCGCCCCAGACGCTCACCGGGGTTTTATTGTACAATGAATCCGCACAAAAGTATAAAAAACAAAACCGAATTTCCAAAAAACATAATTTTCAAGAAAAAAATCGCAAAAAAGTGCAAAAAAATAACACATTTATGTATTGCACTTTCCCGAGGGATATGACATAATTACATTATACAAATACTGTAAAGGAAGTGATCCCGTGAAACGTTTTAAAAATCTGCTGGTCCTGATGATCGTTTTGGCAATGGCCATGAGTATGATGGTCGCCTGCCGTCCCTCCGAGGAGGATGGGGACCTCATCACCGGCAACAACGCCCCCGTATCCGGTGACACCGGCAACAATGACAATACCGAGGGTACCGATACCGATACGGGCACCGATACCGGAAACGAAACCGTCGGCACCGACGGCGGCGCCGGCAGTAACGACACCACAACCAATGATAACGCTAATAGTGGTGGCGGCTCCAATAATCAGTCCTCCGGCTCCACCCCCTCCGGCGGCAACAACGTCAGCTCCGATACCGGCTCCACAGCCGAGGTGGTGAGCAATCCGCTGGTAGCGGCCAGCAAGACCTATAACCACAATGCCGGTCTTTCCTATGATCTGGACGCCATCGGCTTTACCAAGGGCAAGCTGGCCGATCTGAAGGGCAAGACCCTGACCATGTACACCGGCTCGGACGCCGCCCGTTTTTCCTATTACAATTCTTCCAATCAATCGGTGGACGAATACACCTGGGCCAAGGAGCTCAAGCGTTTGTACGGCGTCACCATCAAATACGTGCGTTGCTCCACCGGCGGCGCCAACGTACTCAAGCCCTTCCAGGCCATGAGCGCAGGCAAGGACATTGATCTGGTAGGCATTCACGGCTCCTCCATTCCCTATATCTGCAACACCCTGGCCCCGCTGGAGCCCTTCTGCAATTTTGACAAATTTGATGACAACCCCGGTCTGGATCCCCTGATCACCAAGTACACCACCTGGAAGGGTAAAAAGATCATTCTGGGGCCCAACGGTCACTCCGACGTACTCAACTACAACCGCACCCTGATCAAAAACGCCGGTCTGCCCGACCCTTATGAACAATTTAAGAAAGGCCAGTGGAACTGGACCACCTTTAAACAATTGATGACCAGCCTGCCCAAGACCGATTCCACCGGCAAAAAGGTATACGGCTACGTTACCAGCGGTTGCTGGTGGGTATGGCCCAACACCAACGGTCTGTCGGCCTTTGAGATTGACAACAACGATCCCAACGGCAACATCAAAAACAACTTTGACACCGCTGAAGTAAAGGAAGCCTTTCTTTGGCTGGAGGGTGTAGCCGATGCCGGCGGTCAGTTCTATTCCGGTGACGGCTACAGTATGCTCTACGGCACTCACAAAACTGCCGTATGCGCTATGTTTTCCAGTAACGGCGGTCTGGATCTGGAGGCAGCCGGCGGCGCCACCCTTAACAACGAGTACTTCTGGGTACCCTTCCCCAAGAATGAAAAGAACAAAAACGGTATCAATCAGGTAGAGGTCCCCGGTGACGGCATCGGTATTCCCCGCAAAACCAACAATGAATCCAACCGCACCGCCGCCGTGGTCTTTATGAATCTGTGGGTCAATCGCTTTACCGAGGCGGAATTTGACAACCTGCGCCACGTGTCCAAATGGACTCACGAGCAGGTGGTTGAATATTACAACTACGGTCAGGTGAACGGCCGAATGGGTATCGGCGCCGGTCTGGGCGAGCTGCAAAAGAAGGGCGGCTCCACCACCCGCTTCTTTGAATCCATCTATTCCAATACCTACAACACCGCCACCTGTATGGCCAAGCTTTCCAACTACGCCAAAACCGAGGTGGAAAACGTCCTGAAATTCGGCATTCAATAACATCAAAAGAGCTTTTCCCCGAGGGAAAAGCTCTTTTTTATTGGTGACTTTGGGAATTGGGTGTGGTTGGGATGTCTCTATCTACAGCCCCCTCCACCGCAAGCGGTCCCCCTCCCCTTTGCTACGCAAAAGGGAGGTCATTCTGCTTTCTTTTGTTATCTTACCGCACCGGGTTGGTGCGCAATCCATTTCAATGAGCTTTTGGGCTCCGCCCAAAAGGTTTCCTTAATGCCAAAACCGCAGGGTGGTTTTGGTGCATCATTTGCGATTTTGTGCCCTGCGTAAAATCGCATACTTCATGCCGACGAAGTCGGTGCATCATTTTGCGGCGAAGCCGCAAACATCATTAAAAACAAGGACTTGCACCTTTCGGTAGCAAGTCCTTGTTTTTTGTTTAATGCTTATTTATAAGATTTTGCAAAATTCATCATAATGGTGGCAACCTCGGCGCGAGTAGCGTTCCCCTTCGGTCGGAAGTTATAGCCACCTGATACTTTTTCGCCGTTGACGATGCCGCCCTGCTGGCAGGCCTTGACGGCGGAGCGGGCGAATTTGGAGATATTTGCCCCATCCTTAAAGGTGATGGCGGCGTTTTTCTTCTCCAAAGTGATCTTTGCAAAACTGCAATACCGCACCATCATAGCGCAGATCTGTTCCCGATTGATGTTAGCCTCGGGGCCGAAGGTGGTGTCGGTCAGGCCGGAGACGATGCCGTTATCGTTGGCCCATTTGACGTAGCCGGTGTAGAACTTGCCCTTTGCCACGTCGGTAAACCGAGTGCTCACCTTTTTGCTCACGCTGACCCCGTGCAATCGACCCAAGACGGTAACGAACATACCGCGGGTCATATTATCGTTGGGTCCGAATTCGGTGGCGGTGAGGCCGGAGAACAGATTGTTACTCACAGCGAAGGTGACTGCCTTGTAAAACCAATTCTTTTTGCTCACGTCGGTGAAGGGATTGGTGATGGGAGCGGGACGCACGCCGGAATCGTAGCCGCAGGCACTGCAATAGCCCTGTGCATCGTAGGTATGGGGTTGCAGGGCGTCGTCCTTACCGCAGGCCGTACATTCCACGGCGTGACCGTCGGCGGTGATCACCGTCCACGCATTCCCGTAGGAATGGGGAATTACGTCCAGATACACCTCGCCGCAATCGGCGCAGCATCCCCCTTGGGTACAGGTGGACAGGCCGCCCTGATGAAGGGCGTGGCCGGTGCCGGCCGAGCAATTTTTGCAGGGATGATAATGATATTGCCCATCACTCTTCCAAGCGGTCATATCCCAATCGTGGGGAGCGGGATCGCCATACGCCAGATGACAAACGTCACACACGGCGGCGGAGGCGCAGGTGGCGGTGCCGCCGCTATGGGGGCCGTAATCGGTGACCTCCCCGCAAGCGGTGCACATACGGTAGTGATTGAACACGCCGTTGCTCCATGTATCCGACCAGGGATGCTCCACCTCACGGTGATAATAGCAGTCGTTACAGTAGTAGTCGCAATCGCTGTCCCAAGTATGGGGCAGGACAGCGGTGGTGCGGCCGCAGACACATTCTCCCCGATGGGTATTACCATCCACCTCGGTGGGGCGGTAATTGTGTTCGTGCTCACCGATGACGAAGGTCTTACGCACCTCGCCCGTAAAGTTTTGGTTACCGTAGACCACCAGGGTGGCGGTGCCTTCGGCATCGTTGTTTTCAAAGCGGAAGCCGTAGTCCTCATAGCGCACCAATTCGGCGCCGCCCCAGATAACGGTAAAGTCCGGATTTACCGGTTTGCCCTCGTACACAAAATCGCTGCCCACGATCTGCACGTTGGCCGAAGCAATGTCAGCCTGAAGAATGGTATACTGTTTGGAGTTAATGCCACGGTATTCCCCGATACCCCTGATACCCACGCTGTATTTTCCTGCGTCGGTGGCAGACAAATCGGTGGAGGTTAACTCGTAATCCACCTTTTCCACCAGAGCTTTGCCCTCATACGTCACGCTGAGGACGGTGGGACGGATGGGACTGCCCGTATAGACGGCCTCGGTAAAGGAGAGGGTGAGCACCGCTTCGGAAATCTGGCGGTAGCGGTGACTGTACTCCATAGTGCGACCGCCGCAAGTGGCGCAGGCGTAATGATAAACACGATGATAATTATCATCCTCGGTGACCGTTTCCTGCAGGTTGTGGCCGCTGAAGCAAACAAATGCTGCCAAGGGCTTGTAGTTCAGTCCGCCGGACCAGGCCACCCGTTGGGCAGGCTCACCGCCGTAGACGGTGGCGTGATTGTGGGGATGGAACAAATATCCCCCAAAGGTTTCCAAGCTGTCGGGAATAATGATACTGACCAGATTGTCGCAACTGCCAAAGGCGCCCTGACCGATTTGGGTAACCCCTTCGGGAACGGTCAGATGGGTCAAGGCGTCACACTCGGAAAAGGCGCTCTGCCCGATGAGCTTCAGCGTGGAGGGCAGACGAATTTCGGTAATCCCTTTGCACTCGCTGAAAATACCGTCATCCATCTCCTCAATGCCTTCGGGCAACGTGACCGTACCGACGGTGTCCACCTCACTGCGGATGGCGCGGGTACCGCCGTACAGCACGCCGTTTGTCACTTTATAATAGGGGTTGCCGGCATCCACCGTAATGTCGGTGGGATCGCAATGGTTAAAGGCATATAAACGAATGTTGGTAAGAGAAGCGGGAATATGGATGGAGGTCACCTTGGTTTCGCCGTAAACGTACTGACCGATATACTCACAGTTTTTGGGGATGGCCGCTTCCTCCAGCGCATAGGAGGCAACAAAGGCAAGGGAGCCGATGGTGATCACGCTGTCGGGCATCACTACCTTTTTTAAGGTATTATGACGGGAAAAGGCTTCGGGCGCGATGAGGGTGACCCCTTGGGGGACGGTGTACTCTGTCAGGCCGTTGGCCGACGGGCAGAGCAACAGGGTGGTCATATCATAATTATACAAAATGCCGTCTGTCACCTTCATATAGGGGTTGCCCGCCGCCACGGTAATGGTGGCCAATTTCGGGCAGGTGGTGGGGGCATTGGAAAAGCCGTTGCTGACGGAAGCCGTCACCTGCATCGTAGAAGGATAATGCACCGCCGTCAGATTGGGGCAATAATCCAGCGCCGTACCGCCGTGGGACAAAATACCCTCGCTGAAGGTGACGGTCTCCACGGTCTCATTGCCGTAAAAAACCCCATTGCCCACGTATTTTACAGGACACGTGCCCAGAGTGGCGGGAACGACGATATTGGTCTCCTCTCCCAGATATTCCACAATGGTGGCTTCCCCGTCCGTCACGGTGTATTTATAATTGCCGTGGGTATAGATGGTGTTTTCATTCTGCTCAAACTCATAGCCGCTTTGGGCAATGGGATAAAGAGCGCGGAATTCGGTGGCGTCAAACTTTTCGGAATTGATATGAGCGCCGAAATCGCTGTCACCCTTGAGAAAATAGCGATAGTCGGTCGCCCCCGCATCCCAGGTGGCATCCACGTAATAATAGGTCTCCCCCACCTTTACGATGTTCCAGGCGTGGTTTTCCGTATCCGCCCCGGCGCCGCCGATACCGGTGACCACACGGCAATCCAGCCCGCACTCCTCCGCCAGACGGTAAAAGAGCAGGGCATAGCCCTCGCAAACGGCGGTTTTGTGCATCAGGGCCGCATAGGCGGAAAACTTGAGAATATAGGCCTCGTTTTCCAGATTGGTGTGATCATAGGTAACGTTGGCCGTGATGTAATCGTAAATGGTGCGAATCTTTTCCAGCTCGTCGGTCTCGGCGGTAAACCCAAAGGATGCGACCAGCGTTTCAACCGCTTCGTTGAGCTCTGCCTCTTGGGCGGCGGTGGTGAAATAGTTGGGCAACAGCACCACAGACAGGCGGGTGCTGTTCCCCGAAATGCTCAACGATCCGGTATATTGCCAGAAATTAAAGCAATACCGCAAATAATCGCCCTGGGCAGGATCATCGGTTTCCTCCAGCGCCGCCTCAAAAAGGGCGTTGATCACCTTGTCAGCCTCCGCCTCTGCGGCGGCCTGCTCCGTGGGAAAGACGTAGCCCACCTGATAATTCAGTTCAATTTCCGTATCACGGGCCTGCAGACCCCCACGGATCACACCGGTGGCGGTGGCCGCATCGGTGATATAGGTGATATTTTGCCCTTCGCTGCCGGCAAAATAGCGGGGGGCCACCTGACCGCCCAACAGCGTCGGCCCCTCAAAATGCGGGTTACGCCCCACGCCGCTTACGGCAATGGTATCCCGGGCGGCAAAGGCCATGGGAACACTGCCGCAGATCAACAATACGCACAGCGCCAGCGCCAGCAAACGTTGCATCCGTTTCATATATCTACAACTCCTTACGGTATATTTTTATATATTCAGTATACCTTGTTTTTTTATATTAGTCAACAAACCCGATTCAATTCCCCTGTGCGGTAAGATAACAAAAGAAAGCAAAACGATCGCCGCTGATATATTTTAAAGCACAAACTAACACTTGCTGTGGGCTCCGCGCATAAACAAAGTCGGATCGTAGCCATGTCGTTCTGTGAGCCAAGGAGTTGACTGCCTTATTTGTCTTCCTAAGACCGCTTGG
>JAZQJG010000041.1:0-6470 GCA_045541535.1 Eubacteriales bacterium
GAATTTTGCCGGAGCCGATTTTTGCATCGGCAAGGCATAAAACGCAGCCAATACTTTGTGTATTGGCGAGTATTTTAACACAGCTGAGGTGAAAATCGGCCCGTCAAAATCGGGTTCGGATACTCCTCCGCTGCTTAAAGACACACCCCAACATATACTATTATATCATAAAATTTGATAGCAGTGTGCCCAAAGTTTACATAATTATTTTGTGCAATTTGCGGACTATGCAAACGGGAAAAAATCTGTTACAATGAAACCAGAAAGAGAGAGGAAGACAAACAGGGAGACGGGAAGAGAAACCGTTTTCCACCGGAAGGAACAAAAAATGAAAGAGGTGAGTCCAAAGGTTTAAGCAGTTTCGTTTCACACATTCTACAGAAAAGGAAATCGGTCCAATGCACAGGTAAGTTATGAATCGTTGGTTTGAGGCTTTGAATAACGGAGGATGACTCCCATGTACAATTTATAATGAATTCATAATGAATGGACGGATCCACAGGCGAAAGCACCGGATGAAAAATACCGGTCAAAATTTAAAATAAGGACAAAGGAATATATGGAGATCCATTGAAGGCGGAGTACCTGCAGTAGTCGGTAAGACAAGGTGCTCCGCCGTTATTATTTTGAGATAAAATTGTAAACTTTTTTCCATCCGGGAAAAAAGGGTTGCAATTTTTTTATATATAAGGTAAAATGAGAGGTGCTTGTAACCAATTTGTAACTTTTGCGAGGTGTTGTATGAGAGCGGGAATGACAATGAAGGATCCCAATCCCATCAATCGAATATTTATGAACTTGTGGATGGTCATCAAGGTGATCTTGGTGCTCATTTACGGCGTGGGCTTTTACGTGGAAAAGGTGCTGGGTCTGGTGGCCATTCCCCTGTGGCGGTTTATCACCGGCGGCTGGTTTCGCGGGGTGTGCGCCGTGGGCGAATGGGTCATTGCTTCCGGCTGTAAGCTGGGGCGGGGCACCGTTCGGCTGGGCACGCTGATCGCCCACAGCTTCGTGCACGACTTTTCCTGGTGGGCCCCCTGCAT
Organism: Eubacteriales bacterium; assembly: GCA_045541535.1. GTDB lineage: Bacteria > Bacillota > Clostridia > Oscillospirales > QAKW01 > Firm-08. Next base: position 1,044 of record JAZQJG010000041.1, read on the forward strand.
CGGTCTGGCCTGCTTTGCCGCCGTGCTGGTGGTCAGCAATTTCTTCTCCATCGCTCTGGAGGTCACCATCAACGATAACGTGGTGGGCTATGTGGTCAGCGAGAAGGAGTATCACAGCATCCTCAATCAGGTGGAGGCGGATATTCAGGTGCAACTGGACCGTAACGCCACCGCCGCAGACGACGAATCGGCGCCTGCCGCTCCCACCACCAAGGAGGAGAGCGATCAGCAGCAAAACGTGGTGGTCAACGCCACCGAGGATGAAAAGAGCGACGCTCCCACCCTGTCCTCCCTGAATCTGGAGGGGGAGAGCTATGCCATCACTACCACCGCCGAGTATTCTCTCAGCCTGATCCCCAAGCAAAAGCTGGACAGTGAAGAGGATCTGTATTCCGGCGTATATTCCGCCGTCAGCGAGCTGGTGGGCAACAACTACGGCTTGTACATTGAGGGCGAGCTGAAGGCCGCCTGCGCCGACAGAGACGCCATTCAGAAGGTGCTGGACGAGGTGAAGGCACCCTATGAGAGTGACGAGGAAAATTCCCGCATTGAGTTTGTGGAAAACGTGGTCATCAAAAAGGGTATGTTTTCCGCCGACACGCTGAAAACCGAGGAGGAACTGCGTTCTATGTTCCATTCGGACAGCGATCAGCCGGCCTATTATACCTGCGCCGAGGGGGATTATCTCTCCACCGTGGCGGAAAAATTCGGTATGACCACCGCCCAGCTCAAGGCGCTCAATCCCGGCGTGAAGGAAACGGAGATTTATGCCGGCCGTCGGCTGAACATTGCCGCCCCCGAGCTGTATCTGCAGGTCAAAACGGTGAAGACCGAGGTCTACACCGACGAGATCGGTTTCAGCGTCAAGCGTGAGAAAAACAGTTCTATGTACGTCAACACCACCAAGGTCAAAACCGAGGGTAAAAAGGGCCTGAAGGAAGTAACGGCCGAGATTACCTACGTGGACGGCAAACGGGTGGGCAAAAAGATCGTGGACACCAAGGTCATCCGTGAGCCGGTGGACAAGGTCATTTACGTGGGCACCAAAAAGCGGTATTATTCCTCCGGCGGCAGCGACTACTCCGGCAACTACGTCCAGGGTAGCGGCACGGCCAGCGGCAACTTTACCAATCCCTTGCCCGGCTCCTACGTTTCCTGCGGCTGGTACGGCTATTCCGGCCACCGCGCCGTTGACCTGTGTATCCGTGGCGGCACCCTGAACAAGGCGGTCTACGCCGCCGACGGCGGTACCGTGGAATATGCGGGCTGGTCGGGCGGCTACGGCAAGATGGTGCGCATCCGTCACAACAACGGTTTCGTCACCTATTACGCCCATCTCAATACCCTGATGGTCCAATCGGGACAAAAGGTGTCCAAGGGTCAGCAGATCGGACGGGCGGGCTCCACCGGTAACTCCACCGGTCCCCATCTCCACTTTGAGATCCGTTACAACGGCACCCCCGTTAACCCCATGAATTATATTTAAAATACCGGGACCGCTCTTTCCAAAACGGAAAGAGCATAAGAAAAAACGTATAAGGGTGAAACAAATGAAAAAAACCATCATACTTCTTTTGTTGGTGCTGGTGTTGCTCCTTTCCGGTTGTAATCAGGCCACCAACAAGGGCTTTTATCTTTACAAATCCTCTCCCATCGGCTTTCGGATGGAATATCCCCAAAGCTGGACCAAGCAGGTGGATCTGGACAAAAAGATTGCCGCCTTCGTCACCCCCCAGGAGGGTCTGGGCGACAAATACAGAGATAATATCAGCGTTTCCTTCGAAACGGTAGAGGAGCAGGAATTTTCCGAATTCTTTGCTTCCTATTACGGCTCCCTGCCCACCACCTTCGCCGGCTTTACCGAGGAGAGTAAGGAAGAGGTGCTGTTGGACAATCGGGAGGCCTATAAGATCGTCTTTTCCTCCACCCGCACCACCAAGGACGAGAAGGGGAAGGAGACCACCGCCAAGCTGCGCATTATGCAATACGTGGTCAAGGTGGATGCCAGAGTCTACTTTATCACCTACATTGCCGAGCCCGAGGCATACAAATATTTTATGCCCTTCGTTACCACTATGATGGAGACCATCAGCTTTAAAGTATAAAAAACAGGCGCTTGTCCTACGATAGGACAAGCGCCTGTTTTAACGAATAACGAATAACGAAAAACGAATAACGTCGGAAACCTTTTGCCCTGCGGGCAAAAGCTCTTTAATTCTGCATAAAAAAGACACCCGTACGGGTGTGTTTTTTCGTTATGCTCTTTTCTTTTTAAAAATCAGAAGAAGGGTAACGGCAAGGGCGACGGCGATCCCGCCGCCGATGCCGATCCAGAGGGCGGTGGGAGGTATCGTTGCCTTCTCTTTTTCGGGTGTTTCCGTTTCCCCGGTGCCGCCACTGTAAATCTTTTCTTCATTGCCCAGCGTGTGGGAATAACTTTCCAGTTCCTCCATAAAGGTGACGGCTTCGTCGATCGTCCAGATCTGTTTGGTGATCAGCTCTTGCTGTTGTTTTGTAAATTCAGCGTACTCTGCCGCATGCGGTGCCACGTGCGGGTCGGTTTCGTCTACGGGGAGGTACAGCAAATACCGTTGACCGTCTTTTTCTGCCAAGGCAAAGCACATATGGCAATAGTGAAACTGAAAGATCGGTCTGTATTCCTCCGCACCGGCCGCCTTTATAGCGGAAAGCAGATCATCTTTATCCAGCAGACGGTCCTCTACCGAATTGGGAAAGGTTTTGATGCCGACGTGATAGTTGGATATGTCCGGGTGTAAATAAACGTCCTTCAGCCGCTTCCCGTCATATTCGCAACGAAATAGATACTGGCTGACCTCTTGCTTCTCCAAAAATTCTCCAAGATCAGGCGCCAGCAACAACTCTTTAATGTCCAGCGGCGTCCAAGAATATCTGGGAGCAGTTTGATCAATTCTCAGCGTCAGCTTGCTCTGATCGGTTTTTTCTCCCGCCGGTAAAAAATATTTCTCCATATAAAATTCCGTCACGATCTTCCGAGCCAACGGTTCGCATTGTTCTATGATATCGTATATGGGTGAATCTTTGTGAACAAATAGGTAATCCTGCGTTTCTGCCCCACAGGGAATGATCAAAGTCAAAACAACGAGGAAGCACAACAATAAACAACAAAATCTTTTCATTACAAACGCCTCCTTACGACGAAATTGTTTGGCCGCTATACGTGGTAGTATAGGTTATGGTATGTTGCCAGCGGTAATTGGTTGAATACATTTCATATGATCCATCGATAAGTTTGTTCAATTCAACTGTACGATCGTTCGCCAAATAATCAAGGGGATCTAAACAGTAATAGTAATAAAACCCTGGCGAAGCGGGCATATTTTGTGCATCTATCCAAGCAAATCCCTTTAAAACAATAGCGTGTCCTGTACCTGATGAACTGGTTCGCTGCATATTTAAAAGAATTGCGTGATTCTCTTGGATAAATCTTCTTGCGATTCCTTCGGAATAAATTTGATTTTCACGTTCTGCAAAGTATGTATCATTGATATTTCCCCGCATGAAATAGTTGGCAGCTTGCCGCGTCTCCATAATTGTTCCGGTGTTATTTACAATCGCTTGTTTGATAGCATATACAGCATTGGATTGCGTTGTTAAGTTGGTTGCATTTTCAGCACTGGCGGCCATTTTGGCAGAGGCTACCCAACACCAATTGCTCTCATCCTGATGGTAGAAATTAATATCCAGATGTTTGCTTGTTGGCTCAAGCGTCCAAACGTCATTGCTGGAGGTTGAGGCAGAGGTGTAGTATTGATTGACAAACCCGCTGCGGGAGGCAAGGGTCATAGTACCGTAGGAAGAGCGGGGAACGATTTTGTATCGGTCGGAATATCCATTGATCTTAATGACCCAGAATTGCTGTCGTAATATTACGGCGGAATCCTTTAAAAAGCACCATCGGTCGGCGTGCTCGGTGTCACTGACCCAACGGACCGCAAGCCGACGGTTTACGTCATAGGCTACGGCGGGTTGAATATAAAAGAATTTGTGCTCACTGTCATAGACGAATTTGAAGATCTGGTTGGTGTTTCCGGTAAAGCTTTGCAACTGAATTCTGGTATTTGCGCCGTTGCCGTTATAGGTACCCCAATATTGTTGGTTGGGAGTATATCGGATGTAGAAGGTTTTTCCATTCAACGAGGCATTGCTCGCCGTGCGGTCTGCCCAACTGCCGGTGATTTTTGAGTAATGTAAAAACCCTCGTTTCAGTTTACCGGTAGAGGTAACGGTATATTCAATAAAATTATAATCTCCTTCCGTACGGATGAGTTTGATGCTTTCCTGTCCGACCGAGCCTACGGTAGCGTAGGTTTCTGCGGGGCCGGCATACACCGTGCCGGCAAGGGAAATTTGTTCCTTCATATTTGCCGGTTTGCTTTCATCATCAATATTGGCGGGAAGATATTTACTTCCGTTTCGGTAGACGTTGTTTTCGTGAAAATACCCTCGGTGGGAAGCGTTGTTATAGGTAAATCCGCAGTAGTAGTAATAAAAACCGTCGGCTGCACACCATGCCTTTTCCACCACCCATACGTTTGTATTTTCTGCAATTACGCCAAGACAATGACCGTTGGAAGGGTCGGGTGACAAATAACAATAGGTATTTACTGCAAGATATGCCTTGACCGGATTCGCAATACTCATTACCGTAGCACCCTCTTCTCCGGGCATAACTACGTCAAAGTCTTCTGATGGCTGCGAAATTGTTTCTTGGGCAAGTGCTTCTGTGCCTTGTGCGGTAGCAGTCCAAGAAAGCATCATTATGCACAGAATACACCAACTGACAGCAATAATTGTTCGTTTCTTCATATAGACCTCCTTTAAAAGTGATGATTTTTCAGGAGGCAGAACAGCGGGTGCTATTCTTTAGGAATATTGGCGGCCCGCAATCGGGCAACCGGGCAGCTGTTCTGCCGAGAGCTCACTGTTCACGGGTCTCACCATCCTTTCTGCTTTCTACAACGTACACACCTAAAAAGGTACTTCTTTATTTCATTATACTATATATCAAATCACAGCGCAAGGCGACAGAGTGCACAAGGATGGCGGGGGAGATTTGTAAAAACGTGGGCCTTTTTTGTTAAAGGTATACAGAAAGCCCGGGAACGTTTCCTTAATTCCGAATTTCGCATAAAAAAAGACACCCGTAAGGGGGTTGCGATAAGGGATTATCGCAACTCCCAATGATATATTACCTGACGGTAATATGATATATTTCCTGTCGGAAATGTGATATATTGCCGAGGGCAACAAGACAAACGCCCCAAAGGGGCATATTATGGTAAAAATTCGTCCGTTGTGTTCACAACGCACGATTTTTAAGGGTGTTTTAATATTTCAATTATTTTACGATGGTGCCTACGGCGTTTCTGGGCAGGCAGACGGCGT
>JAZQJG010000042.1:0-17058 GCA_045541535.1 Eubacteriales bacterium
TTTCTCTATAAAAAAAAAAAAAACCCCCCAAAAACCACAGGGTTTTCTCGGTCGTTTTTGTTTTTAAAACTATTCTTCCAGCCGCGTGGCAAAGTAGCGGCCAATGGCGGCGATATGCCGCAGAAATTCCGGCACCAGCGCCGGAGGAATCCGGGAGGGGAGTACCTGAGCAAAGGTTTCAAAGTTCAAGGTGCCGTTATAGCCCACGGCCTTCAGCGCCTCCAGCAGCTCCTCCCAAGGGAGGCTGGCGGCATAGGGGGCCAGATGGCTGTCGCCGGTGCCGTCGTTGTCGTGGAGATGCAGAGCCTTGATGCGCTTGCCAAGGGTTGTGATATAATAGGTAAAATCAATATGGAGCAGATACAGATGGCCCGTGTCCAGACACAGACCGAAGCATTCCTTGCCCGCCTTGGCGTTCAGAGCATCAATGAAATCGGCCGCCTTTTGGGCCTCGGAGCAATGACCGCTGACCCGCAGTTGATGGGGATCACCGGTAAACAGATTTTCCAGACATACCGTTACGTTGGTCTCCAACAGGGTGGGGATCAGACTTTCGTACAGCTTGGCGTTCAGGGCATCCTGCTCTTCCACCGTGGGATGCTCCAGTCCCCGTCTGCGGGAAATACCGTGGATGACCAGATAGGGACAGTTCGCTTCGTGACAGAGCAGAATACACTTTTTATATACCTCAATGGCATAGTCCAGAAAATCGGGATGACGGCCGTTGTAGGAGAGGGTATAGGCAGGAAAAGGAGCGTGAGCCTGTCCGATCTTCAGTCCGTTTTCACGGATGGCATCCAGATGCTCCTTCCAATAGGCCAGCACCGTTTCCATATCCTCGGTGAATACGCATTTGGCTTTCACGCCGTTTTCCAACACGTCGGCACGGGTCCAGGCGTGATCAATGTTCCAGTCCACTGCGTCAAAGCCGCTGTCCTTGATGAGCTTGTAGATTTCCTTGGGGCTGCCGCTCAGGCCGCCGTTTTGTACACTGATAAGCATATTTTTTTCTCCTTTATACGGTATAATAACGGTTGCGATTGGCGTCCCGATATTTTTTCGGCGTGATGCCAAGCTCTTTTTTGATAATATAGTTAAAATACACCTGACTGTCAAACCCGCAGGTCTCTGCGATCACTGCCAGAGACAACTCGGAATTGACCAACAGGTTTTTTGCCTTGCTGAGCCGCAATTCCAGTAGATAGCGATGGGGTGTTTTGCGCATAATTTCTTTAAAAACCACGTGGAAAAAGCTGGCGCTGAGATGAACACTGCCTGCCACGTCCTCCAGGGTGATATGCTCCCCCAAATGCTCCTGCATAAAGCGGACGGCCTCGTAAACCTCCGCATTATAGGCGGCGTATTTTCCGCCTGACGGAATGGCGGTGTGGCTGTAGGCGTACAGCAGGGCCACCATCTCACTCAGCTTACCAAATACCTGTAACTTATAGCCCGGCTGTTTTTGAGCCATGGCGTTGAAAATATCGTGAAAGAGCTGATACAGCGCCTGATTGTCTCCCACGGGGATCCGGGTAGGCAGCTTGTCCAGATATTCCAACAGCTCCGGCTGATCGCAGGAAAATTTGAGATAATAACAACTGAATTTTCCTTGACTCTGCCGTTGTTGTCCGGGGCGGAATACGCATACCTGTCCGCTGGGATAGGTAAAATTCTCGCCGTCTACAAAGCCGTTTGCTTCTGCCGAAGAGTACAGCTCAATTTCATAGTCCGAGAGAATGCGCAGGGGACTTTTCTTTTTAAAATGCGGGGAGAAGAATACGCCGTAGGCCGTAAGGTTAAACATCTTATCGCTCCTTTACGTTCACTTATCTATAATTATATAAATATGGCTGGCAAAATACAATATCTAAAATAAAATTTATGAATAATCTTGACAAAAGAAAAGCAAGTGTTATAATACATTTGAACAATCATTCAAATGTTGAGGTGAAAATAATGAAACTGCCCTCCTGTGAATTTATCCACGCCCACGACGTCATGGTGGAACGGGTACGGGATAGGATGCCCGCAGAGGAATCGCTGTACGATCTGGCCGAGCTGTACAAAATTTTCGGGGATTCCACCCGGATCAAGATTTTGCACGTACTGTTCGAGGCGGAGATGTGCGTTTGCGACATCGCATCTCTTTTGGAAATGAGCGTTTCTGCCATATCCCATCAGCTTCGAGTGTTGAAAAGCGCTCGTCTGGTGCGCTATCGCAAGGAGGGTAAGAGTGTTATTTACGCCTTGGCGGATGATCACGTACGCACCATTCTCGGTCAGGGAATGGAACATATTGAAGAATAAGGAGTAAGAGTTATGAGAAAAACGTTTATTTTGGAAGATTTGGATTGCGCCCATTGCGCCGCCAAAATGGAGGCGGGCATTCGCAACATTCCCGGTGTGAAGGAATGCACCATCAGCTTTTTGGCGCAAAAGCTGGTGATTGAAGCAGAGGACGAGCGCTTTGACGAGATTATGAAGGAGGCAGTGGCCATCTGTAAAAAAGTGGAGCCCGACTGTACGATCGTATTATGAAACTGAGTGCAAAACAAAAGCGGGAACGCAGAGATATTTTAATTTGTCTCGGCATCTTCGTGGTGACGGTGGCGATCTGCAAGCTGTTTTCGTTACCCGTCTGGGCCGAATTATTGTTGTACCTGATCCCCTATTTTTTCAGTGGGCACAAAATTTTGCTTACCGCCGGCAAAAATATTTTGCGGGGACAGATCTTTGATGAAAAATTTTTGATGGCGTTGGCTACCGTGGGCGCCCTGATTATCGGGGAATATCCCGAGGCGGTCTTCGTAATGCTGTTCTTCCGTGTGGGAGAGCTCTTTGAAAAAGTTGCGGTGGGTAACAGCCGCCGCAACATTGCCGCTCTGATGGATATCCGACCCGATCGGGCAAACGTGGAACGGGCGGGGGAGGTTTTGACTCTCTCTCCGGAAGAAGTCAGCGTCGGGGAGGTCATCGTGATTCGCCCCGGCGAGCGTATTCCGCTGGACGGTGAGATCGTGGAGGGTAGCTCGTCATTGGATCGCTCTGCTCTTACCGGTGAATCTTTGTCTGTGGACGTCACGGCGGGTGAGAGTGTGGCCAGCGGTTGCATCAATCAAAGCGGCCTGCTTCGTGTGCGGGTAACCCGTGATTTTTCCGCCTCCACCGCCACCCGCATTATGGAATTGGTGGAAAATTCTTCTCTTCATAAGGCCAAAACCGAAAGCTTTATCACCCGTTTTGCCCGTTATTATACCCCCGTGGTGGTAATTTCTGCCTTGTTGGTAGCTTTGGTGCCGCCGATTTTTATGGGCAATTGGTTTGATTGGATTCACAAGGCGCTGATCTTTTTGGTGGTGAGTTGTCCTTGCGCTTTGGTCATCAGCGTGCCCCTTACCTTTTTCGGCGGCATCGGCGGCGCCGGTAAAAAGGGTATTCTCATCAAGGGCGCCAACTTTTTGGAAACGTTGTCTTCCGTTAAAACGGTGGTCTTTGATAAAACCGGTACCCTCACACGGGGTGAGTTCGTGGTAACCGCCGTTCATCCCCATCAGATCAACGAGGAGTCCTTGTTGGAATATGCGGCCCTGGCCGAAAGCGGCAGCCTGCATCCGATCGCCGCCTCCTTGCTTCACGCCTACGGGAAACGGGCAGATGCCACCCGTGTGCGGGAAATTGAAGAGATGTCCGGTCACGGTGTCAGCGCCTTGGTAGATGGTAAACGGGTGCTGGTAGGTAATCATAAGCTGATGGAGACCCACGGGGTGGATTATCACAACTGTCACAAGGCGGGCACTATCGTCCACGTGGCAGTGGAGGGAGAATATGCCGGACATATCGTGATCTCCGACCGCCTCAAGGAGGATGCTGTCACCGCCGTAGCCGGCCTTAACCGTGCAGGCATCCGTACCGTTATGCTGACGGGCGACCGCGCCGAGGTGGGGCAGAGCGTGGCCGACGAATTGGGTATTGCCGAGGTCCATACCGAGCTGTTGCCGGAGGGAAAGGTGCAGGTAGTGGAAAAACTGCTGGCTGACACCGATGGTAAACTGGCCTTTGTTGGGGACGGCATCAACGACGCTCCCGTATTGGCCCGCGCCGATATCGGTATTGCCATGGGCGCTCTGGGCAGTGACGCCGCCATTGAAGCGGCCGACGTGGTGCTGATGGATGATAAGCCTACCGGTGTGATCACTGTTATGGGCGTGGCCAAACGCACCGGCAGTATTGTGCGCCAGAACATTGTTTTTGCTCTGGGCATCAAATTTGCGGTGATGGTACTGGCCTTGCTGGGATATGAGAATATGTGGTTGGCCGGCTTTGCCGACGTGGGCGTTTCGGTGCTGGCGATTCTTAACGCCACCCGCGCCTTAAAAGTAAGATAAGAAAAAGGAGCCTTCGGGCTCTTTTTTTCTTGAACTGCGTATTTTGCTGTGCTATAATAATATAAACACAAAAGGGTAGATCTTATGGAGATGGAAAAAATCATTTCTAAAATGATCCCGGTATATGTACCGTGTATGTGGCCGGAGTGATGAAAAATCCGTAAAATCTATCAGAAAGGTTAATAAAATGATTATTTATAACGAAGAGAAAAAGACGTTTACTCTACATACCCGCAACACCAGCTATCAGATCAAGATCTCCGAATTCGGTCATCTGTTGCACACCTACTACGGCAGTCGCATTGCCGACGAGGATCTTTCCTACGCCGTGGTGACCCGTACCCGTTCCTTCACCACCGTGCCCGCCGACGTAGAGCCGAGAAACGATTATTGTCTGGATAATCTGCCCCAGGAATTTGCTTCCGACGGTGTGGGTGATTTCCGTGTGGGCTCCATTGAATTTGTGAACGGTAACGGCTCACACGCCTTTGACGGCAGATATTTCGGCCATAAGATCTACGAGGGTAAATACCGTCTGCCCGGTCTGCCCGGCGTCCGTGCCATTGAGGGGGAGAACACCCAGAGTCTGGAGATCTGCCTGATGGATGCGGCCAGCGAGGTCTGCGTTACGCTGTATTACGCCGTTTTTGAGGAAAAGGACGTTATCACCCGTGCGGTACGTGTGACCAACAACGCCGGTACTGAGGGCCATTTGCGCCGGATTATGTCTGCCACGTTGGATTTTTGCGGAGTGGATATGGACGTCATTCATTTCTGGGGCAATCACAACCGTGAGCGCCAGATGGAACGCCTGCCCATCAATCGCGGCGTGCTCCAATTTGGCTCCACCCGTGGCGAGACCTCCCATTACGAAAACAATTCTCTGGTAGTCTGTGAGCGTGGCGCCACCGAGGATGCGGGCGACTGCTACGGTCTGTCCTTTATGTACAGCGGCAATTTCCTCTTCGAAGCGCAAAAGAGCTCCTATAACGATACCCGTGTGGTGTTGGGCATCCATCCTCGTCAGTTTGATTGGGAGCTGTCCGACGAGCGCAGCTTCTTTGCTCCCGAGGTGGTGCTGTCCTTCAGCGCCAACGGTCTTACCGCTCTTTCCCACAATTTCCACGATATCTACCGTGAAAATCTGTGCCCCTCCAAATATATGAAATTGCCCCGTCCCGTGCTGGTCAACAACTGGGAAGCCACCCATATGGAGTTTGACGGAGACAAAATCGTGGACATCGGCAGAGAAGCGGTCAAAATGGGTGTGGATCTGCTGGTGCTGGACGACGGTTGGTTTGGTAAGCGTGACAACGATCGCAGTGGTTTGGGCGATTGGTTTGTCAACGAGAAAAAGATGGGCGGCACCCTTTCCGACGTGGTGCGCCGTGTCAATGAATTGGGTCTCAAATTCGGCCTGTGGTTTGAGCCGGAAATGATCAGCCCCGACTCCGATCTCTACCGCGCTCATCCCGAGTGGGCCATCGCCATTCCCGGCCGTGCTCCGGCATTGGGCCGTCATCAGCTGTTGCTGGACTTTTCCAGAGAGGACGTACAGGACTATATTATCAAAGTGGTCAACGACGTGCTGGACAGCGCCAACATTGAATACGTAAAATGGGATTTCAACCGTGTGCTCACCGACGTTTATTCTCTGGCCTTGCCCGCCGAGCGGCAGGGAGAGGTGTTCCATCGCTTCGTGTTGGGCCTGTATCGGGTAATGGACGGTATTATGTGGGCTCATCCCGACATCCTCTTTGAGGGCTGTTCGGGTGGCGGCGGGCGCTTTGATGCGGCTATGCTGTATTATCAGCCCCAGATCTGGGCTTCGGATAATACCGACGCCATTGACCGTCTGTTCATCCAATACGGCACCTCCTTCTTCTATCCCATCTCTTCCGTGGGCTCCCATATCTCCGTTTCTCCCAACATCCGTACCAAGCGCCCCGCCTCCTTCCACACCCGCAGTGTGGTGGCAATGAGCGGTTCCTTCGGCTACGAACTGGACACCACGGCGATGAGCGAGGAGGACAAGGCCTTCTGTAAGGAGCAAAGCGATCTTTACCGTAAATATCAGCCCCTGATTTATAACGGCGATTACTACCGTGTCAGCGGTCCCTTTGACGACGAATATATGACCACCTGGAACTTTGTTTCCAAGGATAAGAACACGGCGCTGGCCAACGCCGTAATGCTCAAGCCCTCCACCCACGACATTCAGCTTTTTGTGCGTGTCAAGGGTCTGGATCCTCAAAAGATGTATCGCATTGAAGGGGAGGGCGCCCCTGCCCATCCCGTCTCCGGTCAGGCACTGGCCAAGCTGGGTATCCCCGTAGCCAACGTCCGTTTGCCCGAATACACCGCTTTCCAGTTCTATCTGACGGCTGTAAATTGATTTTTTTGAAAGAGGCGTGGAAGCACGCCTCTTTCTCTTTTGTATAAAAATATTTGTAAAAACGCAAATTATTTGTTGCTTTTTTAGTAATTATAATATATAATAATTCTGTAACATTATGAACTCGTGGAAGGAGCGAATGATTATGAGAAGAAATCATAAGATCATTGCACTTTGTCTCGTCGTTGTAATGATGGCCAGCCTGCTGTCTGCTTGCGCCGGTCAGAGCTACAATGATGGCAAATACACCGGCGACCTGATTGAGGTATCCAAGCTGTACGAGGATATCACCGAAACCAAAGAGGTCGGCAACAAGACGATCTACGTCGATGCCCCTGTTGAGGAGGATCCCAACGCCGGAAGTGAAAATACCGAAGATGAGAACACCGGAAGTGAAAATGCCGGGGGTGGGAACGACGAGAGTGAGAACGCCGGAGGCGAAAATGCTGATGGTGAGAACAACGCGGGCGATACCCCCGTTGACGAGCCCGTGAGCGATGAAGAATACGAGGATTATAACACCACTTGTATGTCCTTCAACGTTCTGGAGTGGGATACTCACTACACCGGTTATGCCAGTCCCGAGACTCGCGCTCCTTGGATTGTTGACACCATCAACATCTACGATCCCGATCTGTTGGGTACCCAGGAGGTAACCAAGGGCAGTGCCAGCACCCAGAACTGGGATATGTGCACCTATCTGATCGATCAGTTGAGCGGCAAATATGATTACCGCACGCTGCTGGATGAGAAGGATCAGCCCGGCTCCACCGTTGCTGTCACCAAACTGACCATCGGTTCCGGTTTGATCATCTTCTGGAAGAAGGACCGTTTTGAGCTTAAGGACAGCGGCGCCAAGGTTTACTCCAACGACTCCGGCCGTCACTTCCAGTGGGTTAAGCTCTACGATAAGCAAGAGGCTATTACCATCGTTATGACCAACACCCATATGTCCATTAACCCCGGTACCCCCGGTGACGTTGCCGCCGGTGATAACATCCGTTTGGGTCAGGCCAACGAGCTCTACAACTTCTGGAACACCCAGTGTGAGGATGGAATGGCGCTCTACGCTACCGGCGACTATAACCACAACACCTCCACCACCGCCTATCAGGCTTTGAACAAGGGTAAATTCGTTTCCAGCCGTGACGTTTCCAACAAGTCCAATGCAAACTCCTCCATTGACTTTGTATACATCAACGGCGAAGTTCAGGGTTGCTATCAGTACATTCGCTGTAACGAGACCTACGAGCCCGACGGCGTTACCAAGGGCGACGTGGACAAGAGAAACGTTCAGTATTGTCCCAGCGACCACTATGCGGTTGTTGCCCGCTGCACCAACGAGTATCTGTAAATTTTAGATTCAAACAGCGAAGAGCATCACGCTCTTCGCTGTTTTTGCAAAAGGGTGCCACAGGCAATCCCTTTGAAGGAACTTTATATATAAATAGGTAAAGAGGTATCAAGGATGAGACGCATCATTGCGCTGCTGCTCTGCCTTCTATTGCTGGGCGGTTGCGCCGTTCCGGCAGAGAATGGGCAGACCGGGCAAACACAACCGAATGGGGCACAGCCCGATTACGTCACAGAGTTCCGTCCCGGTGGGGAGGGAACGGGCGTGTCGGTTTCTTGTATGAGCTTTAACGTATTGTCCTGGGACACCCATCAGACGGGTTTTGCCGAGCCGTCAGAACGGGCACCGCTGGTGGTTGATTATATTTTAGAGAAGAATTGTGATCTGGTTGGCCTGCAGGAGGTTTCCGAGTCCGACGGTTATAATTGGGTCAAGGCTATGGCCGACGGCCTTTCTTCCGTATATAATATCCGAATCCTGACTCAGGAGGAGGACAGCGCCTATACCCGTATGGGCATTGCCGCCGGTTTGATGATTTTGTACCGTAAGGACCGCTTTGAATTTTTGGACAGCGGTTGCTATGAGTTTTTTGAGGACAGCAATCGGTATTATCAATGGGTAAAGCTAAAGGATCGGAAGAGCAATCGGGAGATCTATATGACCAACACCCATTTTTCCATTGACCCCAGCTGGAATCCGGAATATGGAGACGTTCAACGTTTGGACGAGGCCAAGGAATTGGCCGATTTTTGGGAAAGCACCGTGCAGGCTACACCGCTCTTTGCCACCGGTGACTATAATTGCGGTGAGTTTGAGGAGCCCCATTTGCAGGAACTGCAGGCAGGCATTTTCCAGCCTTCGTCTTCTGTGGCGGAGGAAGCGGACGGCGGTAGCGGTGTGGATTTTGTATACGTCAACACCCTGTCTATGAATTGCACCCGTTACGTTAAGGACAGTAACGCCTGGACGACCGAGTCGGGCGAGCTGTTGGAAATGAGCGATCATTGCCCTGTGATTGCCTACGCAGAATATAAATAAGAAAAGGAATTGTAAAATGAAAAAGAAAACCAATATACTTTATATTTTGGCGGCATTGTTGCTGGCGGCCTTTGGCGCGCTGGTGGCAATGTTGCTTACCTACGATCGACAGCCCGTGGGGCCGCAAAACAGTGTGATCGGCTTTGCGGGGATCAATTTCAAGGTCTGGAACACTTTGGGCGAGAGCGCCTTGTGGTATGAGATCACCGAAGCTTTGGGTCTGGTGGCATTGGCCGCCGTGGGCGGCATTGCCTTGTTGGCGCTGGTGCGACTGATCAAGTGTAAAAGTCTTTTAAAACTGGATGGCGATTTGTGGATCACTGCCGCCTTTTTGGCGGTGATGGCCGCTCTCTACGTTTTCTTTGAGGTAGTGGTGATCAACTATCGTCCCGTGCTGGAGGAGGGTCAATTGGCCGCTTCCTTCCCATCCTCTCACACCATGCTTGTTTTTTGTGTGATGTGGGCGGCCGCGGCTCAATGCGCCCGTCGCATCCGCCCCAAAAGTATTCGGGTTGCCGCAGTCGGCGTTTGCGTGCTGATCATCGTCGTCACCGCCGTGGGCAGACTCTGTAGCGGTGTCCATTGGCTCACCGATATTTTGGGCAGTGTGTTGCTCAGCGGCGGCCTTGGCTTGCTCTATTCCGCACTGCTTGCTTCTCTCTCGCACCCCGGTAAGCACGATAAAGTATAATAAAAACGGCACTTTCTGCTTGGGCAGAAAGTGCCGTCATTTATATTTGTTCTATAATTTTCAGTGCCACTTTAATTCCGTCTACGGCGGCGGACATAATGCCGCCGGCATAGCCGGCGCCTTCGCCGGCGGGATACAGACCGGCCACACCCATAGCGGTAAAATCTTCTCCTCTGGTCAGCCGTACGGGGGAGGAGGTGCGACTTTCCACACCGGTCAGCAGGGCGTCGGGATGATCATAGCCCTTGATCCTGCGGCCGAATACCGGCAGGGCTTCCCGCATCGCCTGACAAATAAATGAGGGCAATACTCCATCTAACTTGCCGGGGGTCACACCGGGACGGTAGGTGGGGATCACACTGCCCACGGCGGTACTGCTTCGCTTTTGCATAAAGTCCTCCAGCCGTTGGCAGGGGGCGCGGTAGTTACTGCCGCCGGCCACAAAGGCGGCCTGCTCCAGTTGCCGTTGAAAACGGATGCCGCTCAAGGGGTGGCCGTCGCCATAATCGGCGGGCTCAATGCCCACCAACAGGGCGGCGTTGGCGTTGCGCCCGTCACGGGCGTGATAGCTCATGCCGTTGGTTACTACGCCGCCTTCCTCACTGGCGGCGGCTACCACCACGCCGCCGGGACACATACAAAAGGTATACACCCCCCGTCCCTCAGTGGTATGATAGGAAAGCTTATAGTCGGCGGCCCCCAGTGCGGCGGCCGCTTTGCCGTATTGGGCGGCATTGATCAGTTCTTGGGGATGCTCGATCCGCGCGCCCACCGAAAAGGCCTTGGGTACCATCACAATGCCCTTGTGATACAGCATTTCCACCGTATCTCTGGCGCTGTGCCCGATGGCCAGCACGGCGTGACGGGTGGGCAGAGTCTCCTCGGCAATCACTGCCTGTAACTTGCCGCTTTCAATTACCAGATCCGTTACTCGGCTCTCAAAGCGGATCTCTCCGCCAAGATCGATGATCTTTTTCCGCAGGGAGCGCACCACCTGCCGCAATACGTCGGTACCGATGTGGGGACGTGCCTGCCAGCGGATATCCTCCGGCGCTCCGCATTCAATAAAGGTTTCCAGCACCTCGGCGCAGAGGGGACTGCCGATGAGGGTGGTCAGCTTGCCGTCGGAAAAGGTGCCGGCGCCGCCCTCGCCAAACTGCACGTTGCTGTTTGGTAACAGAGGACCGCCCTGCCAAAAGGCGTCAATGTCCCGTTGCCGCTCTTCCACCGGCTTGCCCCGCTCCAACACAATGGGGCGCAAGCCGCTTTTTGCCAGCATCAGGGCGGCAAACATTCCGCAGGGACCAAAGCCGATGATCACCGGTCGGGTGGCGGCGGTTTTGCGGGGTACACTCAATCGCTCAATTTCGGGCAGAGGCGCGCCGTCAAATGCCGCTTCCACGTTATAAACAAAGCGCACAGGCTCTTTTCTGGCATCCACCGATCTTTTCACGATCCGCCAGTCAGTGGGCTTTTTGCCACATTTTTTGCGTATGGCGGCCCCCACGTCCTGTGGACTTGTGACGGGGATGGTAATACCGTTGATCCGCATCGGGTCCCTTCCTTTCTGCTTTTTTTACAAGTGTAGCATAACTTGCCGCAAATTACAATCGCCCTTGCATATTTTTAAGAGAACTGATAAAATAAAAAGGAAAGGATGATTCGGTATGTTTATTGTTGCTTTGATAATCGTTGCGCTGTTTGCGCTGTATTTGTTCTTGGTTTTTCCCTCCCTGCGTCGCCACGGGGATAGAGTATTGATGAAAGGAATGTACGTGGCCCATCGGGGCCTGCATGCCGACGAAATGGGCGCTCCCGAAAACTCGGCCAACGCCTTCTTATTGGCCAAAAAACTGGGTTTTTGCATTGAAACGGATATTCATCTCACCCGAGACGGGGAGGTGGTGGTATTTCACGACAATACCACCGGCCGTATGTGCGGTACCGATCTGGCAGTGGAGCAATCCACACTGGTAGAACTGCAGGCCCTGCGGCTGGCCGGCACCGATCAGCAGATCCTCACCCTGCAACAGCTTTTGGCGCTGGTGGATGGGGAGGTGCCCTTGCTCATTGAGTTTAAATGTGTAAAGGGGAACGCCGATGCCTTGTGCACCGCCGCCGATCGGATTTTGCGGGAATATCACGGCAAATATATCATCCAGTCCTTCTATCCGCCGGTGCTGTGGTGGTACCGTCGCCATCATCGCAGTATCTGCCGTGGTCAGCTTTCCCGTAATTTTATCCGTCACAACAACGCCGACCGCACTCCGGCCAGTGTGCTGTCCGGTTGGCTGCTCTTCAATTTTCTGGCCCGTCCCGATTTTATTTCCTATGATATCGGGGATGTGGACGCCATGGCCTTCGGCGTATGTAAAATGCTGGGCGCCGCCACGGCGGGTTGGACCATCCGCACCGAGGAAGAACTGGCCGCCGCAAGATTGAGCTTTGATACCTATATCTTTGAGCAGGTTTTGCCCCCACAACCCTATGACGATCTATAAAAAACTGCTCCGTAGCTTGGGCTACGGAGCAGTTTTTATATTTTTTTAAAGAGCAGTTCGTGCTCGCCTGCCTCCAATCTTTCCTTGCCGATCAGGACAAAGCCCTCAGGCGGGATCACACGGGCGGTGTGGCCTTCAGGCAGGCGCAGGGAACAGGATACGTCTTCCTCCGTCCGTTTCCAGGATACGGCGGCGTGAGCAGTGTGCCCCTTGCAAAAGGTCATTTCCGACGGGAAATAGGGCTGTAACGTCAACTGCTGCGGCCGTCCCGCCGTGGGACGGATGCCCAACAGCACCCGATACATCCATTCCACCACACAGGAATTCATATGATGGTTGTTGCTCTTTTCAGTATTCCACATTTCATACAGCGTGGTGGCGCCGTCCTCCAACCATTCCTTGTAGGAGGGACTGCCGTCGGCGGTGACGATTTGATAGGCAAGTCGGTGCAAGCCGCACAGCTCCAACGCTTTGTACAGATGCCGCAGGGAAACCATACCGCAGTTGTGATGGCAATCCTTGGCCAGTACCCGCTCACGAAGTTGCGCTTTCAGCCCCTCGGTGGGGCCGCCCTCCCTTAGAGTGATCATCATAGCTACGGCGGATTGGGAATCCACCATACAACGGTCCGCCTGTTCATCATAATAGGCGGCGAAAAAGCGGTCATAGCTGTTATGGTAGCGCTGTGATAAATCCTCGGTGTCCTTATTCAACAGCCTGGCCGTTTGCAGACACAGAGCGTTCAGCCGCAGGTATTGTGCGGTGGTGACGTAGGCCAGTGGGGCAGGGGGATGCTTGTAGTGGAAGGGGCCTGCCCAGTCCCCCAGACCATAGGCCAGCATTCCGTTTTCATCCTCTTTTTTCTGCAACCAGTTCAGTTGTCGTACCATCGCATCATAGCAGAGTTGCAGGGGTGACAAGTCTCCCGTGGCCTCATATATCGCCATTGGCAACTCAAAAATAACGGCGGAGCACAGCGGACCCACACAGCTTGTGTTTTCCTCCAGCCCCCATCCCCAGGTGGGGATAATGGAGGGGATTTCTCCCGCAGGGGTCTGGGCATCCAAAATGTCCTGCAACCATTTGGCAAAAAAACGGCCGCTGTCAAAACTCGTACAAATCTGTGCGGCGGATGCCACGGCATCGTTGGCCCAGCCCAATTTTTCACGGGTGGGGCAATCGGTGAGGGCATAGAACATATTGGACCATACCGATCTTCTGGCGCAGGTGATGATTTGATTCACCGTATCGTCACTGCAGGTAAGATCCGCCACAGCCTCCACCGCCTGATGGACGAATACCGAGCGGATCTCCCGAATCTGTTCTCGGGTTGCTCCTTCTATTTCAATATACCGGAATCCGTGATAGGTAAATCGGGGTACCACCCGATCCACCCCGCCGGACAAAATGATGCGGTTGGTCTGAAATTCGGGGCCTTGATAAAAGGGGAAACCGTCCATCCCGTTATGATCAAGGCGGCCGTCGGCAGTGATGCGCTCACTATGACGCAGGATCACCTCACCTCCCGCTTCGCCCTGCAGGGTGATCTCGGCATAGCCGGAGTGATTTTGACCAAAGTCAAATACCACCCGCCCCCCTTCGTTTTCAAAGATCTTTACGGGAGCCAACTTTTCAAAGGCGCGGATGGGAGGGCAATCGCACAAGCGGAAAACACCCGTGGGCGGGCAGGGACTCAGGATGGCGTGGGGCCAAGCCGTGCTCTCTGCCGTCAAAAACTTCTCGCCGATGCGACAATCGTAGGTCTCACCACTGCGGAGCTGATTGAACAGAATGGGGGAGTCCTCCTTACTGCAAACCCAGCTCTCGTCACTGGCAATGCAGTAATCACCTTCTGCATCGGTGATGCGGCATTCCAGGATCAGCTTGGGGGCGCCACGCCAATCGGCGGTGTCAAAGTCCCAGCCGGTTTTCAGATTTTCGTTGTAAAAACCGTTACCCAGAATTGCACAAAACTCGTTTTCTCCCTGCTGCAATAGGGCGGTCACGTCATATTCAGTGCACCACAGCGTTTTGCGATAATCGCTTACCGGAGCGGTAAACAGATCCTCGGTGACGGGGCGACCGTTGAGATACACCACCCCCAGCCCCAAGGCGCACACCCGCAGACAGGCCCGTGCGGGCGTCCGGGCTACGGAAAACGTTTTTTTAAATACAGGGGCGGGATCATAGGTTTTGTAGGTAGGATCAAATACCTCGGGAAATTCTATAAATTTTGCCGTTGTAAAAATCATATTATCGTTGTTCACTGTCCCACACCAGAGTCACGGGGCCATCGTTTACCGATGAAACCAGCATATCGGCGCCGAATTCGCCGTGAGCGACCCTAAATCCCTTTTCTCTCAAAATTTCCATAAATCGTTCATACAGCGGCCGTGCCAGATCCGGCTTGGCCGCGCCCGTAAAGCCGGGACGGCGGCTCTTCAGATCGGCATACAGGGTGAATTGGGACACCACCAGCAACTCCCCCTCCACCTGGGACAGGGAAAGATTCATCTTGCCGTTTTCATCCTCAAACACTCTGCATCCCACAATGCGGTCGGCCAGCCATGCGGCCTCCTGTTCGGTATCCGTCGGGGCCACCCCCAACAGCACCAGATAGCCCTTGCCGATGGCACCGTTCAGCTTGCCGTCAATATGCACACTTGCTTCTTTTACTCTGGTTACAACTGCTCTCATAGCGTTCCTTTCTATCGGACGAGCAGCGCTCTCAATGCCGCCACGTCCTTACAAATACAGTCGGCGCCCGCCGCCTGCAATTCTTCCAAACTGCCATAGCCGTACAGCACCGCCACCGAGGGAATGCCAAAGGCGGCGGCTCCCGTCACGTCATATTTTCTGTCGCCGATCATACGGGCATTTTCGCCGCAAATGTCGGGATAGAGTTGCAAAATATAGGCCAACACGTCCTCTTTTTTCGGCCGTTCTTCTTTTAGGGTGTTGCCCACCACGGCGGTGAAATAGGACAGCAGGCCAAAGTGCTCCAAAATTCTCGCCGCATATTCCTCCGGCTTGGAGGTGGCAAGGATGATTTTGTGCCCTTGCGCTGCCAGGGCTTGCAACAATTCGGGGATGCCGTCGTAGACCTCGTTTTCAAGCAATCCTTTCACGGCAAAATATTCTCTGTAATACTCCACTGCCTTGAGGGCCTGCTTCTTGTCAAAGCCCCACAGCGTTTCAAAGGAGTCCAATAGCGGCGGGCCGATGCACAGCCGCAACTTGTCCATATCTTGTTCCTCCAGCCCAAATTTGGCCAGAGCGTATTTGATGGAATTGGTAATGCCCGTTTCGGGCTTGGTCAGGGTGCCGTCCAAATCAAATAAATAATACATACGTTCCCCTCCTTTTTAAAGTATTGTACTATATTTTTCCTGCCATTGCAAGAAGATTGACAGCATCCGTTCTTTCGTGCTACAATAAATACATCAAACAAGGAGCCTTTTGAAATGAAAAGAATTGCCAGCTTTACCATCAATCACGATACCCTGACCCGTGGAATGTATATCTCCCGTGTGGATGGGGACGTGGTGACCTATGATATTCGTATGAAACTGCCCAACGGCGGCGATTATCTTTCCAACGGCGCTATGCACACCTTTGAGCATCTGTTTGCTACCTACGCCCGTAACAGCACCCTGTCTGATCAGGTGATCTACGTGGGCCCTATGGGCTGTCGCACCGGCTTTTATCTGCTACTGCGGGACAGCGTTGGTCACGCCGATGCGCTTGCGCTGGTGCAGGCCTCGGTGGATTTTATCAGTGGCTACGTGGGTACCATTCCCGGCAGTAAGAAGGAGGAGTGCGGCAATTACCGTGAGCACGACCTCGCCGGAGCCAGAGCCATTGCCGCAGAGATGAAGCAGGTGCTGGAGCGCTGGAACGTGGAGAAAATGACCTATCCCGAATAAACTGAGACTTTTTTCATCCTTTGTCGTATAAGGAATGAAAGGAAGTGGAGTTATGAAAAAAACAGCAATCGTATTTGCGATGATCTTTGTTTTGTTGCTCGGCGGATGCAAAGCACAAACGTGGGAACACTCGGTGGATCTTCCGCCCTCCCGTCCCGACGATTTCGCTATATATTACGAATGGGGATACAGCAGTAATAATTATCTGGATACCTTTAATGGCAAGATCAGTAAGGACTTGATTACCGCCGGTAAGGCGGAGGGTGAAATCAAGGTCAGCGAGGAAATGCTGGACTGGATCTATTTCGCTTTAAAACGATATGATATCGCTTCCATTCCCGTGGAGGTCAACAGTGAAAATTGCGCCGCTCCGGGACAAGGTACCGTTTATATAACGCCCTGCGCTCATTACGTCATTCGCTTCCGCGCCGACGGTAAGGAATATGCCGTCCGTGGTGACGATACCGGCGAGGGGTACCCGCAAAGCGAGGAGTTCTTCGACTTCGTTTTCTTTATGACGGTATTGGTGGAGTCGACTCCGGAATATCAGGCTTTTCCCGAGGCCGTGGGCGGATATTGTTAATATAAAAAATCCGATTGGTTTTCCAATCGGATTTTTCAAACTGTCAAAAAAGTCGTTTCATCACAGTGAAAAGAGAATCAAAAGAAAAAATGGTTTGTGGAGTCATAATAAACACAAGTCGTTTTTAATAATGGAAAGTCATCAAAGCAATTCCTTCTTTCCCTTGCGTTGCAAGGGATTCACTG
>JAZQJG010000043.1:0-17586 GCA_045541535.1 Eubacteriales bacterium
TGCGTTGCAAGGGATTCACTGTTTTCCGCCGCTACGCTCTCTACCGTACCCATGTACGCCGACGAGATCGCATCAGCGAAATGCAACGCCCTTTTTGGCAGTCTGCCAGCGTGTCAAAGAGGGTTCTTTGACACGCTGAAATAAGGAGTGCAAAAGCACTCCTTATTTCTTTTTGAATTTTGAATAGATGGAATTGGTTTTGTCCAGCATTTGGCGGGGGACGCTTTGCAGTTTGGCAAGGGCGGCGTTCCAATCGGCCATCAGCTCAAAAAAACTGTTGCCGAAGGTGTCCTTGCGGGGGAGCTTACCACTGCGGTTGAGCTCGTAAAGATACTCATAGCGGTGATAGGCCTTGGCAACGGCATCCTGCCAGGATATGTAGATCTCTTTTTGAGCGCAGGCACCCAGCGTGCGCAGGGTATCTTTGTGCTCGCAGGCCCACACCAGCTTGGCGGCCAGAGAGGGAGCGTTTTCCTCAATCAGCAGACCGTTACGTCCATCGGTAATACCCTCGGCGGCGCAACTGCCACGGATGATCACACTGCCCAGTTGATTGGCGGCCGCCTCCCGTACCACCAGTCCGTTGGTGTCATAGGTGGAGGGGAACAAAAACAGATCTCCCAGGGCGAAAAAGGCCCGCAGTTTTTCTCTGTCGTATACACTGCCGGTAAAGATACATTTGTCCTCAATGCCCACGGTTTTGGCGTAGGCTTTGATTTCCTGATAATCCAATCCGTCGCCCACACAAACGAAACGGAAGTCTTTTCCTGTGGATTTCAGTTCCCGCAGGGCATCCAACGTGATGCGCAGTCCTTTGTACCAACAGCAGCGTCCCACGAAGAGGAATACGGGTACCTCGGACGGGATGGCCAACTGACGCCGCAGGGCGTCCACCGTTTCGTCCTTAACTCGCTCTGCGGGCATATCTACGCCGTTCTCCATTACCATCAACTCGCCCTCATAGCCCATGGAGCGCAGATTCTCACCGGCGCCCTCGCTTACTACCCAGATCTCATCTGCGGCAGAAATGTTGTTAATCATCAGGCGGGTGGCCAGACGTTGCATGGATTCCGATTCAAATACCTTGGAGATCTCCACGTCAAATTTGGTGTGATAGGTGAAGATATAGGGGGCATCCACCCGCTCCCGCAGGGTACGGGCCAAAATGCCGGAGGAAAAGGGACAATGGGAGTGAATGACGTCAAATTCCTTTTGTTCCAGTAGGGTCAGCGTCTTACTGCTGAAGGGGTAACCGGCGCGATAACCGCTGGTGGCCTTCACCGTGTTCAGGCTGGGATATCGCAGGACGGGGAAAATATAGTCGTCGTTTACCTCGGGATAATGAGGGGTGACCACGGTGCAGTTGCCCAACTGTTGCTGAATAATACCGGCGTAATTGATGACCGTATTGGCCACGCCGTCAATAATCGGCGGAAATGAATCGTTGAGCAAACAAACGTTCAGCTTCATTTGAGCACTGCCTCCTTTCAAAACAATATACCTCGGTGTATTTCACCGAGGTATATTATAACAAATGATTGGAAAAGATGCAACAATTTAACCAATTTTTAAAGTCATTCGCAACCGATCGGTGAGCATGGAAATAAACTCACCGTTAGTGGGCTTGCCCTTGGAGGTTTTGACGGTATAACCGAACATGGAGTTCAATGCTTCAATATCACCTCTGGTCCAGGCCACCTCAATGGCGTGACGGATGGCACGCTCCACTCTGGAGGGCGTAGTGTCAAAGGCGCGGGCTACGCCGGGATACAGTTCCTTGGTGATGGCGTTGAGCATATCGCTGTTCTTTAAGGACATAATGATGGACTTGCGGATGTACTTATAACCCCGGATGTGGGCGGGCACGCCGATCTGTCGCATCAGATCGGATACACAGCCCTCCAGATCAAATTCGTCGTTGATCTGGGTGGGCAGGACGTTGCCCAGAGTCAGTCGGTTGCCGCCTGCGTGCAGAGAACGCAACCGTTCTGCCAGATAATCAAAGGCGTAGGGGCGGATGAGATAATAGTCGGCGCCGCTTTGCATCAGGCGGGATGCCAGCGTATCGTTGGGCGCACCCGCCAGACAGAAGAACAGACCCCGATATCCTCTGCTCCGTAGCTTCTCCACGATGCCCAGGGCATCCATGCGGGGTAAAAAGGCGTCGCACAGTACGGCGTCGGGGCGGAGCAGTAAAATACTCTCCACAGCCTTCTCGCCGTCGTTTTCCGTTCCCAGTACCTGAAAGCCTCTGGCCTCCAGACTTTCTTTTTCAATTCCGTTGCTGTCTTGTGTAACCAGCAGAATCGTAATACAATTTTCAGCCATTGTAATGCCTCCTATATGTAGTAAGTTCATTATAAGACCTGTAACTGACAAAATTTGTCGAATTTTGTCGAAAAAAATAATTTTTAGAAAATATTACCAAAAAATGCTACAGACCGATGGTGCGGGGCTTGACGTTGGTGGAAAAAACGATCTGGGTGTTGGTCTTGCCAAACTGTTGCAATTCTCCGATAAAGGTATCCAGTTGCCCCGTACTGCCAAAGGCCACCTTCAGCAAAATGGAATACTGGCCGGTAACGCAGGCGCATTCCAATACGTTGGGGCATTTTTCCACGTAGGGGTAAAAACGGATTTTGTCGGTGGGGTCCAGATCTAGATTGATATAGGCGATGATGGGATAGCCCAGCTTTTCGTGGTCCAGCGCCACGGTATAGCCTTCAATGATACCCTCCGCCTCCAACCGCTCCAGACGGGAGGAAACGGCGGGGGAGGACAGGTGGACCTCACCTGCCAGCGCCTTGAGGGGCATACGGGCGTTTTTTTGCAATAGAGTGATAATCTCGCGATCAATGGAATCCATAGGGTTACCTCCTGTATAATAACAAATCTGTAATGGCGGCGACCACGGCATCGGCATAGAGGATAAAACCGGCGTCGTTGGGATGCAGATAATCGGGAACGAAGAAATCGGGATGACGGGGGAAGAAGGACAGACCGTCCAATACGGTAACGTTCGGATAGGCGGCGTAGATCTGCCGTAGGGCGTCCAGCGCCTCCATAAAGGTATAGTCCTTGCCCTCCATCAAGGTTTCGGTGGGCAGATCCCCACGGTAAATGGGAGTGATACCCAGGATGGGGGTATCGGGATACAGGGCGGTCAGCCGCTCCATATACTCCGTTACCTGACGGATAAAGTCCTCTTTTTTATGAATAATGGAAAAATCGTTGGTACCGTAGGCCAGGGTGATCAGATCGGGTTGCCAGTCGGGGGCGCCGTTCAGGCTTTCCTTTAAAAACTGATAACCGCCCATACCCTGATTCAACACCTCTGCGTGCAGGTCGGTGGCCATCCGACCCACGTAGGTCTGGGAGGGGTGCAGGGAAACAGAGCCCTGCGTAATGGAATCTCCCAGGGCCAGGATCCGGATACCTCTTTCGGTGGGGAGCAGAAAGGCGCCGTCGTCCAGCGTGATGTTTTGCAGGGTGGTAATACAGCGCCAGGGCAGACACAGGGTGATGCGATGCTCGCCTTGGGGCAGGGAAAAGGTAAAGGAATAACGGCCGTATTCCTCCACCTGTCGGCTATCGTACAGCAGACCGTCCACCAGCAGATCGATCAGGGGCTGATGGCGGGTGGTGCAGGGGGAGAAGGTGGCGTCAAAGGAAAAATGATCGGTATCACTGATGAATTCCAGTATTACGCCGGCGGTGCCGTCGCACTTTTTCTCAAAGCCGGGCTGATACTTGGCATAGGCCGCCTTTTGCTCCTCGGTAAATCGGGCAAAGCGCAGCTCGCCTTCTTCCGTCAGGGCGGTGTGCAGGGCGCCGTGGGTCAGGTCCAGCAGATCAATTGGCTCGGGTCTCATAGTTGTTCTCCTTTCGGTATACGGATGCGTAGGGCGTTTTTCAATACCTTTACCTCCAGCTCGGTGCAACGGAGCATTTCTCCGTCCAGACAAACGTCAAAGGGGGTGTCCTTGCGCAGTAGAATACGTTCGGTTTGGGTAAAGTGGTAGAGGTCTTTATACTTCGGCTTGTCCAGCAGAGTGCCGTTTTTATAGCTGCCCACCAGACTGAAAAACTTCAGTCTGGAAATGGGTTTTACCTTAAAAAAGTCCAACAGCCCGTCGTCCAGCTTTGCCTTGGAGGCGGAACGGTAGCCGCCGCCACAGTATTGCCCGTTGGCAATAAAGGTCAGTAAAAAGCGATCCTCAAAGGTTTTATCGTCCACTTCAATATGTAACTGCTCTTTGGGAAACTGTAATAGCTGTACCACCAGTGCCACGGTATAGGCGATGGAATGACTCATAAAGGGAAGTCGGCGCAGTTTTTCCAGACGGGTCACCACCGAGGCATCAAAGCCGACGTTGATCATATTGGCCCCAATATACTCTCCTGCACCGATCAGATCAATGGTGCGCTCCTCACCCTCGGTTACGTGGTCCAGTGTTAAAAACCGTGTCTTGCCGCCGAAATTGCGGACAAAGTCGTTGCCGGTGCCCACGGGAATAACGGAGAGAACGGCATTTTCAAAGCCGTGGATGGCCTGGGCCACCTGATGGATCAGGCCGTCTCCGCCGCCGGCGTAAACGCAGATCTCCTCTCCGGCCTCACAGGCCGCTCTTGCCTTGTTGCGGGCATCCTCACCCGAGGTGGAAAGATAGATCTCAAAGTCCAGATCCCTGCATTTTTTCCGAATCCTCTCCAGCAGTTTTTCGCCCTTTTTGCCTTTGATAGAATTGGGGTTAAAAATAAAAAGATGCTTCATTTTTTACTCCTTTTCCGTGGTCAGGTCTGCCACCTGCGCCTCCGTAAATTGTAACAGCGCCGCCACCTCGGTCTCGATCTGCGTGCCCACCCTGCCGGCGGAACACAGCATTTTTTCACCGTTTTGGCAGGATGCGTCAATAAAGGTGGGAAATTTCTTTTTCATTCCGATGGGGGAACATCCGCCGTGAATATACCCCGTCAGGGGCAACAACTCTTTTTGCGGGATCATGGCAATGGCCTTCACACCCGCCGCCTTGGCGGCTTTTTTCAGATGGAGCGCCTTGTTCACGGGGATCACGAATACGAAATAATGCTTTTTACCGTCGGTGGTTACCAGTGTTTTAAAGGTGCGGTCGGGATCCTCTCCCAACAGCGCCGCAATGCGCTCGCCGTCGGTGCAGACAGGATCGTAATAGTGGGGGATATAGGGTACCTTGCGCTGCTCCAACAGCCGCATCACGTTGGTTTTCTCAATCTTTTCCATTTTTTATCCTTTTTTATTATGAAATCTCGCCCAACTCAATACCGATGACGCCGTATCGCTTCTGCTCTTCGGGAGAATAATACCGTTCCATATCGGCGGGCGTCGCAGTTTTTACGTTGTCTGCAGTATATCCGCATTGTAAAAGAGGTAAGGTTTTATATAATTCTGCAAAAGAATCAAATTGATGTAATTTCACAACGGTAGCACGCAGTACCTCGCCGGTTTCGGCGTGGGTAAACACGATCCGGTCACCCACCTTCACCTGTTTTCGTTTTTCATCGTACAACCGAAGCTCTATTGTCTTTTGTCCGCTCTTTATCATTTCGAACGGTGCGGAATACAATTTCATTTTGTGCTCACTACTTTGCCGACTTAATAATGCTACCGTTTCCACGTGGGCGGTGCGGGGGAAGAGATCCACGGGGGTGGCGCTCTCCAGCGTAAAGCCGTGGGCGCAGAGAAATTTGATATCCCGTGCCAGCGTGGCAGGGTCGCAGGAAATGTAAACGAGTTTTTTGGGGGCCATTTCCACCAGAGTTTCCAGCGTTTGGCTATCACAGCCCTTGCGGGGCGGATCCACGAACACCGTATCAAATCGGTATCCCTCCGCCTGCAATTGCGCCACGCCTTTTTTGGCGTCGGCGCAGAGATAACGGGTGTTGGTAAGACCGTTACGACGGGCGTTGGCCTTGGCATTTTCAATGGCTTGGGGGACAATTTCAATGCCCACCAAATGCTTTGCCCCTGCGGCGGCGCACATGCCCACGGTGCCGATGCCGCAATACAGATCCAATACCGTTTCCTCGGGCCGCACGTCTGCCAGTCTTGCCGCTTCAGCATACAGCCGCTCGGTCTGAACGGGATTGACCTGATAAAAGGAGGCGGGGGAGATGGCAAACTCTTTGCCCAGCAACGAGTCCACAATGTAGGAGCGCGGGGTTAAAAAGCGGGTCTTTTTGCCCAGAATTACGTTGGTTTTCTCACGGTTTTCGTTGATGCAAACGCATGTAACCTGCGGAAAGGCCGCCTGCAAACGGGGCAAAAAGTCCTCGGGGAAGTGACTGCCGTTGATCACGGGACAAACCATAATTTCGCCGCTCTTTTCTCCACGGCGCAGGTACAAATGACGCACCAGCCCCTTGCCCGTTTGCTCGTCATAGCCGTCCAGCCCGTGCTCTTCCATAAACGAAAGTGTAAAGGAAAGCAACTTGTCAAAGATATCGGGCTGAATCCGACAATCGGCGCATTCAATCACCCGATGACTGCCGGCGGCGTAAAAGCCGGCAACGGTCTTTCCCTGTTGCTGGCGGATGGGGTATTGGGCTTTGTTGCGGTAATACAGGGTTTCTGCGGCGCCGATGGCGGGGAGCATGGGTGGCGCGGCAAGGCCGCCCAGACGGATCAGATCGTTTTTGACCTTGTCGGCCTTGGCCTGCAATTCCGCTTCATAGGAAATATGGCGGAAGGAACAACCGCCGCAGGCGTGGCTGACGGCACAATCGCTTTGTATCCGATGGGGGGAGGGGGTGTGCAGTTCCACGATCTTGCCATAGCCAAAGGAGGCGCGGCATTTGAGCACGTGTACGGTGGCCACGTCTCCCACGGCGCCGCCGGGGATAAACAGCACGTAGCCCTCTACCTTGGCAATGCCGTGTCCCTCCACGGAATAATCTTTAATTGTAACGCGAACGCGGTCATTTTTACGCAACATAGGCCCTCACACTTAAAATTATTAACTCTTATTCCTTATTTTACTATATTTTTAAGGGAGTTGCAATGATCGGAAGGCAAAAAAGAGAAAAAATTGTAAATTTCCCGTTTTTTCGTGGACAAAGCAGTGGTGCTGGAGTATAATTGTAGCAACAAGCTTTTTAATTGGAGGAACTATGAAATATTTTGCAAAATGGCTGTGCCTGCTGTTGGCCGTGGTGCTCTGCATTACCATGGGCGGCTGTGTCAATAAGGGCAGCTACTGTGTTAAGACCGATCATCACAGCATTTCTGCGGGAATGTACGCCTATCAATTGGCCCAGCAGAAAAGCAATTATCTCTCCCAAAATTCCCTGACCGAGGGCAATGAGACTTGGGATGAGGAATACGACGACGAGCGCACCATCGGTGAGTATATCCAGACCGTCACCCTCAATTCGCTGGTCTCCTCCCTGATCTGGCGTTGCCAGTTTGACCGGCTGAAGCTGGAATTCAGTGATGAAGAGCAAAAGAATATTGAGGATAATATTGCCAAAATGGTAGAGGCCTCCGGCGGCGAGGAAGCGGTGAAAAAGACGCTGAAGGAATACGGCATCGGCTATGACGAATTCGTGGAGTCGGTGTATTACGACACCCAGAAGATCCTGAAGGTAGTGGATTACTATTTCGGCGAGCAGGGCGTGGAGCCGGTGAGTGAGAAGGAAATCCTTGAATATTTTAAGGATAACTACACCCGTTGTAAGCATATTCTCATTTCCACCCAGGACGCCGAGGGCAACACCTATACCGACGAGGATATGAAGGGCGCCCGCAGTGAAGCGCAAAAGGTGTTTGAGGAGGCCAAAAAGGCAGACGAAGCCGCCTTTGATAAACTGATTGAAAAGTATAACGACGACGAGGGCGTGGCTTCCTTCCCCGACGGCTACGTGTTCACCACCGGTGAGATGGTGGACGCCTTTGAAAAGGCCTCCTTTGATATGGAGGTGGGGGAGACCCGTTTGGTACAAAGTGAATACGGCTTCCATATCATCCGCAAGCTGACGCTGGAGGATGAAAAGGTGTTCACCGAGGAGATCCGCAGAAATATGCTGATGAGCCTGAAGAATGAAGAGATCTCCGAGATGTTTGAGCAGTGGCAGGATGAATTTAAGGTACGGGTCAACCGTGGCGTTTTGACAAAATACACCTGCAAGAGTGTGAGCATCGGTGAGGACGTCTCCGCCTCCGAGGAGGAGCAGATGGAGGCGCTGGTGGGCCAGTTGGACCTGGAAGAAACCGAAGAGTAAATAAAAGAATATGCACCCCAAAGGCGCTTGTGCTTTTGGGGTGCATACTTTTTATGGGGTTAGCAGATTACAAAGACTGCTCGCCTTTTTCGATCAGCTTTTTAACCATGTTGCCACCGATGTTACCGGCGTCCTTGGAAGTCAGATTACCGTTGTAACCCTGCTTCAGATCAACGCCCAGCTCTCTGGCAACCTCAAACTTAAGACTGTTCAGACCGTCTTTGGCCTGCTTCTTAATATCGTTGTTCATCATTGTCACCTCCTTTGTTTGAGTACATCCCTATTTTTTGCAAAGAAGGAGAAATGATACGGATTTTTTAGTTGAAAATATCGCCGATTTCGCTAAATTTATCCATTACGTTGCGGCGCAGGGCTTTGTTGTCCTCTTTTTCCAGCTTCGGATCCTTTTCCAGCACAAAGCGGGCGGCCCGCTGGGCCAGCTCCAATTGGCGCATATCGCACCCACGGGAGAGCATTTCCATACGGCTCTCGCCACTCTGTCTGGCGCCGATCAGATCGCCGGGACCCCGTAGGGACAGATCCTTTTGGGCAATGAGAAAGCCGTCGGCGGTGGTGGTGAAAAAGCGCATCCGCTCCTTGGCGGATTTGCTGTCGCTGTCTGAGAGCAATACGCAATAGGACTTTTTGTCGCCGCGGCCCACACGACCTCGCAATTGATGTAACTGGGACAGACCGAAGCGCTCCGCATCCCGCACGATCATCAGGGTGGCGGCGGGAACGTTAATGCCCACTTCAATTACGGTGGTGGAGACCAGTACTTTGATCTGCCCTGCGGCAAAGGCGGCCATCACCGCATCTTTTTCCCCGCCCTTCATTTTGCCGTGGAGCATTGCCACACGTTGGGCGCCGAATTTGTCCTTGAGGATATCCGTCTGCTTTTGTACACTGGTCAGGTCCATCTCTTCGTTTTCTTCCACCAACGGGCAGACGAAATAGACCTGGCCGCCCAGAGCGATCTGCTTTTCTATAAACGCATACAGCCGTTGCTCATAATCGGAGTCCACCAGATAGGTGGAGATCTCCTGCCGTCCGGCAGGCAGCTCGTCAATGACCGAAACGTCCAGATCACCGTAGAGGATCAGGGCCATGGTACGGGGAATGGGGGTGGCGCTCATGGCCAGCACGTGGGGCGCACGGCCCTTGTCGCTGATCTGATGCCGTTGCATCACGCCGAAGCGGTGCTGTTCATCGGTGATAACCAGCGCCAGCTCACGGAAGGCCACTTCCTTTTGAATCAGGGCGTGGGTGCCCACCACGAAATCAATACTGCCGTCGGCCAGTCCTTCATAAACCGCCCGTTTTTCCTTGGCGCTCATAGTCGATACCAGCAGGGCGCATTTTTTGCCCAACTTTTCAAACAAGGGCGCAAAGTACTGATAATGTTGGCTGGCCAGTATGGCGGTGGGGGCCATTACGGCCACCTGCCTGCCGGCGCACAGCATCTGCCAGGCGGCATCCCCCGCTACGAAGGTTTTACCGCTGCCAACGTCTCCCTGCAACAACCGATTCATCCGATTGCCACTGCAAAAGTCGGCGCGGATCTCCTCCATCACCCGATGTTGGGCGCCTGTTGGCGTAAAGGGATTGAGCTTTACAAAGCTGTCGTCCGACCCTTTTGTGACGAAGTCCGAGGGTCGGGTGTTTTGCCCCCGCAAAATGCTCAGCATCAGCAGATAGTAAAACAGCTCTTCAAATTCCAGCCGTTTACGGGCCGCCTGCAGAGCGTCCTCGTCGGTGGGATCGTGAATGTTGCGCAGGGCCTCGCTGTAACTGCACAGCTTCAGCGGCTCGGCTATGTAGGCGGGCAGGGGATCGGCCAGCCCGTCGATCATCGGTAATAATTGGTTGAGGGCGCCGGTGATCATTTTCTGCGTTACCCCGGCGCTCAAGGGATACACGGGGCGCATTTTGGGTTGTCGCCCCTCGGGCATGGGCTCAAAATAGGGGGAGGTCATGGACAGGGCGGCACGGAACTGCTCAACCTTGCCGTAAAAAAGATATTGCTCCCCCTGCAACAAAATATTTTTCAGATAAGGATTATTAAAAAAAGTCAGTTGCATCTGACCCGTTTCGTCCACAATGCGTACCTTGCTGATGGTCATACGGTTTTTCAGCTTATGGGCGGAAACGGGGGAGGCGACGGTGGCGATGATGGACACCGTTTCGTCAATGCGGTGAAAAGCGCCGGCTATACTGCAGGTGTTGCGATGGTCGATATACCCGCGGGGGAAATGGGTCAGCAGACTGCCGAAATCGGTGATGCCCAGCTTTGCAAAGGCTTTGGCCCGTTGCTCGCCCACACCCTTCAGGCGGCGGATGTCGGTATGTAAAAAATCCATTTTGCCCGTCTCCTTTCGTTTTATATTTCTATTTTACTCCTTTTGTATGAAAAAAACAATTGCTTTTTGCACAAGGGTAGGATAAACTGAAAAAGAGGTGTTTTTTATGAAAAAAACGATTTTGATCACCGGTGCCTCCGGTGCCATCGGCAGTATGGTGGCTTATAAGGCGGCGCTGAAAAAATATAATATCGTGATGTGTTATCACACCCGTGGGGAGGAATGCCGTCAGTTTGCCTCCCGATTGGAGGAGTTGGGCTGTCAGGTGTTGTGCCTGGGGGCCGATCTTACCGACGGCGGCCATCGCAAGGCGTTGGTGCAATCGGCGCTGGAGACCTTCGGGCAGATCGACGTACTGATCAACAATGCAGGCGCCGCTCTGTACGGATTGTTTCAACAGCAGAGGGAAGAAGAAATTGCGGCGATCATCCACACCGATCTCACCGCTCAAATGCTGTTGACCCGTGAGGTGTTGCCCCATATGTTGGCCCGTCACAGCGGGTCGGTGGTCAACGTCAGCTCTGTTTGGGGCATTGCCGGCGGCAGTGGCGAGGTGGCCTATTCGGCGGCTAAGGCGGGACTCATCGGCTTTACCAAGGCACTGGCCAAGGAGGTAGCCGGCGGTGGCGTCCGTGTCAACGCCGTGGCGCCCGGCTGTGTGCAGAGCCGGATGACGGAGCATTTTACCCAAGAAGAACTGGCGGCCCTGTGTGAGGAGATCCCGCTGGGTCGGCTGGGGGATGCCTTGGAGATTGCCGAGAGCATTCTCTTTATGGCCGAGCACGGCTATACCACCGGTCAAGTCCTTTCCCCCAACGGTGGGCTGGTAATTTAATCAAAAACGGTGCGTAAAGGGAGTTTCCTTTACGCACTTTTTGCTAATTTTAGAAAAACACTGGAAAAAGGTTGACATATATGTTATACTTATTTTATATGTTTTATTGATTACGATTTACGGAGGCGTTCCAATGGATTATATTCGCGCGATCATACTGGGTCTGGTACAGGGCGTGGCGGAGTTTTTGCCCGTTTCCAGCTCCGGTCATCTGGCCATTTTGCATCGGCTGATGCCACAGGCAGAGGCGGCGCTCAACGACACCACTTTTGATATTTTGCTCCATCTGGGCACCTTGGTGGCGGTATTTGCCGTGTTTTATAAAACCGTTTGGCAGATGTGTCGGGAATTTTACCGGATGTGTAAGGGGATCCTCGGCGGCACCTTCCTCTGGCGGAAGGCTAACCCTTATCAGATTATGTCCGTTTACGTTATTGTGACCACGGCGGTGCTCATTCCCTTTGCTCTGGCGCACAATTCCATTCTGGGACTTTCCGACAGTATGACGGCTGTGGGTATCGCCCTGCTGTTTACCGCTTTTATGCTGTTCGTGGCCGATCATTCGGTGATGGGCAAGGGGCAGATGAAGGATATGAGCCTGATGCAGGCGATCAAGATGGGTCTGTTTCAGGGAATGGCCACGGTGCCCGGCATTTCCCGCAGTGGCGTGACCATTGCGGCGGGCATCAATATGGGCTTTGACCGCAACACCATGGTGGAATTCAGCTTTATGATGAGCATTCCCGCCATTTTGGGCGCAGTGGTAATGGATCTGGGGGAGATGGTCGCCGGCTTTACCGCCGCCAATATCGGCCCCTATATCGTGGGTACGCTGGTAGCGGCCCTCGCCGGCATCGCTTCGATCCGGCTGGTCAAATACGTGGCAAAGAAAAACAAATTCGGATGGTTTATGTGGTATTGCGCGGCGGTTGGTATCTTCGCCATTGTGCTGGGAATCATCGGTTAGAAAAGATATAAAAGGAAGTAGATAATTATGGCAAAAAAGAAGAAAAGAACGACCAAGGTGGAGCGTGAACAACTGGCCCAGCGTCGGGAAAAGCAAAAATATAATTTGATTTCCATCCTGCTGATCGTGGTGGGGCTGTTCGTTGCTTTGAGCTGTTATTTCGGAATTGAGCAGCTTCAATGGCTGGCTGATCTGGGTAAGGGCTTGCTGGGCGTGAGTATTTATCTGTTGCCGGTGGCCCTGATTTATATCGCCATCAGCGTGATCGTGCCGGAAAAAAAGGTGCCCACCCCCCGCAAGGTTGGCTCCAGCATTGCGATTTTGCTGTCCGTGGGTATGGCAATGTACCTGTTTTGCGCGCCGGAATATACGGCGAGTGTGGATTTTCCCCTGCTGTGGCAGGGAAGTGTGGCTCTGCGATGCGGCGGTGTGTTGCCCGGTGTGATCGCCGTACCGTTGATTATGGTGATCAGCCGTTGGGGTCTGGGTATTATTCTGGTTGCCGTGGCACTCTTCTGCGGTCTCACCATCACCGATCTTACGATGTACGATTTGTGGGTCGCCATCAAGGGCTTGTTCACCTCGCACCGTGAGGAAGAGGATGAGGAGCCGGTGGAGCAACTGCCCCAAGAGCCGGCTCGCACTCCCCGTACTCCCGTCGTCTATCCGCCCCAGAATTCTGTGGACGTTCCCATTGAAACCTATGAGGTGGAGAGTGACGGTCTGGATGAAAACGGACAACCCGTGATCGGAGCGGGGGAGACGGGGCTGACCGTATTCGGCGCCGAGCCTCCGGCAGAGGAGGACCTGGTGCAGACCCCCGAGGAGATTGAAGCCGAGGAGCCTGTTGCCGAGGAAGCGGAAGAAGAGAAGCCCGTGGCCGAGGAGGACGAGGAGCTGAACATTCCCGCCCCGCCCACCGGCGAGCAGGAGGCAATGTACGTTTTCCCGCCGCTGACCCTGTTGCAACAGCCCAAGTTTACCGGCGGCACCAATAAAAGTGAAGTGGAATACAATTCCAACAAACTCATTGAAACCCTGCGTGATTTCGGCGTGGAGGCCAGAATGCTGGGTGTCAGCGTCGGTCCCAACGTCACTCGTTATGAACTGCAGCCCAAGGCGGGCACCAAGGTCAGCAAGATCACCGGTCTTTCCGACGATATTGCCCTTTCTTTGGCGGCCACCCAGGTGCGTATTGAGGCGCCCATCCCCGGCAAGGCGGCGGTGGGTATTGAAATTCCCAACGAATCCTCCGGCACGGTGTACATCCGTGATCTGCTGGACAGTGAAGATTTTACCAACGCCAAGAGTGCTCTGACTGTGGCGCTGGGTAAGGATATTTCGGGCAAGAATATTTACGCCGATCTTTCCAAGATGCCCCATCTGCTCATCGCCGGCTCCACCGGTAGCGGTAAGAGCGTGTGTATCAACACCATTTTGATGAGCTTGCTTTACAAAGCTTCTCCCAAGGAGCTCAAGCTGATTTTGATTGATCCCAAAGTGGTGGAGCTGAGCGTTTATAACAAGATTCCCCATCTTTTCATCCCCGTTGTCACCGATCCCAAAAAAGCGGCGGGCGCCTTGCATTGGGCTTGTAGTGAAATGGATCGCCGTTATAACCTGTTTGCCGAGCTGAACATCCGCGATCTTACTTCTTATAACGAGATTGCCGCCGCCAGCACCGAGATCGACGAGCTGACGGGGGAAAAGAAATATGCCGTATTGCCCCGTATGGTAGTCATCATCGACGAGTTGGCCGACTTGATGATGGTCGCCTCCAAGGAGGTGGAGGAGCATATCTGCCGTCTCTGCCAAAAGGCCAGAGCCGCCGGTATCTTCCTGATCATCGCCACCCAGCGTCCCAGCGTGGATGTGGTTACCGGTCTGATCAAGGCCAACGTTCCCTCCCGTATCGCTTTTGCCGTGTCCTCCGGTGTTGACAGCCGTGTTATTATGGATGCGGTTGGCGCTGAAAAGCTGTTGGGTCGCGGCGATATGCTGTACCGTCCCATCGGCGCCAACAAGCCCCGTCGTATTCAAGGGTGCTTCGTCAGCGACGACGAGGTGGAAAAAGTGGTAGAATTCGTGCGGGATAACGTGGGTGAGGCCACCTACGATTCCCACGCCATCGACGCCATTGACAATCACGCCACCGCCGAAAAGGGTGGCGGCAGTGCCACCGCTGCTGACGGTGAGGACGAGGACGAAATGCTCATGGCCGCCGTGGAATGCGTGGTGGAGGCCGGTATGGCCAGTACCTCCTTCCTGCAACGGAAGCTCAAGCTGGGCTACTCCCGCGCCGCCAGAATCGTGGATATGATGGAGGAGCTGGGCGTGGTTGGTCCCTTTGAGGGCAGTAAGCCTCGCAGTGTCAAAATGAGTATGCAGGAATTTCAGGAATGGAAGCTCCAGCGCACCAACAAATCCGAATAAACAAAACACCTGCGTTGATTCATCAACGCAGGTGTTTTTACTATTGTTGTTTTAATTTGGTGAGGCCTCGCATCAGGGCGGTGACCAGCACGATGCCCAGGGACAGGGCGGCGGCCAACTGCAGGGTGTGGAGTGCCATGGCGGCAAATTGTTCCCGTTCTTGCAGGGCGTAGGACATGGTGTAATACAGCGAACTGCCGGGGATCAGCGGAACCAGGGATACGATGCAAAAGGTGGTGGTTGGCGTTTTCAGTAAACGAGCCAATAACTCGCTATACAAAGACAACAGGATGGAAACCAAAAAATAGCGTAGCACCTGTGACTCAATTTGCATTCCCAAGAGTAAAAACAGCAACCAGCTCAGCATACCGCCCAGGGCGGCCAATAATAACTTTTTACCTCGGATATTGAACAAAAAGCCAAAGGCCAGGGTACCGGTAAAGGCGGAGA
The DNA here is from genome assembly GCA_045541535.1 of Eubacteriales bacterium. GTDB lineage: Bacteria > Bacillota > Clostridia > Oscillospirales > QAKW01 > Firm-08. The sequence goes on from JAZQJG010000043.1 coordinate 15,302, forward strand.
GCACCTGCAACCATTCATTTGGCGTCATTATCGTACACCTCCCAACAAAAAGGCGGCCAGAATATAGCCAAAGGCAATGGCCAGGGCTAACAGCACCGCTTCAATGGAACGCAGGATGCCGGTGATGCTGTCACCGGTGAACAGATCCCGCAGGGAATTGGTCAACCCGATGCCGGGGATCAGGCTCATAATGTTACCGATGATTACGTTATCCACCTTGGGGATCCAACCCTGCCGCAGACAGAGGAAGGCGCCGGCGCAGGCAAAAAAGGAACATAAAAATCGGGACAGCAGTTTGTTCAGGGTAAAGTGCTCCACTCCTGCGGCCAGCAAGCCCACCAGCCAACCGATGATACTTGCCGTCAAAATCTCTTTTACGGTATTACCCCCGAAAAACAAGCAAAAGGAGCCGGCAATGACGCCGTTTGCCAGCACGTTGATCCAAAGGGGGTAAACGGGACTGCGGCGGATCTTTGCCAATCGGTCCAGCACCTCTTCGGCGTCTGGTGAGGATATTGTTATCCATCGTACCAGCGTATTCAGGCGATCCAGCCGTTCAATGTCGGTGCCGGTTTGCCGAATGCGGCGGGTATGGGTGGTCAGTTCACCGTCATCAATGGAAACGATAACGTTGGAGGTGGTGGCGTATACGTCCACCCGTTCTGCGCCATAGGCGCGGCAGATGCGCCGGATACTGTCCTCCACCCGATGGATCTCAGCACCCACTTCGATCATCTGCTCGGCAATATCCAATATGGCGCCAAATAGTTTTGCGTTCATAGTTTTCTCCAAAAAAGTATTCTGTTAAGGTGACAAGAGTCAAACCAATATGCCTGCCAAGGGATAATGTTTCGCTTGATCTTGTCTCATCGTTTGTAATACGTTAGTATAACTGCACTCTTCGTCTCTTGTCACCTTAAGTATTATATCGTATCCATTGCGGGATTGCAAACGAATCGTGTTATTTTTTCTTGACCGAAGGAACGGAAGATGATACAATGAGGGCATCATTTTGTAAAAGGACCGGATTATGAAGTTTTTTGAAAAGCATCCTATGATTATGATCGTTATCGGCGTCATCGGCATTTCGCTGTCGGCGATCTTTGTCAAATATTCGGCGGCGCCTTCCTCGGTCACGGCGGCCTATCGGCTGTTGTGGACGGTGGTGTTGCTGACACCGGTGGTACTGGGGAAGGGGCCGATCCGTCGGGAACTGTTTTCGGCGGATAAAAAGGCCGTGGGGCTCAGCGCCCTCAGCGGTCTGTTTTTGGCCGTTCATTTTGTATTATGGTTTGAATCTTTACAGCATACCTCGGTGGCCTCCTCCACCACCATCGTTTGTACTGAGGTAATTTGGGTGGCCCTGGGCTTTTGCGCTTTTTTGGGCGGGAAGCTGTCCTTGTGGGCGGTGGTCGCCATTTTGGTTTCCTTTGGGGGCAGTGCGCTCATTGCCTGGGCGGATACCGGTAGCGGTAACCATTTGTACGGGGATATTCTGGCCCTGGTTTCTGCGGTCAGCGTGGCGCTGTACACCTTGTTGGGGCGGGTGGTACGCAAACGTACCTCCACCACCGTTTATACCTACGTTTGTTATCTGGCCTGCGCCGCTATGCTGTTGGTGATCTGCGCCCTGCAGGGTAACAGTCTCACGGCTCACGGCGTCAGCGCTCCCATCGTGGGTCTGCTGTTGGCGGTGTTTTCCACCATTCTGGGACACAGCATCTTTTCCTGGTGTCTGCGCTATTTTTCGCCCGCCTTCGTCTCCGCCTCCAAGCTGTGTGAGCCGGTGGTGGCGGCCGTTTTTGCAGGCTTTTTGTTCGGTGAGATTCCTTCCGGATTGCAGGCGGCAGGCGCCGTGCTGATTCTGGGCGGCGTATTTGGATATTCTTTGCTGGAACGCAAAAAGTGATGCGTGATTTTGCCGCAAAAGCAAAAAAGTGGTTGACAGAAAAGAGGCGGTGTGCTATACTAATCTATGCAATTCGGAGAGATGTCCGAGTGGTTTAAGGAGCTAGTCTTGAAAACTAGTGATGCGGCGACGCACCGTGGGTTCGAATCCCACTCTCTCCGCCATCTTCTTTCCGGATCAAATTAAATCATACTTCGCCATGGAGAAATACCCAAGTCGGCCGAAGGGGCTCCCCTGCTAAGGGAGTAGGGCGGGTAACCGTCGCGAGGGTTCAAATCCCTCTTTCTCCGCCAAAAAATAAGAGGTACACCGAAGTGTGTGCCTTTTATTTTTTTATTGTAATAAGTAAAGGGATTTGAACCCCAAGGGGGCAGAC
>JAZQJG010000044.1:0-29870 GCA_045541535.1 Eubacteriales bacterium
TTGCGTTGCAAGGGATTCACTGTTTTCCGCCGCTACGCTCTCTACCGTACCCATGTACGCCGACGAGATCGCATCAGCGAAATGCAACGCCCTTTTTGGCAGTCTGCCAGCGTGTCAAAGAGGGTTCTTTGACACGCTGAGAAAAAGCTGTGTAGTTTTTCTACACAGCTTTTTTACACAGTTTTTATTTGTATTTACGGCAATTACGGGCCAGAAGATTGCCCACGATGCTGAGTATCACTTCTCCCAGCACCACGCACCAGAAGGGCAAGGAAACGCAAAGGGTGAGCACCAGTAACAGCGCCTTACAACAGCCGCTGAGCCAAAGCATGGTGAATACCATTTTACGAATCCGCTCACTGAGGGCAAAGGCGTGCAACACGCCGATGGGATGATCGCTGAGCACGGCGATATCCGCCGCCGTTCCCTGCAGATCGTCCTCCACCGTTTTAATGGCGAAGGAAATGTCTGCCGCCTTCATACAGGCCGCATCACTCTCATCCCCCACAAAGGCGATCCTGCCGCCGTATTTGCCCTTACGGGCGTTACGGGCCACCACGTCCGCCTTTTCCTTGGCGCTCAGTTCCGCAAAAATACGGTGAAGTCCCAAAGCAAGACCCACGTTTTCACCGTTTTTCCGTTTGTCTCCGGTGACCAGATCAATGGAGCGGATGCCCAGACGGAAGAGACCGTCAATGGCGTCAACCGCGCCGGACTTGACGGGATCGTTAAGAATAATACAACCGATGTAGGTATCCTCCACCGCCACAAAGCACACGATGCCGTTCCCGTGGTAAGGCAGGGCCTGAATGCCGGCGCGGTTCATCAGCATATCGTTACCGACAAACACCCGTTTGCCTTCCACCACCACGCACACGCCCTCACCGGGGATCTCCAATACGTGCTCGGGCTGTGGCAAACTGATGTCTCCCGCCTTTTTCAAAATGGCGGAAGCGATAAGATGGTTGCTGACCTGCTCGGCCGCCGCGGCATAATATAGCAGTTCTTCTTTGGTAAATTCGTTATGAGGTACCACCTCGTAGACCAGAAAATTCCGCTCGGTAAGGGTACCGGTTTTGGAAAAGATCAGATCGGTAATACGGGAAAGGAGCATTACCTGCCGACAGCTCTTAAAGAGCACGCCCCGACGGGACAGCGCATTAATACCGGCGGAAAAAGCCATGGAAACGGAGACCACGATCTCCCCCATACCGGCAAGCGCAATGACGCCGGCGGCACGGTACAACCCCTCGGCCCAGGTGGTCCCGCCGAACAGCGGAACGAACACGCCGAAAATCAGGGCCAGAAGCAACATCAAGGCGCCAAAGGGCATCGTCAGCTTACGCAGGACGTTCTGCACCGTGGATTTGTTTTGCAAAGCGGCCTGAGCGGCAGAGCGCATCTTCTGCGCCAGCGTAAAGTTCCCGGAAGCAGTGACACGAACGGTGATGGGGCGACCGTAGTTGACGGCGCCGCAATAGACCCGTACCCCTTCTTGCAGAGAAACGGTTTTATGATGGTAGAGCCAACCGGAATAATCCAAAGTACCGCCGCCGCTGATCACAACACCGTCGGCCGGCACTGTTTCACCGGAAAACACCTCGATCATCATACCGGGTGCCAACTGACGGGCATCCCGAAAAACATAGTTTTTCCCATCCTTGATACGGGCCCGCAGTTCCAGCAGAGAATCAAAAAAGTAGAGATCCTCCTCGGCGCGGCGCCTGCCGATCTCCCGCAACCAAAAGCCGATGGCGGCAATAAGCAGAGCCACCACCGCCTCCACGTGATGCCCGAGAGCAAACACGATCACGGCAGACAACAGAATCACCAGTTGTCCCCGATGGAGTTTGGTCAGCAATAGCTCCTGCAGCGTGCCCCACACCATCTCCCAACCAGCAAGCAAAGCGGCAATGACGCACAACAGCACCTTTTGTTCCGGCAGACAAAGGGATGCAATCAGCACCCCCAAGGCCCCGATCAGGGTAAAAATACGCACGATGCGCAAGGGCAAGCAGGTGTCGCTGAAGGCGCGCAGTCCCGTTTTCAGTTTAAAAATTTCATTTACCTTCATATTATTCCATCCGATGAAAAATCCTTGCAGATAAATCTGCAAGGATTTTTGAAATTAAGGGGTTATTACTTCTTTTTGAAGAAATCAAAAACGTCGTCCAAGCCGAAATCGTCGTCCTTGCTCTCCTCTTCCTCCGGCGCTACTTCTTCAGCGGCAACGGGGGGAACGAAGGCAACGGGCTCGGGCTCCACGGCGGGAGGAGCGGTGAAGAGATCCACCGGAGGCTCCACGGGAGTGGTGGCAGGAGCGGGCTCCACAGGAGTGATCTTGGGAGCGGCAACCTTGGGCTTAAAGCCGGTGGCGATAACGGTAACGATCATCTCGTCCTCCAGATCATTATTGAGGGCCACACCCCAGATGATGTTGGCATTGGGATCGGCGGCCTCGATGACCTTGTGAGAAGCGGCATCCACCTCGTCCAGACCGATGTCGGGAGAAGCGGTGATGTTGATGATAACACCGGTGGCGCCGGCAATGGTGGTCTCCAGCAACGGGCTGGAAATTGCGGCGGCGGCGGCCATTTCAGCCTTATCCTTACCGGTGGCGCGGCCAACACCCATATGAGCGTTACCGGCATCCTTCATAATCTTGCTGACGTCAGCAAAGTCAAGGTTAATCAGAGCGCTGGTCAGGATCAGATCGGAAATGGACTGCACGCCCTGACGCAGTACCTCGTCGGCAACCTGGAAGGCGTTGAGCAGCGTGATCTTTTCCTGAGAAACTTCCTTCAGCTTTTCGTTGGGGATAACGATCAGAGAGTCAACCTTCTCACGAAGCTTGGCAATACCCTCTTCCGCATTTCTCATTTTGAAGTTACCCTCAAAATTGAAGGGCTTGGTAACGATGGCAACGGTGAGGATGCCCATATTCTTGGCAATCTCGGCCACAACGGGAGCACTACCGGTACCGGTACCGCCGCCCATACCGGCGGTGATGAATACCATATCGGTGCCCTGCAACAGTTGCTCAAACTCCTCCTTGCTTTCGGTGGCGGAGCGTTCACCCACGCTGGGATCGCTACCGGCACCCAGACCCTTGGTGAGCTTGGTGCCCATCTGGATCTTGTGCTCTGCACGGGAGCTGTTGATTACCTGCAAATCGGTGTTGGCGGCAACGAATTCCACGCCCTGAACACCGGAATTGATCATACGGTTAACGGCGTTACAACCGCCGCCACCGCAACCGATGACTTTTATATTTACAACGCCTTCTGCGTTTTCAGCAAGTTCGAAACCCATATTTTTTTCCTCCGTTATTTGTAAAATAATAATAAGAGTGTACTTTGTATATTTTATCTATTTTATTTTACAATCTTTTTATATATATTGCAAGTATTTTTTTATATTTTTTACAAAGAGTTTCAGTTTTCCTCACTCTTTTGGTCCTCTTGTTCGGTGTTTTCCCCCTCGGAAGTCTCCGTTTCACCGCTTTGATAGGCCTTTTCCTCCTTGGCCTCGGCCTTACCTAAGAGCATCTGCTCCAAATCATCCGCCTCCTCATCCTCCAGCGGTCGGTAATATGCGGCAGAGGGATTGGTGATATCAATACGCGCCTTTTCACTCAGGCTGTTCTGGGTCATGGCGTTTTCCGCCATCTGCAGTTTTTCGTCCAGTTTCTCCGAACTGCCCAGCATCAGTTTAACACGGTGATGATCGCAATAGACCCGCAGGGCGTGAAGCTCGCTGATATCAATGGCCGAGATCTCCAAGGGATCAAATCGCTCGTAGAGCGCCGAGAGCATAGTGGTGATCAGTCCCGGAGTGCTTTCCTTTTCAAACATAGCCGTTTGCCCCGTTTGATAGTCGGCAATATTGCAACCAATGAGAAAAGCCACGTCCTTGGGAATACTGTCCCGCACCTCCAGCACCTTCAGGTTTTGATCCATCAAAACGAAATCATTGTCTTTGCAGGCCACCAGTCTGGCCTTGGTCTCCTGCACGTCGATGCACAGAGTGGTGGGCAGCTTGCGATAGATCTCCACCGAGCCGATATAGGGCAATTCCACCAGCAGTTGATCCTGCAGCTTAAACTTGTTGATGCGGAACATATTGTCCCCTTCCTTCAGTCCCACAGCGGCAACGATCTGCTCGGCAGAATAAATAGTGTTACCCTGCACGCGGAAGGAACGGATATTGAAAAACACCGTAAGGGACAGCACCACGAAGGTGACGATACAAAACAGAATCAAGCCGAAATAGAGTTTCGCCTTTCTGCGTTTTCTTTTTTTGCGTTTGCCGGCGTAATAGCGCTCCACGCTGTTCCCGCGACGATCTGCCAATTTTATTCACTCCTCTCGGTGATCTCCGCCCCCAACGTCCGGAAGGTGGGAACCACTCGCTCATAACCTCGTTTGATATATTCTGCACCGCCGATCACACTCTCCCCCTCGGCGGAAAAGGCGGCCACCAATAAGGCGGCCCCCGCTCTCAGGTCTGTGGCGGCGACTTGATTTCCATACAATTTTTCCACACCCTGTATACAGGCTCTGCGGCCCGAAAGGGTGATCCTGGCGCCCATTTTATTGAGTTCCTCCACCACCCGAAAGCGGTCGGAAAACACCGTTTCCGAAAAGAAGGAATGCCCCTGCGCCAGTGAAAGCAGTGCCATCACCACGGCGCCGCCGTCGGTGGGAAAGGCGGGGTAAGGCCCGCTGACGATCTCTTCCACCGGTAAAATAAAAGGTCCGGCCCGACGGACGGTAAGGGTTTGCCCCCTGCGACAGACGGCACCCCCTGCCTGCGCCAGCACCTCCAGCGGTGCGCCCAGACAGCCCACGGGACAATTTTGTAAGGTAATACGGCCGTCGGTGGCAAGCGCCGCCGCCAACAGCGTAAAGGCCACGATACGGTCGGGCATCACCGTCATTTCACAGCCCCGCAGTGAAGCCACGCCCCGCACCCGCAGATGATCGGGATAACGGCGGATGTCCGCCCCCATACGGCGCAACAGTTCAATGAGATCGTCGATCTCCGGCTCCACAGCTCCATTATACAACACCGTCTCGCCTTTGGCAAGACTGGCGGCCATCAAAACGTTTTCCGTCGCCCCAACACTGGGATAGGCCAGATGGATCTGCGCCCCGTGCAGAGCGGTACAGGTGGCGCACAAACGGTCCTCCAGACAGGCAAAATGCGCCCCCATCTGTTCCAGCGCGCTGATATGTAGATCAATGGGACGGGCGCCCAATACACAGCCTCCGGGAAGATATAGCTGTGCCTGCCCGAAGCGGGCAAGACAGGGGCCCAAAAACAGCACCGAGGAGCGCATCCTGCCACACAGCTCGCGGGAAATCGCATTCGGCATTGCCGACATGGCGTCAATACTTGCTTCCTCGTCGGTGCGAGCAACTTGACAGCCCAGACCCTCCAAAATCTCCACCGATGCCTCCACGTCGGAAAGATATGGCACGTCTTTTAGGTGCACCCGTCCTTCCCCACACAAAAGTGATGCTGCCAACAAGGGCAGCACACTGTTTTTTGCGCCCTGCACCCGCAGAGCTCCTGTAAGCGGTTTTCCGCCACGGACCCAAAATTCCTGCATAGCCTTCCCTCTTCATCAGTTTTGGTTTATCTTATGCAGAAAGGGGCTGTGGGGTGTCAGCCGATGAGTCGCTTGATCTCCGAATAGATCTCGGAGGAAGCGTTGACCAAGGCCATTTTGCCGGCGGCCTCGGAAAGGGCGGCACGGCGGGCGGGATCCTCTTTCAGCGCCAACAGCGTCTCATACAGACGGCGGGCGGAGAGATCCTTTTCCTCTATCATAATGGCCGCACCGTTGACGGCCAAAGCATTGGCGTTATGAAATTGATGATTGCCCGTTACGTTGGGGGACGGAATAAGGATCGCCGCCTTTTTCTGGGCGGTCAACTCCCCGATGGTAATGGCGCCGGCACGGGCGATCACCACGTCTGCCGCCGCAATCTGGCGGGGCATATCGTAGATAAAGTCCAGAATCCGGAAGGGGCCTTGCTCCCGTCCCGTTTCAATACCGAGCTTTGCAAGTTCCCGGGGCATCCAATCCTTCCCCAGTTTGCCCATGGCGTGACAACGGACGAAGGCGCCGCTCTCCTTGGTCATCTTCAGTTCTTCCGTCACCGTACGGTTGAGCACGGTGGCGCCCAGACTGCCGCCGAAGGACAAAACGAAAAAGTCCTCGGCTTTAAGTCCCAATTCTTTACGGCTCTCCTCCCTGTCAAGGGCAGAGAATTCCCCACGCAGGGGATTGCCCACCAGCATCAGCTTTTCGGGCGTTTTAAAGTACCGATGGCTCTCCTCAAAGCTGGTGAAAACCCGTTCCACCTTACGGGAGAGCAATTTGGTGGTCATCCCGGGGAAAGCGTTTTGCTCGTGAATACAGGTATGTAGCCCCAGACGGGCGGCGGCAAACAGCACCGGGCCGCTGACGTAGCCGCCCGTGCCCACCACCATATCGGGGGCAAAGTCCTGTAAGATTTTTTCCGCCGTGCGGATGGAGGAAAACAACAGTTTGATGGTGGTAAAATTTTTGTGCAGTTGTCTGCGGTTAAAGCCCTGAATCTTGATAAAGCGGATCGCAAAGCCCGCCTTTTTCACCAGAGTTTCCTCCATGGAATTTTCATTGCCGATAAACAAAATCTGCGCATCGGGCTCGTGCTTCAAAATTTCTTGGGCGATGGCCAGTGCAGGATTGATATGTCCCGCCGTACCACCGCCGGCCAGTACGACTCTCATCACTCAACCTCCCGGATTTTATCCTGATTCATCTCACTTTGACGGGATACGGAAAGCACCAGTCCCATTTCGGCCATCAAAATAACCAACGCCGTACCGCCGTAACTGATAAAGGGCAAGCCGATACCGGTACTGGGCAACAGATTGATTACTACGGCAATGTTCAGCAAAGCCTGCAGGGCCACGTGGCTGGTGACACCCACGCAAAGCAGCATACTGAAGGGATCTTTGGCGCTGAAAGCAATCTTAAAGCCACGCCAAATAAAGAGGGCATACAACAGAATCAGCGCCACTGCGCCCACAAAGCCCAGTTCTTCACAAATAATGGCGAAGATATAGTCGTTTTGAGGTTCGGGAATATACATATGCTTTTGCCGGGATTGACCAAGACCCAGCCCGAACAGTCCGCCCGAGCCGATGGCATAGAGGGACTGAATGATCTGATAACCGCCCTCTCTGGCGTGATCAAAGGGATGCAACCAATAGGCAAAGCGGTTTTTGGCGTAATCGGTGAATAGCACGATGGCGCCGATGCCGGCGCCGCCCATGGCGGCCAATCCACCCATAACCTTTACATCCGATCCGCCCACAAAAAGCAAAATGATACCCACGCCGAAAATCAGAATGGCGCCGGAAATGTGGGTTTCAATCAGTACGAGACCTGCAATCAAGCAAAGCCAGGCGAAGGGGGGCAAAAAGCCCGCCTTGAATTCCTTCATCCGATGGTAGTTCAGATCCAGATAATTGGCAAGATACATAATGATGGCCAGCTTTGCCACCTCGGAGGGCTGAAAGGTAAGGCCGCCGAATCCCAGCCATCTGCGGGCGTCGTCCCGCTCAATTCCGATGCCGGGTACCAATACGATAACAACCAACACCAGCGCAAGCAGCAGTAAAAGCCAGATGGCCTTACGCCATTTATGCCAATTGATACGGGAAACGATAAACATCGCCGCCAGCCCCGCCACCGTCCAAAGCAGTTGACGCTTGACGTAATAGAAGCTGTCACCGTCTTTGGTGTAATAGGCGCTGACGTAGCTGGCAGAGCAGATCATCACCAAACCGATGGCCAGAAAGGCAAAGATATAGATCAAAAAGGGCAGATCAACACTGCCGGATGCCTTGAGCTTGGAAAAAATATTCTTTTTGGGTTTTCTTTGCATCTTGGCCACGGTCGTACCTCCTATAAAAAGTTATGCAATCACGTTAGGGTTGAATAAATCCGTTGATGTAGAACATAATGCCCGCCACACTCAACACGGCGCCGATGAGGGAAAGAACGGTCATACCGATCACGATCTGTACCTCGCTCTTGCCGCACATCTCGAAATGGTGATGCAGGGGCGCCATCTTAAACAGGCGTTTGCCGTGGGTCAGCTTATAAAAGCCCACCTGCAATACCACGCTCACGCCCTCCACCAAATACACGATACCGCCCAACAGCAGTAAAACGGGGGTGTTGAAGGAAAAGGCCAGAGCTACGACACAGCCGCCCAAAAACAGGCTGCCGGTATCGCCCATAAATACCTTGGCGGGATAGAAATTGTATACCAGAAAAGCCAGCAGGCCGCCGATAATGGCCGCGGCAAATACCGCCAGACTCTCGGTGCTCTCGGAAGCGGTGTGGGTCAACATAGCGATCACCGCAAAGGCCACGGCATAGGGAATGGTTACGCTGGTGGCCAGACCGTCCAGACCGTCGGTAAGGTTGACGGAATTGACGAAGAAAAAGGCGGCCGGAATCATCAACAAAAAGTAAAAATAGGACAAGTTGATACTGGCGTTAAGAAACGGAATGAAAACGCTGAGGGTAATGTAATCCAGCAGATACATAGCTCCCAGATACAGAGCGATGATCAGCACCAAGGTAATGGTTTTCTGACGCACGGTCAGGCCCTTATTACGAGCCTTGAAGATCTTAACGCTGTCGTCGATCCAGCCGATCACACCGCACAAAAGGGCAAGCAGTAATGCCAAGGTCAGGCGATGATCACCGCGGATCATCCCAACGATCCCCAAAGCAAGGGTGACCAGAAGAATGGGAATGATAAAGATAATACCGCCCATGGTGGGAGTGCCCGCCTTGGTTTCGTGCCACTTGGGGCCGATCTCCAGAATATGCTGGGCGGCGTGTCTGCGGCGCAGTTCACTGAGCACCCAGGGAGCGATGAGCAGACTGAGCAAAAACGTAACGGCCAGAGCGATCAAAATTTTAACGATACTCATTTACTTTTCCACCTTTTTAAAAATTCTTGCAACAAAAGCTCACATTGCATAGAGTGAGAGCCTTTAAACAAAATAATGTCCCCTGCCCTTGCCGAGCGGCACAACTGCTCCAGCGCAGCCGCGCGATCGCCAAAAGCATAGCTTTCCCCGGCAAAGGCCGATGCCATCGTGGGAGCAAAGTTTCCATAGCAGATCAGCAGATCGGTGCCGGTGTCGGCACAGGCCTGCCCCACCTTACGATGGGCTTCCTCGGAATAATCGCCCAGCTCCAGCATATCCGCCAGCACGGCGACCTTACGGTTGGGATAGGCGCCCATCACGCCCAGAGATGCCTGCATGGATTCGGGAGCGGCGTTGTAGGTATCATCAAAGATGATCAGCTCCCCTTCCCGATAAATATTCTGCCGCAGGCCGCCGTCCTCATAGCCGGCCAACTGCCGCAGGATGATCTCGGGGGGGATCTCCAGCGCCCGCCCCACGGCGAAAGCGGCCAGAGAATTGTATATCATATGTTTGCCTCCCACAGGCAAAAAAACGGGATATTCTCCCTCTTTTGTCTGCAGGGTATAACGAATGCTGTCGGTACCGATCGTAAGGTTTACGGCGCGGTAATCCGCCTCGGTCTCCATACCGAAAAAGAGCACCTTGGCCGGACAATCCTTCGCTGCCTGACGCAACAGTGGCTCATCACCGTTGAGCAGTAACACGCCGCCCCCGGTGATATATTCAGCCAGTTCCATTTTGGCCTTACAAATATTTTCACGACTGCCCAGCAGTTCAATATGGGAAACACCGATGTTGGTGATCACACCTACCTCGGGGCGTACTCTGCGGGCAAGATAACGGATCTGACCGCTCCCCCGCATTCCCATCTCAAAGATGGCGGCGCCGTGCTCCTCATCCACCGTAAAAGCGGTCAGGGGCATTCCCAATTCATTATTGCGGTTGGCCAGAGATTTTTGCACCTTATACTGACCGGCCAGCACGCAGGCGATCATTTCCTTGGTGGTGGTTTTGCCCACACTGCCGGTGACGGCCACACGGCGGGCGGGCATAGTTTGCAAATGTAGCTCTGCAATATCCGCCAGGGCACGCAACACGTCGTCACAGACCAATTCAGGATGGGTGGCGCCGGTGTTGCGACCGGTGAGAAACATTACGTTTTCAAATTTTTGATCCAACCGGGGGATAAAATCGTGACCGTCCACCCGCTCCCCCGTCAAGGCGGCAAAGAGGGTGTTTTCCTCCACCTGTCGGGAATCGGTGACCACACGGCGGATGATCATATTCCGTACGGGTCGGCGCAGACCCAAACGATCCGCCACGTCAAAGGCTGTTAATTTCATACACTTACTTCAGATCGCTTAAAAACTCTTTTACGATCTGCTCCTCATCAAAATCGATCTTGCCGGTGGACAGGATCTGATACTTTTCGTGACCCTTTCCTGCCAGCAGAATAATATCGTCTTTTTTGGCCTCGGCAATGGCATAGCCGATGGCCTCTTTACGGTTTTCGATCACCGTAAAGGGGGTACCGCTCTCCTCCAGACCGGGCAGAATCTCGGCAATAATGGCGGCGGGATCTTCACTACGGGGGTTATCGGAGGTGACGATCACAAAGTCGGAAAATTTGGCCGCCATAGCGCCCATCAAGGGTCGCTTACTCCGATCACGGTCACCGCCGCAACCAAAGAGCGTCACCACCCTGCCCTTGGCATAACTGCGCACGGTGCGCAGGATGTTTTCCAGCGCGTCGGGGGTGTGGGCATAATCCAGCATCACTGTAAAGTCTTTTCCCGTCGGAATGATCTGGGCTCTGCCGTCCACGTTTTGTAAGGCGTCAAGGTGTGAAGTGATTTCACCGAACGGCAGTCCCGCACTGTAAAGTGCCGCCACCGCCGCCGTGGTATTATACACCGTAAATTTACCCGGCGTACTCACCTCTGCACGGCACAAATTCCCATTAGTGACAAGGAAAAAGGAGACGCCGTCGGAATGTAAAGCAATATCTCTTGCCACAAAGTCGGCATCGTTTTTACGGGCGGAATAGGTGACATTGTGTTCCCCTTCACAGCACCGTTCTGCAAACTCTGCGCCCGTTTCGTCATCCACGTTGAACACACAATGCTTGCTCTGGGCGAACAGTTTGAACTTGGCCTCTTTATAGGCCTCCATCGTCTTATGAAAATCCAGATGATCCTGGGTCAGATTGGTAAACACGCCCACCTCAAAGGTAAGACCTGCCACTCGGTTCTGACTCAAAGCGTGGGAGGAGATCTCCATCACCACGTACTCCACGCCGGCATCCCGCATCTGCGCGAAGATCTCAAAAAGCTGTAAGGGCTCGGGGGTGGTAAAGCCACTGGGCAATACCTGCTGACCGATCATATTTTTCACCGTGCCCAGCAAGCCGCTTTGAATACCCATAGCATCCAGAAGTTCTTTGATAAAAAAGGTGGTGCTGGTCTTACCGTTGGTACCGGTAACACCGATGAGCTTGAGCTCTTTTTCAGGGTGAGAAAAGAAATTAGCGCAGGCATAAAACAGCGCTTCACGGCTGTTATCCACCAGAATATGGGGCAATGCGGCATCGGTAAGATGCTCGGCCACAATGGCAGCGGCGCCGGCCTCGGCCGCTTTGCCGGCATAGAGGTGTCCGTCGGTAGTTTCCCCGGTGATACAGAAAAACAGGGTATCCGGTGTGACCTTTCGGGAGTCAAAGCAAAGCTGAGAAATCTCCAGCCCGCCGATGGCAGACCAATCGCTTTGCGTTTTGATTCCTTGCATAATTTCCTGAAGTTTCATAGTTACCTCTCCGTTAGTTTGATACGCCGCTATAGCTTTTAAGTTTGACGGTAATGACCGTACCCTTGGGTACCAGAGTCCCGGCGGCGGGGCTTTGCTGGAAGACCACCGAGCCACTCTTGGCGTTGCCGTTGACCCGAATGTTCAGGCCTTCGGACTCCAACTCGTTTTTGGCGCCGGACAGTGAGAAATCCGTCAGATCCGGTACCATACAATTATCAGTGGGCTTTTTGCCGTTGGTATACAGTACCACCTTACCGCCCTGGGGAATCTGCTCACCGGCGGCAGGGCTCTGTACCTCCACCTTGCCTTCTCCGCCCACCAGCTCGTATTCAAAATTACTGCCTTTGAGCTGACGAATGGCATCCTCGGAGGATTTGTCCAGACAATTGGGCACCGCCATATCTACTGTGGCCAATTCTTCCTCGGTATATTCAGGCTGTACCTCCAGATAAGGCAGAACGTCCCGCAGTACGTCGCCGGCAATGGGAGCGGCGATCAAACCACCGAAGTACTCCCCTGCGGAAGGCTCATCGATCATAATCAAAATGGCGATCTCCGGATCATCCGCCGGAGCAAAGCCGATAAAGCTGGCAATATAGGGCTCCGCTTCTCCCTCTTCCACCGTTTGGTCGGTTTTTTCGGAGGTGCCGGTCTTGCCGGCCACGTGATAGCCCTTTACGTAGGCGTTTTTACCGCTACCCACCGAAACCACCTGCTCCAACATACCGCAGAGGGTTTGGCTGGTCTGTTCACTGATGACCTGACGAATGACGGTGGGAGAAATGTTTTTCACAACCTTTACGTTACCTTCCTCGTCGGTCTGGGTGATTTGTTTTACAATATGGGGTTTCATCAAATCGCCGCCGTTAGCAACGGCGCAAACGGCGTTGAGCATTTCCAAGGGAGTAACCTTAAAGGTCTGCCCGAAGGAAGAGGTTGCCAGTTCCACCTGATTGAAACGGTCGGGATCGTGGAACAGACCGCTGGCCTCACCCAGCAGATCCACACCCGTCTTATCCCGAAAGCCAAAGGCATCCACGTATTTCAAAAAGGTTTTGCCGCCCACCATACTGCCGACCTTGATAAAGGCGGGGTTGCAGGAATTCTGCATTGCCTGCAGGAAGTTTTGACTGCCGTGGCCGGCGTGTTGCCAGCAACCAATGCGGGTATCTGCCACCACGGTGGATCCACCGCAATGAAAACCGCCGGTTTCGGGCCCAAGCAGGCCTTCTTCCAACGCCATGGCGGCGGTTACGATCTTAAAGGTGGAGCCGGGCTCGTAGGTAAGATTGACCAGAGAGTTACTCCAACGGGACACAAGATAGGCATTGCGCTCCGTCTTTTGTTCTTCTTCGGTCAACTCTTTCCATTGTTCGGCCGCCTCATCGCTGATATAGTAGGGTTGATTGAGATCAAAGTCAGGCTTGACGGCCATCCCCAGAATTTCACCGGAATTTACGTTGATAATGATACCGGCGGCAGAGGTGGCCTTATTAGCCTGCAGAGCCACGTCCAGATGTTTTTCCAGATACTGCTGTACTACACGGTCCAGCGTTAAAACCACATCCTGACCGTCAATGGCTTCCACATAAGTTTCATATTGTACCGGCAATTCGTCACCCTGGGCGTTTTTGGCGGTGATGAGTTTACCGTTAGATCCGGTGAGATAGTTGTCGTATACCTTTTCAATGCCGTACAGACCTTGATTGTCACTGCCGCGAAAGCCAATGACTTTACTGGCCAGACTGCCGTAGGGGTAATACCGCTTGCTGTCCTGAGTGAAATGAATACCCTTCACCTTTTCCTCATCAATAAAGGTACGCACCTTATCAGCGGTTACCACGTCTACCTGCCGTTTGATCCGTTGATACTGGGTATTGGAGCAGGCTTTTTTATACACGTCCTCATACTCCAACTCCAACAGCTCCGCCAGTTTTTTGGCGACCAATTCTCTGTCCTCATCGTCAATTTCGGTGGGACACAGGCTGATGGTTTCGGTGTCGGTGGATACGGCAAGTTCGGTGTAGTTACGATCATAAATAGTGCCGCTTTTGGCGGTGATCTCGGTATCCAGGGTCTGCTGACGAATGGCCTTGGTCTTGTAAAAATCATATTTTACGATCTGATTCCAGACCAGGGCGCCGATCAGGATGGTGCATCCGATGAAAATAAAGAAATTTCGCACGATGACCGAGCGTGTTATGATACTTTTATTTGCTTTAAAATCCACGGTTTTCGTGCCTCCCCTTGTCCGTGATGCGCCAAAATGCCACACAAAAAGTGCGGCATTCGGCCGATATCGTCAAAAATAGAATTGTGCAACAATGCAAAACGAGAGTAAAGAATAAAAACATCCTTCACTCTCCGTTTTAAGTATAGTAAGCGATTACTTCAAATATTCCACAAGAATGCTGAAGCTGCGGATCACGGTGTTCATCAATCCACCCTTCTCACTCTCCGCCTGTTTTGCGGTCATGGAATCTTCCTCTACGATATCAACGTAGCGGATCTGATAGGATTCCAATTTTACCATACCCAAACGATTGGTGGCAAGCTCGTCAATGTTGCTGAAGTTGACCTGCTTTTCAATCTCACGGTACAGCGCCTCGTTTTGGGTCTGCAGTTTTTCAGACGTCTTGGTAGCCTCTTGGAGATCGGCAGAAACCTCGTGCAAGGAAAGATAGTTCAGGACCAGACCGGCTGCCAACAGCAGAACGATAATGGCCATAAACACTTGTCCGAAGGTAAGTTTGATTTTGTTTTTGCTCATTTTTCTTTCCCCTTTATATTTTTTCTCCGATCCGCAGTTTTGCAGGTTTGGAACGATTGTTTTCCCCCAGTTCCTTTTCATCTGCCAATATGGGTTTACGGTTGATCAGCTTGATGATCTCACGGTTGTTACAAATGCAAACAGGAATGTTTTTGTCACAGATACATCCCTGCGAAAGTCTGCGAAACAGGTTTTTTACGATTCTGTCTTCCAGTGAATGGAAGGTCATTACGGCGATCCGACCGCCGGGCTTTAAGGCGGCAATGGCATCCTCAAAGGCCTGATCCAGATCCTTCAGTTCTTCGTTGACCTCAATGCGCAGCGCCTGGAAGGTACGCTTTGCAGGGTGTTTGTCTCCGTAACGCTCCTTGGGAGGAAATACGGAGCAGATCAGTTCGGACAGCTCCAACGTTCTCTCAATGGGATGACGGGCGCGGGTGGCAACGATCTTGGCGGCGATCTTTCTGGCATAGCGTTCCTCGCCGTATTTGAAGATTACCTCGGCCAGTTGTTCTGCCGAATAGGTGTTGACCACGTCTGCCGCCGTCAGCAGTTGTTCTCTGTCCATCCGCATATCCAATGGAGCGTCAAAGCGGTAAGAAAAGCCCCTCTCCGGCTCGTCCAGTTGATAGGAAGAAACACCCAGATCACACAGGATGCCATCCACCTGATCAATACCAAGCCCGGACAGGATGCTTTTGATATTTTTGTAGTTATCTTTTACTGTGATCACCGTATCGCCGTAGGGTGCCAGCCGCTGTCCTGCGGCCTGAATGGCATCCCCATCCCGATCAATACCGATGAGCTTGCCGGTGGTGAGTTTGGCGGCAATCAGGGAGGAATGTCCCCCACCGCCCAGCGTCATATCAACGTATATGCCTGCAGGATTGATTTTGAGTCCTTCAATACACTGCTCCTGCATCACGCTGTAATGCTTAAAATCCATTAAATACCAACCTCTTCCATGAGGCAAGAAATATCATCGCTGAGTTCCTCGGTATTTTCATCATGCCAGCCGAAATAGGAATCGGCATCCCACAACTCAACGCGGTTGTCGGCACCGAGTACCACAACGTCACGATCCAGCTTGGCGCATTTGATCAATGCGGGGGTGAGGAGTACTCTGCCCTGTTTGTCAGGCTTCACCTTGGTGGCGTCACCGAAGAAATATCTCTGCAGTTTTCTCACCTTTGCCATAGGCTGTTCGCTGATCTTTTTGTGAAGCAGGTGGAATTCTTCTGCCGACATTACAAACAAACAACCGTCCAGACCGTTGGTGATATAAAATTCCTCCCCCAGCTCGTCCCGCATCTCCTGCGGAATGACCAGGCGCTTTTTATCGTCAATTTTGTTGACGGATTGTCCGATCAGCATTTGAATTCCCCCCTTCCTTTTGTGCCGAATTTTGAAAATTTAAGGTCCGTAATTCCACGTTTCCCCACAAAACTCCAGTTTGGCACCACTTTTGTAATTATTATAAAGGATAACGCAAAAAAAATCAACCCATTTCCATCGAATGTTTTGGAAACGGATTGATATCTTTTGACAACAATATATGTAGTTTTACATAGTATAGCAAAACACAACATCTTGTGTTTTTTCTACGTTTTTCGGCATAAAAATTGACAAGAAACGAGTTTTTTTCGATAAATCTTATAAAAATTTGTGCAAATTCACCAAATTTCTTGTATTTTTACTGTTGAAGGGACTTCCCCACCGGCGCCGCTATTTGGCGTATTTTTGATACCGTTATTCAATATAATCGGAACAAATAAAAGAAGGAGCGTATCCGAAGATACGCTCCTTTTTGGATTTAGTACATATAGTTGTAAATGGTCTGAATGATCTCAGCTCTGGTGACGGCATCCTTGGGTTTGAAGTTGCCGTAGCTACCCTGCATGAGACCCAGCTTGGAAACGATCTTAACGTAGCTGCGAGCCCACTTTGCAACCTTGGCGGCATCCTTGTAGTTCAGCGGATCAGCCTTAACGTCCATATCCTCTTCGCCAATCGCCTTAACAAATACCACGGCAAACTCCTGTCTGGTGATATCGCTCTTGGGATTGAGGTAGTAGGCATCACCATTCTTGGCACCAACGAAGATGTTCAGTGCAACGGCGGCCTTCATAGAGGTTACAGCCCACTTGCTGATCTGATCGGCGTCGGCAAACTTGCCGGCGAGATCAACGTAGGAGTACTGAGTAGCGTCAATGCCCATCATACGAACCATCATGGCGGCCATTACCTCACGGGTGGCCTTACCATTGGCGTTGAGCAGATAGCCATCGCCATACTTCTCACCGGTTACGATACCCAAGTGCTTGGTAACCTCAACGGCTTCCTTCGCCCAGTTCGGGATAGCGGCCTGATCGGCAAACTTGATGGTGCCGGGATCGCGGGTCAGAGTGACGTCGTAATCCTTGGAGAGAACACCGTCGGGAGAGGTAACGGTTACGTATACGTATACGTAATTGGAAGAGAAGTATACGGTGTTGTTCTTGAACACAGTCTCACGAGTCTCGTCAATGTACAGCTTATAGCTGCAACCGGAGGCTACGGTCAACTTGGTAACAAAGCCTTCGTTGGCGCTGTACGCCTTAACCTGAGCAACCAGCTTATCATTTTCAAAGGACTCGGTGGTGGTGTTTTCAATACCCAGCAATACGGGATCGGTGACGTCGATCCAGGTGATGCTGATCTCAAATACCTTGTAGGTGCTGTCAGCAGCGGTGACCTTGTAGTACAGTTCGGTCACGCTCTGAGCAACGTTGCTCTCATCCACAGGAGTGGAGCAAGTGGCATCGCCGAAGACTTCGTAGGAAGAGCCTTCGCTGACCACAGCGCTCAGATCAGCGGCAGTCAGCCGGTTGTCAACAGCAACGTCAATGGTGTTGCTACCGGTGTACTCAAAGGTGTAAGCATCCTTGAGGGACAGCACAGCCTTTTCAGAGGACTGCTTTTTGTAGATCTCAAAGGTGACAGGCTCGTATTCACCGACCACACCGTATACGGTGGTCTTGGCTTCGGTCAGTGCAATGCTACCGGTCAGGGCTTCGGTGCACTCGGCATCAGCGTAGAAAGCGATGGGCAGTGCATCCACGGTGGCAACCACAGGAGTCCAGGCGGTGGCTCTGTGATCAACAACCACAGCAACCTTCATATTCTCAATGGTGTGGGAAATTACGTCGTAAACGTTGTATACGGGGTTTGCAGTCTGGGGATAGATGGTGAACTCCTTGGTCTCGCTGGCGGTTCCGTCAGCAGAGATCACGGTGGCGTAAGCGGTCTTGATACCGGTCATATCAACGGTGACCTGATCAGCGGCAACGCCGCCCTTCACCCATACGATAGCAGTACCAAGTGCTTCGGCAGGAATAGCATCATTTGCGTCAAATGCAATCTTCAGCTCAGTGGTAGTCTCAGAAACAATGGCGTAAATACCGGAACCGTCGTCAATCAGCTCACGGCCGCCAACGGTAATAGCATAGGGCTGAATTACATCGGAAAGCATGGTCTTGTCAGCATCCAGATAATAAGGCTTGTAATCAAAGGAGCCGTCAAAGACGTTGTTGCCGGGAGTGGCGGTGCCGTAGTAGTTGCACTCAATATCCATGGGCAACAGATCGGCCGGGCTACCCTTGTACTCTACCAGGAAGGACAACGCAATAGAGGAAAATACGTTTTCATTGGCGGTAAAGTTGGTAGCAAAGGAAGCAGGTGCGGAAGTGATGTTGACAGCCAGTTTAGAAGTTTCTACCTTATTATTATAGAAGTTCAAAACGAAGGTGTCTTCCGCCTTGTTTGCGTTCATGGAAATGGCACACTCTGCGGTGATGGTGTTGTCGTGAACGTACAGATAACCCTCACGTGCAACGCTACCGTCCAGTGCCAGTGCAACAGCTTTCTCGGCAGTTACAACGTTGGAAGCGATTTCCAGGGTGCTGTCAGCGGCCATCTTAACAGTGGAAACAAAAGCACCGGTGTTGGAATTTTTGCAAACGTTGTTGGCAATGACCAGCTTGGCGCCGGCGTTGTTGATGACAACGACGTCCTTTTCACTGTTTACATCAAAGAGGTTGTTCTTGATAGCAACGTTTTCATAAGCGGCGCTACCGTTCATACGGATGCAGGGATTCTCGCGGAGTTCGTCACCGGCAAAGATATTGTTGGTGATCTGAACGCCATTTGCTTTATTTGCCAGATCAAACCAACCGGTTTCGGCAACGGTAAAGCCGCATACTTCAGCGTCGCTACCACTCAAGGTGATCTTTCCTTCAATATAGCTTTCGGGATAACGGTTACCGATGTTGGCATCAACAGCAAAGTTGGGGCCGTACAGCTTGATACCGGCCAGAGAAATGGAGGTGTCCAAAACGTTGCCGGGCATTACGTAAATGATGCCGCCCTTTGCAACAGCCTGAGCACGGGCCTGTTGCAACTGACCAAAGGCATTTTCACCGAAGTAGGCTTTATAGGTTTCGCCGTTGATGGCGACGTAGATCACGTCACCCAGCGCATAACCGTCTGCCCAGGCGATGTCATAAACAACGCCTTCGCTCAGAGTTTCAATGTCATCGCCGATGCAGGTAACGGTCCAAGCATACTCGGTCTTGGCGCTGCCGTTTTCGGCAGTAACTACGATTACAAAGTTGTTCTCGCCCTTCTTCAGGTTGATGGGCAAAGTGACTTCCCCACCCTGGGCATTCAGTACCGTCACGGTTGCTTTGTCAGAAACGGTGAAGGTGGGAGTAAAGGCGCCCTCGTTCTGTACCTGAGTGGTGGCTACAAAATCAAAACGGTCTACGTAGGAGGTAAGGCCGCCGCCGATGGCGGTGAGCAGTGCATCGGTAGCAAATTCTCTCTCCAGATACAGGGTATAAACTCTGGAAGAGCCGTCTGCTGCGATCACTTCAATATAATAGGTATGATTTCCGCCGGCAATGTCAACCAGCTTGTTGCCGGAAACCTGATCGCCCAGCACGCCGTCCTCATAAGAGGCAAACAGCTTCCAATAGGAGCCGGCATACTCAAAGGCGGGGATGTAGGTGGTAACCTTACTGCTCAGCAGAATGGATACGGTATCAGCGCCGACCTCGGAGGAAACGGCATCGCTGGTAACGGCAAAGATCTGCTTGGAAGCAGTGGCGGTTTCTTTACGGAGGATCAATCTGTGTACTGCAGTGGCAGAGCCCGCCTCAGCAGAAACCTTGACGTAATAGATATTGTCGCCGGTGTTCAGGGCGATACCCTTGGGACTTACAGAGTTTGCGCAAGATTCGTCTGCAAAGAGTTCCCAAGTGGCGCGTTCGCCAACAACAACGTCAACATCCACGCTGTCTACAGTGCTGGTGTATACACCCAGATAAGCGTTTTCTTTTTCATCAAATGCAACGTACTCGGGAGCATTGAAAGAAACGATATCCGTATTAGCGTAAGGAGCACGGCTCAGGGACAGCAGATAGGTGGCCTTCACAATGCCGTCTTCAGCAGTAACCTGAACGTAGTAGGTGCTGCTACCGGCAGGCAGATCCTTGATGACGGTGCCGTTCAGCGGCTTGGTCAGACCTTCGTCCAGATACAGACGGTAGCTGGCGCCGGAGGAAACGTTCAAACGGATGTTGGGAGAGGTAACGTTGGTGGGAATGGTGACATCCACACGGCCGTCACCCACGGTATTCTCATAATCCTTTACACCGAGAATGTCTGCATCGTGGCAGGCCTCTCTGGGAATGGTCAGAGTATAAATTTTATAGGAATAATTATCCAAAGAGGTGACCAGTTTGATGTAAACCAGGTTTTTGCCCTGCTTGAGATAATCGATCACGTTGCCGCCGGTCAGCTCAACGGTACAGGCGGGATCGCTGTAGTACTTAATGGTACTGGTGCTGCCGTCCTTGTTAGCCTTGGCTTTGGCATTGATCTCAATGGTGTTATAAATAGATTCGGTAACGCCCTTGATGGAAACCGTCTTGGTTTCCTCTTCAATGGAGATACCGGTAATGTTGGCCTTATCACCAGTGGCAAGAACACCGGTCAAAGTAACCTCTTCCAATACCATCTCACCCAGAACGTCACCGCTTGCATTATAGCGGGGATAGGTAATGGGAGCAACAGAGGTGGAAATGCTGGGGTCACTCAGGAAGGTGTTGTAGGACATATCCAGCATATTGTTGATGGTGAGCCACTCCATAGCGACATTACCACTCTTGAAAGTATTGTTCTTGATGGTGATCAAGCTGGGATCATAAGGACAGGCACCCCAGAACGCGAGATCGCGGGTGGTACCCTCTAAGGTATTGCCCTCAATAACAATCTTTTTGCTGGGAGTGGAGGTTTCCTTAGAGTTGAAATCAATGGGAGTTTTACCGGTCAGGTAGTTATTACGGAAAGTGGCCTCATACAGATCGCAGTACTGTACGATCGGCTGAATGGGAGTACCACTGGAAATAATTCTGTTTCCTTCTACTACCATCTTCATCTTACCGGGAGTGGTGTTCTGGTCAGCAATTTCACCGGACAGCCAGAAACCGACGGAAGCCGTAACGTTAACGTAGTTACCGATGAAACTGAAGTTGTCCGCATTACGGAAGGTCAGAGGCTTGGCAGCGGCAACCTTATTCTCAATACGGTTGTAGGCCAGACGACCGGAACGAACGGTGGTACCGGTGAAGTACAGACAGCCCTGAGCGGCACTGATCTGTTCATTGTCGTAGAAGCAGTTGTAACTAACGTCTACGCCCTTGAAGGTACTGCCGGCAGTAGCCTCTTTCACGGTGGACATACCGGTAAAGGTAAATCCATTCAAAATAAATTTGGTCAAACCCTTCTGGCTGACGTTGATCTGGGTCTCGTCAAATACAGACTCGTTAAGCAGATTGGAACGAGCGCTGTTGGCAGACCAGTCGGCGTTGTTGGGGTTGACGTTCATACCGTTACCGTAAATCTCCATATTTTTGGCAACGGAGAAGTTGCCGGTGTACTCGCCGGCAGCAACGTAAATTCTACCGTCTTTGGGTACCATATTTACTGCTTCGATGACCGTGGCAAATGCGTTGACACCGAACACAGCCTGATACTCGACACCGCCGACGCTTGCCGTAACGGTATCTTTGGCTCCGGCTCCTGCGAAGTCGTCGTCAACCAACATCTGGTTGGACTCCAGGACAACGGGAGCTGCACTTGCAAACATCGTTGCGGGCAGCATGCCGATGACCATCAGCAAAGCCAGCACCAAACAAAGCAATTTGTTGATCTTGTGCTTCATTTTGATTTTTCCTCCTTACATAGCCCTTCAGCTATTCTTATATATATGAATTATAATATAAAAATAAAAAAAGGTCAACAAACAATATCTACATAGAAAATATTTGTTGAGTTTGCACAGAAAACAATCAAAATTTTCGTGAAAATCAACGAAATTTATTTTTTAGATAAAACACACCCGAAAGGGCGCAAATCAGTCCCAAAATCAGCCAGGAAACACGGGAAAATTTGCGTTTTTCCTGCACTATCACCTCAATGGTACCGTTGTCCCCTTCCCTGTTCCACACCGAAATCACCGTCCGTCCCGGCAGTAAGGCGCGGATAATTCCTCGTCCGTCCACCATGGCAACACTCGGACATTTGGAACTGTATTCCAGCCCACGGGTCACCGGATATTTCCAAAAAGAATGCTCTGCCCGCAGGTAACATTTTTCTCCCGGTTGGAGCACAATCCGCTCCGCCCCGCCCTGCAGTACCAGGCCATTATCAATAAACACTCCCGCATCGCGATGGCTCATCCCACCCAGCAATACCGTCAAAACCAGTAGCCACCGAAGCATACTCTCACCTCCAGTCTTAATCTATGA
This sequence comes from Eubacteriales bacterium, assembly GCA_045541535.1. Taxonomy (GTDB): domain Bacteria; phylum Bacillota; class Clostridia; order Oscillospirales; family QAKW01; genus Firm-08. The sequence continues at coordinate 22,438 of JAZQJG010000044.1, forward strand.
GGAAACCTGTAAAGTCTATCACTTCACACTGCAAATCCTTTTAAATACTTGACGAATCCGGTGTTTTAATTGTATAATTAAAAGAAAAAAGGAGTATATGTAAAGTCTTTTTACATTACATTTAATATGACCATCTATATTGACGGCGATGCCTGCCCCGTAATTGAGCAAACGTTGGCAGTGGCACGGGCACGGAAGATCCCCTGCGTCATCCTGTGTGATACGGCCCACCTGATCCGACGGGAGGGCGTCACCACCATTACGGTGGATAAGGGTGCCGACGGCGTTGATTTTAAGCTGGTGAATTTACTGCAGGCCGGAGATCTTGCCGTCACCCAGGATTACGGTCTGGCCGCCATGTGTCTGGCCAAAGGGGCACACGCCATTCATCAAAACGGCATCGTTTATACAAATGAAAACATTGACAGTCTGTTACACAGTCGCTATCTGTCCGGCAAGATCCGAGCCGCCGGCGGCCGGACCAAAGGTCCTGCCAAACGCACCGCCGAGCAGGATCAGGCCTACGTGACGGCACTGCAACAATTATTGGAGTCATTGGAATGAAAAACACCACACTTTGCTATATTGAACAAGAAGGCAAATATCTCTGTCTGTACCGCAACAAAAAGGAAAACGATCTCAACGAGGGTAAATACGTGGGGATCGGCGGCCATTTTGAGGAAAAAGAAAGCCCCGAAGATTGTCTTTTACGGGAGGTCCGGGAGGAAACCGGATTGCGCCTGACCCACTATGAATACCGGGGCATTGTCACCTTTATTTCCGACCAATGGGAAAGCGAGCTGATGCATCTGTTTTGGGCCGACGGATTTACCGGTGAGCCAAAGGAATGCAACGAAGGCGAGCTGGTTTGGATCGACAAACACGCACTGCTGCAAAAAGCACTCTGGCAAGGCGACAAAATCTTTTTAAAGCTCTTGGAGGAACGTCCTCCCTTCTTTTCTCTGAAACTGGTATACGAGGGAGAGCGGCTGGCCCACGCCGTCCTCAACGGAAAGGAACTTAAAATATGAACACCGTATGTTGCATCGTCGGCGGTATCGCCGCCGAATATCCCCTGCCCCGCCACCGCTTTATCATTGCGGCGGACAAGGGCTACGAGCATCTAAAAAACGCAGGCATCCGCCCCGATCTCGTGGTGGGCGATTTTGATTCTCTGGGCTACACCCCCGACGGTCTGCCGGTGGTCCAACATCCCGTGGAAAAGGACGACACCGACACCATGCTCGCCATCAAAGAAGGACTGGCCAGAGGCTATCGAATCTTCATCCTGTACGGTTGTCTGGGCGGTCCCCGTCCCGAGCATTCCATTGCCAATATGCAAGCGCTTTCTTACATTGCCTCCCAAGGCGGTATGGGCTTTCTGGTGGAGCAAAACACGGTGATCACCGCCATTCGCAACAGCAAACTGATGTTTGACGCCCACGAAAGCGGTGAGATCTCGGTATTTTGTATGGGCGCCGACGCAGAAGGCGTCAACATCAAAGGCCTGCACTATCCCCTGACCAACGCCACCCTCACCGCCGATCTGCCTCTGGGCGTCAGCAACCGCTTTGAGGGCAAGGCCAGCTTTGTGGCGGTCAAATCCGGCACCCTGCACATCCTCTGGCACAAAGACACCGCCGCCTTTCTCTACGACCTTACCGACGAAATCCCCGAGGTGCAAAATCAATAATTTTACAAAAAACTATTGATTTTGCACCGCTTTTCAAGTATTATTAATAAGTGCCGTTTTCACGCCCGCGCCGACAGAGTCGCGCACCGCAATGGGACATAACGGGTGCATCCCGTTTGATGAAAAATCAAATATTGCGTTATACTCTAAATTGAGTTTAACATACACGGAGACGTATCGAAGTGGGGACGTTGCCGAGCGCTGCCGGTGGCAGATGAAGCGAGGTATAAGGAGTGGCCGCGGTCGAAATTTTGCGAAGCGAACAGCAAGCATAAAATTTCGGGCACCGCAATGGGACATAACGGGGCGCCCCGTTCGATAAAAATTGAATATTGCGTTTAACTCTTAACCGAGTTTAACATATATGGAGACGTATCGAAGTGGTCATAACGGGGCTGACTCGAAATCTTCTTCGCCAAACGGAAGCCGAAACGCTGAAAACCCTTTAACCATGCGGGTTTCGGTCATTTCCTTGTTTCTGAAACACTATGAGTTCTAACGAGAATTCTAATACAACTGAATATTGCGTTAATACTCCTTCGGGAGTTTAACATACACGGAGACGTATCGAAGTGGTCATAACGGGGCTGACTCGAAATCAGTTAGGGAGCAATCCCCCGCGAGTTCGAATCTCGCCGTCTCCGCCAAAAAAGCGGTTTTTACCGCAGTTAAGCCGCAAGGAAACCCTTGCGGCTTAATTAATTACAGAGAAAGGAGTTCCAAAAAATGTCTTTTAAAAGCGATGTTCCAAATTACAAATCATACAGAGAAGATAAATATCATATGCAAACAGTACCGAGTATTGTGTGGTCTGAATTAGAAGGCTTGATAAGACGATATTCTGATGATGCGGCAACACTAAAAGGATATTTGAATAGTTTTTCTGAAATTATTCCTTGTGAACCAACGACAAATTGGGGATGGGATTTTTTAGCAAATGACGTTAGCACCTTTGTTTATGCCATAAAAAGAAAAGTAGATAATGGTCGTTTTGATGTATTTATGGATTGTATGGCCGTGTTAGTCAATGGAGTCTTTGGAAGAGATGAGCAAATCAATGATTTTTTTGAAGAGCATAAGATTGGATATTATTGTTATATTGATACTTTTAATGTCTGTGTACATTGGTGTGTAAGAGATGATTCTGATATAATTGACGAGATGTCATCTACAAAATCGATAATAAAATCCGCTTCCCAACAAGCCTATGATGAATTCGAAAACGCTATCAAATCATTAGAAAATTCAAAAAATGAGCGTTCAAGAAAAGATGCCGTCAGAAGTTGTGTAAGTGCTATGGAAGCTGTTATAAAATCCTATGGCAATAATGACGAAATTGGGAATGCCACTAAAATCCTACGGGCCGAAAAAATATGGGGACTCGAAGATATAGTCAAGGAAGGACATTCCATTTTTAATACTATGCATCGTCTTTATCCTGATCTGAGGCATGGTTCAACAGAAGTTAGCGCAATGTCGATTGAGGAAGCAGAATATTGGATTGGAAGAATATCAAACTATCTAAAATACATGAAGAAAATGGCCAATAAAAATGGTCGTGATTAAAAGCAAAAACAACCTGCCTCACCAAAAAATCGGCGGGGCAGGCTGTTTACAGCGTGACATGACAATACAAATGCGTTCGAAGCGGAAAACAAATCCGCATATGGTTGTTAATTATGAGAGATGTTTTATTTGTGATTGGCAATTTTATCGATGTTTTTTCGTGTGTATTCGCCTGCGATTCTTGCGATTTGTTTAGCTTTTTCAGCTTGAAATTGTTCCTGACAAAGCAGCATTTCACGTCGCAATTTCTCTTCGGTTTTACGCCTTTCAGGCAGTGTGCAAATATAGTTTAAAAACCATATTGCAAATACTACGCCAAGAATTGTTAGGAGAAGAATAAAAATTGAACTCATAAATATTACTCCTTCCAAATAGTACGCAAGGAGTTGTTACTCTTCCTTGCTATTTATAGCGAGTTCAATAGCTCGCATTGCATCAAGAGCCTGTTGAAAAATAATCCTTTTTGGTAAATTTTCTAAATGGAATTCTGTTGCCCAGTCCTCTATTGCACAACTAATCAACTCCATCAACCTCAGTATTTTCCTGTCATAGTGGTTTTTTGGCTGAGTCGACGCTTCATAGTTGTAATTAATTGCAGTTCTATGTATTTGGGTCGGAGGTTCTATTAATACCTCTCCCTTCCTTTTGCGTCTATGTAATCCGAACACAATAAATCACCTCAGTTCTTTTTTCTCAAAGTTTCGCAAATTACGTCTGAGTATATCATTAAGATCTCCAAGCTGATCCATCGCCATGGCAAGCGATGTTCCATGCAAGCGCCCTTGGCGTTCTAAGCTGTCGATATACTCTTGTGTTTTTGCTATCTGTTCGAGGTTTGTTGTTACAATATCACTTACGTGATAGGCTCTTGCATCTGTAAGAACCTTTGTTGTCTGTGCTTTAAGCATTTCAAGTTGTGCACGATGTATAGTACCACTTGCTTTTGCCTTTGTAATAAGGCTTGTTATATTTCCTGATACAGCAACTGCTGCATCCGCCACAACAGGCACCAAAGATTTGTAATCTACCATAAGTACTTTCCTTTCTTTTGTTGAAATAAATTTCTTTTTTTGCTTCCAAGAATATTATACAACAATCGTCATAAAAGAACCAGTTGTGCTAAGTTAAAATAAAAACAGCTACGCGTTTATGCGTAGCTGTAAAAATGTTTACGTATGGGTATTAATTTGGAACAGTAATCCTCTAAAAATGAAACAGGAACCGTAATTATTTGTAACAGCAAATGTGACAAATAATGGAAAGAAATTTATTTTACAAAGGGTAATATTTCTAAAAGGTTTTTACACTCAACAATTGTATTATGCCAAATTCTATCATCGTGATAATTAGTATGTATTGGGTTTATACATAATGTATCTGCACCGGATTGATGTGCCCACATATCATTATTTGAATTTCCAATAAAAAGGATGTCAGAAGGCGATATTTTTAATCTATTTGCAATATATCTAATATAATTTGCTTTACCTTCAAAATCATATTTTGTCCCTATTATTTTATTCAAAATTGATGTTTGAGTATCAAATACAAATTCATTCGCCTTAATTTCGGAAAAATACACATGTGTGTTTCCCAAAACATTTTCAATAATGTCTTTGATTGAACCTGAAACAATGTAAAGTTTTATATTTCTATCTTTCAAAATTTGTAATGTTTTTTTACAGCCAGCAATCAATTTCGTTTTTTTAGTAAGTTCAAGTACTTGTTGACGAGATAGATTTTTTTCAATAAATTTTTGGGCAGTCTTATCACACCATTCTTGATGTGTTAAAATACCTTTATCATATTGTCTGTGTAAATTTTGGCATTCTTTAACGTCATATCCAAGCATTTCCCACAATGATTCCCAAGTTGTTCGTAGTTTTGTATTTGTGAGAGTTCCATCAAAATCAAAAACTACCGCTTGAATGTGTCCAGTTGACTTATAAGAATTAGGGAAATCAGCAGAGTATGGAGTGTGTGATTTTTCATTAGAATGACATTGTTTAATCATAGCACATATGTGCTGTCCTATTTCGTTGCATTTAATATCATTAAACGCATTTTGGAGATTTTTTTGGATATCCGTAAGCAACTTTCTTTTATTAAAATCATCCAATTTTTCAATTTCTTTTTTGAACAACTCGCAGAGAGGGTCAATATTGTCCGGCATGGTTTTACGTCGTCCAGAATACTGTCTAACTGAATCTATTCCAACATTAACAGTATCTGCAATAATCTCATCACTAATAGAACAATATGATTTTACAAGTTTATATATGATACTAAAAGCATCTCGCCATTCTGACATATCCACACCTCTAACACAATATATTTAACTAATTATATCACAAATAACGACATTATTCAATAATTTTCCCAATATTAGTAAAAAGCAAATTTCAAGTGGGTCTTATTGAATTCTTTTCTCTAATCTGTTATACTATAAATATATAGCTACAGCAAAGGAGATTTATATGGAAGTATCACAATTAAGATTTAACGACATGAAGGATTTGGCGGGTTCCATCAGCACTTTGACAACAAAAGAAACAATCGATGAAATTACGATTGATTTCGATCTCTCATCAAAAAAGAAGATTGAACAATTACTAAAGACTGGCACAGTTACACGCAATTTACAGGATTTGTACATAGATGAGCTAATAGTAAAAAAATCCGAAAATGAACTATTGACAAAAGGACAATCTTCTTGGGTAAAAACTGATAAAGGTTACGCATTGACTGCTCAGTCTTATTCCCCACCTCGTTTCTGCGCAACATTTCAAACAGTAACAACGCTAGCATTTGAACCGCAGACCTATATTGCTATAGAAATAACTTTGGGTAATTTTTCATTTGATTTTTCAAATGCCAGAATAGAAGAATCCGCTGACTATATTTTCTATAAGAATGTTGGAATGACCATTTATACAAGCAATAACACCATTAAAGTTTTGGAATAAAAAATAGCTGCCCCGCCGGTTTTTCGGCGGGGCATTCTGTTACGGTAAGGGATTAAAAATCGATTTCTTTTATTATAAAAATCTTTTTCTCTTTACCGTATCCTTGCATCTTGATATATCCAAGTGCTTCGAGGTCATCGCAGTAGGTGTATCCAAGGTAGGATTTGTGCAGATCATCTCTCCCAAGGGCGACGAGCATTTGCCACGGATATGGGTTACAACTACCGTCCTCGGTTTCGGCGCAACGCTCTTTGAGGTACATATACAGTTTATATAAATAATTTCTGTATTCACCTATGATGAGACCGTCACGCTGCTTGCGAAGATAATCGAGTTTTTCGGCTATCTGTTCTTGTGTCAGAACTTTCTTCTTAATCAATGTTTTCACCTCTTTTCATTCTTCTTTTGCATCGGCGCTGTTCGTTTTCACGCTCTCTGCGCTGTATGTATTTAAATTCTCGGATGAGTTCTTTATATCGGTCGGTGCGTGGGTTGGATAATTTTTGCGGTGATGCCATATAGCATATAAATTCTTCCTTCACACAGTATTGGGTGCTGCCGATTTTTATACCGTGCAAGGTTTGTTCTCTGATCAGTTCGTGTATGCGCTGTGGGTTGTGTCCGACAAGTTCCGCCGCCGTCTGTGTGGGCAGAGCTTCGGGTAGCTCTGCCCACAGCACCTCCAACCATAGCCTGAAGGCTTCGCAGTTTTCTTGTGTGGCTTCGAACATCGGGCGCGGATGCCATTCGGTTCGGTTTGAGAACAGACCGTTCAGCTCGGATAGGAAGCCCACCTCGGTATCCATACGGATTTTGAACATTTCCGCATCCTCTATCAGCACTCGGTACTTATGGGTTGCGTGTCCGGTATTTTCGTGTGGGATATAATTATGATCCATCAGATATTTCATTTTCCGCGTGGAGATGTGCAGATATTGACGGAGCTGACCTCCGCTCATATATTTCTTTTCAGCCATATATTAAATCATCCTTTCAGTTAGCAAAAATGCACCTCAGTCCGAGGTGCATCATTCCTTTGCTTTATTAAAGATATTGCTGATAATATCAGCGCTTTCCTGTTTCTTGGATTTATCAAGGTGGGCATAAATATTTGCCGTTGTTGCGAGGTCGGAGTGACCAAGGAAGGCGGACACGTTCAGCAGAGGCACGTCCTGATTGATGAGGATGCTTGCGAAGGTGTGGCGCAG
>JAZQJG010000045.1:0-7837 GCA_045541535.1 Eubacteriales bacterium
CAACGCAAGGGAAAGAAGGAATTGCTTTGATGACTTTCCATTATTAAAAACGACTTGTGTTTATTATGACTCCACAAACCATTTTTTCTTTTGATTCTCTTTTCACTGTGATGAAACGACTTTTTTGACAGTCTGAAACGGGCGGTTGCATTCAGCAACCGCCCGTTCAAATGATGCACTTTTTAGTCTGCAATGTTAATACTGCCTTCAAAGGCTTCCTCGGCGGGGCCGGTCATATAGACCGAACTGCCGTCAAAAATGATTTCCAGATTGCCGCCGGGCAATTCAACGGTGATGGGATCGCCTGCCTTACAAAAGTCCTGCAATACCGCCGAAACGGCGGCGGCGCAGGCGCCGGTACCGCAGGCCATGGTCTCGCCACTGCCGCGCTCCCATACCCGCATCCGTAAACGGTTTTCACCGATCTGTTCCACAAATTCCACGTTGGTACGGTCGGGGAAGCAGGACATGGTTTCAATGTAAGGACCGTCGGTGGTGACCGGTTGATGGGCTACGTCTGAGCAAAAGATCACGTAGTGGGGATTGCCCATGGAAATCTTAAGACCGGTGTATTCCCGCCGTCCCACCTGCAGGGTAAGGGGCTGTTTGGAATAGATGGGAGTACCCATATCCACCTGTACGGAATCAACTCTCTTTCCATCCTCGGAAAACAGCACCAGTTGCTTGATGCCCGAGGCGGTTTGAATGGTTAGCTCGGTGCGGTCACCGGTTTTGGTATAGCCGTGCTCGTAGAGATATTTGCCCACGCAACGGATGGCGTTGCCACACATGGCACCCTCGCTTCCGTCGGCGTTGAACATCCGCATCCGGTAGTCGGCAATCTCTGAGGGCAGGATCAAAACCAGCCCGTTGCCGCCGATATAATAGTTGCGGTCGCACAGGCGAGGGGAGAGCTCGGTAGGATCAAAGTCCGGTGCCTGGGCGATGCAATCAACGTAGATATAGTCGTTGCCGATGCCGTGCATCTTGATAAATTTCAGTTGACTCATCAATCATCACTCCTTTGGGGTGAAAAACTTCATATATAATATTATCCTCTTTTTTATTTCCAAAGTCAACCGCTTTATATAAAAAAATAAAACGAAAGTGTTGATTTTTGAAAAAAAGTAGAGTATACTGTAATATCATAAATAAATGAAGATTTTTTCAGGAAAAAATTGAGTAAGGAGTGATATTCAATGAAAAACGAATATTTGTTAAGCGTCCTGGAAACCGTGAAAAAGAGAAATCCCGGCGAGCCCGAATTCATTCAGGCCGTAACCGAAGTTCTGGAGACTTTGGAGCCCGTTGTGGAGCAGAGACCTGATCTGGTTGCTGCCGGTGTCATTGACCGTATGGTTGAGCCCGAAAGAATGATCACCTTCCGTGTACCGTGGGTGGACGACAACGGTAAGCCTCAGGTGAACAGAGGTTTCCGCGTGCAGTTCAATTCTGCCATCGGTCCTTACAAGGGTGGCCTGCGTTTCCATCCCTCTGTAAACGCTTCTATTATCAAATTCCTCGGCTTTGAGCAGACCTTTAAGAACAGCCTGACCAGCCTGCCCATGGGCGGCGGCAAGGGTGGCTCTGACTTTGATCCCCGCGGTAAGAGCGACAACGAAGTAATGCGCTTCTGCCAGAGCTTTATGACCGAACTGCAGAGACACATCGGTGCCGATACCGACGTACCTGCCGGTGATATCGGTGTTGGCGCCAGAGAGGTTGGTTATCTCTTTGGTCAGTACAAGAGACTGCGCAACGAGTTTACCGGCGTTCTCACCGGTAAGGGCCTGCCCTACGGCGGCTCCCTCATCCGTCCCGAGGCCACCGGTTTCGGCGCCGTTTATTACACCGTTGAACTGCTGAAGACCTACGGTGAGGACATCAAGGGTAAGACCTTTGCCGTTTCCGGTTTCGGTAACGTTGCCTGGGGTACCGTACAGAAGATCACCGAGCTGGGTGGTAAGGTTGTTACCATTTCCGGTCCCGACGGTTATATCTACGATGAGGACGGTATCAACACCCCCGAGAAGATCAACTTTATGCTGGAGATGCGTGCTTCCTGCCGTGATAAGGTACAGGATTATGCCGATAAGTTCGGCGTACCCTTCTTCGCCGGCAAGCGTCCTTGGGAGGTTAAGGTTGACGTTGTTATGCCTTGTGCCACCCAGAATGAGGTTGGTATCGAGGATGCCAAGAACATTATTGCCAACGGCGTAAAATATTACGTTGAGGTTGCCAATATGCCCACCACCGCCGAGGCGATGGAATATCTGCGTGCCAACGGCGCTATCTGCGCTCCTTCCAAGGCTGTTAACGCCGGCGGCGTTGCCGTTTCCGGTCTGGAGATGTCTCAGAACTCCATGCGTTATTCCTGGACTGCCGAAGAGGTAGATGCCAAACTGCAGCAGATTATGAAGAATATTTATTCTTCTTCCTGGGATGCCGCCAAGACCTACGGTCTGGAGGGCGATCTCATTGCCGGTGCTAACATTGCCGGCTTCCTCAAGGTAGCCGAGGCCATGAAGGCCCAAGGCTGCGTCTAAGGGTAAAAAGCACGATTTATTCCAATGGGGCTGCCCCTCACGTACACATAGTACGCTACGGGGACAGCCCCATTGAAATCTCTCGCACTTTTTCCACCTTAGATAGTTTGGTAAAACGTACAATTAAACCAAGCGGGGCTGCCCCGCACGTACACATAGTACGCTACGGGGACAGCCCCATTGAAATCTCTCGCACTTTTCCACCTTAGCCGATACGGACGAAAGGCACAATTAGATCAAGCGGGGCGCCCATTGTGGTGCTCTGCTTTTTCTTTTGCGTTTCGAAAATTAAATCTGCAAAATCTGACCTTTTGTATTGAAAAAGCGTAAATCTTTGTGGTATAATAAATCCATATTGATTGTCTAAAAAAGGGGTGGGCCCGAGTGAAAAGAATAGGATTTGATAACGAAAAGTATCTTACCATGCAATCCAGCCATATTCTGGAGCGGATTGATAAGTTTGACGGTAAGCTGTATCTGGAACTGGGTGGCAAATTGTTTGACAACTATCACGCTTCCCGTGTGTTGCCGGGCTTTCAGCCGGACAGTAAGATCAAGATGCTGTTACAGCTCAAGGAGCAGGCGGAGGTATTGATCGCCATCAACGCCTGCGATATTGAGAAAAACAAGGTGCGCAGTGATCTGGGTATTTCTTATGATAACGACGTGATGCGTTTGATCGACGCCTTCCGTGGAATGGGGCTGATGGTATCCAGCGTGGTGATGACCCGCTATGCCGGCCAGTATGCCGCCGATATTTTCCAGAAAAAGCTGGAAAATCTGGGGGTGAAGGTCTACCGTCATTATCCCATCACCGGCTATCCTAACAACATTCCTCTCATTGTAAGTGAGGAGGGCTACGGCCGCAACGAATATATTGAAACTACCAAGCCGCTTGTCATCGTCACCGCTCCCGGTCCCGGCAGCGGCAAGCTGGCCACCTGCCTGTCCCAGATGTATCACGAGCACGAGCGGGGAATCACCTCCGGTTATGCCAAGTTTGAAACCTTCCCCATCTGGAATCTGCCCCTCAAGCATCCGGTCAATCTGGCCTATGAGGCGGCAACCGCCGATCTCAACGATCTGAATATGATCGACCCATTCCATTTGGAGGCTTACGGTCAGATGACCGTCAATTACAACCGCGACGTGGAGGCGTTTCCGTTGCTCAAGGCGATGCTGGAGCGCATTATGGGGGAGAGCCCCTACAATTCTCCCACCGATATGGGCGTCAATATGGCCGGTAACTGTATTTTTGACGATGAGGCCGTTTGTGCAGCCGCAAAGGAAGAGATCATCCGCCGCTATTATAAAGTGAAATGTGACAAGATTTTGGGCACCGTGAACGAAACGGCGGTGGTCAAAGCGGAGAGCATTATGCGTCAGGCGGGGGTCACCACCGAGGATCGCGCCGTGGTCAAGGCCGCCCTTGCCAAGGCGGAGGCCGCCGGCGTTCACGCCGTAGCCTTTGAATTGCAGGACGGCACCTTGGTCACCGGTAAGACCAGCGTACTGCTGGGCAGTGTGGCCGCCGCTCTGCTGAACGCAATGAAAGTGATGGCGGGCATTGACGACGAGGTATTGCTCATTGCCCAGGCCCATATTGAGCCCATCGTAAAGCTCAAGCGGGAGATCTTCCGCTCCGCCTATTCCCATCTGGATTCCAACGAAATGCTTATTGCCCTGTCCTCCTCGGCGGGTGTCAATCCCCAGGCGGCCAAGGCGCTGGACCAGATCAAAAATCTGCGGGGTACCGAGCTGCATTCTTCGGTATTGCTCTGCGATGCCGACGAACAGGTACTTAAAAAGTTGGGTGTCAACTACACCTGCGAGCCCGTTCGCCGTACCAAAAATCTTTATTAAAATAAAAATGAGTGTAATGCATTTGCATTACACTCATTTTTATTTTTACAGTTCGTCCACAAAGTAGGCATTGGTATCGGCGGTTTTGCCGTGGGTGTCGGTGACACAAAGACGGAAATAGTTGCAATTCTCGGGGATCTCAAATTCCGCTTCGGTAACCGTTTCCCCCGGGTTTGCCATACACACTCTGCCGCGGCGAATACCGTAATAGGTTTCGATCTTGGCGGCGGGGGAACAGGTGATATGTACCTTGCCGTCCTCATACCACAGCTCTTTGATCTCGGGACCTCTGGAGGCGTAAAACTCGCCTTTCATCAGGCCGTCGGTGAGGTTTTTGTATGTAAGGCTGTCTGCCTTTACACACACCCAACCGCCGAAACAGTCGTATTGGGGATGATCCTTGGGTCTTATGTTGTGATTATCGTCGGTGGCTACGCAATAAATGCGGTTGTCCGAACGCAAAAACTCGTCGTAGATCTTGGGATTGTATTCGGGATACCCTTCAATTTCACAACCGTAGTTTAAGATCTCAAAGGCGTGCATTCCGTGATAATGAATATAATCGTCGTAATCTTCCATCGACCAGACGGGGTGATTGTAGGTGACGAAAAAGCCGCCTTCCCGCCCTTTTTCCATCATATCGCTGATGCAATCGGGGGTGTACACCCGTTCGTAATCGGGTAAGGACTCGTCAAATTTTACCAAATGACGGTGCGCTTGGGAGGATTTACCCACAAATTTTTCTCTATGCCAGCACACGGTTTTTTTCGTATCGGGGGATAGGGCCACGTAACAGATGTGACAGCATTTGTTGTAGGGGGTCTGTTCGCCGATCTCTTTTACGTCCAGCTCCATACCGTTCAGCGCCACAAAGCGTTCGTCGGTGAGCTCGTTGTGGGGGATAAACACGTTGTGATCGGTAAAGGCGATGGCGCTGTACCCCTTGGCCAGATACTCTTCTTTGAGTTCCTCGGGAGTGCGTTTGCCATCCGAGAAGGTGGAATGACAGTGAAGATTTACCTTGTAAAACTGTCCCCCTTGGGGCAAAAGATACTTTCTCATTTTTTCAGCTCCTTGAGATCATAGGGAGTGGTTTGGTAAACGTAATAGTTGAGCCAGTTGGAATAGAGCAGATTGGCGTGGCTCCGCCAGGTTTTGGGTGGCTCTTTGGTTTCATCGTCATCGGGGAAATAGTTTTTGGGGATCTCAATGGGGAGTCCCGCATTTTTGTCCCGCAGATATTCGTTTTTCAGGGTGTCGGCATCGTATTCCGAGTGGCCGGACACAAAGATCTGACTGCCGCCGTCGGTGGCTACGATATACACGCCCGCCTCGGGGGAGGAGGCCAGAATGCGCAACTCGGGTACCTCTTCGATATCCTCCCGTTTTACGGTGGTGTGACGGGAGTGGGGGACCATAAATACGTCGTCAAAGCCGCGGAGCAAAATGGAATTTTTATAATCGGCGGTGTGGGGGAAGATGCCGAACATTTTCTTATCCAGCGGGTATTTTTGAATACCGTAGTGGTAGTAAAGGCCGGCCTGTGCCCCCCAACAGATGTGGAAAGTGGAGGTGACGTGGGTTTTGCTCCATTCCATAACGGTGCACAGCTCGTCCCAGTATTCCACCTCTTCAAAGGGCATATTCTCCACCGGCGCGCCGGTGATGATCAGCCCGTCAAAGTATTCCTCTTTTACGTCCTTAAAGGTCTTGTAAAAGGCCAACAGATGCTCCGCCGAGGTGTTTTTGGAAACGTGGCTTTCGGTATGAATGAGGGTCAGCTCCACTTGCAGGGGGGAGTTGCCCAGCATTCTGGCAAGCTGTGTCTCCGTTTCAATCTTTTTGGGCATCAGATTGAGCAGTAAGATCTTCAGGGGACGAATGTCCTGGGTAATGGCACGTTTTTCGGTCATTACGAAAATATTTTCCTCTGCCAACGTCTGTACGGCGGGCAAATCACTCGGTACTTTAATGGGCATAGTTTATACTCCTAACGCCTGTTTGATATCGTCAATCAGATCTTCCGCACTTTCCAAACCGCAGGAAAGACGGATGAGGTCGGCACCTACACCGGCGGCGGCCAGTTCTTCGTCATTCATCTGACGGTGGGTGGCGGAAGCGGGATGGAGGCAACAGCTTCTGGCATCGGCCACGTGGGTCTCAATGGCGATGAGTTTCAACTTTTTCATAAACTCTTCCGCCGCTTTTCTGCCGCCCTTTACACCAAAGGAAACGACACCGCAGGAGCCCTTGGGCAGATATTTCTGCGCCAGCTTGTAGTAGGGGGAGGAGGGAAGGTCGGGATAGTTGACCCAGGTCACTGCCTCACAGCTCTCCAAAAATTCGGCAACGGCCTTACCGTTGGCACAATGGCGCTCCATACGCACGTGCAGGCTTTCCAGCCCCAGATTGAGATAAAACGCATCCTGGGGACTTTGAATGGAGCCCAGATCCCGCATCAGTTGTGCGGTGGCTTTGGTAATATAGGCGCCCTCCAGACCGAAACGCTCGGTATAGGTTACCCCGTGATAGCTTTCGTCAGGGGTGCACAGACCGGGGAATTTGTCGGGATATTTGGTCCAGTCAAATTTGCCGCTGTCCACGATGCAACCGCCCACGGCGGTGCCGTGACCGTCCATATATTTGGTGGTGGAGTGGGTCACGATGTCGGCGCCCCATTCAAAGGGACGGCAACCCACGGGGGTGGCAAAGGTGTTATCCACGATCAGCGGTACGCCGTTTTCGTGGGCGATCTTTGCCCAACGCTCAATGTCAAATACCGTCAGGGCCGGGTTGGCAATGGTCTCGCCGAATACCGCCTTGGTGTTGGGACGGAAGGCAGAGCGCAGTTCTTCGTCACTGCAATCGGGATCCAAAAAGGTAAACTCAATGCCCATTCGTTTCATGGTAACGGCAAAGAGGTTGTAGGTACCGCCGTAGATGGAAGAAGAGGAAATAATATGGTCGCCCGCACCGGCAATATTGAACACTGCAAAAAAGCTGGCGGCCTGACCGGAGGAGGTGAGCATAGCGGCGCTACCGCCCTCCAGCTCACAGATCTTGGCGGCTACCGTGTCACAGGTGGGGTTTTGCAAACGGGAATAAAAATAGCCGCTGGCCTCCAGATCAAACAGCTTACCCATATCCTCGCTGGTGGCATATTTAAAGGTGGTACTTTGAATGATGGGCACCTGTCGGGGCTCACCGTTTCCGGGGGTGTAACCACCCTGTACGCATTTGGTTTCAATTCTTTTTTGGCTCATTTAAAACAACTCCTTTTGAGCGAAACTTAAGGTGACAAGAGTCGAACCCATTATGGTTTGGCGCAATGGCTTTTTCTGCCTTGCTTGTGTTCATTTTTGCAAGGCGCCAGCCTTGCTGCAAATTGCACACTTCACCTTTCAAAAAAATCCATTTGCGCGAAACTC
>JAZQJG010000046.1:0-4372 GCA_045541535.1 Eubacteriales bacterium
CCTTGGAGATCCTCAAATCCAAGAGAAAAGGCTCCTACAACATCGTGCAGATCGACCCCGATTTCGTTCCCGCCGAGCAGGAGACCAAGCAGGTATTCGGTATCACCTTTGAGCAGGGCAGAAACAACTTTAAGATCAATAAAGAACTGCTTTCCAACATCGTTACCGACAATAAGGACCTGCCCGAGAGTGCCGTGCGTGATCTGATCATCGCCCTGATCACCCTCAAATACACCCAGTCCAACTCCGTTTGCTACGCTGTGGACGGTCAGGCCATCGGTGTGGGCGCCGGTCAGCAGAGCCGTATTCATTGCACCCGTCTGGCGGGCACCAAGGCAGACACCTGGTTTTTGCGCCAGCACGAAAAGGTGCTGAATCTGCCCTTTAAAGAGGACATTCGCCGCCCCGACCGTGACAACGTGATCGACGGCTATATCAATAAAAACGAAGAGGACGTTTGCGCCGAGGGCAACTGGCAGAAATATTTCATCACCCGTCCCGAGCCCCTCACCGACGAAGAAGCCAAGGCCTATCTTGCCACCATTGACGGCGTGGCTTTGGGTAGTGACGCCTTCTTCCCCTTTGACGATAACATTGAGCGTGCCTGGCGCAGCGGCGTAAAATATATTGCCGAGCCCGGCGGCTCCATCCGTGACGACGTGGTCATTGATTGCTGTAACAAATACGGTATGACCCTGTCCTTCACCGGTATGCGTCTGTTCCACCATTAATCTTTAGGAGAAGTCAAGAAATGAAAATTATGGTTGTCGGTGGTGGCGGCAGAGAGCACGCCATCATCAAAAAACTCAAAGAAAATCCCTCCGTCAGTGAGATCTTTGCGCTGCCCGGTAACGGCGGTATGGCAGGGGATGCCACCCTGGTGCCCATCGGCGCCAAGGACATTGACGCCATTGTGGACTTTGCCGTAAAGGAGCAGATTGATTATGCCGTGGTTGCTCCCGACGATCCCTTGGTGTTGGGCTGTGTAGACGCCCTGAACGCCAAGGGGATCCCTTGCTTTGGTCCCGAGGCCAAGGCCGCTATCATTGAGGGCAGTAAGGTCTTTTCCAAGGACCTGATGAAAAAATACGGTATTCCCACCGCCGCCTACGAGGTCTTTGACGATATGAATGCGGCGCTGGAATATCTGGACACCGCTCCCATTCCCACCGTGATCAAGGCCGACGGTCTGGCTTTGGGCAAGGGCGTTATCATCGCCACCACCCGTGAGGAAGCCAAAGATGCCGTCAGATCTATGATGGAGGATAAGATCTTCGGCAAGAGCGGCGATCACATCGTGATTGAAGAATTTCTCACCGGCCCCGAGGTTTCGGTACTCTCCTTCACCGACGGTGAAACGGTGGTACCTATGATCTCCTCTATGGACCACAAAAGGGCAGGGGACAACGACACCGGCCTCAATACCGGCGGTATGGGTACCGTGGCCCCCAATCCCTACTATACCGAAGCCGTTGCCGAGGAATGTATGCAGACCATCTTCCTGCCCACCATCCGTGCGATGAAGGCAGAGGGCCGCACCTTTAAGGGCTGTCTGTATTTTGGCCTGATGCTCACCGAAAACGGCCCCAAGGTTATTGAGTACAATTGCCGTTTCGGCGATCCCGAAACCCAGGTGGTGCTCCCCTTGTTGGAGAGTGATCTGCTCACCGTAATGCAGGCCACCACCAACGGTACCCTCAAGGATACCGAGGTGCGCTTCAGCGACAAGCACGCCGCTTGCGTGATTATGGCCTCCAAGGGGTATCCCACCGCCTACGAAAAGGGCTTTGCAATGACCATCCCCGCCGCCGTCAGCGACAGCGTATACGTGGCGGGCGCCAAATTGGCCGATGGAAAACTCCTCACCGACGGCGGCCGTGTATTGGGTGCCACCGCCGTGGCCGATTCTTTGGAACAGGCCATTGCCGATGCCTATACGCTGGTGGATAAGATTCATTTTGACAACGCCTATTTCCGCCGCGACATCGGTCAAAAGGCCCTCAAAGCAAAGGAGAAATAAAATGGTATACAGATTATTTGTTGAAAAGAAAAAAGAACTGGCCCACGAGGCCAAGGCACTCTTGGGTGACGTGCGCACCTTGCTTGGCATCACCGCCCTTACCGACGTGCGTGTGATCAATCGCTACGATGCGGAAAATATTTCCGAGGAGCTTTTTGAGCGCGCCAAGACCACTGTATTTTCCGAGCCCCAGTTGGACCTGATCTATGATGAGGTTGACACCGAGGGTGGCGTGGTCTTTGCCGTGGAATATCTGCCCGGTCAGTTTGACCAGCGTGCCGACTCCGCCGCACAATGTATCCAGATCCTCTCCCAAGGGGACCGTCCCACCGTGCGTACCGCCAAGATCTACGTACTCTACGGTGATCTTACCGAGGCGCAGGTAGGGGAGATCAAAAAATACGTCATCAACCCCGTAGAGGCCCGTGAGGCAACCCTTGCCAAGCCCGAAACTCTGAAAATGGAGTACGAGCTGCCCACCACCGTTAAAACCCTGAACGGCTTTATCAATCTGGACCGGGAAGGTCTGGAGGCCTTTGTGGAGGAATATGCTCTGGCTATGGATGCCGACGATATCGCCTTCTGTCAGGAATATTTTAAGAGCGAGCATCGGGATCCCACCATCACCGAGATCCGTATGATCGATACCTATTGGTCGGATCACTGCCGTCACACCACCTTCCTCACCACCATTGACGAGGTAAAATTTGAGGACGAGCTCCTGCAAAAGACCTATGAGGATTATATCGCCACCCGTAAAGAATTGGGCCGTACCAAGCCCGTCTGCTTGATGGATATCGCCACTCTGGCGGTCAGATATCTTAAAAAAGAGGGCAAGCTGGAGAAGCTGGACGAGAGTGAAGAGATCAATGCCTGTACCGTTAAAATTGAGGTAGAGGCTGATGGTAAAAAAGAGCCGTGGCTCCTGCTCTTTAAAAACGAGACCCCCAACCATCCCACCGAGATCGAGCCCTTCGGCGGTGCCGCCACCTGTATCGGCGGCGCCATCCGTGACCCCCTCAGCGGTCGCGCCTACGTATACGCCGCTATGCGTGTTACCGGTGCCGCTGACCCCTTAAAGCCCGTCAGCGAGACCATCCCCGGCAAACTGCCCCAGAGAAAGATCGTTACCACGGCGGCCGCCGGTTATTCTTCCTACGGTAACCAGATCGGTCTGGCCACCGGTATGGTAGACGAGATCTATCATCCGGGCTACGCCGCCAAGCGTATGGAGATCGGCGCCGTAATTGCCGCCGCTCCCGCCGAAAACGTGCGCCGTGAGCGTCCCGAAGCCGGTGACGTGATCATTCTGCTGGGCGGCGCCACCGGCCGTGACGGTTGCGGCGGTGCCACCGGCTCTTCCAAATCCCACACCTCCAAATCCTTGGAGACCTGCGGTGCGGAAGTGCAGAAGGGTAACGCCCCCGAGGAAAGAAAACTGCAGCGTCTCTTCCGCAACAGCGAGGCCACCCGTATGATCAAGCGTTGTAACGACTTTGGCGCCGGCGGTGTTTCCGTTGCCATCGGCGAATTGGCTGATGGTCTGCGGATCGATCTGGATGCTGTGCGGAAAAAGTATGAAGGCCTGGATGGTACTGAGCTGGCAATCTCCGAATCCCAGGAGCGTATGGCAGTGGTGGTCGCCGCGGAAGATGCCGATGCCTTCATTGCCTTTGCGCAGGAGGAGAATCTGGAAGCCTACCGGGTTGCTGTTGTTACACAGGAGGCCCGGATGGTCATGAGCTGGAAGGGGAACGAAATTGCCAACCTCTCCCGTGAATTTCTCAATACCAACGGTGCTGTCAAGCAGGCCGGCGTTGCGGTAGAAGAAAAGGATCGCAGCGTGTTTGCCAAACCCTTGTATACCAGCCTGAAAGAGATGGCCACTGACCTGAAAACAGCCAGCCAGCGCGGTTTGGTGGAGCGCTTTGATGCTTCCATCGGTGCAGGATCTGTCCTGATGCCCTTTGGCGGTAAATATCAGGCAACTCCCGCACAGGCAATGGCTGCCAAGCTGCCGATGCTGCCGGCAGATACCACCGATCAGGCCAGTGTGATGGCTTGGGGCTGTGATCCGGATATACTTTCGGTAGATCCCTATACCGGTGCAAAAGCAGCCATTTATAGTTCCGTTGCCAAATTGGTAGCAGCCGGTGCAGACTATCGTAAGGTCTACCTGACCCTGCAGGAGTTCTTTGAAAAGCTGCGTACAGAGCCGAATCGTTGGGGCAAGCCCTTTGCGGCACTGCTGGGTGCGCTGGATGCGCAGTTGGAGCTGGGCGCAGCCGCGATAGGCGGTAAGGATTCCATGTCCGGCAGCTTGCTGGATAAGGATGTGCCGCCCACGCTGAT
>JAZQJG010000047.1:0-13774 GCA_045541535.1 Eubacteriales bacterium
CAGCGTGTCAAAGAACCCTCTTTGACACGCTGGCAGACTGCCAAAAAGGGCGTTGCATTTCGCCGATGCGATCTCGTCGGCGTACATGGGTACGGTAGAGAGCGTAGCGGCGGAAAACAGTGAATCCCTTGCAACGCAAGGGAAAGAAGGAATTGCTTTGATGGCTTTCCATTATTAAAAACGACTTGTGTTTATTATGACTCCACAAACCATTTTTTCTTTTGATTCTCTTTTCACTGTGATGAAACGACTTTTTTGACAGTCTGAATAAAAAGAGTTCTGCAAAGCAGAACTCTTTTTATTTATAATCGTTCTTTTACAAATCGCAAAAAGTGGAGCCAATCGTGATAATTGAGCTGGTGGGGGCCACGGCGCAGATGGGCGCCGATATGCTCGGTGGCATACTGTTCACCGATGGCAAAGAATTGATCCTGCCATTCCTCCCCCCTTGCGTTTGCGACCGCCGCACAGCAGAGCTGTTCGGACACAGGGTCGGCCCACTCATCCTCGGACGAGATGCCCACGTACACGTAGCGGGGCGCCACCGAGGCCATCAGCCAATGCTGATCCCAGTCGGTGGGATAGCCTTGGGGAATAAACTTTTGGTATTCCTCGCAAAACCAATATGGAAAATTTTTGGTGATATCGGCGATCTGCTCGCCCACACGACCGCGGTAAATAGCGTCGCCGGCGCAACCGGCGTTATTGGTAAATACAAATTTAAAACGCTCGTCCAAGGCGGCGGTAAGCAGTGCCGTTTTGCCCAGACGGGAGTGACCCGCCACGCAGGCGCCGTTCATATCCAACATGGGCAGCGTGCTTGCATAGTCCAGCACCAGACTGGCCACTCTGCTCCACAAAGCGATCTTGCCGCATCCCCGTTCAAAGAGCGGCGCTACACCGTTTTCAAAATCGCCGTTGTCGCTTGTTACCTCTCCGTAATGGAACCACAAAATATCAAAGCCCTCCTCGGCGATCATATCCGGCACAAACTGCAAAGGAAATTTGGATGCCGCAAACTGGATAAATACCACAAAGGACCGCTTTTTCCCATCGGTATGTAGTACGCGATGCAAGGAAAAGGTGTGCTCTCCTCTCTCTGTTTTTACGGTAAAGGGCACTGTGTCATAATTCGCCTCACCGTTACCAAAGCCGCGGTTGGGTCTGGTGGCCTCCCCCACGCTGTACGCGCCATCGGTGGGGCGATAGCCGTAGCACTCCCGTTGAAGCGTATCCAACATTTCATCGCGGGACCGAAGAGACGGCAAATTTCTTTCTTTTAATGCATCAAACAAACTCACTTTACAAACCCCCTATACATCGGATGAAGATCCTCTTTGGTCAACGGAATATTCTCAAAAATACGGGCGGAATTGACGGCTCTTTCCAGGCCCTTGATGTTGTGCGCATCGGTGCCGAAAAGGAATTTCACCCCACATTGTTTGGCCAGACGGACCAAGCGATGCATCTGGCAGGTTTCGGGATGATCCACGTCGAAATTACAAATACTGATATCATAGCCCACGCCCTTTTCGGCCATCAGGGTAAACATCTCGATAAATTTTTCATCGGGGATCATTTCCACCATTTTGCGGGAATCCTGATAGCTGTAACCGCCGGCAATGAAGGGATGGGCCACAAAGGTGGGCACGGTGTCCTTCACCTTTTGCAGTTCGGCGTTGTTGAGCAGGCCCACAAAGCTGTCGCACATAAAATCCGCCACAAATTGGTGATCCACGGGATATACGTCCAGCATTTTCTTCACGTCGGGCTGACGGGCCATAGACATCCATTTTTCAATCTGACGGTCACTCACCTCGGGGAAAGCCTCCCGCAGACGTTTTTCCATCACAGCCAGTGCCTCCAGATAGGGCGGATCGTTGGGAATCACGTAGCCCACCATATGGGTGTGGGTATGGGGAATGAGCACGTAATCAAACTCTTTGGCGCCCTCGGCGGAAATGCCCAACTCGTCGGTAGCGCCCTTATACTCGCTCTCAATACCCAGAAACACCTTGACGCCCTTGGTGTCGGCAGGCATTTCGGCACGAATGGTCTTGCACCATTCCACCGTTTGGGGTGCATACCAGGGGGAAGCGCCGGGCATACGGTCATCCCAGCAATGGTTGGAAATCCCCAACACCTGAATGCCCACCTCGGCGGCCTTGTTGATAAAGGCTTCGGCGGTGGCCGCCTCCTCCATACAGCAGGCGGAAAGGAAGGTGTGATTGTGCATATCAATGATCGGTTTCATCGGTTTTCTCCTTATTTTACAAAATCACGGATCAAAGGATGCAGATCCTCTTTGGTAAATCCGGCCAGCTCGTAAATGGCGGTGGTGCGGGTGGCGCCCGAAAGACCGGCGGTGCTGTGGGTATCGGTGCCGAAAACAAACTTCACGCCGCACTCCTTGGCCAGTTTGATAATACGGAACATTTGGCAGTTGTCGGGATCCTCAATATTAAAGTTCCACACGCTGACATCAAAGCCAATGCCCTTTTCCGCCATCAAGGTAAACATTTCTTTAAATTTTTCGTCGCTGATCAGGCGGATCATTTTGTTTTTTTCCTGCAGATTATACCCTACTGCATTGAAGGGATGAGCCACCAGGGTGGGTACGGTGTTACGCACCTTTTCAAACTCCTCGTTGTTGAGCAGCCTCACAAAGCTGTCGCACATAAAGTCGGCCAAGAACTGATAATCCGGCTCCGGCTTGCCGCCCATAATAGTCTCCATATCTGCCACGCGGTTCATATTAGACCACTTCTCGATCTGGCGGTCGGAAACCTCGGGAAAAGCCTCTCTGAGACGGCGGGTCATTGCGGCGCTGGTCTCGTCGTAAATGGGATCGTAGGGCATTACAAACTTTTTCATATGGGTATGGGTATGAGGAATGAGCACGTAGTCAAACTGCGCCGCCCCCTCGGCGGAAATGCCCAGATGATCGCTCATACCGCAGTATTCGCTTTCAATGCCGATGTAGAACTTGATGCCGTGGGTATCTACGGGCAACTGTTTTTCAATCTGCTTGACCCAGGCGATATCCTGCTTGGCATACCAGCCGGAGGCGCCGGGCATTTTGGCATCCCAGCAATGGTCGGTGATGCCCAACACCTGAATGCCTACCTCGGCGGCCTTGTCCAAAAAGTTTTGGGCGTTGGCGGTTTCGTCACTACTGCAAGCGGAAATAAAGGTATGAGTGTGCATATCAACAACGGGCTTTAACATAATGATTCTCCTTTATATATAAAAAGCATTATTTAACGTATTCACGGAACATAGGATGCAGATCCTCGGGGGTGAGGGGCGCCAATTCGTAGATCTTGGTACTCTTCCAAGCGTTGCCCACACCGGCCACGCTGTGAGCGTCGGTGCCGAAGGTGAATTTCACGCCGCACTCCTTGGCCAAGCGAATCAGACGGAACATCTGACAGCTCTCCGGATGCTCCAGATCAAAGTTACCAACACTAATGTCATATCCGATGCCCTTTTCTGCCATCAGGGTAAACATTTCCCTAAACTTTTCGTCGGAAATCATCGCCGTTGCTTTGCGGGCGTCCTGCCAGCTATAGCCGCAGGCGATAAAGGGATGGGCCACGAAGACGTTGGTCACCTCTCTGACCTTTTGCAGTTCCTCATTTTCCATCAAGCCCACAAAGCTCTTGCACAGGAAATCGGCCAAAAACGCCAGATCCGTCTCCGGCTCCCGTCCCAACACGGCTTTGACGTCGGGCAAACGGTTTTGACTCATCCACTTTTCAATCTGGCGGTCGGAAACCTCGGGGAAAGCCTCTCTCAGGCGACGCTTGATTTCCTTTTCGGTGTCCTGCAGGATGGGATCATAATCAATGACCCGCTTTTTCATATGGGTGTGGGAATGGGGAATGAGCACGTAGTCAAATTCTTTGGCCGCCTCGGCAGAAATGCCGATGAGGTCGCTCTTGCCGTAATACTCGGTCTCCACGCCAAAAAACAATTTCATACCCTTGGTGTCCACGGGAAGCTCCTCTTTGATCTTCATCACGTGGGGCAGATTTTGCTTTTGATACCAAGGATCAGGACAGGTCATTCTGGGATGATCCCAAAAGTGATCGGAGATGCCCAATACCTGTACGCCGGTCTCCGCCGCCTTGTCCACATAGGTCTTAAGGTTTGCGTTCTCGTCATGACAGCAGGACGACAAAAAGGTGTGGGTGTGCATTTCAATCATAGGTTTCATAACGTATCCTCCTCTAAAGCAGTAACTGCATTATCAAGCGTAACCAACAACTGGGCGCATTGAGCGCGGGTAGCCTGGTCTTTGGGGGCAAAGGTGTTGTGCCCCATACCGTTCACAAGCCCCACCTCGTACAAGGCGTATACATCAGCCTTGGCCCAGCGGGAGATCTCCCCATCATCCGCGAAGGTGGTTTCCCTTATACTTTTGAGTTGTAGCGAATAGACGTCCAGATAACGGTTGAGGATGGCGCACATCTGCTCACGGGTGATCTGGCCGTTGGGAGCAAAGCTCTGCTCACTCATTCCCGCCACGATGCCCTTGCTCTGGGCCCAGGCTACCGCCTTGGCATACCAAGCCTTCTTCGGCACGTCGGTAAAGGTGGTGACGGCCTGCCCCTGCTCGCCGGACAGACGATATAGAGCAGTGACGAACATAGCGCGGGTCATCACGCTGTCGGGAGCAAATTCGGTGTCCCCCACGCCCACCATAATGCCGCGGTGCAACGCCTCCCCCACCGCCTTGAAATACCAGGCCTCGGCCGGGGTGTCGGTGAGGATATCGCCGTAGGCGGTGAAGGTGTAGCTGATCAGCCGATCCGCCTTACCCGAAGAGGAAACACGGACGTTGAGCCGTTTGTCCACGGTGACGGGGGCGGTATATTTTTTGCTCTGGGTGGTGGGAGTGGATTTGTCAGTGGTGTAATAGATCAGGGTACCCGCCGCCGGTTGCAAACGGACGGTGTTGCCCGTCAGGGTGATGGTGGGAGCGGCGCTGGTAGCCAGCGTCAGATTCACGGACAGCTCGGCGCCCCTGCCTCCTTCGTTATAGGCAACCGCCCGCAATTTTGCAGAAGCGGTAAGGGTGAAGGTGCCCACGTATTTTCTGCTCTTATCGGTGGGCTTGCTCCCGTCCAAAGTGTAATAAAGGGTGGTGTCAGCGGTGGCGCATTGCAGGGTGACCTTCTTACCGCCGAAAACGTTGACAGTTTGATAGGTGGGCGCCACGGGCGGCTCCACCGCCGGCAGGGTGATCCCTTTGTTATAAGCGCTGGCGTACACCTGACCGTTTTCCAGCGCCACGGCGCGGCGACGGAACAGCTCCTCCACCGTAACGCACTCGTAACCTCTGGCCTGCAGGGTATCGATGGCCCGCAGGGCGGCATCCACGCTGGTGGAATAAATATCGTGCAACAGTACGATACTGCCGTCGGTGGTTTGATTGACGATCTTGTTATACACGGTGTTGGCGTTGCGGGACTGCCAATCCAGCGTGTCCACACTCCACAAAATGATGGGGCCGCCGGCAAGGGCGCGCACGTTAGCGTTGTGATTGCCGTAGGGCGGGCGCAGAGCAAAGGTCCGACTGCCGGCCAACTGCGCCAACTGATTCCGGGTGCGGGTCAATTCGGTGCTGACAGCATCGTAGGACAGGGTGTTGAGATTGGGATGGGACCAGGTGTGATTACCCACCTGATGGCCCTCCCGGACCATCCGCCGCACCGTTTCAGGATAGGAAGACAGACGGTTACCCACCAGAAAAAAGGTAGCCTTGGCGCCTCTGGCACGCAAACCGTCCAACAAACGGGAGGTATAGGCGCCGGGGCCGTCGTCAAAGGTGATGGCCACCAACTTGGGGGTGGCGGCAGATGCCGTGGTCCCCTGCCATACGGGCAGCAGTCCCAGCATCAACGCAAAACAAAGGATCAAACTGATACACTTCTTCATTTTAATAACTCCTAAAAAACAAAGACCTGCACACGCAGGTCTTTGTTTCGTTTTATTTTAAGATTCCGTATAGACGATCTTGATATTCTTACCTGTGCCCAGATATGCCTGCTCTATATCCAGCGTCAGTACACCGTCGAGATACACACGAATCTTTGCATTTCCTTCTTTTTTCTTTCCGAGAAAATCTATAAACTCGTTGGCCTTGACCAGCGGTTTTTCAAAGAACTGGTAATACTCTTCATACTTCAAACTGAATACGTCTGCAACACTTTCACCGGGCTCAATGGTGAGCAACTTTTCCTTAATATCCTTATCTTCTCCAAACCCCTCGGTGGAGACGGTGACGTATGCCACCTCCGGCTCTGGGCCCCAGAAAAGGATGCTGATCACACTGACCAGAGCAATGGCCAGCAATATTCCGCCAATCAGCAGAAATGCGGCTTTTTTACTCATACCGATTATTCCTTATCCTTGTTTTCAAGCTCCTCAGCCTTTTTGTCAGCCTGGGCCTGAATTTCGGCGGCGGAAGCATCCGTAAGATATTCGTCCACGCTGGCGGCGCCGCTCAATACGTCTACCAGACCGCTCTCCAGCTCGTCAAAGGTCAACAGGTATTTGGCGGCGGATTGATCGGCGGCAGTGGCTTCCTTGATGATGCCGTAGGCGGCCTCTTCATAGGCGCTGTCCATAGCGTCGCTACCGTCGGTGATGAAGGGGAACTGACCGTCGACGGCAAACAGAGTGGGATAATAATCGGCGCTACCCATATAGGAATTGATAAATTCAACCATAACGCCGCTGAGAGCGGTGGTATCGTCCACGTTACGGTTTAAGGATTTCTGATTGATGAAGAAGGCGCTCTCCACCTTACCGATATAAGCGTTGTCTTCCTTAAAGCCGGTGGGGCTCTTGGGGAAGGGCAGGAATACGGTGTTGTCGGGATCAACGCTACCGGCCAGATCCATAGAGGAACAAACGATCATTGCGGCCTGATCATTGATGAAGTCGGCCACGGCGATGTCGTGGGTGGCGGTAAGCACGTTGTCGGAGAACGCACCGGCATTGTAGAAATTCTTGATGTTGTTGACCGCTCTGGTCCAGGATTTGATGACACCCTTGGAGGGGATGGCGCTATGCTCGGCAGTACCGCCCTCTACCAAAATCATCTCGTCCAGCCAGTAGCCGGCACCACCGTCGGCAAAACCGGCGGCAATGGGGGTAACGTTCTTGGCCTTCAGTGCGGCAATGGCGGCGTTCAGGCTGTCCCAATCGGTGGGCAGTTCAACTTCGGCAAAGGTGAACACGTCCTTATTCAGGAACAGACCCTGGAAGCTACCGGCATAAGGTACACTGTAGCTTAGACGGTTGGATTCACGGCTGAGTTCCTTATAGTTGGGGGCCATCAGCTCATAAAAACGGTTGTCCTTGGAATTGATGGAGGACAGAGCGGCAAGCTTCTTCTCCTCGATCAGACGGTCGATCTCCTCGTTGGAGGAGGACAGGAAAATGTCCACCTTACCGTTGTAGACCTGATCAATAAACTTGGTATATTCCTCGGTACCAACGGCGGGAACTTCTACCAGCGTAACAACGGCGTCGTTCATCATCTCGAAGTCGTCGATCATCAACTGCAGTTCGGACCAATTGGCGCTCTCGGAATTATAGGGCAGACCGATGGTCAGCTCTGCCAGTACCTTTTCTTCCTCGTCTGCGGCAGTGCTTGCACAGCCGCAGACCATACCTACGGTCAGTACCAGCATCAAAAGAAGGGCAGTGAGCTTGATGAGTTTTTTCATAAAACAGTTCCTCCTTACGGACTTACATTACATTTACCTTATCATACCATATTATAAAAATAAAATAAAGGGGTATTTTTAAAAAAAATAAAAAATAACTGTTTTCTTTTGGTAAATTGTGTGCTAATATATAAATGTTAACAAGAAACCAAAGGAGAAAAACAAGTGGATAACAAGAAAAAGGTGGAGCAGATCACGTCCATGGACGTGGATTTTGCTCAATGGTACACCGACGTCGTTAAAAAAGCAGAGCTCATCGAGTATACCAGCGTCAAGGGCTGTATGGCCATCCGCCCTTACGGATATGCCATCTGGGAGAACATTCAGAGCATTCTGGACAAAATGTTCAAGGACACCGGGCACGAAAACGTATGTATGCCCATGTTCATCCCCGAGAGCTTGCTGAATAAAGAAAAGGATCACGTGGAGGGCTTTGCCCCCGAGGTAGCCTGGATCACCCACGGCGGCAGTCAGCCCCTGGAGGAGCGCCTGTGCGTGCGCCCCACCTCCGAAACCC
This sequence comes from Eubacteriales bacterium, assembly GCA_045541535.1. Lineage (GTDB taxonomy): Bacteria > Bacillota > Clostridia > Oscillospirales > QAKW01 > Firm-08. The sequence goes on from JAZQJG010000047.1 coordinate 8,260, forward strand.
TGTTCTGCGAGCATTACGCCAACATCATTCAGTCCTGGAGAGACCTGCCCAAGCTGTACAATCAATGGGTCAGCGTGGTACGTTGGGAAAAGACCACCCGTCCCTTCCTCAGAAGCCGTGAGTTTCTCTGGCAGGAGGGTCACACCATTCACGCCACTGCCGAGGAGGCCATTGCCGAGACCGAGCAGATGCTGAACATCTACGCCGATTTTTGCGAGAACACATTGGCCATGCCCGTGGTAAAGGGCAAAAAGACCGAGAGTGACAAGTTCGCCGGTGCCGAGGCCACCTACGCCATTGAGGCCCTGATGCACGACGGTAAGGCCCTGCAGGCCGGTACCAGCCATTATTTCGGCGACGGCTTTGCCAAGGCTTTTGACATCACCTATTCTAATAAAGAAAACAAGCTCATCCACCCCTTCCAGACCTCCTGGGGTGTGACCACCCGTCTCATCGGCGCCATCATTATGACCCACGGTGACGACAGCGGTCTGGTACTGCCCCCCAAGGTAGCCCCCATTCAGGTCATCATCGTTCCCATCGCTCAACACAAGGCGGGCGTGCTGGACAAGGCGGCAGAGTTGAAGGAAAAACTGTCTGCCTTCTGCCGTGTCAAGGTGGACGACAGTGACAACTCCCCCGGCTGGAAATTTGCCGAATACGAGATGAAGGGTGTGCCCCTGCGTCTGGAGATCGGTCCCAGAGATATTGAGAACAACCAATGCGTATTGGTCTCCCGTTCCACCGGTGAGAAGACGGTGGTTTCCCTGGACGAGCTGGAAACCGCCATCCCCGCTATGCTGGAGCAGGTACACAAGGACCTCTTCCAAAAGGCGCTGGACAACCGTGCCAAGAAGACCTACGACTGTACCTCCATTCAGCAGATCATCGACGAGCTGGCCACCAAGGGCGACGGCTTTGTCAATGCTATGTGGTGCGGCGAGGAGGAATGCGAGGATAAGGTCAAGGAGCTGGCCGGCGTGGGCAGCCGTTGCATCCCCTTCGAGCAGAAAAACCTCTCCGACAAATGCGTTTGCTGCGGTAAGCCCGCAAAGCATATGGTTTGCTGGGGCAAGGCGTATTGATTTAACAATGAACAGTGAACAATGAACAATTATGGTGGATTTTTGCCACGGCAAAAATCTCCATTAAAAAAGTTCACCGTTGTTTCTGCCAAAACGAAAGGCTGTAAGAAACCCAAGTTTCTTACAGCCTTTTTCTTTTTAATGGATAGGAAAAATCATTCAAAATTTTCAAATCAGATTTGGAAATAGCAAGGCGGTTTGGACGATTTACACATCTCATTTAGGGGATAGGAAAAACTATTCAAAATTTTCAAATTGAGCCGTAGCCTGCGGCTACGGGCTACCCGACGGCGTATGGTGTATACGCCGAGTGGCGAAATTTGGAAATAGCAAAGCGGTTTGGACGATTTTTACATCCCCTACATCAGTTTCATCAGTTCGTGGCCGATCGTAATAATATGACGGCCAAAGGACTTGCGCACGTCGGCGGGCATCCGTCCGGGAGAAACCTCAAAATTAAGATACCCGTCAAAGCCCAGCGAGGACAAAGCCCCCATGGCATCCGCCCAATCCACGTTACCGCAGAAGGGCGCCAGATGGATATCATCGTCGGCAAAGTTGTCGTTGAGATGCACCATCTTCAGGCGGTCCCCCACCTCTGCCAGTGCTTCGGACTGGGTAAGTCCGGTGATGTTGGCGTGACCGGTGTCCCAGCAAACGCCGATATCCAAGGCATCCGCCACCCGACACAGCTCGTCGGGCGCGGCGCCGAAGCGATGGGCAGGCTCCGTCCCGTGGACCACCCGCATATTCTCAATAACCATATTGACTCCTGCCTTGTGGGCATACTCCGCAAAGGGGGTCATAAATTTCATCACGTTGTCGTATTCTGCCTGCTTGTCATAGCCACGCAAAGGCACGGTAGTGCTGTTGGGATGCATGACCGCATAATCGGCGCCGATGATCTTCACCGCATCAATGGCGCGATATACCCGTCTGGCATATTCCTCACCGCCGGCGGTGCCGGTTTTCTGCGCCACGAAGGGCAGATGGGCCACGGCAAAGCGCAATCCCAGCGCTTCGGCCCGATGGACCGCCAATTCCAAATGTTTCTCCATTTGATCGCCCATATAATCCACCAAACGGAAGCCAAAGTCCACCCCGTCAAAGCCCAATTCCTTGTGCAGCTCCAGTCCCAGACGAATGTATTCGTCAATATCCTCTGTGGGATGGAGATGATAGATCATTCCACCTGAAATCTTCATTTCTTTCATATATTGCACCTCAAGTGAAGGTTATTCTACGATGACCTTGCCGTCCTCGGTGGCGGTGACGGTCATACCGGTCTTAACGTACTCCAAAAATTCCTCACCCAGAGAATCAACGACGGGCATCTTGACGTTTTCCAGCCATACGTCAGCCAGAATGACACCGGCGCCGGCCAAGGAATCAATGGGCTGGGAAAAGAGCATACAGGCAGGCTGACGGCCCATGGAACAACAGCAATAAATCACCAAGCCTCCGGTGGTGGAGCCGATGGTCTGGGGCAGACAGAGCGCCTTGCCCGCCATCTGATGGCCATAAAGATCGGGGTTGTTCTGATCGCCGCAGGTGGCCTTTTTATCCCCAAACTGCAGAGCCTTCTGGAAGGAGGCCAAGGTATTCAGGCCGCCGTGGGACACCAAGGCCTCCGCCTTGGCGGTGCCGGGGGTGACGACTCTTCCTTTAAATTCTCTCATTATCTGTTCCCTCCTTTGGTGATCTGGGCCAGAATCTCGTCATCGGTGTAATATCTGGCGGTGGTGTAGGTGCGCAACTTATTACTGGAGGTGATGACGGGCATAGAGCCGCACAACGGATTGTTCATATACATCAAAGGACAGATATAAGAGGTGATGACACCGGTGGCCGCCAGACGGGCGGCATAGGGCGTTTTACCAAACTCCTCCAGCACGGCGGGAGCGGCGGTAAAGACGGTGGGAATGAGCACCTTTTTGTTGCCCGCCTCTTTCAGTCCTGCCTCTACCTTGTCGGTCCAATCCTTGAGCTGCTGCAAACTCATATGGGGGCAACCCATAAAGCAAAGCTTGGGCCTTACATCCTTATTTTTCCAGATCACGGGATATTCTCTGTAGACCCGCTCCAGCTCGGCGTCATCAATGACGTATACCTGCGCGCCCTCGGCGATCAGGGACTGGCCCTGTTCCTTGGCCTCGGGGGTCAGGTTGTCGATATGATACAGACCCACCGCGCCGTTGGAGGCGGTGGCGGCGCCGAAATCCTTGAGATAGGTGCAGGCGGCGTCATTCAGCTCGTCACCGATCCACTCATCCAGTCCCTTAACGTAGGGCACGGCCTCCATCACCTTCATACCGATGGCGCTACCCAAGAGCTGTGCCTCCGGCTTTTTGGTGGTTTTGATCTCAATGATCCAGGTAGCCTTTCTGCCCTCGTCGGTGACCAATCCGAAATGGGGCACGTAGCCCACCACCGACTGCATAATATCAATGATACCGCTGTTACGGTTGCAACGGGCGCCCAACACCGAGTTGGCATAGACCACGGCGGAGCTTTCCGCCCAGGCCAGCACCTCGCCCTTTTCGGGCTTGTTGCCCACCTCGTCCATATAGCAGGTGCAGGTGAAGGCGTTTTTATCCATCAGGCCCATCTTTTCCAATTGTCCCTCGTAAAAGTCCTGACGGGCGTACATAATCTTGTTAAAAATAAAGTTCTGCAAGAAATTAGAGGGCACGTTTTTATCCAAGGGTCTGGGATCCAGCGAAAAGCTTTGCTTGGATACCGCTCCCGCCTCAATGAGCTTGTTCATCAGCTCGTACACCGGGCCCAAGGCCTTCAGGCCGAAGGAAGTGACCAGATGATTATGCTTGCTTGTCACCGGGATCAACTTGTCGGCGCCAAACAACTCGCCGTAGCGTACCACGGTTTCCATCACCTTGGCAAGCACTTCCCCCTGCTCGCCGGCAAGGATGGCGCGTTGCTCGTCGGTCAACGTCATATTGTAATTCACAAAAAGACCTCGCTTTCATATCTTGATGGTAATATTTTACTCCAAAAACGTTGACAAGTCAATATTTCTCCTTGCAAAAAGAATTAAACGGAGGTGCAGAAATTATACACATCCGTTTAATAGTTGTTTTAACAGGCAGAACGTTTGGACACTAATAGTCGCGATTTAGAAGAACTCCGGTCCTGCCAGTCCTTATAATACACTAATTATTTTTTTACGTCGCTTCATAGCATAATCAAGAGCAATTTTCGTGCCGCTTTTTCGAGTGGTTGGGGCGTTCTGTTTGTCGTAGTAGACTACGCAAATCCGGCTTTCGTCTATCATTTCATAATTGCGCTCCACATAACAAGCTCTCCCTGAATTTAGTATTTTTTCAGGGTAATAGGTGTCCTCATAACGTTCTAATAAATAGTTCTTATAGTGCTCACCGATATACGGATATTCCGCTCGCACGTAAATCCGTTTTATGTGTGGGTATTTTTCTTTTATTTCGGTCACGAGTTCAAGGCACAAACTATTAAAACGGCTTTTACTTCCGAAAAGAAACGTGTCAACACTTTCCTCTACAATCAATTTTTCAATAATCTTCATAAGCTTTGTTTTTAGTTCCTCGGTTTCCTTTATCTTTCTATGGCCGAAAAAGCAACATATCTTTTTACACACAACGATTCACCACCAACATAAGAATACCATATATGGTCCAAAAAGTCCATATATGGTCGTTTTCGCCTTCCCAAAAAGCATAAACTATAGATAGAACTTTTGAGGAGGGATGTTGTGGATACAAGAAAAGCTATAGCTAACAGGCTACTGGAATTATGTGAAGAAAAGAAATTATCCGTCAACGCTCTGGCAAGAATCTCGGCCGTTCCGCCCTCAACATTAAAGAATATAATCAACGGCGGTAGCAAGAACGCAGGTTGTGTTACACTCAAGAAATTATGTGACGGCTTAGAAATATCCCTTTATGACTTTTTCAACACAGAAACGTTTAAAACCTTGGAACAGGAAATCAAATAACCCTATTAGTAAAAAACTCTCTGCTGAAATTCAGCAGAGAGTTTTTGGTTAGTTGCGTTAGAAACAGTACTAAAAGTGCTGTTTCAATCTTCAACGATCATTATAACGGTAAAGGAAGGAGACGATCTGGCCGCGGGTGCAGGTGTCGGCGGGAGCAAAGGAAGTCTTGCTCACACCGGCGGTGATATTGTTTTTCACCGCCCACAGCACGGCGTTGTAGAAATAGTCCTTCTTCTTTACGTCGGTGAAGGGACTGGGGGCTCTTACCTTCTCCTTGCCCCCCGCTCTCCACAAAAAGGAGACGATCTGGCCACGGGTGCAGGGCTCGGCGGGGGCAAAGGAAGTCTTGCTCACGCCGGCGGTGATGCCGTTTTCCACTGCCCACAGCACGGCCTTGTAGAAATAATCCTTCTTCTTGATATCGGTAAAGGGATTGGTCTTA
>JAZQJG010000048.1:0-29056 GCA_045541535.1 Eubacteriales bacterium
CCTACGTTTTGCCCCGCTCTCCACAAAATGCCCCGTGCAGTCAGACAACAAAAGACGTCGGGCGGCAGATTGCCGCCCCTACGTTTTGCCCCGCTCTCCACAAAATGCCCCGTGCAGTCAGACAACAAAAGAACACCATAAATTTTCAAAATTTATGGTGTTCTTTTGTTATAAATTGTACTTACGCCAATGATCAGTAACGGACATTTGCGCTTCATTGCAACAAGACAAATCTTTCCAAAGGCGCCCATCTTCAAATTTTTGGCTGTAATGCGGCTCATTGCCGTTTGCAGATGGTGGTCCCGCAAAATTTCTTTGATTTCGGCTTTCTTTACTGCATACTTTTTCCCTTTTATGCCAAACACCATAGGGAATTTTTCAATAAACAGTTTTATAAGCAGGTGGGCGGAATTATATAGATTTTCTGCGGTCCCGAGATCATTCTCTGCGATAAATCTTTCCCTCAGTTCAAACAAATAAATGATTTGTTTCAGCCGCTCAAATTTAACGACGTGCATGATGGAATCATCGTTTTGACGGTAATAATACAACGGCTCGGCCAAATAACCCACGCATTCTGCAAGCTTATAAACCCGCAACGCCGCCTCATAATCCTCGGCATACCGAATATCTTCGTCAAACAAAAAGCCCTTGTCAATAATAGAACGATGGAAGAAGGAAACGTTAAAATTCAAATGATGAGATTTGATTAAATCGGGAAAAATGATTTGCTCAAATTCATCACGATAGTAGACGTTTCTGTTTTTAAATAATTCGTTTTTATCACTGGTTATATGACTGATTTTGCCACGATCGTTTACAATGTTCATGGCAAAATGCGTGATATCGCAGTTGTTATTTTCGGAAAACTCAAACAATTTTTCGCAAAAATCCGGCGCTATATAATCATCGGCATCCAGACATATAATATATTTTCCTTTCGCAACCTTAAGGCCGGAATTTCTTGCCCCGCCGAGCCATTTGTTTTTTTGATGAATCGTAACGATTCTTGCATCCTTTTTGGCGTATTCCTCAATCATTTGCGGGCAATGATCCGGAGATTCATCATCCACCAAAATAATTTCAATCTCCTTTAAGGTTTGGTTTTGGATGCTTTCAACACATTGCGGCAAAAATCTTTCAACATTATATATTGGTACAATAACGCTTACTTTGATCATTGTAAATACCTCAATTTAAATGACAGTATACGCCTTTTTTGCAACAAAAGAGCTTTCAAAGGTTTCTCTTGCGTTTTTGCAAAAGTTATGGTACTCTTCGTCGGGAAAATTTATAAATTTTATAATCAAATCAGCAAGGTCTGCCGTTTTAAAATCTTCCGGCAACAAACAACCGTTTTTGCCGTCTGTGACGATTTCGTTTGTTCCGCCGACATCCGTCGCAATCATCGGAATACCGAAGGAAATGGCCTCCATAATTGAAACCGGCAAGCCCTCGGAAGAACTGACGTTGATAAAGAGATTGACGTTATGGTTATTATAAAAATCATAAATTTGCTCGTTGGGGATTCTTCCCGGCAGGGCATATTGAACGTTTTTCGGCAATATTTCGGCGCACAGACGGTTTAGCGCTTCAAACTCCTCCCCATCACCGAAATGAGTCCACAGAATCTCTTTGTCGGTAATTTGCGAGAGTGCCTCGGCGATCCGATGCACCCGCTTTACCGGAATTACGTTGGAGCAGGATACGATGCTGAAAACATCGTCCTTTTTCGGAAAAACAAACTTAAAATGATCCTCAACGCCCAGATACTTTGCAGAAATCTTATCCTTTAAAGAGGGATAACGTTCCTTCAGATATTGCTCGCCCGCTTTTGCGCAAGGATAAACGCCATCAAAGCTTTTAATCTCATATTCTTGAAACGGCTGATACTTGGCATGGCTTCTGCCGACGTACACGTCAAACCCGTGACATCGGGAAACGCATTTCATTGTTTTTACGTACTTTTTCAGCCGATTTTTAATATGGAGTGCCGTCATACCGATCGTATGCAACCAGTAGGAGTAGATCACGACCTCGTCTTCCGTCGTTACGTCACATACTTTCAAAAACTCGCAAACCTGTTGCAAAGAGGCATTTACGCAAGCCCAAAAGTAACAACACGCCGAAATTTTGCCCGGCACGTTCCCGGACAAACAGTTACTGAATATTTCCTTAATAACCGTCGGTTTTATAAGACAAGGCAAATAGTCGAGCTTTGAAACCTTTCTCGGATTTGCGGCAAATGCCGTTACGTTTTCGGGTACGGCTCGACAATGCTCCGACGAATTCGCTTCCGTCGCATAAATAAAAACCTTGTCAAACGCCTTTGCAAGGTAATTTATTTCATTTTCAATAAACGTTTCACCGTTGCCGTATGGAAATTTAGAAGTGACAAAAATGAGTTTTTTCATTCTGCTTTTTCCTCACAAAACGCAAGAAATTAAGTATTAAATACATTCATAACCTTTTTCAGTTGTTCTTCCCAAGTCAGATTTTCTTCTGCAAACTTCCGCATTTGCGCCGGGATTTCGGGATGCTGCTTTAGATATTCATAATATGCTATAATTTCATAAATATCTGTTGGATTTTCACTGGATTCAACAAGCTTATAAAATCCTAATTCACTGGAAATTGCAAGATCCGGCAGACTGCCAAAAAAAGGTATTCCTCGGGCGCAATATTCTCTGGTTTTCAAAACCGAAGTGGTCTTTAACCCTGATCTGTGTCCACCTACACCGGCTAAAGCGAGGTTGTTTTGCCGAAACGCTTCGTCTAAATCACTCCCGAATTTTTTGCCGTGAAAAGTGACGTATTCAGAAAGATTATAATTTTTAACCATTTTTTCTAATAAATCACATTCTTCTCCGTAGCCGACGATATTAAAATAGACAAAAGGAAGATTTTCCGTTTTTTCAGAATAATAGTTCTTAAGACCTTCTATAACACGATCAAATCCATGATCGTGCATAACGCGTGCTACCGTTATTATTCTAATAGTATCATCATAAACTAATTCATCACCAATATATTTTGTGGTATCTATATCAACACCGTTTGCAATATTGATGCACGGAAGACCAAAGATATTTTCGCTATTGCTGACGTCAACAAATTCAACATTGTATTTTTTGAATTTCTTTCTGTAGTACTTGTCAGACAGCACTTTATATTTTGAAAAAATATCAGTCAATTCTTTATTCTGTTCATCATACGGGTACGTAGGGATTTCAATAACCACTTTACAAATCTTATGTAATTTTTTGATCATACCCATAAAAGGAAAATCGGCAAGGGGGTACCGGATATAGCAAAGATCAATGTTGTTTTCAGCGCAGACCTTGTGGGCCAGTGAAAGTAATTTGATATAAGTGAAATAAAGCTTTGTATGCTCTTTTACCAAAACCGTTGTTTCGTCCCCATGGATGAGTACACCCTTTTTATCTTTAAAGCAAAGGTGATAGGTATCATACCCCAAATTTTGAAACGCTTTATATTGACCCAAGAGTTTTTTGGTGACACCTAAGGAATGATCTGCCGTAAGATCGTTATCGGATATCATCAGAATTTTCTTTATCATACAAGCCCCCTACTTAAGTGATTCGCAAACACACCGGGAAATCGTTTTTACAGTTTCCTTATTCAGATACGGGTGCATCGGCAAGCTCAAAACCGTTGCGCAAAGCCTCTCTGTAACCGGGCAATCGGCAAGAGCGGAATCGGTACCCGCAAAAGCGCCCTGTAAATGCATGGGTTTTATGTAGTAAACCATGGTGGGAATATCTTTTTCTTTCAGTTTTGCCTGAAGGCGGGCACGGTCAACAGATTCGGGAAGCCGAACGGTGTATTGCGCCCAACTGCTTAAAAATCCGTCTTGGATCACGGGAAGCGCCAGTCCGCTTTCTTTTAAAAACTCGTTATACCAACCCGCCACGGCATTCACCGCGCCTACCTCATACTCTGAAAATGCTTTCAGCTTGGGCAGCAGAACGGCGGCCTGAATAGTGTCAAGACGGCTGTTCATACCGATGCGTATATTGTTATATTTGTCATCTCCGCTTTTTCCATGAACGACCAGACTTCTCAAAAGAGCCGCCCATTCGTCATGATCGGTAAATATGGCGCCGCCGTCTCCATAACAGCCCAGCGGCTTGGCAGGGAAAAAGGAGGTTGTGGAAATATCACCAAAGCTGCAGGCTTTTTTGCCGTTGAGTTCACCGCCAAAGCCCTGTGCTCCGTCTTCCAGCAGTAAAAGGCCGTATTTCTCGCATATAGGCCTGATTTTGTCATAATCGGCGGGCAAGCCAAATAAATCAACCGCCACAACGGCTTTCGGGCGATATTTTCCCTCGTTGATCACTTTCATGATGGCTTTTTCCAACTTTTCGGAATCCATATTAAAGGTGTCCTCGCATACGTCAACAAAGATGCAGGTGGCCCCTTCCGCCGCGGGGCATTCACCGCTGGAAAAGAAGGTGAAATCGGGAACAAACACCGCATCCCCCTTTCCAACGCCCCACACCTTCAGCGCCAGGGTAATGGCATCCGTTCCGTTGGCGCAGGTAATACAGTGTTTGACCCCCACGTAGTCTGCCAGTTTGTTTTCCAGCTCTTTCACTTTTTGGCCGGAAATAAATGCGCCGGAATGGATCACTTCACTGATTTCGCTGTCAATTTCATTTTTTAAGGTTTCGTATTGTTTTTTTAAATCTCTGAATTGCATCCTTCAACCCACCTGTTATTTATTTAACGTCTTTCCGCACTTTTTACAGGCTTTGTCCTCGTCCAATACCTCGCCGCACTCACAGACGTATCCGATCTGTCTGGCCGGCACACCCGCCATCAGTGCGTGGGGCGCAACGTCCTTGGTTACCACCGCTCCGGCGGCGATCATACAATATTCGCCCAACGTATGTCCGCAAACAACGGTGGCGTTTGCCCCTATACTGGCGCCTTTTTTGACCAACGTTTTTTTGTAGTTAGCGCTTCCCTTTGGAAACTCTGCCCTTGGCGTCAGGTCGTTGGTAAACACCATGGACGGTCCGCAAAAGACACCGTCCTCCAACGTTACGCCTTCATAGACGGAAACGTTGTTTTGTATCTTAACGTTGTCACCGATGGTAACGTTGTTGGAAATATTTACGTTTTGCCCCAGCGAGCATTTTTTGCCGATGACAGCGCCCTTTTGCACGTGACAAAAATGCCATATTTTTGTTCCTTCTCCAATGGTGACGTCATCGTCTATATAACTGCTTTCATGAACGAAATAATCTACCATATTAAAAGATTCCTTCCATTTCCGTGCTGGCAAAGTCTTTGAGGGGAAGCGTGACCGGCTCGCCGGTTTTCATACTTTTGTAAATGCTTAAAACCATTTCCAGGGCGTTTCTGCCTGCAACGGCATCAACGTAGGGCTTTCTGCCGGTATGAACAGCGTCTATTACGTCGGCATACAGAGAGGTATGACCGTTTCCGTAAACGTTGCTCGTCGCCTCTTCCAGTCCCTTATTCTCTTGGTCAGCCTGTGTTTCATCGGCAAAATCCCATACGTCTATGTTATTGGTAGACTTTCCGCCCAGCTTGACGGTGCCGTTTTCACCAAAAAGGTAGAGGGTTTCTTCCAGATTCCGGGGATATACGTTGGTGGTTCCTTCAATGGTTGCCACAGCGCCGTTTTTGAAGGTTACCACCGCCATACCCACGTCTTCTGCTTCCAAATAATGATGGTGCTGTTGACGGGTAACGCCGTAAACGGAAACCACCTCATCTCCAAGCATCCATCTTAAAAGGTCAATTCCGTGAATACATTGATTCATCAGGCATCCGCCGTCCTCCGCCCAGGTGCCCCGCCAAGGGGCCTGATCATAATAATCTTTGTTGCGATTCCAGCGAACGTGGATACTGCCGTGGGAGAGCTTACCAAATCGCCCCGCTTCGATCGCCTTTCTGGTTTTTTGCACCGCAATGTTAAACCGGTTTTGATGACAGGCGCAAACGGTAACACCGTTCTTTTCGCTTTGGCGAATAATTTCCTCGGCATCCTGCATATTCATTGCCATGGGTTTCTCAATAATTACGTTGATCTTTTTGGATATACAATAAAGCGCAATTTCTGCATGAGCACCGCTGCTCGTAGCAATGGCCACCAGCTCAATTTCCGGATGCTCGTCCAACATCACCTTATAGTCTGTATACCGGGCAATAGAATCGTCATTCTGTAAGTCGTGTTTTGCTAAAAGAATCGCTATGTTTTCCGGCAGGATATCACAGGCGGCTACAAATTCCAGATCATTGTTTATAACCGCTTTAACGTGATTTGTTGCAATTCTTCCGCAACCGATCAGTGCATATTTCATAGCAAATATCTCCTATAATTTAAATATAGAATTGCTTTCCGTTTTCATCAAAAAAGAGTTCTTCCAGTCTGCGAACCATTTTCACACCATATTTTATGGGTGGTATTTCAACGTCGTGACCCAAATAGCTCATAATTCCCAAGTACGGGAAATTTATCCCTGCCGCAAAACAAGCCACTATTCCGCAAGTAAATCTCGGGTTTATCTCAAGTATCTTCGGGATTCCATTAGAATCTTCTTTAAAGTCAAAGCCGATATTTCCGGAAAGATTTAGCTTTTCTACAATTGTTTTGCATAGATTTTCAATGTAAGGATTTTGCTCAATAACGCACTGCATAGGATTGCTACTTACAACAACCGGGGCGCGTCGACAAACCATACTAATAACTTTTCCGTCTTTTGCAAAAAGATCCACGGCGCACTCCATGCCCGGTAGTGCTTCCATAACCATCATGCTACAAGGCCAAGGTTCTGCAACTGTGAGAATATTTTTTAATTCCGAATAACTGCAAAAAATGTTATTTGGCTTGTCATCAAAAAACACATCGGCCAGTTCACGGTATGATTTAACCAATTTTACTGCGCGACTACCATTACCCACAACGCCTTTAACACAAAAGCCATTATCGGGATATCCCAATTTTTCAGCATATTTTTCAATATCCTTCCACGTTTGCGCAATATAAAACTCAGGCGTGTCAATATTGTGTTCTTTTAGTTTTGAAAGCAAAGCCCCTTTGTTATTGGCAATCTTTAGTTGTTCATAGTCCATAACACCTACGATTGTTCCGATTTTTTCAAACTCCTTCTTTGCTTGGGAAAGCTTGAATAATTCTCTGGTAATACAAGATATTAATAAGTCTATATGGTTTTCGGAACAAATTTTTAAAAGTTCGGGGATAAAACTATCGTCACTTGCCGGCGGAATTGTATAAAATTTTTCAAATTCGTGTTTACATGCTGCATTGGGATTCATATCCGCGCCAATTAAAACAAAAGAATCGTCCCCGGATGCTCTTATACATTTAAGAATTCCCGGCATCCCGGGCGCACCAGCGCCGGTTAACAACAGGTTTATTTTCATATTACACACTCCCGCTTTAAAATGCTTTGCAAATCTGTGATATTTTCATCTAAAATATCATATCTGTCAAGGTTTCCTGATAATACAAAATCTTTTATTGTGCTTTTAATGTCTTTGCTTTTTTCTTCATACCAAAAAGCATGTGTTAATATGTGCAGCTTTTTAAATTGCTCGCTCTTAATGGTCTCCTCCACCGGCTCGCGCCAAGTTCTTCTGGAATCTGACAGGTACTTGAAACCATGAAAAAATTCGTCTGAATAACTGTTTATCAACCCCGGTATGGATAAATTTGCCTCCAGAATACGCTTGCTCGGCCTATGCATTGAAACGCTTTCCACCGAACGTCCTATTGTATTGCCCAAAAGATTGGCTTCCATTAATATTTTTTCTTTAATTGATCCTGCTTGTCCAGCAATATTCGGATAATTCATTTCATCAAAATGTAAACCAACATCGTGACCGAGGTTTAAAATCCGGTTAAGAATTTTCTGGCTTCCGCAGGATAAAATGTTATAAAAGTCGCTCGTCAACAAAACAAAATATGTGCTTTTAACCCCTAAACTGTTTTCAAATTCGGCAAGAGATAACGCTTTTTTTAAATCATAGTCAACATCGTGCCTTAAAATTACACAACGATTTTCGCCTTTGTAATTTTTATAATCGGAAATAACATATTTGTGTTGCTTAAGAAGTTGAATCATTTCCTCATAAGCCAAGTATGTAAATTCCACCTTACAGCACCTCGATGTTTTCTCTGGATTTGATGTTTTTCATAACGTTTTTGGTATCGAATATAGCGACGGCGTTTTTCTGCACCATATCGTAATCAACGTTGCTATGAGCGGCAGTTACCATAACAAGATCAAATTGCTTGACTACCTCGGGGGTGAGCTCGGGAATGGACTTTCCGCTTTCGCCGTAGGCATTTTTAAATTCTGCAACCCAGGGGTCAAAGTATTCAACGTTTGCCCCAACCTTTTTGAGTTCCTTGAGAACTCTGAGGGCCGGACTCTCACGATAATCGTCGATATCGTTTTTGTAAGCAACGCCCAGCATCAGAATCTTTGCGCCGTTGATGGACTTTTGAAAGCGGTTTAAGATATGCATGGCTCTTTCAACACAGTATTCCGGTTGTGAATCGTTGATTACCATACTGTTTTCAATGAGGGTGGTGTGGAAACCGAATTCACGGGCTTTCCACGTCAAATAATAAGGATCCAGGGGGATGCAATGTCCGCCAAGGCCGGGACCCGGATAAAAGGCCTGAAAGCCGTAGGGCTTGGTTTTTGCGGCATCAATAACCTCCCAAACGGAAATGCCCATCTTGTTACACAAACGGGCAAGCTCGTTTACAAGGCCGATATTGATATTTCTATAGGTATTTTCCAGAATTTTTTCCATTTCGGCAATGGCAGGACTGGAAACGGTATGAACGTCGCCCTCAAGAACGGCGCGATACATTGCGGAAATAACCTCTGCGGCATCCTCGCCGATGGCGCCCACAACCTTGGGCGTGTTTTTGGTTTTATAAATCAGGTTGCCCGGATCAACTCTTTCGGGGCTGAAGCCCAAATAGAAATCCACTCCGCAGGTCAGCCCACTGCCCTCTTCCAGGATGGGCTTGAGCAATTCTTCCGTGGTGCCCGGATAGGTGGTGGATTCCAGAACTACCATCATTCCTTTATGCAGATACTTTGAAACCGCAATGGTGGAGTCTCTGACGTAACTGATATCCGGCTCCTGATGCTCGTCCAGAGGTGTCGGCACGCAAATGGCAACAAAGTCAACGTCTTTGATAAAGCTGAAATCAGTGGTGGCCGTTAAAAGCCCTTGTTCTACCAATTGAGCTAAATCGCTGTCCACGACGTCGCCGATATAATTTTTACCGGCATTAACCATATCAACCTTTGCAGACTGCACGTCAAAGCCGATGGTCTTAAACCCGGCTTTTGCTTTCTCCACTGCCAGCGGCAACCCAACGTATCCAAGGCCTACGACGCCGGCAATGATCTTTTTTTCTTCAATTTTTTTCAGTAATTCAGTTTTCATAATGATCCCTCTATTAATAAAAAATTTATAATATATTGCCTATGATTTTTGATTTACCCAAAGCGGTTTTTGTTTTTAAGAGATATAACAGCTCACTGCAAACCAGCGTTGCGCAAACAACCGCAACGATAAACCATCCGTGCGGCAAACCGCCAAACACCCTTATAAAAATAGGATGCAAGCAAAATACGTACAGCGAAATATTGCCTAAATTTTCAATGATGGCCGGCGGATTTTTCCGGACGTTCAAGACCAAGAGCATCAATGCCATAGACGAGGTTACCAAGGAAGGTCTGCCATAGCCGGTGAGGGCGCTTGCAATACCGTTTTCCAAATAAACCTTGTCAGGCAGCAGCATCCATTCGGATATGATGAATGCGATGGATACCAACGTCAGGGCTATCATAATTTTATTACAATGCTTTTGATAATTGGTATAGAGATGGTGAATTAAAAGGGAAGAGAAGAGATAGGGAATAAAGCCGATGGGAGAAAAATATCTTAAACTTTCTATTTTGAGCCCTAAAGGCAAAAAATATAATGAAGTGGTAATCATCATAGAAACAATAGAAAGCAAAGAATAAATATACAGTTTTTGCCTGCTTGATAATTTGACAGTGAATTTGCACATTAAATAAACGCCAATTAATAACCAAAGCATTTCAACGAAATAATACAATACGGTGTCACTGCCAAAGATCAGGTGATAAACGTTGCGGAACAGTCCCCGTGGTGCATGCCAGAATTGGCCGATTCCAAACAAGAAATAAATCACACGCCAAAAAACGTATAAGGCCAAAAAATTCAATAACCTCTTTTTTAAATAAGCTCCGGTAGCGATCCCTTTGCTACTGTTTGAATAATATCTGCCAATAAATAAGAACAGGGAAATTGTAATGAAAATCGGTACACCCATTTGCATAATATTGCACTGATAAATATCTTGCAGATTGGCAGAATAGCTGTCGGCGATTTTCATCGCAGGCGTTTGGCCCAAAAAATGACCGTGCCAAGATACGATAATCCAGGAAAAGATCGCTCTTAGATAGGTAAAGCCATCAAACCGTTTCCTTGTATCCATAAATTCACCCCTTACCAACGCTTATTTATATTTTCTAAAAGGTAACGCAAAGAAGTTTGCTTTTTTTCCAAAATCAGCGGTTGGATTTTATTATAATCAATATCGGTTGCCGCAATACTGTCCAGAGCATTATGCTCATCAAAAATCCGTTCGCTCAGTCCCAACTCGGACAACAGTGACTCCACTTTTGCTTTCCCTCGACCCATGGAAACAAATTGCTTTTGATACCAGATAGACATAGCCGTTCCGTGAAAGGTATCGGTAACCACGTAGGTTGCGTTACGTAAATATCCCAAAAACTCTCTGGGACTGCAGGCAACGGATTTGTCGCACCAGTCATTTTTAAAGCCGGCCGAAATAAGGGGAAGTCCTTTTTTCTTTGCAAAATCTCTTGTGGCTTTTATGTACTCTTCGCTAAAGCCCCAATCCCCATCATAGGTATATACCAATATGAAATTTTGCTCTTTACATTCTTTTTCCAGTGGATGCCAATCAATTAAACCGGATGGGTCCATCACCCTTGGCACCGAGGATGCTCCCGTCAGCTCCTTATAAAAGCCTTCGGTTTCATCGTCGCGCACGGAAACGGTGTTGATGCCTTTGATTCCCTCCAGCAGCTTTGGGTAACTTTCAAAATTTGCAATCCCGCTTCTGCCGACGCAGGATGCGTAGGTAAAAACGCGATCGGTGGGAAGGCATAAGCCGTAATATTCAGCAGAGGGCGTAAAGCTCCGGTTTTGTATATTCCAAAGCTCGTCACTGCCGATGATGATCAAATCAAAATCTTTGGTATTTTTCCCGGCAATATGATACAGGCGCCAATCCTTTAAATACGCTTTACAAAGCTTGAGGGAAAAGAGATCCCGTTTGATATCTCTGTCAAACTGTCTTCTCAACCGATATTTGAGATTATACGGTGTATCGGTAGGAATAAAATAAACCTCATGCCCCATATCTTCCAGGCATTTTTGCAGACCGTAGGCCTGATAAAAACTACCGTAATTATAGCATTTATAAATTGTAGTTAAACCTATTTTCATTTTCCGGTCAACCTATCCTTTATTTCCATTAACAGCCACAACACTATATTTTTCTCTTTCAGACCTTCCTTGTAACAAAGGCGTCTTAACCGATCCACAATATCCGTGCTATCCTTGTGAGTATTGCATATTCTGTGTGCTTTTTGGCGCAGCAGTTCTTCTTTCTTGTGGCTGCCACCCGCATTTTTATATTCTATCAAATTCTTTTGTGCCAGACGGGGCTTGCTTTGATCGGTTTGGATGATTTCGCCGGTTAAAACAAGGGGTTTTAATATATCATCTATTTCTGCATTCCGGCAAATGAGTAAAGAGGTGCCCTCCGGCTGATGCTGATATTCCTCCAGCCAAGCATCCATAAATGTAATATCGGCGTCATCTGCAAAAACGTCTTTGCAGTGATTGCAGCATTCTTGGGAAAAAAGCTTTCTCCAGAACAAAAAGCCGAAATCATCACTTCCAAAAGACGTAACCCGGGAATCATCGGAAAATTCAAGCTTTACCCCATAATCCCACGCCGGTCTGGTGTCCTCTTTGATTCGGAAACGGCAGGTTTTTATATCACTTCTTGTATGCCCGCTTTTCCAGGCAATGCAATCAATCATCGTTTTTGTAGGCGTATGTCCGCAAACAATCCCCAAAAGAAACTTGATTTTTTCGTTCCAAAAAGCGCTCTGTTCCTTCAGCTTCCGAAGTGCGGAAACAAAACAAGGTACACCGATTATGGCAAACGAGCCATCCATACCCCTTATTTGTGATAAAACCTTTGCCAGTGTTACAGGATAATAGGCAGAGCCTTGACAGGCAATCAGATCATTCTGATTACTGCAAATGGTATAAGTGAACAACTCATTGGCGTCGTTTTGCGGAGCAACGGTCACGATGTAATCGGCCATACCCTTTTCCAATAGGCTGTTCAGGACAAAGGTTGCCACACCTCCGGAAGACGCCCGGCTTTTAAATTCTTTTGCCGTTCCGATATAATACGTTTCATCGCCATCCTTATGGGCGCCGGTGTTTTCCAAACCGAAGGGACAAATGTGGCTACATTTGCCGCAATTTACACACTTCTCCTCATGAATGATCGGGCGTATTTCACCAAATTCATTATCGGCGAAGGATATACATTCTGCCGGACATACAGCACTGCAAACACCACAGCCGGAGCATAAATTGCTGTTTGCTATACGATTCACTGTACATCCCTCCATTCTATCCTATATAATATTTGATTCTCTCTATGATCCTCATTCTGAAAAACTCATATAAGAATAAAGTTTTTCTCTTGCCGGCGCGGATGAGCTTTACTTTTTGAACGGCCGTTTTATCCCTAAGGCTGTCCCCGTGATCGGCAATCAACTTTAAAAGATCGGCGTCATCTATCAAACTGCACATTTCCCGGTATCTGGCCGCTAAAGAAACTTTATTTCTCACAGAGGCTTGCATATCCAAAACTCTCAGCAGTGTGCTCAGCATATTCATCTTATTTTGAATATACAAAGACGGCGCTATGTCCTCAAAATAATGCAGTGCGCTCTCTATAGCCGCAAAGCCGGTTTTGTAAAATTCCAACTGTCTGTTATGATATTTGGCACAAATGCTTTCATTATTCCTGATATAGTGGTACAGGCAATCGGGCACAACGGAAAAAGAGTGAACGTGTTTGATATACGCAAAGAAAAACACCTGATCTTCCACCACGTTTATTCCCTTGGGAAAAGCGATGGAATTGTCTTGAATGATAGCCGTTTTATAGAGCTTATTCCAGGCATAGGCGCCAATATTGCCTTGAATGCAGGAGGAAAGAATCTCTGCCGCACTCTTAAATTCCGAAATAAATGCGAAGGTTCGCTGTTGGGCAAAGGTGGCAGAAAAGACCTCGTTGTAGCCGCAAAAGACCAGATCGCTTTGATTGGTTTTCGCAGAAAGATACATTTTTTCAAACATATCCGGCTCCACGTAATCATCGGGATCCACAAAGCCGATATATTGACCTCGGGCAACCTTCAATCCGGCGTTACGGGCATCACTCAAGCCGCCGTTTTCTTTATGAACGACAACAATATTGGCATATTGCTTTGCATAACCGTCGATGATTTCCCCGCACCCATCGGGGGAGCCATCATCCACCAATATAATTTCCAATTCTTTGAGCGTTTGCCGATTGAGCGACTCAATGCAACGGTGTATATATTTTTCAACGTTATAAATAGGTACAATAACACTGACCAGTGGAGCACTCCCTTGTTGATTCACCATTCAATACACCCTTTTCTTATATTATTGATCTATTCCGTATAGTTCTTTCCAGGTCTCCATATTACTTTGGTTTTCAAATCGGTGGCGTTTTAATTGTCGCACCACGTCGGCATAGGGCACGGTTTTCTTTGGATTGTGTATAATCTCTTTGACCTTTCCGATCCAAGGCTCCGGGTCGATAATGGGCAAATATTCCACCAAACCAAGCCCCAAATCCGCCTGTCCGGTAATGGTGTCCGCCATCACGGAGAAGCATCCCGCCGCCTGGGCTTCCACCCCCACCACGGGCAAGCCCTCGTATATGGACGGCAACAGCATACAATCGGAGACCTTGAGCAGTTCGGGTATGTTTTGGATTAATCCCAAATACTTGATTTTATCCTGCAAATTTTCCTTTTTTACCGCCGCAAAAAACTCTTCTCTTAACGGCCCCTGTCCCGCCATCAGAAGAATGCAATTTTCTTCTCTGAGCTTATCCATAATCTTCAACAGGAAAAACTGATTTTTGAGGAATGAAAATCTACCGATATTGGTAAGGATACGGGTGGCGGGGTCGGTGATACCAAAGCTTTCTCTGAGTTCACTCTCACTTCGGTCGATATTGAACTTTGTAATATCCAACGCATTGGGTAAAAAAACATACCCCTTGTTTTTGCCGAAAAGGAAGTGGGCGGCAAGGTCACTGCAGGCGACCCGTTTGGTTGCCGTGTACAAACCCAATTTTTTGAAAAAGAAGGCAAAGATATTGCGCGGAAATTTGTTGTTTCTATCATCAAAGGATTGGTGAGAATGACTGATCCGGTTCTTTATACCTCTTTTCTTTGCCGCAAGCAAGATAATACCGTTATGCAGAAGATTGTGCGCATGTACGACGTCGTAGTGATTTTCTTTGAAAAAGGCAAGGAACTGTTTATAAAACCCAAAAAGGCCGGCTTCGGAAACGTTTTTGACCTTAAAAATGCGAACGCCCAATTCTTTTGCTTGTTGCTCATAGGTGTCCTTTTCCGGAGCATCATACACGGCAAAGTCAATTTGCACCTTTTCACCCTCGATGCTTCTGACCATATTCATAATCACCCGTTGAACGCCGCCGGAAATCTCCAAGCTGTCAAAAACCTGTAAGACCTTCACCTTTTGGTCAGACATTAAAACACTCCTTTAAAAGCTATTTTTTAATGATACTGTAAAACCGATCTTTGATATATGCAAACCGTTTGGTTTTGAAAAATATCAGAAAATAAATCAAATTGGGAACGATGCAGGCAATCATAAACTTTACAACCAATCCTCCGATACCCGGCACTGCAACAGTCTCAACAGCAAAGTATGTAACGGCGGTGGTGGCAACCATCAAAACGCCATAGCAAATATACTCAACGTAATACCGGATCACAGAGGCACCAAAGCCGTGCCGAAACAACCGAAAGGGATCGTACCAAACATTTGTGATCAGTCTGGAAACGGCGGTTGCCAGCAAAATTCCGGCGATTCCCCAAAGCTTGCCAAACCAAATGGAAAACCCAATGTTCAAAACAGCCGTAAAAATCGTCATATATTGACCGTATCGGAATAAACCGTACGCATCCTTAAAGGTCCAAATGACGTTATTCATACCTTTCACATAAATGTTGAGGGCAATAATTGCTACGGTGAGGCCGGAAAGAAGAAATTTCTCTCCGATCCAAAAAGTGATCACGTCGTTTATTAACACAAAAACCCCAATACTTGCAAAGCTGTACAGCCAAAAGTCAAGCAGGTTAATTGCATTAAACACAAATTTGCTTTTTTCTTTATCCCCTTCGGCATTCAGATTGCCGATGCTTGGATACAGGCTGCTGAATATTTGCGCCAGCAGGGTGTTGATAATATTGGTGAACATTACGTAGTTTGAGTATAATCCGGTTTTTGCGATGCCGCAGATCATACTCATCAGCATATTATCGGTGCTGTTGACCAGAATGGTGCTGACCTTTGTGATGGAAAGGGCCTTTATGTTGGTCAAAATATTTTTGATGGCATTTTTGTCCAGCTTTTCCTCATTTTTTTGTTGCCGAACGTATTTGTATTTCCGATCGACCACCGCAGAAACGATAAAGTTGTTGGCAAAAATACAAACGGATTCCACCGCCAAATACAAATAAAAGCTTCTGAACGCCACCAATGCGATCACTTGCAAAATCGTTCTGGAAATGTTGGTGATCTCTTTAATCGTTTGAACGATATAATTTTTCTGGTCGGAAACCAAAAGCGTTGATTTGTAGGAATAAAAATAGGTGATTACAACGTTAAAAAGAAAGAAAAGATAGATGAAGATCAAATCATCCTTCACAGGACCCGGATTCTTAACAATAACGTTAAGGAACGGTACCAACGCCAAACCGGCCGCGGCAACGAAAATGCCGATGGCTATATACGCCTTTTGGTATAGCTTCATCAGGGCGGCGATCCGCCTTGTATTCCCTTCCCGAAGCGGCTTATACAGTTCATAACCGATGGCGGAGCCAATGCCCAGCTCCGCAAGAGACAGCACCGTAAGTATTTCGCCGAAAAGACCGTTGACGCCCAAATATTCAACGGCTAAATATTTAATAAAAATGGTTCGTCCAATAAATTTAAGGATCAGCTCGACGCCTTGACTTCCGATGCTGAACGCAACGTTTCTAAATGAGTTTTGAGTTCTGGTTTTCAAAATAAAACACCCACATCATTTTGATAAAACTTTATTCCAAAAATAATTTCGCCGCTGGGTAAGGATTTCTTCGGAATATTTTTTGGAGCGCTGATAGTTTTCAACGGCACACAGTTCCATATACTGTTTGTTTTCCAGCATATAACAGATCATATCGGCAAGCTCGTTATGGTCCTTGCGTGCATGAATACAGTCATCGGGCAATTGCTCCGGTACCGCCGTTCCGGCGCCACCGATACAGGGACAACCTCTGCTCATCGCCTCGATCAGTGCGCGCCCCAGGGTTTCCTGCAAGCTCGGCATAACAAAAATATCCAAATTGTCAATCCAATTCAGAACGGCCTCTCCTCCGGGTAACACCCCCGAAAATTCAACGTTATCAAGTACGCCGACAGACCGGGCCAAATTTTCCCACTTTGTTTTTTCGCCATCACCCAAAAAGCAAAGGGTTACATTTTTGTGCTGCTTTAATACCTTTTTGAGCGCATAAATAGCGGTATCGTGACCTTTATAGCCCACGTTGAGCGATGCGATCAATCCGATACGAACGGTTGTTTCATCGGTTAATTCCCGTATTTTTTGAATTCTCTTGTGCAGAACGGAAACGTCACTGACCGAGATGTTGGTATCGGAGCATCCCATATTATATTGTTTGTTGGGATAACGGTTTTGCAAAAAGCGTCTGGACACGTACAAGACGTTATCCGCCCGTTTTACACATCTTTTTTCAATCAAGAAAGAAATGGGGGCATACAGCTTCCCCAACAGCGTGCCGTAATTCCACAGATCATCCCAGGTGCATCCCACCACTTCAACCACGTATTTTTTGCCCAGCTTTTTGGCGATACTGCAAGCCAGATACCCCAAATTGCTGGGCAGACGGATGACCGTACAATCCGCCTTTTGAATTTCCCGGGTAATGATCTTTTTCGCCGTGCTCATTTTCCGTAGACCGGAAAACGACATTAAATTGGGCAACGGAACAAACGATACGTTCTCGCCGCCGGAAACACTGAACTTCTTTTCAATTCCCTCTTCTTCCGTTTCTTCGATTCTTCCGCCGACGACGATCTCCTCAAAATAGTTTAGATATCTTTTCCACAGCAGATCATAGGCAAAATGGCCATAGCTATAATATATATCACCCTTTTTCCAAAAACGGTTGTCGTGTATAAAAAGCATCTTCATACCTTTTTTCCTCCATAATTCTATATGAGTAGGATAGTAAGAAAATCATCCAAAAGAGCGGCTGACGCTGATTCAACAAAATCAAGCTTTCTACCGCAAGGGCAAGAAAAACGGGCAAAAAGTGGGTTGTTTTTCTGACGTTTTTCCAAATCCAGTACAGGAAAATCGACGTGGGAATGATGCCATAGCAAAAAAGAATGCTCAACAGCGTTGAATGGATCTCACCCGAAGAAGTTGCGCGCCAAAATCTTCCGAAATACCCCTGTCCCGCACCGAAAATATTATACTGGGGATAAAGATACAGCTTGTCGATATTTCTGTCCTGCCAGATCGTGCGCTCATTTGCCGGAGACTCGGAAATGGAGGTTGAATATTCTTCTTTTACCAGCAGGCGTTCAAAGATTTTACTGTCTTGTATAAACGGCGAAATTTGGTCGTAAAATACGATAATCAGAACGATCGCCAAACATATTACGATCAGACCGTAAAGTGCTTGTTTTCTTCTTTTGGAGTCTCTCTCAAACATCGGCGTTGCAAGCAAAACGACAACATAGGTAGCTATAAACACGGCAAAGGCCAACAGCATACCCAAAGAAGCCGTATGGTAAAGAATAAACAGAAAAGCGGCATAGTCGAGAATATTGGTTTGACATTTGATGCCGTAAAACTTTTCTATCATAAACATAACCATCAACGAGGCGAACATATAAAACGCCAACTGGTTAGGATCGTTAAACGTGCCCAAATATCGATACGTGGCGCCGTTGGCGTCCATATAATACTTGCCAAGGCCCAAAATAAATATAATGACCTGCAAATACAATCCGATCCGGCAAACCCAAAACAGCTTTGTGATAAATTCTTTGCTCGTAAGCAAAACTCTCGCAACCAGGACGAGCATCAAGTTGAAAACGTAATATAACGTAGAATAAATAAATTCCGTATTCCTGTAAATCAAAAAATAGACCGCATTAATTACGAAGGTCGACAAAACAAATATGCATAAAATATAGTCAAACTTACAATGAATCAGATCAACCCTACCGTTGTAATACAAGAAGATAAAAAAGGAAAGTATGAATATGCAATCACTGGGCTGAAAGCTTCCGGATTCAAAAATGTAAAAGGGTTTGAGCAGAAAGTAAAGCAAAAACAAATACTGTATTATTTTCGGCGTTTTATACTCTTGCCGATTCTCTCGGAGTCGACCACTTGATATGCTGTTCAAAATTTTGTTTCACTCCAATTATGTTAATAATTCTATCAACAACGTTTTTTCTTTCAAAATTGCGCTGTATAAACTCTCTGGAATACTTTCCCATCGCTTCTTTTTCTTCCAAGGAAAGACGCAAGAAAAGACCTATCTTTTCTCTGATATCATCCACGTCCTTGGCCTTGAACAGAAATCCGTTTTTACCATGATCTATCGCTTCTCTGCAGCCTGCAATATCAGACGCCAGCAACGGTCTGCCCAAAGCGCCGGCCTCCAATAAAACGTTTGCCATCCCCTCGTGATAGGACGGTAAAATAAGACAGTCGGCATTTTCAATGTAATCTTTAACGTTGCTTTGATATCCGTGATATACAACGTTGTCCAGCAACAAAAACTTTTCAAAGGAGTCTCTATACTCGTCTTCAAAATCCCCCAAAAATTCAAACGTTGCCTTGCATCCGGAGGCGTTCAGTTCTTTGATGATCGGGTATAGATCCTCGATCCCCTTTTCCTCCATCAACCGTCCGATATAAAGGAATCTGGTGTTTTCGTTATGGGGAAACGGTCTGTATGCAAACTCGTCGGTATTGATACCGGCGCCGCTTAACACGTGGGTAACCTCTTTCTTGCACAGCTTGTAACCCACAAAAACGTCTCTGTCTTCACTGTTTTCAAACACCATGCCCTTGGCGTGCCGGGAAGAGGGCCTGTACAAAATTGTTATGATGGTCTTTAAAAGACCGCCGTGATAAAAGGCCGAACCGGTGCCCGTTACGTTCAAATAATAGGGGATTTTCTTTATTCGCATGGCAATTCCGCCGTAAATGTTGGCTTTTACAGAATACGTGATGGCGAAATCGTATTTATGTTTGGTTAATTTTATGTACTTAAAAAGCAACTTGAGATCCCCAAAGGGATTGGTGCTTCTCCGATTAAAGGAAGCATCCGTTACCGTAAAACCCATTTTCCTTAAGGCTTCACAGTGCTCGTCCAGCGGGGCAAAGATATCAATTGCATATCCTCTGTTTTGAATCTCTAAAAGCAATTCTTTTCTGGTAAGAATCAGGCTTCTTGCATCTTCCACTATAAAAAGAGCTCTGTGAGATTTTGCAGTTCTTGTGTTCTCGTCCTCTTTGATAAAAACCGACAAAAAGGTTTTAAATATAATGCCGATCTCCGACAAAGCGCTAAAGTTTTCCAGCGCCTGCAAATTAAAGGACATTTTATCGGGCAAAATTCTGTTTATGTATACCCCATCGGCATCCTCTGCATTGGAGATAAGCTGATATTCATCCTTATACATAATGCTTGCCATTGACGTAAGGCCGGCGGGAAGCAACAGGGTGGCCATCATTTCGTCGGTATATGCGGCCACGAATTTGGGCACCTCCGGACGGGTACCCACAAAGGACATTTCGCCCTTGATGATATTGAACAACTGCGGGATCTCATCCAGATGGAATTTTCTTAAAAAGCTTCCCACTCGCGTAATTCTGGGATCGGCGCTGGTTGTCAGCTGATTGCCGATTTTTTCGGCGTCCTGCACCATCGTTCTGAACTTATAGATATAGAAATGCTTGCCGTAGGTTGTAACCCGTTCCTGCTTGAATAACACTCCACCTTTGGAATCAATGAGGATAAAAAGTGAGATCAGAGCGATCAAAGGAAAAAGCACGATGATCAGCAGCAACGCCACAACAAAGTCAAAAACTCTCTTGAAAATCAAGCTTGCCTTCCGATGAACTAAAATATCATAGTACTTTTTTACGGCATCATTTTTCATTTGGTCCGGCAAATCACACCAGGCAATCATTTCTCCACCCCCCGTTTCAAAGAATTATACCAGTTCTTCATAAACCGCTTTAAAAACGTCGATTACGTATTGTTGATCTTCAAAGGAAAGCGTAGAATACAGCGGGAAAGATATCTCGTTTTTATAAACGTCATACGCATTGGGGAAATCGCCTATATCAAATCCCAGATTTTTATAGGCGGTCAGAAGCGGAAGGGGCTTGTAATGAACGTTGAGCGCCACTCCCTTTTCCGCACATTTTTTAATCATCATATCTCTTTGTTCCATCGTAATGGGAAATCTTGCGAGATACAGGTGGCAATTTGATTCGTTTTCCCCTTCAAAATGCGGAATGGAATGAGTGATATACGGCTTGAGTGCCTCGTCGTATTTGTTCACCAATTCTTTTCGGTGTGCAAGAATTTCATCATATCTTCTAAGTTGGGCAACGCCGATGGCGGCCTGGATGTCGGTCATATTACACTTGTAACCGGGCAAAAGAATATCATATTCCCACGCCCCTGCCTCGGTTTTGTCGAGGGCATCCTTGGTTTGGCCGTGAAGAGAATAGATCATAAATTGCTTATACAAATCCTCGTTATCCATACCGGCGATGGTATTCCATACAATCGCGCCGCCTTCGGCAGTGGTGAGATTTTTAACGGCATGGAAGGAAAAGCAGGTGAAATCAGCAAAATGCCCGCATTGCTTTCCCCTTTGCTTTGAGCCCAACGCGTGGGCGGCATCGGCAATGACTGCAATTCTGCCCAGGGATTGTAAGATGGCATTATTGCCGGCAGAGAACAGATCCTTCTTGGAATCTATTGCGGCAAAAATCCGATCGTAATCACAAATTCGGCCCCCGATATCCACGCATATAATGGCCTTGGTATGCTCGGTGACGGCATCTGCAATTTTTTCATAATCCATTTCAAAAGAGTCGGGCCCCGTATCCAATAACACAATTTTCGCACCCACGTGATGGATCACGGAGGCCGAGGCGGTATAGGTGTACGCCGTGGTAATTACCTCGTCCCCCGGGCCAATACCAAGGATCCGCAAAACCAGCTCCATACCGGCGGTGGCAGAGGAAAGGCAAATGGCTCCGTCAACGTGGCAATAGTCCCGGAGCATCTCTTCAAATTGATTTTTCTTGGGGCCGGAGGTAATCCAAGAGGATTGCAGTACACCAACGACCTCGTCGATTTCTTTCTGCGTAATATCGGGAGGAGAGAAGAGAATGCGTTTCATTATATTCATCACTCTTTCTGTATAATAAATCAAATCATTTCTATTTTTAAATTAATTCTTCGGATCTTCTTCATATCTTCCATAGGAATAATAATTATATCCGTAGGCATATTTTCGATATTTTCCGTAATTGCTGTATCTTCCGTAAGAAATATAGGTGCTTGATACACCGTTCAGCACCACGCCCAGATTGCGCGCTCTGCTAAACGAAAAATACTGTAACGTATTTTTAATCTTATTGATGGGGACGTAATCGCAACGTATAACGGGAATGTACGCATCACAAAAGTCAATAAATGCAACGGATTCGGAATGGGAATAACCCGGCACGATGTCAATGATCACGTAGGCATAATTTTCTGCCAGTGTTTTAAAAATCTCTGCTGTATGCTGCTTGTCGGATATAACGCTTACGGGCAACACCAAAAGATCCACGTTTTTAAATAGTTTTTTGGTGCCGCTGACCGGTGCCGACATCATCTCCGTGGCATATTCCTCCAAACAATATACGGCAGTGGTACGCTTTCGCTTTAACGCTCTTTTCGTATGAGACGCAATGGCGGAATCAAAAGTAACCAGGATCGTCGGCTCCGTCTTGTCGGCCAAGACCCTCGCAAGACCTGCCGCCACTGTGGTTTTACCTTCATTGTTTGTTGTGGAAACAACACCGATGGTTTTATAACGGTTGTCCATCATTTGGCCGAGGATTCGGCTTTTCATCGTTCGTAATGCTTCGTTGAAGCTCTTGCTTTTGATGATGGAAATAAATTTATTTTCGGATTTCCTTTTTTCTTTTGCAAGGGGTATTTCACAAATATAAGGTTGATTTAAATCGTACTTTATATCCTCTTTGGAGCATACGGTTTTTCTGCACATGGCATAAATGCAAAGGAAAAAAATACAGAGAACGATTACCGTTGCAAAGGCATAAAGGGTGGAAAACCACTTATCGTTGGTATTGCAGGGCGCCGTGGGTAATTGGGAAGGAATTTTGATTTCCGTTCGGATCTCTCCCAAAACGATCTCAGACACCTTTGAAAAGTTTTTCATCAGCGAGTCTGCAACCTTTTTTGCATTTTCCGGGGTATCGCTGTTCACGGTAATTTTAAAATAATTGGTATTAGCAACGGAGCGGGCCGTAATTTTAGCATCAATAGCGGTGCCGATTTCGCTTTGCACAATTTCTTTTAAAATACCGGATTCAAAAATATACGGAAAGGTAACCGAGAGCTGTGACCCCATGATCACGTTGTTGTTATAATAGAAAATGTCGCTCATTTTCGTTGAAGTATTGGAAATCAGGGGCTTGGCGAGAAAGGTTACCGAGGATTCATATCTCGGCGTATAACTACGTTCATTATAAAAATAAACCGCCGTCGGCACGATGATTGAAAAAATCAGCATCCAGATAAAGAATTTTTTAAAGCCTGTCAGGACGTTGTGCCAAAAATTACGCATGGTATCCATAAATACGCGTTCTTCTCTTTTGGTGGAATCCGGCGCATCCGTTCTGTTTGATTGACTGTCCAGCAATTTTTATTTCTCCTTTCCAAAAATTTTAGTCAAAGGAAAGCGTTTTTTCTTTTAGTTTGCTTTTAAATTCGCCTACTTTGTTGAATACGCAACCCAAAATCTTTTCTTCACCAATGCTTTCAACAGCTTCGTTAATGGCATCCACCTCGGTGTAATCCTGGGCAACGACCAGCAAAACGGTTGAGACGATTTCGGAGATCATTTCAGAATCCGCCACCAGTCCGCAGGGCGAAGAATCAAGGATGACAAAATCATACTCGTTTTCAAGCTTTGCAATAAATTGTTTGAAAACGTCCATTCTCATATTTTCAAAAGAATTTTTGTATCCTTTTGAATTGCAAAAGATATAAACGCCGCTTTCACGATCATACTGGATTACGTCTTCAAAAGAAAGCTCGCCTCTGATAAACCTTGCCAGATCGTGTTCGTCTGTGTCGGTTGTGACTTTGAATCTCTTGTAAATCGAAGGACACTTGAAATCCACGTCGACAACGGCAACCCGGTTTCCTTCTGCGGCCAATGCGCAGGCCAGGTTTGAGCTGATGGTGGTTTTGCCTTCCGATTCAAAAACGCTTGTGATAAGAATGGATGAAATGTGATCGGTTCTCTTCAAGCTTTCCAGTTTAACGGCCATTTTTTTCAAGTTATGATTGAACATATAACTGGTGGTGTTATAGGCTGAAAGCAAGAAAACGTCGTCTTTTTTTCTGGGAACCTTTTCTTCATAAACCACACCGAAGGTTTCCAGATCGGTCATATTTTCAATATCACTTTCGTTTTTAACGGTATCGCGAAAATACGAGATCACTACGATGATGAAAATCGCCAACAAACCGGCGAGCGCCGCATATTCAAGCTGCAACGCCAAATCGCCTGCCGTATCAGCCGGTGCCATTACGATATGGGGATTCTCCACAAGATTAAAGGTTATTCCGGAAAAGGTCTGACTCGTAATTTCATCTTGATTATTCAAAACCGTCAAAAGATCCGTATACGACGTGACCGGGTCGTGGGCGGTGGCTTTGAAATGAATAAAATTGGTGTTTGCTATTTGTTGTGCATTTATATGAGAAGAGATCTTGGTTCCGGTCTTTTCGCTAATAATGTCATAAATCGTAGCATCTCTCAGCAAATTCGTTACGGAATCTGCCAGTATAATGGTGCTTTTAATAGACGAGGAGGATGCGGTAGAGGTAAATTCGTTATAATTGAGCGCAACGGTCATTTCGCTGGTATACGTCTTTGTTTGAAAATAATGACAATACATTCTCGCAGCGGAAAAGCCGATCCATAGGGCAAGCAATATAAACAGTATGTTTTTTCTTAAATCTCTAACGGTTGTATATAGATTGAAATATGCTAATTTGAGTTTTCTCATAATTACTCACCTACCACAACGATCAAACGGTTAAAGGCTTGCTGATTCTGCTTGTCACCGATTCTGTAATATACCTCGTAGCTTCCCGCTTTGTCCAATTGTAATTGACTGTCATCAATGACAACCTGCTCTATCGGATCCGTGCTACCGGTTATGTATGATCTGAAATCCGGCCTTGCCTGGCCCTTTGAAAGATATACGATATACTGGCTCAGGTTGATCTGTTTTGGCAACGGTTGTTTTAAACAATAAACGTTAAAATCAATTTCCGTGATGCCGCCGTAAACGTTACAAACCTTTGCCTTCATAGGAAATGTGCCCGCCGTGTTTTCCTTGTAAGATTCACATATGATCTTGACACGGCTGGAAATATCCCCCTCAAATTTATCTTCGGCGCTGAACAGCGTGGAGAAATCAAACTCATCTGCGACCGTAAAAATTCCGCTTGCATTCATACGCAATACGGGCGGTGTATAGTCCGTGTAAACCAGTTCTTTTTCACATTTGGTGATATTGCTGTCGCTGTCTATGGCAACAAAGGTAACCTTGGTTTTATTGGCCTCGGAAATATAATAGGAGGTTTCAACAATCATCTTTTCTATGTTTCCGTCTTGCTTGTCATAGGCCGAAACGTATTGCAACAGTTCCTTGGTATCCTGTCCGCATTTCAGCTCAAAAACGTCCTGTTGGCAGGTGATCACCGGCCCTTCGTCTATATATGACTTTGTCATAAATAAATAACCGCGAAACAATGTGATCGCAATCGCCACTACGGATATCAGTATTCTAAAATATTTCATAGAGCTTCCTTACCACCTTGTACTATTTTTTACCTGAAATCACGGCATCAGGATTGTTATAAAATATATTTTCTGCATATTTTTTTGAAAACTCACTGTACACCTTCGTAAACGATGGTTGCAGGTTCGTTGTTCTGTACTGCACGTCATGGGCATCGCTGGCAACAAAGGAAACGTATCCTTTCTCCAACAGCCACGTGGCAAATTCATAAGCATCAAGTTCATTCTTCAATAAGCTGGTCCCGTTGATTTGCAACAACCCTCCCCTTGCAATCATCCGCTCTGCGCAAGAAGGGCTTTTCATCAGAAAATCATACCGCTCGGGATGAGCTATAATCGGTATGTAACCCGCTTTGGTGATTATATCCAACGCCAAAAGCACCCGCTCTATATCGTCATTAAAATAAAACTCCACCAATAGATACCGGGTATTATTGATGGTCAGGAATTTTTTTTCGGCAATGGTTTTTAAAAACAAGTTACTGCAAAAAACCTCGCTCCCAAGAAACAACTCCACATTTATTCCCGCCGCTTGCTTTTTATACTCGTCAAATGCGGTTTTTACTTTGCGGATGTCCACAGGGCCGATTCTGGGATTGTATAAATGGGGGGTAAGCACTAATTTTTTTGTGCCTTTTTTCTCCGCAAGGCGCAACAATTCCAACGACTCAAACAAAGTCGATGCCCCATCATCAAAATACGGTAATACGTGTGAATGAATATCAACCATAAACGTACGCCTGCCATAAACAAATTTTAGTGTATACTTAATAAAATTATAACATAATATTTATATTATTGCAATAAGCATTTACGCATTATCCATAGGCCGTTACTGAATATTACCGAAGTCCGTTTTGCAAACGTTGCAATTTCCCTGCCCAAGTGATATAATACCCCCGAGGTGATACGATGAAATTTATCTCTTGGAACGTTAACGGCTTCCGAGCCTGCCTGAACAAGGGCTTTGCCGAGTTTTTTAAACAAGCGGATGCGGACTTTTTCTGCATTCAGGAAACCAAAATGCAGCCGGGGCAGGCCGACTTTGCCACCGACGGCTATTATCAATACTGGTACAGCGCCGAAAAGAAGGGTTATTCCGGCACCGCCGTGTTTACCAAGCGGGAGCCTCTGTCGGTGCAATACGGTCTGGGGATCCCCGAGCACGACCACGAGGGCCGCGCCATCACCCTGGAATTTGAGGACTTTTACCTCTTGTGCGTCTACACACCCAACGCCCAGCGGGAGCTGGTCCGCTTGGACTATCGGATGCAATGGGAGGATGCCCTGCGGGACTACATCCTGCGGCTGGATCAACACAAGCCGGTGATCTATTGCGGCGACCTGAACGTGGCCCACGAAGAAATCGACCTCAAAAACCCCAAAACCAACCACTTCTCCGCCGGCTTTTCCGACGAAGAACGGGGCAAATTCACCGACCTGCTGGCCGCCGGCTTTGCCGACAGCTTCCGCACCCTCTACCCCGATCGGGTGGAATACTCCTGGTGGAGCTATATGTACCACGCCAGAGAGAAAAACGTGGGCTGGCGCATCGACTATTTCGTCCTTTCCAACCGCCTGCTCCCCCGCCTGCAGGACAGCTTTATCCTCACCCACGTCCTCGGCAGCGACCACTGCCCCATCGGTATTGAACTCAACTAAAAGCACGGCGGTAAGGCGCCCGAAGGGTGCCTTACCGCTTTACTTTTCCTTGACAACTTCAACAATTTTGTTATAATATATATTATAATAATTTGAGGTGTGGCGGCAGCGACGCAAAGCCCGCTGGGCGTAACCGGTCCCGGAGGGGGGCTGATAGCGACGCACGATGTGATCTCTCTCCACCGGCCAGGGAAACACCCTATACGTTCAATAATATCGAGGTGTGGCGCAATTGGTAGCGCGCCTGCTTTGGGAGCAAGTGGCTGATTTTTAGCCCTGTCCTCGAAAACCCGCATAAACACTGGTTTTTTCACACTTTTTAATGGTCAAAAAATCATTTTGACCAACTATTTGACCACTTATGGAAAAGGTCACTTTTTGACCACTTATACACACATTTCGAGGTGTGGCGCAATTGGTAGCGCGCTTGCTTTGGGACTAAGAGAACGGCTCAACCCCCTAACCTTGAAAACCCGCATAAACACTGGGTTTTTCGCAGTTTCAAATCTCGGTTTTTGAGGTTTGACCCTATATTTGACCACAACAGCAATCATTAATTTTTGACCCTATATTTTTCAAAATTTCATACTATCGAGGTGTGGCGCAATTGGTAGCGCGCTTGCTTTGGGAGCAAGATGCTGCAGGTTCGAGTCCTGTCACTTCGACCAAAAATGACCGTTTTTTGAGGCTAAAAACCTTCGAAACCGGTCATTTTTTCGTTATATTGCACAATTTTTAGAAAATCGCTAAATTTTTGACCCTATATTTTTTGCTCAGAAGTGGTCAAAATTTTCTTGCTAAAACACTTTAAAAATCCGCAAAATTGCCCAAGAGAGCACAGGTTCGACCGCCAACAGAATTTTGGTAGGTTCGAGCAAATTTTAAGTCTAATTTTAATAAAATCAGCCCAAAAGCTCGCATTCCACCATGTAATTTTTCTCGTTACACAAGATACCACTGGTTCCAACTATATTGTTTTAATCAACAAAACCCCTTGAAATCAGTTGACTTCAAGGGATTTGTCATATCTTTTTACACTGCATCATAAAGGATATTTCTTAACGATTAGAATCATATATCTTCAACCGATTCCAATTCTTGCATCACTTCCACCATTATGCGAGTGGCAAGAATGAACCCTGAACTGAACGCCTCTCGCTCGGTGATGCATGTCAGCTCACTCTGACAGTCTTTGAACTTTTCAAAGGTTTCTTTCTGTTTCTCTGTTAGACCAGAATTTAGTTCTTCCTCATTTTTGCATATCAACTTTACGAGCTTATCCACTCTCGTTCCTCGCTTTATGTACCTTTCGTGTGGACTGATATTGCCGTAGTATAAATCTTCAAGTGTTGTCATGTGTATTGGACTCCTTTCTTTTGCAACACAAATATATACTACACAACTTCCCACAAGTCCAGAGTTTATATTATAAAAAGCAAAAGCGCTGCATTTCTGCGACGCTTCTGCTTTACGTTTAATTTTTGCTATATTCAATTACTTTATAAATCATTGCAAAAATCCATATCCTAAAGTTTTTTGAAACACCAGATTCTTTATTTTAATTCTGGCAATCCAAGTTCTCTTAAAAATTGATTATGCTTTTCTTTGGCTTTTTTTATATCGGACTCGATTTTATCCAATTCTTTACTTACTTCGATTAGATCAATAGGTTCTTCTACGCTTG
>JAZQJG010000049.1:0-22481 GCA_045541535.1 Eubacteriales bacterium
ATATAGGCGGCGATCTCGGTCTGGGGGGTGATGGGATAGCCGAAATAGTGACGGCAACCCGCCAGTATTGCGGCTTCGGCAATGGCTTCATTGCCTTTCATAAGTACTTTATCTGCCATATTACTCACTTACCTTTCCACTTTGATGATACAATCGGGGCACATAATGGCGCAGGAAGCGCAGCCGATACATGCTTCTTCATTTACAAGCTCGGCAGGATGATGTCCCTTTTTGTTGATTTTGTCCGGAGCGATCTGAAGCAAGCCCTTGGGGCAAGCGTCAACGCACAGACCGCATCCCTTACACTTGTCGGTTTTAAACGTAAGTTTTGCCATAGTTCTCTTCCCTTCTTTGTTCTATATGTTGATAAGATTTTGCTGTAGCTTCAGAGGCATCAGAAGTGAAACTTTGCTCTCAAGCTCAGTAAAAAGTTCTTCCTTGACGGTAGTCGTACGGATCGGAAGTCCGGTAAGCTCGGCCACCCGCTTTGCATATTCCAAAGAATCCAGCACATCCTGCGCCGTAGTAAGCGGGCCCAGATTACTGTTATTGACGATTCCCGTAAACGGAATGCCACAAGCCGTTTCAATCTCCCGCATTACCTCGACGGTAGAGGGGGCGTCGGGCGTCAGTGGCCGATAGCAATTGATCACCAACAGCATATCGTAATTGTTTTCCTCTTTGATGCCGTCTGCAAGGCGGCCCAGCGCCAGCGCACCGCGATCATCCCCACCGATATCCAACACAAACATTTCATCCCGTCGCTCGGTCACCGTGTACATTTCCGGCGGCAAAGCGGGAATATCAACGTTGGTATTGGCGTATTCGGAACAGATCAGCGGAATACCGGCATCTGCCAGTTCTTTACTGCTGTCTTTAGTGCGAAAATAGGGATTGACGATATCCAGATCTGCCACGCTGACCTGATTTCCCTGCCTTCGTATCTCAAAGGCCATATTCAGCGCCACGTTGGTCTTACCGCTTCCGTAATGTCCGCACAAAAGAGTCAGACGTTTATATTCATTCATACGCTCACCTTACAGCTTATTGCGCTGAATTTTGCCACTGACCGTCTTGGGCAGGCTGTCCTTAAAGACAACGATGCGGGGATATTTGTAAGGAGCAGTATGCTTTTTGACGTAGGTCTGGATCTCTTTCTTAAGTTCCTCAGTACCTTCGGTACCGTCAACCAGCACGATGCTGGCTTTAACCACCTGACCTCTTACCTCATCGGGAGCGGCGGAAACTCCGCATTCCAAAACGTAGGGCAGTTCCATAATAACACTTTCAATTTCAAAGGGCCCGATGCGGTAACCAGAGGACTTGATCACGTCGTCCACACGGCCAACGTACCAGATAAAGCCATCCTCATCACGCCACGCAGTATCGCCGGTATGATAATAGCCGTCGTACCAAACCTCTTTGGTCTTTTCCTCGTCACGGTAATACCCGGTAAACAGACCGCAGGGAGCGCCGTCTTTAACGCTAACGACGATCTCACCCACCTCACCGTCGGGCACGTCGTTACCGTCGGGATCTACCAGATGTACGTCATAGATGGGGGCGGGTTTACCCATAGAGCCGATCTTATGAGAGGCGCCCACCATATTACCGATGATCATCGTGCTTTCAGTCTGACCGAAGCCCTCGATGATCTGCAGGCCCGTCGCCTTTTCAAACTGACGGTAAACCTCGGGATTCAACGCCTCACCGGCAGTGGTCATATGCTGCACGGAGGAGAAATCGTATTTGGAAATATCCTGCTTGATCATCATACGCAACATTGTGGGAGGTGCGCAGAAGGTGGTGATCTGATGCTTTGCAAACATGGGCAGAATATCCGCCGCATCAAAGCGGTCAAAGTCGTAAACGAAGATGCCTGCCTCGCACAGCCACTGGCCGTATAGTTTACCCCACATACTCTTGGCCCAGCCGGTATCGGAAATGGTAAAATGCAAGCCGTCGGGATCCACGTTGTGCCAGTATTTGGCGGTGTGGAAATGCCCCAAGGGGTATTTGTGGGAATGGGCGGCGATCTTGGGATAACCGGTGGTACCGGAAGTGAAGAACATCAACAGCAGATCATCACCACAGGGAGAATCCTCGCTGCGATTGAAATGCGTGCTGTATAAAGTATATTCTTCATCAAAGCTTCTCCAGCCCTCACGACTGCCATTGACAATCAACTTATGCTGTAGCTCCGGACATTTGGCGGCGGCAATCTCCACCTGGGCGGCGGTATCACCGTCAGCCGTACAAATGATGGCGCTGACGCCAGCTGCCTTGAAGCGATATTCAAAGTCGTGTTCCAACAACTGATTGGTGGCGGGAATGGCCACGGCCCCCAGTTTGTTGAGACCGATCATTGCAAACCAGAACTGATAATGACGCTTGAGCACCAGCATAACTCTGTCGCCCTTTTTGATGCCAAGGGACTTAAAGTAGTTAGCGCACTGATTGGAGGCTTTCTTGATATCCTTGAAGGTAAAGGTGCGCTCGGTCTTGTCTCTGGAAATGTGGAGCATTGCCCGACGCTCGGGCTCACGGTCCGCCAGCGCATCCACCAGATCAAAGCCGAAGTTGAAGGAATCGGTATTTTTAAAGGTGATGGAGGTAGGCGTTCCGTTTTCGTTTTCTTCCACGTCAATGTATTTATGATAGATACGCTCTTTGGTATCCTTGGTGGCCACACGGGTATCGGCGATCTCCTTGGGCGGAGCCAGTTCAGGAATGGGCTCACCGGTGGGATTGAGAACGATGGCGTAGAACACGCAGTCCTTACCGCCGACGGCAATCATACCGTGGGGCTTGTCCGAGTCAAAGTAAATGCTGTCACCGGCCTTGAGCACCTCTCTGTGCTCACCAACCTGTACCATCAATTCGCCCTCGATGACGATATCGCACTCCTGCCCGGCGTGGGTGGTCAGTTCAATATCATTCTGCTCGGCGGCAGGATCGTAATTACAGCGCACGTACAGCGGCTCTGCAATACGATTTTGAAAAGCGTAGGCCAGATTGTAGTAGGTCATACCGTGGGCCTGCGACACCTTTTGCCCTCCGTGAGCACGGGTGACGGTGTAGGATTTCAGTTTGGGGCTGTAGCCCTCGATAATGTCGGTAACGTTAACGTTCAGAGCCAGACCGCACCGATAGATAAAAGCGAAGTTGAGATCGGAATTACCGGTTTCGCACCGAATATACTCCTCTACGGAAACACCGGTCTTCTCCGCCATCTCTTCCTGCGTAAGATTTTCCAGTTCACGCAGTTCGCGGATACGGGCCGCCATCTCCTTGATTTTAAAATCCAGACCTGTCATTGCTTGCATAGTTTTTCTCCGTTTCCGGGACGGGGCTTTTCACGAAAAAGGCACTCCATCCCAAAGTAATGACTTTGAGACGAGTGCCGAAAAATTCGTTTCACCCGCGGTACCACTCAAATTGCAGTTTATAACCGCCACTCAGGATCCAACAATCCTTATGCCTTTACGCAGCAATCACGGGGAAATTCTACTCACCCACGCAGGGCTTTCTTTTTCCCGGCTCGGAAGCTACAAATACAAAAGTCTTTCGATGATCTTGCACCCGCCGTCATCTCTCTGGAGAAAGGATCTTTCGTACCCTCTTCGTCAACGCCTTTATAAATTATAATAAATAGTATCACAAGTAAAAAAATTTGTCAATACTTCTTTTACAGTTTATTTCTCTGGATTTTACCGCTGATGGTCTTGGGCAGTTCGTCGCGGAAGACCACGATACGGGGATATTTGTACGGAGCCGTGCGCTTTTTAACGTAATTCTGGATCTCCTTCTTAAGTTCCTCGGTGGGCTCGGTGCCCTTAACCAGAACGATGCTGGCCTTGACCACTTGACCTCTTACCTCGTCGGGAGCGGCGGAAACGCCACACTCCAGGACGTACGGAAGCTCCATGATAACGCTTTCAATCTCAAAGGGTCCGATACGGTAGCCGGAGGATTTGATTACGTCGTCCACACGACCCACGTACCAATAAAAGCCGTCTTCATCTCTCCAGGCAGTGTCACCGGTATAATAATAACCGTCGTGATAGACCTCTTTGGTGGCCTCTTCATTGCGATAATAACCAAGGAACAGACCGCAAGGAACCTTTTCGGAGGTCTTGACCACGATTTCACCCACTTCACCGTCTGCCACGGGATTGCCGTCGGCATCCACGATTTCCATATCATACAGCGGCGAAGGCTTACCCATAGAGCCCAACTTGTGGGTGCCTCCCATCAGGTTGGCAATGCTCAGGGTGGTTTCGGTCTGGCCGAAGCCCTCCATGATCTGCAGGCCGGTAGCCTTTTCAAACTGGAGATAAACCTCGGGATTCAGCGCCTCACCGGCGGTGGTCATATGACGGATGGAAGAGAGATCGTATTGAGAGATATCTTCCTTGATGAGCATACGAAGCATAGTGGGCGGCGCACAGAAGGTCGTGATCTGATATTTTGCAAACATGGGCAAGATATCTGCTGCAGAGAAGCGGTCAAAGTCATAGGTAAATACCGCTCCCTCGCACAGCCACTGACCGTACAGCTTACCCCACAATGCCTTACCCCAACCGGTATCGGAAATGGTAAAGTGCAATCCATCATCGGTAACGCCGTGCCAATATTTTGCAGTGATATAATGGCCCAATGCATACTTGTAACTGTGGGCGGCGATCTTGGGATAACCGGTGGTGCCGGAGGTGAAGAGCATCAGCATAGGATCGTCACCGCAAGCAGTTTCTTCGTTACGGTAGAAATGGGCACTGAAGAGTTGATATTCCTCATCAAAGTTTCTCCAACCCTCACGCTCGCCTCCAACCAACACTTTGAGTTTCAAAGTGGGGCTGTTCTTTTC
The DNA here is from genome assembly GCA_045541535.1 of Eubacteriales bacterium. Lineage (GTDB taxonomy): Bacteria > Bacillota > Clostridia > Oscillospirales > QAKW01 > Firm-08. The sequence continues at coordinate 4,868 of JAZQJG010000049.1, forward strand.
CGCCAGTTCCACCTGATGGGGTACGTCACCATCTGCCGTGGCAATGATAGCGCTGACGCCGGCGGCGTTGAAGCGATATTCAAAGTCCTTCTCCACCAACTGATTGGTGGCAGGGATAGCGATGGCGCCCAGTTTGTGCAGACCCAGCATTGCAAACCAGAACTGATAATGACGCTTGAGCACCAGCATAACTCTGTCACCTTTTTTGATACCGAGAGATTTGAAGTAGTTGGCACACTGCGCCGAGGCACGCTTCATATCGTTGAAGGTCAGTCGACGTTCCACCTTATCACGGGTGAGATGGATCATTGCCAGCTTGTCGGGATCCTTTTTGGCAATGGCATCCACGATATCAAAGGCAAAGTTAAAGGAATCCTCGTTTTCAAAGTCAATGGACTGCAACAGACCATTTTCATCCTCAACGGTTTTGACAAACCGATCGCTGACCCACTGCTTTTCAGTATGGGCGGTTACAAGATTTTTCCGAACGGAAACCTCCTGCACGTCCTCCCCGGGCAAGACCACGGCTACGAAATTACAGTTTGCTCCGTCTACGGCGATCATACCGTGGGGCTCGGAAGAATTGTAATAGATGCTGTCGCCCGCATTCAGATACTCTACGTTATCGCCCACCTGAATCTTCAGGCGGCCGCTGAGAACGTAGTCAAACTCCTGACCGGAATGGGTGGCCAGATGAATGGGCTTGTTTTGCAATTCCTCACTGTATTCATAGCAAACCCAATGGGGCTCGGCAATCTTGTTGCGGAACATAGGGGCCAGATTGTGGATCTCAATACCGTTTTCTTTAGCGGTTTGCTGACCCTCCCCTTTTCTGGTAATGGTATAGGAGGACAGCAATGCGCTCTTACCTTCCAGCAGATCGGTGATACCGATTCCAAAGGCCAGAGAACACTTGTGAATAAAAGAGAACGGAAAATCCAGTTCACCGTTTTCATATTGCTCATATTCGGCAACGGTGACCTCGGTTTTAGCCGCCATTTCAATGGTGCTCAATCCCACGATCTCACGCATTTCCCGAATTCGTTTCGCCACCTCTAAAAGTTTACCTGTTTCTGACGTTGCCATAATAATCCCTCCTTAAAAATTTGAAAAATAAAAAACACTCGCCTCAAAATAACTTTGAGACGAGTGTGAAAAAACACATCCGCGGTACCACTCAAATTGCAGTAAAAATACTGCCACTCTTGGAATCAAACAATTCCTATGCCTTGACGCAGCAATCACGAGAAACGTCTACTCATCCGAAGATTTTCGGGTTTCCGGCTCGGAAGTGATGGGCTGTCTTAAATCCCTGCTGTCGGTTTACACCAACCACCGACTCTCTGCAAGCAGAAAACTTAAAGCCGTCTTCGTCATCGCCTTTAATGGTGCTATTTTACCACCGCAAAAATGAGTTGTCAAGATTTTTTTAAATTATTTTTCAAATTTTTGCGATAGCCTAACGGCGTCACTCCCATACGACGAGTAAATTCTCCAAAGAACTTGGTACGATTGGAAAAACCGCACTCCCCGATAATCCGTTCCACGGTCAGATCGCTGTCGGAAAGCAGCTTGCACGCTTTCTCAATGCGACAAGAACACAGATACTCCGAAAGAGTGTGACCGGTAGTCCGTTTAAACAGTCGGCTGAAATAGCAGGGATTGTAGCCGCAACGCCCCGCCAAAAAATCCAAAGTCAACGGATGCCCGCAGTTTGTTTTGATATAATCCAGCAGTCGATCATCCACACCGGCAGGCTCCATACGCATCGCCAGCGACATCTTGCGAAACACCGCAATCAACAGCAAATTAAATCCGGAGCGCAAAGCAAACTCTCCGCCGGCACGGCTTTCGTGGCTTTCCGTCAGCAGATAGCGAATCAGCATTTCCAGTTCCTTACGTTCATTGCCTTCAAAGCGCATCAGACAATTATCGCGATTAACGATACTGCGAAAAGCCTCGTAATCCTCCAGTTCCAATAAGGCAAAGGCGTTTTCCGTCCCGCTGAGACTGCCGCAAACCATCTCCGGCTTGATGAGAATATTAACGTATTCCAATCCATCCTCGCCGTCAAAGCTATGTACGCTATGATAGTTAATGAGCAACATATCACCGTGGGACATGGGATAATCCACCCCGTCCACCGTCTGCATACATCTGCCTCGCAAAACGTATACCAATTCAATAAAGTCGTGGGTATGGGGGTCACTGCCCAAGGCGCCTTTGTTCAAAACCACAGCAGCAAGCCCGTCAATAAAATATTTTCCGTTGCTAAACAAAATACTCATATCAGCACTGACGCATTAAGCGAATAAAAAACTCAACCGCTTTGTTCACGGTTTCCAGACGAATACGTTCATTATTTCCGTGGATCGTTGCCCGTTCCTCGCCGGTCAGATCCATCGCCGAAAAACGGTACACCCGATCGGATATACGACCGTAATGGCGAGAGTCGGAGCATTGCACCATTAGATAGGGAGATACCAGACAGCCCTTCCAAGTGGAAGCAACGGCCAGCGCAACCTTATCCCAAGCGGCACAGTCGGTTTGAGAAATACGGCTGGGTTCCATCCCGTGCAGAGCGATTATTTCCACCTGCTCATCCCCCACGGTCTGACGGATATATTCCATAGCCGAGGCTACGGTGTCCATCGGATTCAGGCGAATATTGGACACAAGAGAAGCAGAGGGCGGAATTACGTTGGGCGCAGAGGAGCCCTGCATTTGTGTAAAGGCGACGGTGGTACGCATCAATGCATTGAGCTCTCCCCCCGAACTTTTACAAATCATATCCAGCACCGGATAAAACAGCCAGAGATTGGCAAAGATCATCCGATAGAAAAAAGTAGAATGACGACCGAGGGTATCAAACATCTTGGCGGCAGGCGCCGTAAGATGGGAGCGGAAGGGATGCTCCACCAGCCGACGGCAGGCACGTGCCAGTGTATCCACCGGCGTCTTGGGTTTGGGGGCGGAAGCGTGACCGCCACCGGAGTGCACGGTATAAGATACATTGATCATTCCCTTTTCAGCAATGCCGATCATTCCGCAGGGTGCTTTTACCCCGGGGAAAACGTTCTCCACCACAGCACCGCCTTCGTCCACCACAAGGGACGGCGTAATGCCGTGATTTTCAAACCAATCCACAATATGCACTGCACCCTCACCGTTCACCTCTTCCCCGCCGGAAAAGGCGAAATAAATATCATTTTGAGGCGCAAATCCAGATGCAATCAAATGATCAGCGGCAGACAAAATACCGTTGAAGGTCACCTTGGTATCCAGGGTGCCACGTCCCCACATTACACCATCTTCAATCAGGGCCTCAAAGGCAGGTTTGTCCCAACCGGCCTCATCCACGGGGACTACGTCGTAATGCGCCATCAATACGGCAGGCTCACCCTCTTCCCGACCCTTCCAGCAAAACAGCAGTGCCCGATGGGGCAAGCGTTCAAAGGAACAAGCGGCAAATACGTTAGGATATAAGGTGGGCAACAAATCGATCAGCTTCTGAAATTCAGCGTCGTCCTCCAGAGCGGGATCGGTGTAGGACACGGTTTTGCACCGCACCAATTGTTGCAATGAACGGACGGCCCGTTCTGTGTCAAAGACCTCGTCTTCCGATTGCACCGCAGGGGCAGAACGGGGTTTGAAGCGCATAGTACGAATCAACAGCACCGCCAACAAAAGGGCGAGCAAAACAGGAAAAATCAACCACCACATAGATCAAAGCAACCCCTTTTTGTACATAATTCTGGCCACAGCAACGGTAAACAGGACGCCCACCGGCACCATAATGCCCACCGTACTTGCGTTGAGTGCAGGAACGAAAATAAAGAGAATCAGCATCAGTATGATGGGAGCAATGGACAGCTTGAGATTTTTAGATACGAAAACCACCGCAAGACCACCAAAGAGTGCCGGTAGGATCATATCAAACGCAGGCTTAAGAACCACAGACTCCAGCACGGGGGTCAAGGGCACGATACAAATCACACCGACGATGATAATCAGCGTGGTAACAATGCTGGACACTGCAATGGCGATGGTGGAGATCACTTCGCCCTCCTCACTGCTGGCTTTGACCTTTGCCCGTTCCATAGCATCTACGGCGCAAGGAAGCTTGAGATTGGAAATATTACCGGTAATAAAGGAAAGATAAGTACCGCCTGCGCCCAACATAGGCACGTAGGTAAAAATCTCCACGATGCCCACCGCCCAATACATCGGCGCCGTGGCCAGCAGACCCTTCACCAAAATAGTAAAATTGGGATAGGCGTCAAAAATCAAAGAGACCACCAGCGGAAAAAGCATAATTACCAGGCCTACTGCAATGCCCCAAATGCGTCCGTCACGATGGACACCGTCCATATAAGAAAGTTTTTCAGTTCGTTTCATTTCGGATTCCTCCCTTCTTACGACAACCAACCGGTCAGCGGAATAGCGGATGCCATCCCCAGCACCAGACTCATCGGCAGTGCATAATCCTCCATCCAGCGAGCCTTGGTCTTCATAGACAACAAGCCGCACACCGCCATTACCAGAGCGGAAACAACCATAACGCATACGGGAATCAGACCCGATGTATCCCCCGTGAACACATTGCCCACATCGCAGAACACATAGCCCAAAAACGCAGAGATCATACCTAAAAACATAGCGTTGTTAAAGATTTCTCCCCACTTTTTGTCCTTCATTCCCATCTTCATCATACCGCCTTGGATCCGTTTGGTGACAAAAGGCACCATCACAAGACCTGCCGCAATTCCAATGGTCATAACCCACAAAACCGTTACGAAAATAGAAGGGTCGGTGATAGTGGTACTTCCGGAAAGGCCGGCAGCAGTAAGTGCATTTTGCGCCGCCACGTTTTCATAGGTGATGGAGCCGATTACCGAGAGTCGCAGCCAAGGAAGGGCCACGCCCAAAGATTTGGAAAGCACCACCACACCCACCAAAATCGCCACAGCCGGAGCAATGGTGAAAACGGCGGAAGAGGAGATGGTCTTTTTTACCGTCGCGGCGCTGATCCCCAACTCTTTGGCGCGACGCATTGCCTTAACCAAAAAATAAACCGATTGCGCCAGCACCAGCGCAATAATGATTCCGACCAATATGAAAAGGATCGGATGATTTACACTAAATTCCATAACTTTTTCCTCCCGTTATTTTATATAATTATTTTCTTCCGATAACAGCGCCCGCACCGTGGCCAATGCCACCGGCGGCAACTCCGGCGAACGATTGCAGATCAGCTCACGTAAGGCCTTGGCCTCCAGTTCACCGTGAGTTTGGACCAACGACTGTATCCGTTTTAGACTCCGCTCACATTGTGCCACGTATTCCTGCACTGCCGCTTTCCCCTCTGCCCGAAAGCCAAGCGGCACAAAGTCGTGGGAAGCCAACAGCCGTTCCGGTGCCAGAGCAAGAATTTGCTCCAGAGTGTGCCGATAGGCGGCAGGATGGGCCACACAGGTGCCCCAACGGTCCACGCCGTCCAACTGCAAGGCATCCCCCGTAATCAGCGTACGACTTCGTTCATCCCACAAGCCCAGCATATCCTCCGTATGTCCCGGCAAATGCAAGACATAAACGTGCTTGCTCAACGCCTGTTTATGACTGACAGCACAGGGCGAAAACCGCCGGCAAAGTCCGGGGTCGGCCGCAAGCAAAACGGCATCAGGAAAACGCGCCGCCAAAATTGCCATCCCGCCACTGTGATCGTCGTGATGATGGGAACAAGCCAAATGGGTGGGGTGCGCATTCATTCGTTCCAAAGCCGGCAGAATATAATCCGTAACGTCCGACTCGGTGGTGGCGGCATCCAGCAAAATACACGCCTCCCCATCCCGTAGCATCCAAACGGCCGTATAGATCCCCTCAAAGGGAACTTTTAGGCGAAAAATATCTTCACAGATTTTTTCAAAGGTCATTTTGATTCCTCCAAACAGTATTTCAATTATACCCCGCCCACATAATTTTGTAAATATCTGTTACCAAAATATCTCAAAAACAATTGACCCGTCTGTACAAAAACAGTATAATGAAGGCATAAAACAAGGAGGCTGTTATACAATGAATAAGTACGATGTTGCTGCCATTATCTGGCCATCCTACACCGGTGACGAGCGTCGCGCCAAAATGTTCTGGCCGGAAGGAATGGGCGAATGGGAAACCGTTAAAAACTGTACCTCTAAGGGGCCTGATCAGATCTGGCCCAGAAAGCCGCTGTGGGGCTACGTAAACGAAGCAAACCCCGACGTGATGGAAATGCAGATCAACTGTGCACTGCGCCACGGAGTCAACGTATTTATTTACGATTGGTATTGGTATGACGACCGTCCCTTTTTGGAAAATTGTCTGAACGACGGTTTTCTCAAGGCCCCCAACAACGAAGATATGAAATTTTATCTGATGTGGGCCAACCACGACGCCACCCATCTGTGGGACCCCCGCATTGCAGACGAATATGACGAGGACGTTATCTGGGACGGAAAGGTAAACTTTGAGCGCTTCACCCACGTGGTCAAGCGTGTCATTGAAAAGTATTTTCACAAGCCCAACTACTACAAAATCAACGGTGAGCCCGTATTTATGATCTACGAGCTATTTAATCTGATCAACGGCTTCGGCTCGGTGGAAGAAACGGTGAAAGCGCTGGAATATTTTCGCGCCGAAACGGTAAAGGCCGGATTCCCCGGTCTGCACCTGCAGGCTAATTGCCCCTCCATGGGCATGTTCCGCCGCAACCCTGCGCTGGCAAAGCTGGTATACGATGCCAAGGGATTTGAAGCCTTGGGATATGACAGTTTTTCCAACTATCAATACCGCCAGATGACCGACACCACCGGCGACTATCTGGAGGTTTTGGAACGGGTAAAAGAAAAATACAAGGATTATGACTGCGATTTTGCAAATTCCCCCTATTTCCCCCACGTTTCCATCGGTTGGGACAACACCCCCAGATACAAGAAGAATCAGCCTATGCTGACCACCGGCAGTTCCCCCGAACGTTTTGAGCAGGCACTGCTTGCCGCTAAAGAATACGTAGACACTCACGAACTGCCCGTACCCCTGATCACCATCAACTCCTGGAACGAGTGGACCGAAGGCAGCTATCTGGAGCCCGATAATCTGACCGGTTACGGTTATCTGGAAGCCGTGAAGAAAGTGTTTATAGATCAATAAAATACAAAAATACGACCCGAATTGTCCGGGTCGTATTTTTGCTTGTAATGCCCAGCAAAATATAGTACAATGATAATAACTCTTTTTTGGAGGATGAATGAATGAAAATCAAAACCATACGGTTATCCCCGGTCGAAGCGCTGGCAAAACCGAAACTGCGGCATTTTAAGCCCCAAAAGCCGTGGTGGATTTTAGGATTGTTAATCCGACTCATTTCCATTCCGGACCTGCTTGCCACCCGTTTCAAATTCACCAAAGAGCGAATGGATTTGGTGGGTAAGGAACCCTGTTTGATCTTAATGAACCATTCCAGCTTTATTGATCTGGAAATCGCCTATCGGATCTTTTTCCCCAAACCTTTTTGCATTGTCAGCACCACCGACGGCATGGTGGGCAAATATTGGCTGATGCGAAAACTGGGATGTATTCCCACACAAAAATACGTGACCGATATCCGATTAATTATGGATATGTTACACGCCATCCGCAAAAACAACTGCAGTATTTTGATGTATCCCGAGGCCGGATACAGCTTTGACGGATGCGCCACAACCCTCCCCCGCAAATTGGGCACGTTGATCAAAAAGCTGGACATTCCGTTGGTGAGCGTAATCACCGACGGCGCCTATCTGCGACAACCCCTCTATAACAATTTACGTAAGCGGAAGGTAAACGTTTCCGCCAAGGTAACCTGTCTGCTGACAAGAGAAGAAATCGCACAAAAAAGCGTTGCTGAAATTGATGCAATCATTGATCGCGCCTTCTCTTTTGACAACTTCAAAAATCAGCATCTCAACGGTGTTCATATTGCCGAGCCACACCGCGCCGAAGGACTGGAACGGATTTTATACCGTTGTCCCGCCTGTCACACCGACGGAGGTACCGAAGGAACGGGCAGCATTCTTTATTGCAAGCAATGCGGCAAAGTCTACCGACTCAATGAGCAGGGACAAATGGAGGCAGAGTCGGGAGAAACCGAATTTTCCCACATTCCCCATTGGTATGATTGGCAACGCAAGTGTGTACGAAAAGCGTTGGAGGACGGCAATTATCAAATAGACATACCGGTAGAGATCGGTATTCTTACCAATCACAAAGCGCTGTATACGGTGGGCAAAGGCCGACTGACTCACTCGTCAGACGGTTTTGTGCTGTATGATGAAGCGGATCAGATTCTCTATCAGCAAGAGCCTGCCGTTTCCCACAGCGTAAACACTGATTTTTACTGGTATGAGATGGGCGACGTCGTTTGTATCGGCAACAAAGAAGCCCTCTATTACTGCTTCCCCACCGAAGACAACGTTGCCGCCAAGATACGTCTGGCCGGAGAAGAATTGTACAAGCTTTGCAAAGCGGAAAAGAGGTAAACTATGGAAGCGAATCCCATCGTTTTAGAATGCACCATCACGGAAGAAAATCCCTGTTTGCCGGAGATGTTTACAGACACCTTGGGCGAGTACGTGTATTTTGATCCACACAAAGATCCGATGATGCTTCGCACAGAAGAAGAGCACAAACAGTTGCTTGATACATTAAAGAAAATTCCTGAAAAAGGTCGGCTTTTTGCCCGCTACTTTTTAGCAACTGTTTATCATTTACCCGTCGCCGATATCGGCCGGGAAATCCTCCAACGAAACCATTGGAAGCGAGCGGTGCTTGAAGTCACCAAAGATACCCACCTTTCCCAATACCGGATCATCGTCACCGAATTCAGCGAATGATAAAACGCCAACGTGTAATACACGTTGGCGTTTTATTATCCGAGCAACACGTCACTGATCAGCATCACGCAGAAGCCAACCAACAGCGCATAGGTAGCTCCTCTTTGATGTCCGTGCACATGGGTCTCCGGGATCATTTCACCACTGATCACGTACAACATTGTTCCTCCCGCAAAAGCCAGAGCAAAGGGCAATACGGCGGATGCCAGACTGACGGCAAAATAACCGATCAAAGTGCCCACCACCTCCACAACACCGGTCAGCATAGCGCAAACAAAGGTCTTACGGGGAGATACGCCCGCCGCCAGCATTGGGCCGATAATCACCATACCCTCCGGGATGTTTTGCAGTGCAATACCGCCGGCAATGATCAGAGCCCTTGCCGAGTCACCGGCGCCAAAGCCGACACCGGCGGCAATTCCTTCGGGAAGATTATGAATAGCAATGGCCAACACAAACAGCAACACGCGGCTTAAATCCGCATTATGATGTTCCTCTCCTTCCGGTCCGATCAAACGATGCAAGTGGGGCACCAGCTTATCAATCAGATTCAATGAAATGGCACCGGCAAAGATTCCGACCACCGTAATCAAAAGTCCCCATTTTCCGCCATATTCCAATGACGGCAAAATCAGTCCCAACACCGCTGCCGCCAGCATCACACCGGCCGCAAAGGACAACACGATATCCGAAAACTTATGAGAAGTTTTTCTAAAAAGAAAGCCGATCAGCGCGCCGAACACGGTGGCTCCCCCGACACCGATGGCTGTCAGTACAACCATTTGCATACACTACACCTCACAATTATAAACAAATTCATAAACAAGTGTCCGCATTTTTTCAAAGGTTTTCAAATCCATTCCACCGTCCGTGCTCATAATCATCAGTGGAATAGGATTTCGTCCGGACGTGATCGCCGGTTGTATATAAGGATAAGGATTGAGAGTAAAACCGTTACGCTCGTAAAATGCGATTCTGCGGCTTGCCAGCCCAGCATCCGGCGGCTCCACTTCAAGACAGACTCGCTTATTGAGTCTCCCCACCAATTCACTTAAAAATTGACCGCCCTTTCCTCCGTTGCGATGGGACTTTTCTACAGCAAAATGCTCCAGAAAAACAAAATCCTCAAACTCCCATGCCGCAATAAAGGCTACGATTTCATGATCTTCGTTTTTTAAAACGTAGACACGATAAATATCCTTTTCAAGTAATGCCGCCTGCTCTTCTCGTGTTCTGCGCTCATCCGGCGGAAAACTTTCAAGCATAATGGAAAATACCCGATCAAAGGCTTCCGGTTGCAACAACTCTATCATTTGCCTTCCCTCATATTAAAAGGTTACAATATATTTTCCTACAACTCTTTTGGATTTATCCGCCAGCAAGGACGGCAATTCATCCAAAGGAATTTTTCTGTACACCATAGACGAAACATCCATCCGACCGCTTTCAATCAGCACCAGTGCTCGTTTTTGAGTGTAGGGATTGATAAATGAAGCTTTCAGCACGATTTCCTTCTTGAAGATTTCAAATGGTTTGATGGCAATTTCTTCCTTCGGAGCAGTAAGACCGAACATCATCACGGTGGATCGTTTACCGGCGATTTGGATCGCCTGCTCAATGGTGGCTGTTTTTCCGACGCACTCAATCACCGTACCGATTCTGCCAACGCCGTTTCTTTTCAGTTCTTCCCTTACGTCACACGCAAAGGGATCGATGGTAATATCGGCGCCAAATTTGATGGCGAGCTCCCGTTTTTCGGCAATCGGCTCAATCATAATCAGCTTTGCGGCACCTTTTAAAGCGGCCAACTGCAGCATTAACAGGCCGATCATTCCACCGCCGATCACCGCCACAGTATCGCCGGGCAAAATATCACACATATCAATGCCGTGCAAACAGCAAGCCACCGGCTCACACATTGCCGCCCTTGAGAGCTCCAGCTCTTGATCACATAGATAAACCTGGGATGCAGGAACACAACAGTATTCAGCAAAGCCTCCGTTCACCGTGGTGCCGATTCCGATCATATTTTCGCAAAAATGACCGATGCCTTCCCGACAAAAATCACAAACGCCGCAAAGCTTGTTAGGATCTACGCACACCGAGTCGCCAATGCAAATACCGCTCACCTCAGAACCGACGGCGGCAACAGTACCGGCGAATTCGTGTCCCAATACCGTGCCTGATGGTGAAGGTGCCGCGCCCTCATCACCGTCAAAAATGTGCATGTCTGTGCCACATACACCGCAGGCGCTTACCTTGATCAACACCTCGTCCTTTTGAGGTACGGGAATGTTAATTTCTTCGATCCGTAAATCTTCTTTTCCGTAAAAAACTGCAGCTTTCATCTGAATTTCCTTTCCGTTCACATTGGAAATCTTATAATTGAATTGTAGCACAACATCACCTATTTTTCAACGCCGAAATACAAATAACAGAAGACACGCTGTTTGCGTGTCTTCTTGATAGGTTCGGATATCAAAATTAATGATTTGAAATTTTATTTCAATAATTTCAAGAGCGTTTCTGAGGCTTCAACGTATTCTGTGGCAATTTCTTTAATTTTGTCCTGTCCATAATTAAATTTGTCATATATCCCAACGGTCGGCATTCCGATTTTGGTTGCAGTCTCAATCGCCGTAAGTGAATCCTCAAACACCCACGTATCTTTAATTTCCGTACCCAAAAACTCAACAGCCTGCAAAAAGACATCCGGTTCGTCTTTACCTTTACCGATAGCCCCACAGGAAAACACCTTCAGGAAATACTTTTCAATTTCGCAATGCTTCATCGCCACCTTGATCAGTTCCGGGGCCGTTGCAGAGGCAATACACATTTTAACACCGTTATTTTTGCAATGTTCCAAAAACTCTCTCACGCCCGGTTTTAAATCAACACTGTTCGCATAAAAATCGTTCATTATACGATTCGCTTCCATCAACAGCTCTCCCCCACTCTCGCCAAGGTGATAATTGTCATGGATGAGCTCCATCGCATCTTTCAAGGTAAGCGTTCGGATTCTTTTATCATCTTCAGTGCTCGGAGCAAAGTTTCTGTCATTTAAATATTTTTCACCAAAAGTTGTCCACAGTACATCCCAAAGCATCAGTGAATCAATCAGTGTACCATCCATATCAAAAATTGCCGCTTTAATATCCATACATTTTCAGCCTTTAAATTTATTATTAATTAATATAGTCGTTGATAACTACTTGTATTATAGCACAACCTACAAATAAAGCAATGCAAAGAATCGTATGTAATCCAAAAAATCAATGTTGTCGCAATAGCGGATAAGAGATAAAAACACCACCCAATCGGGTGGTGTTTTTATAAGAGATCAACATTCAAAACAAAATCGGTCTAAAAACCTGATTTTCTTAATATATACAAATTTTAATTACGGTAACAATGAATTAATTGCATTACTGGAAACCGCTTCATATTCATCTGTTATTTTCTTTGCTTCTCTTTCATACACATCTGTGAGTTTTTGAGCCCATTCTTCATAAACACTAGTATCATCATTATTTTTTAATTTAATTTCAGCCATTTTTCCGATACCTTCGGTAGAAATTTCAGCAAGTTTTTGGATTTTTGCATTGGAAATTTCAGCTATTTTGGTTACATCGGTAATGCCCGTTGTTTCAGTTTTGAACTCTTCAACAAGCGTAGGTGTAGCTTCTTCAATTTTTGCAGTGTATTCTTTTAACACACTATCATAAGTCTGTCCATTGCTACATCCTGCGAATGTTAAAATAACCAACATTACAACTAAACCCATTGATAATACTTTTTTCATATTTAATTCCTCCTGTTAAAATACCATATTGGGATATTTAGATTATACCATTGTGGGATAATAATGTCAAGGGGTGATTTTATGAGATTAAAAGAAATCAGAAAATCAAAAGGCATTTCCCAATTAAAATTGGCAATGGACTTGAATACAAACCAAAACACAATTAGCCGGTATGAAACCGGTGAAAGAGAGCCTGGTATTAATGAACTTATTAAAATTGCTGATTATTTTAACGTTTCGGTTGATTATCTTTTAGAAAGAACAAATAATCCTAATATGCAAAAATAAGCCGTGAAGTTCACGGCTTTTTCTTATAGCATAAAAACAGTAAGAAATCAATGCGGAGCATTGTATATCATCAATTCCGTAGGAATTGCATATCATCAAAACGAAGTTTTGTATATCATCAAGCCGACAGTTTTTTATGCACACCTACGGTGTGATTAGATACAACACGGCTTTGCTGTGTTGATGATATACAGCCCTTTCGGGCTGATGATATACCAAGCCTGTCGGCTTGGATAAAAAAACTCGTTCCGAAGAACGAGAGTTTTTGGGATCTACTGCCCCCATTATAGCTACAATACAGGACACAGGTGAGGGGTGACCAGCTTCGCCCGTCAGTCGGTAATGCACGATGATAAACGTATAGTCGGCATAAGCCGATAAGAAGATAAAAAATAACACCATCCGGATGGATGGTGTTATTTTTTATTTTATGCCTCCAATAAGAGGTTCGCATTTACTAACGTAACATATCTCAACGACTGCATACGTCTGATGGGCAATTTCAACTCTTTTAGAACTCGTTAAAAATCTCATGGTGAGTCCGCAAGGAGCCATCTTTATTGATAAAGCAGAGATTGCCTATATCCGGAGAGGTACGCCCGTCACCCGCAGCATGCAAATCGGCGCATCCACAATACTGAAGCGCGTGCGCTACAAATCCTATGCCGAATTTTTGGAAGGTGGAAAGCGTAATGCGCATCCATTCGGCGCGCTCCTCATCATCAAAGGAGCCCCAGCAACATTCAGAGCAGATCAAAGGCTTGCCGTTCTTTTGAGACTCGGCGGCAAATCGCGCGACCTTGTTTTCAAATTGAGAGATTTCACCACCTTTATAATAAAGATGGGTCAGATAAACGTCGCAAATATCACCATATATCTCCATGGATTCCCTGCCGGTACTTCCTATACCGAGTGGCTGTGAAACATTGTTGGCGCGCATACGGTCAGCCATACGCCACAGCCAGTCCAACTCGGCCTTCATAACCGTTTCCCTCATAGGAAAGTCGCCGTTATAAGCACACGGCTCATTGCAAACATCCCAAACAAGAATCTGCTCCTCGTCGCCAAAGGCCTTACACAATGCATCCACATAATCAGTAAAGGGATCGCCGTACTTCAAAAGCCAACTGCTGTTGGGCAAAAAATGATCGATATAGACACCGTCGCAATCCACCTTGGAATCATGCCACCGATTAAACAGACAAGGAATCACGTAAAGCCCAAGATTACGACAAATATCAATCGCTTTTCTTACACGCTCAATAAAAAGTTCCGGCATTCCGCAATAAGCGTTCCAAGAAAGCCAAAGACGAACGGTGTTCATCTTGGGAAACTTTTCCTTGCCGTTGGTAAGTTCCCGACACCACAACGCCTCATCAAACAAGAGCCAGTCAGTCATTGCGTTGATTGAATAACTGGGATGATAGTTAAAGCCTCGCACATCTTCGGGATTTATTTTTAAACGTTTCATATACATACCTCTATTTTGCGGCCAATTTTCAGGACCGTTGCTCAACTATATAATATCATAACAATGCTAATTGTCAACATTCATCGTAAAAAATATAAAGCCAGGAGTACTATGAACACATCAATAAATTGAAATTGGTTTGGCTATGATTTCATCACCTTGATAAAACAGAACATTTCATCAGGTCACTCGTTTGGCTCGTTCGTCTTAAATAAAGGTAATTGTCCAATTAGTATAGACTGCAAAGAGCTACACCTAAAACAGAGCGAGGATCGACCATTGCGGTGCCCGACTCTGTCTTCGCAAGCCATTGTTTGCTCGCCAATCGTCGACCGCTGCTGCTCCTTATTGCTCGCTTCATCATCCAACGGACGCGCTCGCAAACGTCCCTACCGACTTCGCTCGCTCAGTCGGTAATGCACGAATGTAGCTGAATGTTGTCGGCACAAGCCGACAAGAGATAAAAAAATAACACCACCCGATTGGGTGGTGTTATTTTTTGGCTCCCCCTGTTGGACTTGAACCAACGACAACTCGGTTAACAGCCGAGTGCTCTACCGACTGAGCTAAGGAGGAATATTTTATGGTGACCCCTGGGAGAATCGAACTCCCGTTTTCAGCGTGAGAGGCTGACGTCTTAGCCGCTTGACCAAGGGGCCTTTTTTAATGCTTGATTATTATACCCTCAAATTTCGCAAATGTCAATATATTTATGAAAAAAATCCTGTGAAAGTTTTGATTTTTTTATTTTTCCCTTATCTTATGCCCTTTTTCACCCCCATTCGACATTTTTGGCGAAAACTATCGTTGAACCTCCTCGCAACTTCTGCTATACTTAGGTTGTCAGAAATTAAAACAAAGTAAGGAAAGAACTGTGCGATTTAAAGTTATCATTGTACAATCAGATCCGTTGGAAGCAAAGATCACTTCCGAACGGTTTTCGGCATACGGCTGTAAGATCCTGGCCGTCGGTCGGACGGCGGCAGACGCAATGACTTTATGCCGCACCTGCAAGCCGGACGTTTTGATCATGGATCCCTTTCTGCCGGGAATGAACTGCGATGAAATTACCAAGCGGTTAGAGTGGGAGATCGACCATCCGCTGATCAAGATCGTCGTCAGCAACAGCAAGAACGACACCATCGCCAACAGTTTTTATAACAACGGCGGTGATCTCTTTCTCCTCACACCCGTCGATTATGCCTACTGCGTAACGAAGATGAAAAAATACCTTCAGCTCCGGCTCCATCAAGGTGAACCGATCACTGCAGAACCTCTTATCCGCGGATGCGCCAGAAAAATACTGCTCCGGATGCAGATGCCAATGACCATCCATGGATTTGTCTATCTTCTGGACGCCACGGAGATCTTAATATACAAACCGGATCTATTACAAAATTTAATTTTGGGGCTCTATACAGAAATTGGGCTGATCCATCAAAAGCCCTACGGAAATATTGAGCGTTGCATCCGCACGGCAGTGGAAAAAGCCTTTGAATACGGCGACATTTCCTATATTTACGAGCACTTTGGCCATAAGGTTCGGGAAAAAACCGGCAAGCCCACCAACGGAGATTTCATCTCGATTCTCGCCGAAATGGTTCGGAACGATCTCCATTGCCGCCATTAACAATTCTTTAAAAACAACTCAAAGATTGGCAGGCCGTTTTCCATCCGTTCCGGATGGAACTGAACTCCCAAAACCGGCAGATGCTCATGCGCCAAGCACTCCACCACACCGTCCGGTGCCACTGCCAAGACCTTTAACCCATGACCGATCCGATCTACTGCCTGGTGATGACTGCTATTGGCGCGCAGTTTTCGGCCGTAAAGCTTTTTCAGAACCCCATCCACTTGCAGAACGTGATAAATATCCCGTCCCGGGGCGATATGGTTTTCCGCGTTGGGCAAATGCTGGATCAAGGTGCCGCCAAAGGCGATATTCAGCATCTGATTGCCTCTGCAGATCCCCAAAATGGGTTTCTTTTCTTTTAAAAAATGATGAATACAGGAGAGCTCCAGTTGATCCCGTTCCCGGGAAATGCCGTAGCTCCCCTGATTTTTTTGTCCAAAGAGCGCTGGTTCCGGGTCTCCGCCGCCGCAAAGAATTAATCCATCAAACGCATTCAAATCCACATCTGTCGCCGCCACCCACGGCTCCGCCCCCACCGTCTTCAGTGCCCGAACGTAATGTGCCGGCGGCTGACCGCTGGTAGTTAATAAAATCTTTTTCATTGCCATTCCCCCCTATATTAACCATATGAATGGGCATCATAAAAAATGTAAGTAATCATAACAAACTTGCAGGCAAAAAATGAGGATTTTTTCGAAAAACTCTTGACAAATCAAACATAACTTGGTATACTAACTCTTGCTTATTTAAGAAAATATTCACCTTTAGCTCAGTTGGTAGTTGCCACTGCGAAGCGCTGCCCTTTGGCAGATGAAGCGAGCAGGTCGGCAGCTGCAACAACACAAAAAATATCGAGCAAAAGCGAAGAATTTTTTGATGTTGTAAAGGTCTCGTTGATTAAAACTTAGATCAGTAAGTTTTAAAGGCAAGGAAAAACTGAGCATATATAAATGCACCTTTAGCTCAGTTGGTAGAGCAACTGACTCTTAATCAGTGGGTCCCGGGTTCGAGTCCCTGAAGGTGCACCAAAAGAAAAGGACTACCGTAAGGTAGTCCTTTTCTTTTGCTACGCCCTCTCGGCTTAAAGCCGAGAGCCATTGCTTAAGGCTCATTTGCTCACCAACTGAGCGTTGCGAAGTTGGTGGTCGTGGCGCCGAAACGCTGCCCTTTGGCAGATGAAGTGAGGCGCTAACGGCTGCCGCAACACGGCAATTACCGAGCAAACAACGGCTTGCGATGGAAATGCCGATGTTGCAAAGGGCTTGCTAATTCATGCTTAGAAAAGAACAGTTTTTTAAGCGAGATATAACTCAGGTTACATTTCTTATGAAAAGTGAGTTTCAACCTAAACTGCATGCCTTTATACATATAAAAAGATGAAAGCCGTTCTGATGATCAGAACGGCTTTATTATGTCGGCATTACGTATCTTCCCGGGCCGTCACCAGCCAAGTATTGTCCGCATGAAGTTGCTTAACTACCGTGTTCGGAATGGGAACGGGTGGGACCAAC